>SACF01000007.1 GCA_009928665.1 Alphaproteobacteria bacterium
ATAAATGTCTTTCAATGATCATTTTTCCTTCAATATCTGGCAAAGGGTCTCCCTCCCCTTCAAGGGGAGGGCGGGGAGGGGTCATTTTATCAGCCGCCGGTTGCAGTTTTTGATACTTGTTCAAAGGAGATAAGCAGTAAAAATAATTAAAAATTCTCACATTAGCACATTTTCAAATCCTCAAATCGTTTTCCAATTTCCGTTTTCCATTGTCCATTGTCAATTGTCCATTGTCTTCTTCCTCGCAAAAATACGATATTTTCACGTTAATCGTTATCTTTGCAATGTCTGAAGTCATGCCATGAAAAAACTCGACCTCTTCATACTCAAATCCTATCTGGGGCCGCTCATCATGACCTTTTTTATCGCGCTTTTCATCCTGCTGATGCAGTTTGTATGGAAATATATCGATGATCTTGTCGGGAAGGGCCTTGAATGGTACATCATTGCCAAATTACTTTTCTACGCCTCCTCTACCTTTATCCCGCTCGCGTTACCCCTCGCGATCCTCCTCTCTTCCCTGATGACATTCGGAAACCTTGGCGAACATTACGAGTTGGTGACCATCAAGGCTGCCGGAATCAGCCTGAGCAGGGTCATGCGCCCGCTCATCGTGGTATCCATCCTGATCAGCGGACTGGGATTTTATTTTTCAAACTATGTACTTCCTGTGGCCAACCTGAAATTCCTATCCCTGCTCTATGATGTAAGAGAAAAGAAGCTGGCCTTCAACCTGAAAGAAGGTGTTTTTTACAATGGAATTGAAGGGTTTGTCATACGGGTCGGAACCAAGGAAAAAGACGGGAACACCATCCGAAACGTGATGGTTTATGATCACACCAAGCATATGGGGAATATATCCCTGACGACTGCATCATGGGGTAAAATGGAACTCTCGCCCGATAAAAAATTTCTGGTATTCAGGTTGTACGACGGCACCAACTACGAAGAACGGATCGATTTGAGAAATAATGAGGTAACCCGGCCGTTTCAGCGATCCCGCTTCTCTGAACAGTATCAGATGTTCGATCTCTCGGCGTTTCAACTCACGCGGACCGATGAAAACCTGTTCAAGAAGAATTACGAAATGCAGAACATCGTGCAACTGCAGAACTCCATCGATTCGCTCCGGAAACAACTTATAACCGAAAGGGCGGGATTTGAACGTTCGTATCTGCAAAACCTGCAGTTTTACAGTCAGTCAGATTTCAACATCAAAAAATCAACAAAGACTCCACCCCTACCGACATTCAATCCGACCGTAATCCTGAATTTCAAGCCGGCCGACCGGGCACGAATCCTTGAAAATGCACGTAACACGGCTCTTGCAGCAAAACAATCGCTGCAATCCGGAACCGAAAATCTTTATTCCCGCAATAAACTGATCTATAAACATCAGATCGTTCTTCACAAAAAATTTTCGTTCTCCATTGCCTGCTTTCTCCTCTTTTTCATTGGCGCCCCATTGGGAGCCATCATCAGGAAAGGCGGATTGGGGATGCCTGCCGTAATCTCCACCCTCTTTTTCATTCTTTACTGGGTGGTTTCATTTGTGGGAGAAAAGTATACCGCCGAAGGAGAGCTCCCGCCCTGGCAGGGGATGTGGATCTCTTCAGCAATATTGCTTCCCATCGGCATATTCCTGACCATTAAATCGACCAACGACGCATCGCTCTTCAATATCGATGCCTGGTACCGGTTTTTCGGTAAGTTATTCCGAATTCCTGAACAACGGTTATGAGGATCCTGTTCCTTTGCAATAAATCACCCTGGCCTCCCCGTGAAGGCGGACCGATGGCCATGAACATGCTGATCGACGGAATGGCCGATCGGGATCATCAGGTTAAAGTGCTGGCAGTCAATTCATATAAATATCATATTACCGATTCCGGCATTCCTGCTGATTATCGCGAAAAGACCGGGCTGGAACTTATCGGGCTCGACTTAAAGGTCAGGGTAATCCCGGCGTTTCTGAACCTCTTCACCCGGAAATCTTACCATGTCGAAAGATTCATATCCCGGAAATTTGAAAACCGGCTCAGAGAGATCCTTTCCGAAGATGATTTTGACATCGTTCAGATGGAGACCATTTTTATGTCTCCTTATATTAACATTGTAAGGAAATATTCCCGGGCACGGGTTGTACTCAGAGCCCACAACATTGAGCATCTGATCTGGAAAAGGGTTGCTGCCGAAACACGCAACCCCCTGAAATCCTGGTATATCAGGCATCTTTCGGAAACGCTCCGGAATTATGAAATGAACATTCTCGATCACTACGATGGCATCGTCGCCATCACCCCAAACGACGCGGATTTTTTCAGGAACGCACTCCTAAAGACGGGAGGAAACCGGAGACCTGTACCGGTTACCGACCTTCCTTTTGGCATGAGGGTCATGAATCCCGTTTCAGATGATACCAAAGAAGATTTTCCTTCCTTGTTTACGATCGGTTCGATGAACTGGATCCCCAATCAGGAAGGGGTTAAGTGGTTCCTTGAAGAAGTTTGGCCTGATGTTCACAACCATTTCCCCGATTTGAAATACTATCTTGCCGGTCGTGAAATGCCGGAATGGATGCTGAAACTCGACCTACCCAATGTCGTGGTGCTTGGTGAGGTCCCCGATGCCCGTGAGTTCATGGAATCCAAATCGGTAATGATCGTCCCGCTCTTTTCAGGAAGCGGGATCAGGATCAAGATTATTGAAGGCATGGCAGCCGGAAAGGCCATAATTTCCACAACACTGGGTGCAGAAGGCATCCAATGTACCAATCAGGAAAATATTCTTTTGGCCGACCGTCCCTGCGAATTTTTCGAAATGATCTCCATTTGCGTCACCGACCGGCAATTGTGTCGTAAAATCGGAAGTCAGGCCCGTTCGCTGGTCTCTGCCTCCTATGAACCGGGTGAACTCATTAAAAAACTTCAGGGTTTTTACCTTGACCTTCTTCATTAATGGGGATTTTTTTATTTTTGCCCAAACCAACCCATTTTCATGCGATTGTTTTTTCTATTACCAAGAGTGCCCTACCCAACCGAAAAAGGCGATAAGCTCAGAGCTTTTCATCAAATCAAACAACTGTCAAAAAAGCATGAAATCATACTCTGTGCGCTGAACGACGGTGTTTTGCATGAAGACGCTATTCCCATCCTGAGTAAATATGTCAAGTCGATTCATATTATTCCTATTTCCAAAATAACCATATTTTTCAACCTGCTCAGTACCCTGTTTTCGACCAAACCTTTGCAGGTAGGTTACTTTTATCAAAAATCGGCAGTCGCGAAGGTCCGAAAACTGATCAGCGACACAAAACCCGATCATATTTTCTGCCAGTTGGTCAGGGTTGCAGAATACGTGAAAGGCATTGACATTCCGAAAACGCTCGACTATCAGGACGTATTTTCCAAAGGGATTGACCGCCGGCTGTCGACCGCGCCGTTTTACCTGAAGCCTTTTCTCCGCATCGAACTCAAGCGGATGTTGCGGTATGAACAAGAGGTGTTTGATGCCTTCGATCACAAAATCATTATTTCCGCGCCTGACCGGGACCTGATTCCCCATCCGGACCGGGCGAGGATCGTGGTGGTTTCCAATGGCGTCGACACGGAGTTTTTTTCGCCGATTGAGTCGGAAAAGCGCTACGATCTCGTTTTTACAGGTAATATGGGTTACCCGCCGAATATCCGGAGCGCCGAATACCTGGTGAATGAAATTTTACCGGAGTTGTTGAAACAAAAAAATGACCTCAGGTTGCTGATCGCGGGTGCAAATCCCAACATCCGGGTCATGGTTCTCAAGTCGGAACATGTGGATGTAAGCGGGTGGGTTCCGGATATGCGGACCTGTTATGCCAGCGCCCGAATTTTTATCGCCCCGATGCAGATCGGGACAGGATTGCAGAATAAACTGCTCGAAGCCATGGCCATGAAGATCCCGTGTATCACCTCTCCTCTTGCTTTTAAAGCCCTGAATGCCCGCGCAGGCGAGGAGATCCTGGTGGCAGATTCCCCGGCAGGGTACGCCGGCTATGTGAAGGACCTGCTCGATCATCCTGAGAAGGCAGCCTCAATCGCAAACGCCGGTTACGAATTCGTACTGCGCAACTTCAACTGGGAAAAAGAGACGGAGAAAATCGAAACGCTGATGACAAAGGAAAATTGACAATGGACAATGGACAATGGACAATGGAAAATTGACAATTGAAAGTTGAAAGTTGAAAGTTGAAAACGGAAAACAGAAAATGATTTGAGGATTTGAAAATGTGCTAATGTGCTGATGTGCTAATTTGAGAATTTTGAACTTTGAGCTTTGAGCTTTGAACTTTTTTCCCAAAAATAGCCAATGCTTAATGTCTGGTCTTGAATTTTTCCCTATTGCCTATTGCCTAATTCCCAATGCCTTAAAAAATGTCCGACGACAAAAAAATTATCTTCAGCATGGTGGGTGTCTCCAAGACCTTCCCGCCGCACAAACAGGTGTTGAAAAACATCTACCTCTCCTTTTTCTATGGCGCCAAGATTGGCATCATCGGCCTCAATGGCAGCGGTAAGTCGACGCTGCTGAAGATCATCGCCGGGGTCGAGAAATCGTACCAAGGACAGGTGGTATTCTCTCCGGGTTATTCGGTAGGCTATCTCGAACAGGATCCGCAGCTTGACGACACCAAGACGGTCCGTCAGATTGTCGAGGAAGGGGCAGCCGAAGTGGTGGCGCTGATGAAGGAGTACGAGGAGGTGAACAACCGGTTTGCCGAACCGATGACCGACGACGAGATGGACAAGCTGATCAAACGGCAGGGGGAACTTACCGAACTGCTCGACCAGCATGACGCCTGGGAACTCGACAGCAAACTGGAACGGGCCATGGACGCACTGCGCTGCCCCGAACCCGACGCGCCGGTGGTAAATCTTTCGGGCGGAGAGCGCCGCAGGGTGGCCCTCTGTCGCCTGCTGCTCCGGGAACCCGACATCCTGCTCCTCGACGAGCCCACCAACCACCTCGATGCTGAGTCGGTAGAGTGGCTTGAGATGCATCTTCAGCAATACAAGGGTACGGTGATCGCCATCACCCACGACCGATACTTTCTCGATAATGTGGCTGGCTGGATCCTCGAACTCGACCGCGGCGAAGGGATTCCCTGGCAGGGAAACTACACCTCATGGCTCGAACAGAAATCGAACCGCCTTGCCATGGAGGAGAAGATGGAGAGCCGCCGTCGCAAGACCCTCGAACGCGAGCTCGAGTGGGTACACATGTCGCCCAAAGCAAGGCAGGCAAAGGGGAAAGCCCGTCTTTCGGCCTACGAACGATTGATGAACGAGGATGCCCGCGAAAAGGAAGAACAACTGGAGCTTTATATCCCCAACGGTCCACGGTTAGGCACCAAAGTCATTGAAGCCACGGAGGTTTCGAAATCATTTGGCGACCGGCTGCTGTTCGAAGGGCTGAATTTTACCCTCCCACCCGCCGGCATCGTGGGGGTGATCGGCCCCAACGGAGCAGGTAAGACCACCCTGTTTCGCATGATCATGGGCGCCGAACAGGCCGATTCGGGTACCTTCAGCGTAGGCGACACGGTGAAGATCGGCTATGTCGACCAGAGCCACAACGCCATTGATCCCGAAAAAACAGTGTTCCAGGTCATATCGGGAGGCGCCGAGAACATGCAGATCGGCGGCCGTACGATGAGCGCCCGCGCCTATGTGGCCCGGTTCAACTTTAGCGGCGCCGACCAGGAGAAAAAATGCGGCATGCTCTCAGGCGGCGAACGCAACCGGCTGCACCTCGCCCTTACCCTGAAGGAGGAGGCCAATGTGCTGCTCCTCGACGAGCCGACCAACGATATCGACGTCAATACACTCAGGGCGCTGGAAGAAGGGTTGGAGAACTTCGCAGGTTGCGCCGTAGTGATCTCGCACGACCGCTGGTTCCTCGACCGCATCGCCACCCACATCCTCGCTTTCGAAGGCGACTCGCAGATGTACTTTTTCGAAGGTTCCTATTCCGACTACGAAGAGAACAAAAAGAAACGACTGGGCGATACCGGGCCGCACAGGATACGGTACAAAAAACTCAAAGGATAATTGACAATGGACAATTGACAATGGATAATTGACAATGGAAAATGGAAAACGGAAAATGGAAAACGAAGGAATTTTGCTATTTTGCTATTTCGCTATTTCGCTATTTCGCCATTTCGCCATTTGTTAAACGGGAGGACTGGTTGGACGAAGAGTTGAACAATCATCCTTTTTCACCGTAGTACAACTTTCCCCTCATACATCCTGAACGAGATCACCGGGGCAGTTGATTCATCGGCTCCCTGCGTTACAGCAACATACCTGAATTCCTCATTTTCCTTGTGATATTGTATCTCCCTGAAATTTTCTTTCCTGTAATCAAAATCGGTATAACGGGTATCGGCGTTAATCTTATAGGCTGCCTCAGACTCAAAAATAAGGCTTAGCTCCGTATATTTTCCATCGAGATCAAGGCCTGTGAACTTCTTCGAAACCGATTTCACCATGATTTCATCTTCATAACTGGAGGTAAAGGTCATTTTTCCCTCGAACCGGTCGATCCTGTATGAAGAGTAATTGGAGCTGGCCTTCAGGTCCCCGATGATTCCCCCCCGGAGCTTGTTCTCATAGGAGGTGGTGAATACCAAAGCACGACACGATTGAAATTCCATCAAAGTATATTTCGCGCCAATGGCAAGGATATTGACATCCCCGGTTTTAAGCTGGCATTCATACAGGTCGAATGTCCCGCGGTTGAAACCGGCCAGGTTCAGCGTGGTGTACTTTGCAACGGCGCTGACATCCCCGTGCCGGGCAACAGTAATCTTATCTTCGTAAGAATCGATGGTCAACGATCCCGCAGCCTTAATGTCGACGGAAGAATATTTGGAGTCTATTCTTATGTCTCCTGCTTTCGCAAGTGACAGGGTGGTCTCATACAGCGTCAGCTTCACATCCATCACTGAATCCACTGTTGCTTTGCCATACTTCAGTTGTATTTCTGCATCGTTGGCAATGGTGCCCACAGTGAGATCGCACTCATAGAGGTCAAGGTTGAGTTTACCGGTGAGGTCGGGTAGTGTCAGCCTGTCATAGGCATTTTTAACCGATAATGCGTTGTTTTTCGGAATGGTCAGAACATAAGAAAGATCGAGTCTGTTCAAACGAACTGTTGTCCCGTTGAGCAAAATCACTTTGAAATGACCCGGTATCACTCCTGACATCATCTTGTAGAACCTTGTCTTAAAGAGGACGGTTTCGTTATCTTTAATGAATTCCAGGTTCCTGAGTGCTTCAAGAACCTTGTTAATCTCATTGTCTTCGCCGTCGATCACAATTTGGATATCTACTTTAACGGCATTTTTATCCCAGGTTTCAACCTTAACGGGACCATTCTTATTCTCAAACGATATCCGGGTAGCCGGAGTTATGGTAATTTCTCGGGTGATCTTTTCCTGGCGCTCGCGCAATGTACGTCCCTGGGCGGGAATAATAAAAACGAGAAGCATGGCCAGAAGTAACATTCTATAAAAGTTTTTTCTTGTTTTCATACTGATTGTTTTTTTCGATTTCCTTTAATGTTTTTTCGATAACTCTGATTTTTAATTCGTAGCAGCGAATGATTCCCTGCAGAATCCTGGGCTGTGGACCCATTTCATGCAGGTCAGACTTGTAAATGTCGTATTGACGGTCGATCTGGTCAAGCTGCCCTTCCATTTCACGATAAATGACCGGCTTGATCTCAGCATTCTGTACCTCTGTCATCTTTTGCAGCAAAACGTTTCTGAACATGCTTTCTTCCGGTACGATATTGAAAGTCGTTACTGTCGCATCATGGAATCCGTCAGGCTTCATCTTATGTTTCTGAACCATCAGGATTCCTGTTCCAACGGTTGCAAGAATGACCAGGCAGGCTGCCATGGCATAAAACAGCCGCTTCATATCCTGTTCCCGCTTCAGTGCCCCTGAGATGCCCTGCCAGATGCGTTCTTCGTCCGGGAACTCGACATCGATCCGGTCTTTCCGGCTTTCGATCAGGGATTCAATTTTTTCTTTCATCCCAATCTTCAGTTACATTTACGTTGAATTTTTCCCGCAGCAGTTTCAGCGCCCGACGGTATTGCGACTTTGAGGTGGATTCAGAGATCCCGAGCATCGCCGCGATGTCGGCATGCCTGTATCCTTCAAGCAGGTAAAGCACAAGCACAACGCGGGCTCCCTCAGGCAACTCCCCGATCGAGCGGTTGATCAGTTCCGGGCTGATCTCCGGGTAATCAGGTTCGTCGGGCTCATCTTCTTTTTCAAGGGAGTCAACATTCTGAAAAACAATCCTTTTCCTTCTGAGGTAGTTCAGGCAATGGTTGATGACGATCCGCCGCATCCACACTCCGGGAGTACATTCACCGCGGAAGCGCCGGATCTCCCGGAAGATTTTCACGAAGACCTCCTGCAGCAGGTCTTCCGCTTCCATCCTATCGACCACCATCCTTACACACAGATTGTACATCGGGTGCGCATATTGTTTGTACAGCCTATATTGAGCCACACGGTCACCTTCCTTACAGAGGAGGATCAAATCGCGGTTATTATCGGGAACCTGTCCGGCCAAATCAGCTGTTTTTATAAAAAGACACCCGGAAATCGAAAAAGTTGGAATCGAATTTACTTTTTTTTCATTCATGTGGATGGTACATTTTTACTTCTTACCTGAACAGAATTACCGTTTATCGAAATTCCGTTTGATGCGGGACCTCAGGATTCGAATTTTGCAGGAAACCATGGAACCATGATATGCCCTGCAGAGCGGAATCTTCTGAGATCCCTATCCGGATGCGGGGATTCCATGAAGTCAATCAAAAGGTATGAACCCCGGGGCATAGCCCCAGGCCCATATTCCGCCCCGAAATGCGGGTAATTTACTAGAAACATTAAAATTAAAATCATTCACAAATGAAAAGAATCATTGTTTCAGCACTGGCCTTCCTGACTGTATTTACAGTTTGGAGCCAGGAGATTTCCAGAGCCATAACGGAAGGAAATCTTGAAAAAGTAGTTAAAATCCTGAACGACAATCCCGGGTTGCTGGATGCAAAAGATATCCAGGGACTTACACCGCTCAACAAATCGCTGGCGGAAGGAAAGAAAGAAATTGCATACGAGCTGATCCGCCGTGGCGCCAACGCTTCCATCGGTGACAATGAAAACACACTGCCTGTCCACATGGCAGCACGGCTTGGCGACATTGATCTGTACAAAACCATTGCATCGAAGGGTTTCGATATCAATGTCAAAGATGACAACGATGTAACCCCTTTGTTTTATTCGATCGTGGGGAAGCACCCGGCCATGACAAAATACCTGGTCGAGAATGGCGCCGATGTCAATGCAGTCACCAAAATAAAATGGCCGACACTTCTTTATGCCGCCATTTACGGACCCATTGAAACCGCGCAACTCCTTCTCGATAAAAAAGCGAATGTTAACGCAAAGAGTGAAGAAGGGTTCGTTCCGCTCCACAGCGCCGTGTCGTTTGGACGTACCGAAATCGTGAAACTCTTCGTTGAGCGTGGCGCCAGAGTCAACGAAACCGATGATCATGGCGAGACTCCCATTTTTTGGGCCCTGAATCCGAACACTTACGATGCCGCCAAATACCTGATCGAAAACGGAGCCAAAGCGACAATGAAAGGAAATACCGGAAGGACCCCCCTGATGACCGTAGCCGGCCGCGGTTCCGTCAACGTGGCAGAATTGTTTTTGCAGCACGGGGTTGACATTAATGCGATTGACAGTAATGGACAGACTGCCCTTCACAATGCTGCTTATTCACGCAATCCCGATGGGATGAGCAAATTCCTGATCCTGAACGGTGCAGAGGTAAATCCATTATTCTGTAAACACGGAAAGGTGTCCGGATGCTGCAGCGGAATAACAACTCCCCTGCATTCAGCGGCAAACACGGGACAGTTGGCCATGGTCAGGAACCTGATAAACAGCGGGGCAAAGATCAATGTTCTCAACCAGGACGGTCTTACCCCCCTGTATCTCGCTGTAAAAAAAGGAAATCCTGACGTGGTGAAGCTGTTGGTGGAACACGGAGCCTTTTTGAATATCGCGGAAAAAAACCTTGGATATTCTGAACTGATGCTGGCTGTTGCGCTGGGGAAAAAGGATATTGCGGATTACCTTATTAAAAACGGAGCCGACGTGAACATGAAGAATAAGGAGGGGAAATCGGCCCTTGACCTGGCCTGGAATTACGGTCACAAACAGATTGCCTATTCATTGCTTACGGCCGGCGGATCTGATGCTTCGCTGGCACAGAACATCAGTCAACCCGATTTGCTCACAAAATCGCTGGGTGAGAAGGAGGCTGCTGTTTGGTTTTTGGGCCACAGCGGATGGGCAGTCAAGACAAAAAACCATTTGCTGGTTTTCGACTATTTTATCACTCCTGCCGAGGCCGCTCCTCCTGATTCATCGCTCGCCTGCGGGTACATAAACCTTGACGAACTTAAAAATCAGAATGTGACAGTGTTCTCGTCACACCATCACAGCGATCATTACAACAAGGATTATTTCCGGTGGAAACAGACGATAAAGAATATCGATTATGTGATGTGCTTCAACCCGCAGGATGCAACGGCCGACTATAACTTTATCCCCATTCATGGCGAGAAGCAGGTGAACGGAATGAACATTTCAGTGGTGAAGTCAACCGACGTTGACGGCGGATTTCTTGTTGAAGTCGACGGTCTTGTGATCTTCCACCCGGGTGATCTTGCCAACAGGTCCGATAAGCTTGCAAAAGAGTTTACCGATGAAATTGACTGGATTGCTGCCAAAGGTAAAAAGATCGATTTGGCTTTTGCACCCATCAGAGGGTGCAGTCTGGGTTCACCTAACCAGGTGAAACTGGGAGTTGAGTACATGGTCGAGAAACTAAGTCCCGTTATGTTGATCCCGATGCATGCAGGAACAACTACTTTTGAACTTAAGAAGTTCACTGAAGAGATGTCTGCAAAGAATTATCCCGTAAAACTAAAATATGTTGTAACCAAAGGCGATCATTTTCTTTACGGAAACGGAAAAGAGATCACCGGACTCTAATTTCAATTATCTTTGAACTCCGGGTTATCCCCCGCTCCTTGACCTTCCAGGCAGGAGGCGGGGGATTAAAAGAATCAACGTGCGCGGTTCATGACCAAAAGGCAAAAAAATATCCTCTTCTGGATCCTCCAGATATTCGGGTGGGCCCTCTATGGAATAGCATATTTCCTTCTGATGCGTAAATCGGTTGAAAAAAGCAGCTTCATCAGCAATATGCTTTTCCTGTTCACCTACATGGTCGGATTCGGCATTACGGTCATGCTCCGTTATTATTTCCGTTTTCTCCGGAAAAAGGTCAACCGGAACGGGCTGATGTTTACGTTGGCCCTTTGCATGATGATCCTTGCCTGCCCGCTTTGGTACTGGGTCGACATATGGATCAGCATGAAATTCTGGGACCCCGGATATGTAAAAAAGTTCCTCCAGAACGTTACGATCCTGTCGTTCGTGCGGGCAACGGTCATGAACTTCATTCCCCTCCTCGCCTGGAGTACCCTCTATTTTGCCATCACCTACTGGATGGAACTGCAGTTGGAGAAAAAAAGAGCTGAAGACGCTATCCACCTGGCCCGGAAATCGCAATTCGAGATGCTCCGGTACCAGCTCAACCCTCATTTTCTGTTCAACTCCCTCAACTCAACCCGCGCCCTTATTGACGAGGATCCGAAAGCTGCACGAGAAATGATCACCGAGCTGTCAGAATTCCTGAGGTATTCGCTTATCGATAAGGATATCGCCTTCAGGCCGCTGCGCGAGGAACTCAAGGCCCTGCAACACTATCTTTCCATCGAGAAAAAACGGTTTGAAGAAAACCTGGTGATCGACTACCAGGTTGATCCTGCCACCGAGGAAACAAGGGTCCTTGGATTCCTGATCCATCCCCTTATCGAGAATGCAATCAAATACGGGATGAAAACGAGCGATACACCGCTAAAACTGACAATCAAAACCGCCCTGGAAAAAGAATATCTGGTGATCAGGATATGCAATTCAGGGAAATGGATTGAGAAAGAGGAGCATGATCAGGAAACGGGTAATGGGACGGGTACAGGATTAGACAATGTAAAGAAGAGACTTGAAAATGCATATCCTGAAAGTCATTATCTCAGGATTGACAAAGAAACTGATCAGGTCTGCGTGACCATCGGCATCCGCGAGATAACCGGGGAGACTGCTTAACGACGCATGGCGGGCAGTTCCGGGTGAAAATCAAACGGGATGGATCCCGGCAAAGTCCCGGTTTCGGATTTCGCTGCACGCCGGGTGGAATTGAATCTGGCAAGATTAAGAAACTGTTTAAAATTTACGATTGAACATGACTAACTAAATTTAAACAGGCTCTAATTAATCCATGTTTCAGATATGAATCAGGGAAGTAAGATCAAAATACTCCAGGCAATGGTTGTCGACGATGAACGCCTGGCGAGGAATGAACTGATCAACCTGCTGAAAAGTCATCCCGAAATCAATGTGGCAGGGCAGGCCGACAGCGTTGAATCGGCAAAGACGGAAATCGAACGGGTCAACCCTAATGTACTGTTTCTCGATATCCAGATGCCCAGGAAATCGGGCTTCGATCTCATCAATGAAATATCGTTCAGCGGGAAGATCATTTTTGTCACAGCGTATGATGAATACGCCATCCGTGCTTTTGAAGTGAACGCACTCGATTACCTGCTGAAACCTGTTTCGCCCGACAGGCTTGCCTCATCACTGATGCGGCTCCGGGATGAAGCGCCGGAAACGGTTTTTCAAGGGAAAAAGCTGAAATATGATGATCAGTTGTTTCTTCATTTCGGGAATCAACTCAGGTTCCTGAGGATCAGCAATATTGTCCTCATCAAATCCGAAGCCGATTATTCAAAGGTGCATCTTACCGGAGGAACCACCGGGCTTGTGTTAAAGACCATGCGCGAATGGGAAGAAAGGCTTCCCGAAAATCATTTTTGCCGGATTCACAGGTCGGCCATCGTAAACATCGGGATGATCGACAGGATTGAAAAGTGGTTCAACTACGGGCTGCGGATTTACCTCCCCGGCAATCTGGATCCTATCAACATCAGCAGGAGAAATGCCGTAAAGATCAAAGAGCGTTTCGGTTGATTTATTCATGCGGCATTGCTGCTTACCGGATCCTGACCAGTTCAGTTCACTTCTCTTTTTCTCCTTCAGGACCTGAAGCAAATTGATTCTTCGGCCTGTATCGGCGCCAGAATTTAAAACGTGTCAGCGAGGTCACGTAAAACAACGGTCGTATCCAGCGAAACCTCAGCAGGTAATGAAAAAGCCGGTATAATATAACCAGCGAAAAAAACGTCAGCAACCATCCTGTGATGTTCACTCCCAGCCTCATCCAGCCGTTATCGACGTTCATGGTGATCAGGTTACCGACAAACTGCCAGAACCACCTGATGATTCCCAAGTTGATCAGGAACATAATGCCGATGATATACCCATGCGCCGTTTCGATTGCCCTCCGGGGACAATCGTTCATGCAGCGCATGCAGCTTTCGCACCTGTAAGACCAAAATGGACGCTTATCGACCGTAAGGATCGCTTTTACAGGACAGTTTTTTATGCAAAGATCGCATTTGTCGCAGGCGTCGGTTGCATAAAACGATTTTGCAAAAATAAACCTCCCCACGAAAAAATAGCCAATGGTGACGGGAGCAATAATCAGATCCTGGATGATGTCGCGAAAAGCCCGGTATTCATGTTTACCATCGAGGATCTTTTCTGCAAATGCCCTGCTGATCTGTCGGCACCGGCCGTAAATCGATGCCACTACCTTTTCTTTGACGCCGGGATGAATCGAGATCCAGTTGGAAGGGAGATCGATCGAGCGCATCCCAGCAATCCGGTATCCTTTCACGAGCAGGACCAGCGCTGCCAGCCAAAGGGCAAGGCCACTCAGTCCCGGGATGAACCATTTCGACAGCTTCAGCCCTGCGCGGGTATTCATGATAATTGCCCGGTTGCCCTTCGCCATCGGGAACCTGAAAATAAAATACATCATCGCCGGTGGATAGTTGAAACCATGGGTTGGCGAGATGAATCCGATCAGGGAGTCAGGAGGCGGGGGAATGATGTGTTTCCGGTCGATCCTGGCAATGTCGATTGTTGTTGCAGGAATGCTTCTTTCTTGCGCTACTTCCGAGATCCACCGGGCGACATTACGGGCATTGCCGGTACCGGAGAAAAAATAAATGGTCAAGGAAGATTCCATGGAGCAGGTTCGAACCAAAAACATCAATAACGACTGTTCAAAGATACAGATTTCCTTTGCTACTTATCATGGCTGTCATTCTACCGCTTACTAAAAAGAATAGATGTACTCAAGGAATAATGGACAATGGAAAATGGAAAATGGAAAATGGAAAACGAGGGAAGGGCAGAAATGAAATTTAAAGTTCAAGTGTCAAAATTCAAAAAACTTAGATGATCCTTCAGTATTTTAAGGCGCCACGATCGACATATCGGTTGGCCCGAGCTCTTTTATCCCCAATCCCGCCAGAATCTTCTTTACACGGGAACGATAATAAGGGACAGTAAAGAAAGTAGTGAAACAGTCGGTGTAGTAGAATTCCAAACCATCGAAGAGAATCGTTAAACGTCATGGAATAGGATTTCCCGAATCATTATAGCGACAGAATCCATTGATATCGGGGATACCGTTGGAAGTTTCGCTCCTTTCCCGATACCTGAAAAACCAGACTTAGGGGAATTCAGCATGGTTCATCATCCGGGTAATAAAAACTATACGTAAACATACTTGTGTTACTGGTATCAAACCATGTGAAAATTCCTGCCAATAGCGGGTGCGAATTCTGCCAACGTGAAAAACAGGAAAAAGCTTAGAGGATGACGACTTTCTTTAAAATAATGTCATTTCCGGTCTGGATTTTTACCAGAAAGATCCCGGTGTCGTCGATATTAAATCTTTCTTTCCCGTCTTCATGGCCACATTCCCGGGTTTCGACAACGATACCAAGGTTGTTATAGACCGTGATCCGGTTGATGGGGAATTCACTTTCGACATAAAAAACACCCTGGCATGGAACGGGATAGATCTGTACAGCAGTTTTATACATATTTCCTGTACCCGCCTGCTTCCCTTTTTGCGTAACGGTAATTTTTCTTGCCGGAGCGGGGAAAGCGACGATCGTCAGTTCTATGGTTCTGGGGGTTACTGTGGGATTCTTTTCGGTGGCAGAAATCAGAACGGTGTCATTTCCGTAACCGTTCATGGTGCTGACATACAACCAGGGCGGCAGCGAATCGGTCATGGTCCAGTTTGCATTGGTTGAGATGTACAGCGTATCCCTGCTTCCGGGCATAAAATCCAATACCATCGAGTCGGGTACCACGTTCAACAAATACATTTCCGATATTGGTCTTTTCCAGATACCAAATAAAGTTCCAGCGTAGATGGTTGTATCCCTGGTCATTAATGAACGAACATAAATATACTCAGGGAATCCTTCATTGCGGAGAACCCAGTTGTTGCCCAGGTCGGTCGTAACATACACCCCCGACGTATGACCGCACAAAACAATGGAATCATAAGAAATGACCTCATCCAACATGTTAGGCAGGAGTGATATTCCGTTTGTCGATTTAGTCCATAAAACAGGATTAATTGCCGATCGGTAGAGGTAGTTGCCTCCACCGAAAAGTTTCGACCGGGCTAAGCATATCGAGTACAACCAGGGTTTTGCCAATCCATCATTAACAGGCACCCAGCTAATTCCTTTGTCGGGAGAGCAAAAAACTCCCGACCAACATGCCGCGAAAATCGTATCAGTGGAAAAAGCAATATCATATACCGACTGATTGGGAAGAATAACCAACCACGAAATGCCGTTATCAACTGAACGGAATAAACCGGTTTTTGTTCCGGCATAAAGGATGGTGTCCTTCGAACGGATGACATTGATACACCGGTTTTTTAGATATAAAGTATCGTAAGTCCAAGATGTGCCTTCGTCGACTGATCGGTACAATCCATTAATTGAACCTGCAAAGAGAATGGATTTATAGTGCCACAAGCATTGATAATAAATATCATAGAGGCTGCCATGAGCCGGCATAAGCAACTCCCAGGTACTACCATGGTCAGTTGAACGGAACACTCCGAGATATGTCGCAGCAAATAAGGATTGCCCGTCCATTGTGTAATCCTGGATACCGGCTTTGGACAACCCCTCATTGTTGAGCATCCATGTATTTCCCAGATCAAAGGATTTATAGACTCCGTCGGTAGTACTGGCAATCAGATAACCATTTGCCTGTTTCAAACAATTGATATTATGATGAATCATTCCTATATTGTAAGTAGACCATGTCAATCCTTCATCCTGTGAACGGAATAATCCATAGCCCATACCTGAAGCATAGAAAAAAGTTGTGTCGTAAAACATTTCATCGAATACCAAATTTATCTGTGGATCTGTCAATCTTGTCCAGTTGTTTCCCTGGTCCGTGGTTCTGTATAATCCTCCGTAAACTCCGACGATCATAATTGAATCTTTTGTCATCAGAGAGGTGATTTCCCAATTTGGCAATGTTGACGTATTATATGGAATCCATGTATCACAATGATCATCTGAATAAAAGAGTTCTCCTTCCTGGGTTCCAATATAGAAACGGTTTTCTGAGCACGTAAAAAGAGTTTTGTAACCCGGAGGTAATCCATCTGGTTTCAGGTGCCAGGTATTGCCGGAATCTCCCAATACCAGTATTCCATTTTTTGATTGCATGAAAAGCAGGGAATCATGATTAATCATTTTTCCGGCTTTTGAATTGTCCGGTAATTCTGAGTCCGCAATTTTCCAATCGAAATCTTTAATGTCCGTTTTGTACAGATGTCCGCCTAAGGCATATAGTGTGGAACCGTAAAATCCAAGACTATACATCGAATTATCTTTTGGTAAACCATCATTGATCGATAGCCAATGATTGCCATTGTCGTAGGATACAAAGAATTCACCACGCTGATCACGGCCTCCGGCGTAAATGGTGGAATCTTTGATAAGCAATGGCCCGATGCCGGCCTGGCACGGACCGTTCATTACCTGCCATTGGGCTTTGATCTCGCTGAAAGTGAGCAACAGGCCCAGGATCATAAAAAGCCGGTACATATTTAAAATCTAACTATCTGTAAAATTATGAAATTATTTCGAAAAAGCTAATCCTAACCTGTTTTATTCCACGATTTCTTCGCGACCCGGCAAATTCTGGCCAGTCTTGCCGTTTCACGAAATCATCGATAATCTGTTCCTTCCTGCCAACAACCCTAACAATATTTACCTTCGGAGACAGTTCTGTCGCTTCGACCAGGAAGTTGCTTAGTTTGATGTCAATCTGAAGGAGCGTTTGTCACTGAAGATTGTAAACCGCTATTATCCTGTTGGTCATGAAATGTCCTTGTTCCTGCTCCGCCTCCACCGGCCCCCTCGGTGCTTCGAAACCATAGCCAGGCAGGATCCTGTCGACCGGGAGGTCCTTCAGTAATGAGAAAAACTGTGATTAACGTGACCAGAAATAACAGATTTCTCATTGAGGTCATGTGGAGTCCAGCCGAAGAAAAATCTTTAACCAATTAACTTGAACTAAAATCAACCTAAAAAAATATAAGGAAATTTTAAATACAATTGTCAAAGTTCAAAATAAGGGATTAGAGCTATAGCAATAACTTAATACGAATAAGCCGGTCGTTAACCAAGACAGGTAAGAGGGTCTGGTAAATATGTGATTGATTATTATTAATCGTACCTTTACAATTCAATCGTAAATCGAAAATTCCGGCACTCGTAAATCCATGCATACAACCAATTAATCATTCAGTCAATCAATAATTCGTGATACCCATCGATACCTGTTTGATCAACCAGATTGCCAATAAGGCCCGGCTTTCCCCCCGCCGCCGGATGAACCACAATTTCCACCCGGCGCTGTCGGATCCGTTGCAGCGGCTGCTGAACGTGATGGAACCGCTGTCGTACATCCGCCCGCATAAGCATGAAAATCCCGACAAAGTGGAGGCCTTCATCTTACTCAGAGGCCGTATGGTGGTGGTCGAGTTCAACCCCGACGGTTCGGTGTCCGACCACATCCTCCTCGATCCGCTGAATGGCAGCTACGGCGTCGAGATCGCACCCCGGACGTTCCATACCATCATCGCGCTTGAAAGCGGAACCACCGTCTATGAAGTCAAGAATGGCCCTTACGACCCCGTCGACGACAAAAATTTTGCTTCCTGGGCGCCGAAGGAAGGGTCAGGTGAAGCGCCCGAATACCTCCGCGATTTACTGATGAACGTGTATAACGGGAGAAGTGATGCCATATGAGAAAAACCAAACCCGATGCCTTCTCCGGTTTCACCGGTAAAATCGGAAAAACCGGATTCTATAAACGAGTGTTGAACGGCGTGGAGGTGATACAGCAATGCCCCACCCGGAAAACAAATAAACGCAACAAACCCCTGCCCGCACAAAATCTCAGATTCAGGAAAGCGGTCAGAGCTGCTGCTCTTGCACTCGCTGATCCGGAGATACGCGCGGTGTACACACGTGTCGCAACCGGCACATGCAGCGCGAATTCCATGTACATCAAGGACTATTTCCACCCGGCGGTGATCTCCGGCGTCGATGTGTCGGGCTATGAAGGACAACGGGGGTTTCGCTTCCGCATCACGGTGGAAAACATTGTTCCTGTAAGGACAGTCACCGTTTCCATTGTCTCAGGCACCGGCCGGATCCTCGAATCAGGAACAGCAGGCCCGGCCAAACTGGACGATGAATGGGTGTACGAAACCGAATCATTCATCTCTGACCTGAATGGGGCCATGCTGCAGGTGACGGCTGTCGATTATCCAGGTCATTCCGCAACCCGGAGCATTCCGTTGTAACACGGCGGGATCCCTCTGGAAAGCGTTTCATTTTCCCGAGAATATCTTACGACCACATCGAATGCAACTCAGGAGCACCCTGTTTTCAGGATGAAGGTTAAAGGGTTTTTTATTCAAGGTTAATACCCGGTCCTGAGTTTATTGGAGCAAGGCAAGGGAGGAATATGAGGGGTTTGACATGCCCGGTCAGGGTGTTGTTTTTATCAAAACGATCTTTGATTTATCGGCTTTGGATATCTGGCGAAGGTACTCTGCGAATGCACTGAATTCGGAAGCCGGGAACCGGCCCTTTTCCATCTCCACCCGGCGTATTACTTTTAAACTGTTGCCGTTGCTTTCAGCTTTCATGCTGTATTTTCCGAAACGGGTGTCGAGGGAAACCGGCGAGGGCAAGCTTTCGACGGTATAACCTGCGGGATAGTCCATCAACAGTGTGTCGGCATCCATGTAGGCGAAGGTCCTGATAAAGTCAAACTTCCTGGAATCGGATTTGGGATAAATTCCGGGGCTGTCCATGAAAAGCCACAGTGGCAGGAACATGCGGTTACCGGTGAAGGAGGCGAAGCGTGGCACTGTGGCCTCTGCCCGTTCAGTCACTCCCGGCAGGGGTTGGTCGATCGTGTCGTAAGTAATGTTTTTGAAAGTAACACCTGGGATTTTGTACCGATTTTTTGCTGACTCCTTTTGTTCAACGACATCCTGGTATTTCATTTCCCAAACCGGTTCCACCTGGAGGCCGCGGTATTCCGAGCAGAGCGATACGGTGGCATTCCCTTGCGAATCAACCGTTGTCCGGATCATTCTGGCGCAGGTGTTATGCGTTTTCGGGTAAACAGGGGTACGGGTAAGTTTTCCACCTTCAGGAGTAACCAAAAGAACAGCGCGGTCGTCGGTGAAGTTCCCAAGGAATCCAAAGGGCTGTCGCATCGAAGTACATTCAAGCCAGATTGTGTCACTACCTGCCGGCACACATAAGATGATGTGGTTGAACTGGTCGCCCGGGAAGTCGGCCTGTACCGGTTCGGCATCCCTGCCTGCTCTTACCAGGGTGTAAAAAGAGGGAATACCAGCTGCCCTGAGCAATGCCTGGGTATAGTTGACCAGACCTTTGCAATCGCCATATCCCAGTCGGGCCACTGTCTCGGCCTTTTCAGGCTGGATCCCACTGATGCCCGTATTGACAGCCACATAACGACAGGTCGATTGCATGTAACGGTAAATCCTTTGAACCATTTCGGTAATCCTGTCAACTCCATCCACCAGCGAACGCACCCGTGTAATGGTTTCGGGTGCCAGTTCCCCACGGCCTTCGTTAAGCGCCGCGTGCCATGCTCCAAGGCTTTTCCAGGAGCTGAAGTTTCCGATGTAACCCTTCACGTCATATTCTGCAGGTTCAAACATTACAAGTGGCGAGAGATCAGTTACAGGCGGGCACAAGGGTTCTTCCGTCAGCGCAGGAATGTTTTTCATCTCCCAGGTGATCGTTTTCCTGCCGTCGCCGCCGGTAATTATATCCTGAGGCAGGTTCATCGGCCTGGATCTCGGTAGAAGTCCTTCAGCGGCATCGACTCTCAGGGTCGCTGACTCCACAGCCACACCAAAGGCGGGCTGAACGATCCAGGTGGGATAGGCAAGCATCTTCCGGAAGGATTGCCTGATCTCGTACTCCACGGTATAGGGATAGGCCGGCACCAGCGGGCGAATCACCTGGGCACGTTCCTCGGAGTAGAGAATGCCGTTCTCAATAGCGCTTATGTCCTGAATATCCTTCCGCCCCAGTTTGCGGATTAACCGGCCTGAACCGTCATAGATCGCACCCTCGAAACGTTCCACATCCGACCAGTTGTTGTATATGACCATGGCATTGGCCATTTCTGCGGCATCACCCTTCAGGATGGTCACGGCTTTTCGGGTGGTTATCGTCTCAGAATGCAATGAATGGATCTCCAGTGAAAACTCATACTTTCTTAACACCGCCGCTGCATCCTTTTTCAGAGCGGGGTCAATCGTGAACAGGGGGTATTTTAATTCCTGAGCGTGGGTCGATGCAACGCAAAAGAGGAAAAGGAGTATCATTCGGGTATGCATGACTCAACTCTTTTTCAGAACGATTTGCTGGACCTGCCTGGCGATCATCTGCGTGTACAGATCCCGCAGGTTCTTGTAATCGCCGGGCAAGAATTGAGTCCTGGTGATTGAAAACTGGCTGTTGACTTTTATTTTATCCCCTTCGGCAGTGATGAAGAACCTGAATGAGCCGGCTTTTTCCGGCAATTCCAGTCTTGCATTTGCGGGTATTGATTCAACTTTATAACCCGGTGGTATGGTGAATGTGAACACATAGTTATCTTTTACCGGACAACCGAAATCGATCGGAGTAAGCCTGTTTTCCTGGACAAATGGATTTTGTGTCATGCCCAATCCGGCCAAGGCTGGCAGGTAGATCATATCGCCGCTTGCCATGGCGATGTCCTGACCGGTAATTTTTAACCCGGTTTTGAATGGCTCAGAAATGCTGTCGGAGTTCGTAATGGTGATCTCATCTACCTCCCAGTTCTTAAAACCCTTTTTCAGTGATTCACTGAACTTCTCCTTCCCTTCCTTTGCAAGCTGGTTCCGGTACATCCCTGCGTCGTAACCACTGAACCACGATTCCAGGGTCCCGGCGAGTGTTCCATCATCGCCTATCGTAAAATTGGCAAACATGATCCGGTTGTATTTTTCGCTGTTCAGCAAAGGCACCCAGCGGATGCTCTCCTCCCCTATCACCAGGCCTTTCCCGTTGAGACACTGTAATGGCAGCATATCAAACGGCAGCCAGTGACGGGTGGCATCGAGCAGGTAGTCCTTGTTGCCGATCCTGACCAGAGCGATCACATTGTTCATGTGAGATATCGTCGGGCCGAACTCCGATACCAGGCCATGGCCGCGGGTACTGAGAAGAACCGGATTTGCCTCCAATCCCAGCTCTTTCATCAACATCAGCATCAGCAGGTTGATGTCGGCAGAGTTCCCTGATTTTTTCTCCATCGCTTTTTTCAGGTTTGTAGTCGGATAGATGGAGTACTTCTCGTTCCATTGCATCATGTCGCAAATCATTTCCCGGGCAAGGAGCATCCTGCGGAAAGGGTCATCAGTTTGTTCCAGGATGGTGCCGGTCATGTCTTTAACGATACCACTCCGTTTCAACGTCCCTCCGAAATCCTTATCCCGCATCAGGTCCCCGGTGATCTGCTCCCACGAGGTGTTGACTTTTACAAAGACCTGGTCGGGAAACTGGTAAGAGTGTAATGAAAACTCAACCCTCTGCGTATAGTTGTCAAGCGAGTTTACAAACGATTCCTCCCTGATGGCAGGAATATTCCTTGCAGCCAGGTGCAATATGTTGTCGTCGTAATGAATCGCATTTTTGCCACCCTGGATGTCCTGGATCGAATTGGGCCGGCCGGTCACCTCGTTGATGACAAAGGGAAGATAGCCATAGGTTTGCCGGCCATAATGAAAATATTGGGGGATCATCACCGTGTATTCACTCCACTGAACAGGAATATCCCACTGGAATTGCCAACCCCGGAAATGGTGAAAAAACTGTGTTTTAATCTTGTATTTCAGTTCGATAACCGAACCTTCCCTTACAGCCGGAAAGGTGAAACGGTAGTTGAGCTGGTAAAGGTCCTCTTCTTCCTTGAAGACCGACTCATCCTTGAGCTTTGTCTCGCTGATCTTGCCACCCACGAGGTTATAAGTCCTGGCCTTGAAATCCGTAATTCCCTCCTCCTTCTGGTCGGTGTGATAGATGGGTATTACCCAGTCGGCCTCCTGGTAACCATCCTTGGTGAAGATCTTGATCCGCACCATTCGTTCGTAGATCATATAGAAGCCAATGTTGTCATCATAGACAAAATGGGTCGTACCGACATCACCGAGTACCATGGCCCCGGCGGTTGTATCGAACGGACAACACTTCATGGTCATCTCATTGAGCGTGACTTTTTCGAAAGAAAATTTTTTCTGGCAAAATGAAAACACCGGTAGGAAAAGCAACACCATCAAGATGAGGTGTGATAACGGCAGCAAGAGACAGGATTTCATGATACAGGAAAGTTTTTCCAAATATATGGAAAAAATATATATCAATTGCCTGGCCTTCTCCCCTAAGCATGGAAAATGGAAACACTCATGACCCAGTAGGCAAGGGAACCGGTTAAATAACCAATCAGAGCCCAGATAGAGATCTTCTTCAGGTACCAGATGAAATCAATCTTCTCCATGCCCATTACCGCCACGCCGGCAGCTGAACCGATAATGAGGATGCTGCCTCCGGTTCCGGCGCAGTAAGCCAGCATTTCCCAGAAATAATGGTCGGGAACGAAGGTGTTCTGGTACATCCCCATGGCGCCTGCCACCAGCGGTACATTATCCACAACAGCTGAAAGTATTCCAATGATGACGTTGATCACGTAAAGGTTGCCAACATGCTTGTCCAGTGTTTTAGCTAAAAGGTCCAGGTGACCGACGGTCTGGAGGGCGCTTACGGCAAGCAGGATCCCCAGGAAGAAGAGTACACTGGGGGTGTCAACTTTCCGAAGAACATGAGCTACCGTCACTTTCGACTTGAACTCTTCATTTTTCGATTTATGCATGATCTCGGTGACGATCCACAGTACGCTGAGACCCAGCAGGATACCGATGTAAGGCGGAAGATGGGTGATGGTTTTGAAAATGGGAACGAACAAGAGAGAACCCACACCGAGATAAAAGACCAGGTTTCTTTCAAAAGAGGAGGTAGGATCATGTTTATGTTCATCGACTTTTTGAGAAATTTTCTGGAGTTCGCCTTTCATTGAAAAGGATAAAAGCGCCAGCGGTACAACCATGGAGAGAACACTCGGGATGAAAGTTTTCACTATGATGTTCACCGTGGTCACATGTCCGCCTATCCAAAGCATGATGGTGGTAACATCGCCGATGGGGCTGAAGGCGCCGCCGCTGTTGGCCGCGATGATCACCATACCGGCATAGAACCAGCGCTCCTTTTTGTCGGAGATCAGCTTACGCAACAGCGCTATCATGACGATCGAGGTGGTAAGGTTGTCGAGCACGGCCGAAAGAAAAAAGGTGATGATGCTGATCACCCAGAGGAGTTTTACTTTGTTGCGGGTGGTTATTTTATCGGTGATGATCCTGAACCCTTCGTGCGAGTCGACCAGTTCAACAATAGTCATGGCTCCAAGTAGAAAGAAAAGGATCTCGGAAATCTCGCCCAGGTGTTCAAGCAGGGCATGGTGCGATAACCAGTCTAAAAAACTCCCGTCCGGGTTTTTCAGGAGGTATTCCTGGAATCCTGTATTGCTTACGAGAATTCCCTCTCCGCCGATTACGAAGAGCACCCAGAGGACTACTGCCAGCAGCAATGCCGTGGCCGATTTATTGACTTTCAGCGGGTGCTCAAGCGCGATAGCCGCATAGCCAATGATAAACACAAAAATCATTAAAGTAAACATAAACCTCAGTTATTGATTGAATGATTGAATGATTGATTGACTGATTGAATTGAGTGATTGAGTGATTGAGTGATTGAGTGATTGACTGAATGATTGACTGAATGATAAAATACCCTATTCGCTATTCGCTAATGCCTGATGTCTCGTTAAACAATTCCCGCGAATCCCATAAACGCCAGCGCCATCAGTCCGGCCACAACCAGTGCGATGGGCACTCCTTTCATTCCGCGGGGCATCCCTACCAGTTCGAGCTGTTCACGGATACCCGCGAAGAGGATCATGGTAAAGCCGAAACCAATGGCGTTTCCGACGGCAAAAATTACACTTCTGACCAGATCGTAATCCTTTTGGATCACCAGGATAGCGACACCCAGGATGGTGCAGTTGGTGGTGATGAGCGGAAGGTACACTCCAAGGGCCTGGTAGAGCGCCGGGCTCATCTTTTTCATCACGATCTCAACCATTTGTACAAGGGCAGCAATCACAAGGATATAGCAAATTGTCTGAAGGAATCCGATGCCCATAGGCAGGAGGATGTAAGTATACACCAGCCAGGTAACGATGGTGGCCAGGGTCATGACGAAGAGCACCGCTGCTGCCATCCCTGTTGAAGTCGCGATTTTGTTTGACACGCCGAGGAACGGACAAATCCCCAGGAATTGCGCCAGTACGATATTGTTGACAAATACAGTTGATATGATAAGAATCAGGTATTCCATGGCTTTTTGTTTATCTTGTTTTTCTCAGGTTGTTGATCAGGGCAATGATGAAGCCCAGGGCGATGAATGCGCCGGGGGCAAGCACAAAGACCAGGATCCCGTCGGTGTCGATCAGGCGGATCCCGAAAAAGCTATAGCTCCCCAGGAGTTCCCTGACGGTTCCGAGGATCATGAGCGCAAAGGCAAAACCCAGTCCGATACCCAGTCCGTCGAGGAACGACAGGAACACATTGTTTTTGGAGGCAAAAGCTTCGGCACGTCCCAGCACGATGCAGTTGACCACAATGAGCGGGATGAAGATGCCAAGGTTGTCATAGAGGCTCGGTTCGCCGTTAGGTCCCGGGGTGTTGAAGTAGGCCGACATCAGCAGATCGACGATGGTCACGAACGAGGCGATGACCACGATGAAGGCAGGGATCCGGACCTTGTCGGGAATCACGTTCTTGATAAGCGAGATCACAACATTTGATGCCACCAAAACGAAGGTGGTCGCCAAGCCCATCCCAAGACCGTTGATTGCCGAGGTCGTGGTTCCCAGGGTGGGGCACATCCCCAGCAGCAGCACAAACACGGGATTTTCTTTGATGAATCCCTTGGTAAATTCTTTCAGGTTACTCATGGCGGCCTCCTTTCATATATGCTTCGGCGGCCCGCTGTAATGCGTCGCAATATGCCCGTGAGGTGATGGTCGATGCCGTGATGGCATCCACGTCGCCGCCGTCTTTTTTAACCATCAGCTTTTTATCCATGGGATTTTTTCCGTTGAACTGGTCCTTGAAAAAGGGTTCGGTCATCTTGGTTCCCAATCCCGGCGTCTCCTTCTGCTCCAACACCGAAGTATTAAAGATGACCCCTTCGGGTGTGACCCCGACCATTACCCGGATCAATCCGCTGAATCCCTTCATCGTGAACGACTCAATGGCAGTTCCCACCAGTTTTCCCTCCTTACGGGCAGGGTAGCAGGTCAGTGAGTCGGCGCCGTCGGCCGAGGCAATCCGGTAAGCCTCTGTGTTGGGTTCATTATCGAAGGCAGGCACCACTTTTTTAATGGCGAAGTTTTTCTTGGTGTTTTCGGCCAGCGCCTTTGGACCCTTGGTAAGTTCATAAACCACTCCCAATGCGAGCGATGCCAGAAAGGTGACCAGAAACAGGGTGAGGGTCATCGAGAGAAAGGTCGATTCTTTTTTAGCCATGCTTCACCTCCTTTCCGAAACGGGCGGATTTAAAACCTTTGTTGATCAACGGTACGAACGCGTTCATGATCAGGATGGCGAATGACACTCCTTCGGGATAGGCGCCCCAAACACGAATCAGCATGGTAAGAATACCGCAGCCGAAACCGAAAACCAACATGCCGGTTTTGCTCATGGGCGAGGTCACCATATCGGTGGCCATGAATATCGCCCCAAGCATCAACCCTCCGGCCAACAGATGGAAGAAGGGGTCGATGAATTGCGACGGGTCAGCCACATACAGGACACCGGCAAAGACGAATACGGTAAGGATGTAAGATACCGGAATGTGCCAGGTGATGATGCGGCGGATGAGCATGTAGATCCCTCCCAGCAGGATGGCAAGTGCCGAAACCTCTCCCAGCGACCCGCCCATGTTGCCAAAGAGCATCTGTGCATACGATGGAACCTGGGTCATCAGGTGACTGATGGTGTCGCCCTTGTCAAGCCCCTCTTTAACGATTCCCAGCGAGGTAGGACCGGTAACGGCGTCGGTGAGCACCCAGCGGTTCTGCACCGGTAGTGGCCAGGAGGTCATGGCTACCGGGAAGGAGATCAGCAGGAAGACACGGCCGATGAGGGCAGGGTTGAAAGGATTCTTGCCGAGGCCGCCGAATGGCATCTTGGCGACGCCGATGCACACCACCGAGCCGATCACAACCATCCACCAGGGGAGGTTGCTGGGAACATTCATGGCCAGGAGCAGACCGGTGATCACGGCCGAACCGTCGGCAATGGAGGGTTCCTCCTTCAGAATATATTTCTGTATCAGGAATTCGGTGACAAGGCAGCCGGCAACCGCCACGGCACAGATCAGGATAGCGCCGATGCCGAAGTACCAGAACGACACCAGCAAGGTGGGGATCAGTGCAGTCACCACCCCCCACATGATTTTCCGGATGGATTGATCACCATGCACATGCGGTGATCCGGAAATGGTTAAGAGATTTGCCATAGGATATTATTTAGCTCTTGATCTGATAAGTTGTCCGACTTTCGATTTGGCCACCCGGATGTTGTCGAGCAGCGGACGGCCCGACGGACAGGTGTAGGCGCAGGAACCACATTCGATGCAGTCCATCACGCGTTCTGTTTCAGCCCGTTCTTCCATACTGGCTTCGGCCATCTGGGCAATAAGGTAAGGTGCCAGCCCCATCGGGCAGGCGAAGGTACACCGGGCACAGCGAATACAGTTGTTTACTTTCTTACGCCCGGCCTCTGTTTCAGGCATCACCACGATTCCCGACATTCCTTTGACCACCGGCACTTCGAGCGAGTTCAACGCTTTCCCCATCATGGGGCCGCCATTGATGATTTTGCGGGTGTCAGCTGGCACTCCGCCGGCCTCTTCAAGCAGGACCGACACCGGGGTGCCAATGCGCACCAGCAGGTTGCAGGGATTCTTTAGCGATTTACCGGTTACCGTCACCACGCGTTCCACGAGGGGTTTGTTTTTCTGTACCGCTTCGTAAACAGCCACAGCAGTGCCTACATTCTGCACCACGCAGCCAGTCTCAATGGGCAGTTTTCCCGAAGGGACTTCTCTCCCCAGTATGGCTTTGATAAGCTGTTTCTCGCCGCCCTGCGGATATTTTACTTTTAACGGGGTCACCGTGATGCCCTGGTATTTTTTACTTAATTCAGTGAGCCGGTTGATGGCGTCTGACTTGTTGTTCTCAATTCCGATAAATGCCTTTTCAACTCCAAGCGCCTTCATCAGGATCCGGGTCCCGGTCATCAGCTCATCGCCATGCTCCAGCATCAACCGGTGGTCGGAAGTAAGATAAGGTTCACATTCCACTCCGTTGATGATCAGGCATTCGGCCTTTTTCCCGTCGGGAACCATCATCTTCACATGGGTCGGGAAGGTGGCGCCGCCCATGCCTACGATACCCGATTCGCGGATGCGGGCAATGATCTCTTCGCGCGAAAGGGTTATTTCCCCGTGAAAGGTTTCGCTTAGGTCGACCTCTTCAATCCACTCATCGCCTTGGGTCTCAATCTGTACCGACCGTTTGCGATAGCCGCTCGAATCGGTGAAGTCGTCGATTTTGGTGACGGTGCCCGATACCGGTGCATGTACATTGGCAGAGATGAACGACTGGCCGCGGGCAATGAGCTGGCCGGTCTTCACCTTGTCGCCTTTGGCTACCAGGGCCTCGGCGGGGGCCCCGATATGCTGGGCCAGCGGGACTACCACGCTTTTTGGAAGTGGGATCCGCCTGATCGGTGAAGCGGACGAGACTTTGTTTTCTTCGGGATGAACACCTCCCAGGGTAAATGTTTTCAGCAACATGGCATGCAGCGTTTTTCTGGTATCTAATTCGGATTTCAGGCTTCCTGGATCTGCGCCTCGGCAGCCGGCTTCCTGCGTTCGGGGAAATTCAGTTCATGGATGGAACCGGTCGGACAAACGGCCACGCATTTGCGGCACATGGTACACTTTTCGGCATGGATGTAAGCAAGGTTGTTTTCCAAGGAGATGGCTTCGAATTTACACTCCTTCACACATTTTCCGCACCCGATACATACCACTTCGCAGTTCTTCTTTCCGACAGCCCCTTTCTCCTTGTTGACACAGCAAACATAGATGCGCCGGTCTTTTTTTCCTTTCGGCCGAAGCTCGATAATGTTGCGGGGACAGGCTTTTACACAGGCACCGCAGGCCACGCATTTATCCTGAATGATGACCGGGAGACCGGTATCGGGATCCAGGTACATGGCATCGAAGGTACAGGCGGCTACGCATTCGCCACCGCCCAAGCAGCCGTAAGGACAACCGTTGTCGCCCGAACCGAGGGCATGCATAAAGAAGCAGGAGGAGATGCCTTCATACCGGGTTTTCATTGGTGCGTGGGCGTAAGATCCGTTACACCGCAGCACGGCTATCTCCGGTTCCTTTTCAACGGCCTCCTGCCCGATGATGGGACCGATCAGTTTCAACAGGTCATTCCCTCCCACGGGACAAAACATGTTTTCGAGCGATTCGTTTTTGACGATCGACTCAGCGAAATTCCGGCAACCTGCAAACCCGCAACCACCGCAGTTTGCAGCTGGAAGCAGTTCGGCGATTTGGTCGATCCGGGGATCTTCGATCACTTTGAACTTCTGTGCCACGAAATAGAGGATCACGGCCGATACAATGCCAAGAATGCTAAGGGTGGCTACGGTCAGGATGATGCTGTTCATAATGTAGGGAAAGTTAATTCGCCGGTGAAAGCGTTTTCTTCATTCATAAATCGTCAATCGTATTCAATAGTAAACCAATGGTTGTTTCTAATCGGTTCCGGCCAGGTGTTTCATATATTGGGCACGATGGTAGATGACCGGATTTTCAGCATTTTTCACGGAGAATTTTCCCCTGAAATCTTTTACCGACCGGTACTGATGCTGCTCCATCCACTTTTCAACGTCTTCAAGGATCTCACTGATGCGGTCGGGGCCATGGAGATAGAGGGTGGAACAGAGCTGGGTGGTTGTGGCCCCTACCAGCAACTGTTTGATCACGGCATCGGCGTCGTGAATGCCGGTGGCAGCCGAGATATCGCAGGTTACCTTGTCGGCCAGCATTGCGATCCAGCGCAACGGGATCACCTGTTCTGCCGGTGAACTGTATAGGTGCGAAACCTGCAGCTTCATGGTCTTCAGGTTTATGTCAGGAGTATAGAACCGGTTGAACAAAACCAGGGCCCTGATCCCTGTCCAGGAAAATTTCCGGAGGGTCTGCACCAGGCTTGTAAAATGATAGCCGATCTTGAGCGCCACCGGAATAGTCACCTGCTTTTTCACGTTTTCGATGATGTCGAAATACATCTTTTCACGCTCCACACCGTCAATCTCCAACACGCCCGGCATAATGTAAATGTTGAGCTCCAATCCATCGGCCCCTGCCTTTTCGATGTCGCGGGCCGCCTTCACCCACTCGTTCATCGTTACGCAGTTGATGCTTCCGAAAACCGGAATAGTGACGGTCTTCTTTGCCTCGCGGATCAGATTCATATATTCCGCTACCGAATGTTCCTGCGTAAAGGCCGTAATGTAATCGAGCGCCTCCGGATAGGCGTTGTCGGCAGTGTGATAGCCGAGCACACGATTGGTGTCGAACATGATCTGTTCTTCGAATAACGATTTCATGACCACGGCGGCCGCCCCCCGCTTTTCGTATTCCCGCAGGTTGTCCATCGAGCGGGTCAAACCCGAACTCCCGATGATCAAGGGATTTTTCAGCGGTAATCCCATATAGGTGGTGGCAAAATCCATCATTTCATTTTTTTGTGTTCCTTTGCAATATTACAAAGAATCTCTTTAATCCTTGCATACTCATTTAACCATTTCATATATCAAAAATCACATATCAGATCGTAACAAATAGATTTTCAGACCAATGAATGATCAAATTTGTCGTCACGGAGTTGTGAAAAATATAACAGAAAAGGTCGTTGAGGTGACTGTTCTGTCGGAATCTGCATGCGGATCATGTCATGCCAAAGGGTCCTGTTCGGCGGCCGAAAAGCAGGAGAAAAGCTTCCTGGTCGACCGACCGTCGTGGCCGATAGATATTGGCGACCACGTGGAGATCCGTATGGAATCGTCGCTGGGCTACCAGGCCATCACAATCGCGTACCTTCTGCCGGTGGTACTGCTGGTCGGTGGACTGTTCCTCTTCTCGGGAATAGGGTTGGATGACGGCCTTTCGGCATTGTTATCGCTGGGCATAGCGGCAGTCTATTTTGCCGTGGTATGGCTCTTCCGGAAACAACTGCAGCGGAAATTTACGCTGAGCATAGAAAGAAGCATGAATGACTGATTTTTTGATATTGAATGAATCATAATTGACAATGGAAAATTGACAATGGAAAATGGAAAACGGAAAATGATTTGAGGATTTGAGAATGTGAAAATGTGCTAATGTGCTAATCTGCTGATGTGCTAATTTGAGAATGTGAAAATTTTTAATTATTGTTTTTCCCCCTACTGCCTATTACCTATTACCTATTGCCTATCGTCAAAAGCCTAATGTCTGATTTGAATTTTGAATTATTGTTTACTTCTAGAGCCCAATTCCCAATTCCCATTGCCTGATTTTAAATTCAACCTATTTCCAAATCCTTTGCAAATGAAAACGAACACCCTTCAGAGCGCCTGTTTGCTAATAGTAATCCTGGCCATTGTTGTTTCCTGTGAACGAAAACAAGAACCGGTTACCTTTACCGGTTTCACCCAGGGAACCACCTTTGTGGTGCGTTATTTCGGAAATCCCGATTCATCGGCAGTGGCTGCCGGCATCGACTCGGTCTTCAGGCTGATCAATGAAACCGCGTCGTTGTATGATTCGGCATCTATCATCAGCAAAATAAACCGAAACGAGCCGGTGGGCCTGAACCCGGTCTTTGAACGGCTATTTAAACGGTCGGCTGAGATTTCGGCTGAAACAGAAGGAACCTTCGACATCACAGTGGGCCCCCTGGTGAAGGCTTACGGGTTTTACAGGAAAAAACAGTTACCGGTCGACGGATCGAAGATCGACTCGCTGCGGCGGCTGGTAGGTTACACGAAGGTAGCATTAAAGGATGGCCGGGTGGTGAAAAAGGATCCGGGGGTGATGATCGACTTTAACGCCATCGCCCAGGGATACACGGTCGATCTGGTAGCTGAGTTCCTCGAAGGAATGGGCCTGCACGATTACCTGGTTGAAATCGGCGGGGAGGTGCGTGCCTCAGGCGCCAAACCAGGCGGAGATCCCTGGGTGGTGGGGATTGAGCAGCCAGCTCCCAATGATTCGGCTGCGCAGGTGGTGCAGCAGAAGTTAAGACTGGACAACCGCTCAGCCGCGACTTCGGGAAATGCCCGCAAGTTCTTTGTCCGCAACGGTATCAAATATTCACACACCATCGATCCCCAGACCGGCAGCCCGGTGCATCACAGCCTCCTTAGTGTCACTGTTCTCGCCTCCGACTGCATGACCGCCGACGCCTATGCCACCGCCTGTATGGTCATGGGTTTGGAGAAAGCGCTGAAGTTTATCAACGGTCATCCCGGAACCGATGCCTATTTCATTTACAGCGATCCGTCAGGCCACTTGAAGGTTCAGTCCACCCCGGGATTTTCTAAACTGTGTATTGAAAAACCGTAATACTCGAAGGCTGACAGTCTGATCAATTGACTGAATGAGTGAATGACAATGGACAATTGACAATTGACAATGGAAAATGGAAAATGGAAAACGATTTGAGGATTTGAGAATGTGAAAATTTTTAATTATTGTTTTTTCCCCTATTGCCTAATGCCTATTGCCTATCATCAAATGGCCGATCCCTCATTTTGCATTTTGATATTTGCATTTTACATTTTGAATTATTGTCTTTCCAGGGGATTTCCTATTTTTGCACAAAGACCTGACTGTGGCTTCACAAAAAACCTCTATACCAAAAGGAACCCGCGATTTCACACCGGATGAGATGGTCCGCAGGGATTACATCTTCGACCACATCCGTCAGGTATTCCAGCTCTTCGGTTACCAGCCCATCGAAACCCCGGCCATGGAAAACCTTTCAACCCTGTTAGGCAAGTATGGCGACGAAGGAGACAAGCTGCTATTCAAGATTTTAAATTCGGGAAACTTCCTGGAAGAAATTCAGAACAGTGAATTCAAAGTTCAAAGTTCAAAGCTCAAAATTCAAAATACTGAGCAAATAGAATCCGGTTCTGCCGAAGTGATTCCTGGTTGCAACGACAGACTTCTGGATTACCGGGCGATGACGCCGATGATCGCGGAGAAGGGGCTGCGGTATGACCTGACGGTGCCTTTTGCGCGGTTCGTGGTGCAACGGCAGAATGAAATCTCCTTCCCTTTCAAACGCTACCAGATTCAGCCGGTGTGGCGGGCCGACCGTCCGCAAAAGGGCCGTTACCGTGAATTCTTTCAGTGCGACGTCGACGTGATCGGCAGCAATTCACTCCTGAATGAGGTCGAACTGGTTCAGATCATCGATGAAGTGTTTACCTTCCTGGAGATCCGGGTGACCATCCACCTCAACAACCGCAAGATTCTGGCCGGCATTGCCGAGGCCATCGGACTGCCGGACAAGCTGACCGACATCACAGTGGCCATGGACAAACTCGACAAAATCGGGCTGGAGAAGGTTCAGGAAGAACTTGCCGGACGCGGCATCGGAAGGGAAGAGATCGAACGGCTTACCCCCATTCTGACACTCGAAGGTGAAAACGATGAAAAAGTTGGAATTCTTACGAATTTCCTCTCAGGCTCCGAAACCGGTCTTAAAGGACTGGAGGAGATGCGCACGGTGCTGATACACCTGAAAGAACTGGGGCTTAACAATCGGTCCAATTTCGACACCTCGCTGGCCCGCGGACTGAGCTATTACACCGGCACGATATTCGAAGTCAAGGCCGTCGGGGTGACCATGGGCAGCATCTGCGGCGGCGGGCGCTATGATAACCTGACCGGTATTTTTGGACTCCCGGGAATGTCGGGCGTGGGGATCTCCTTCGGCGCCGACCGGATTTATGATATCATGAACGAACTGAACCTCTTCCCCGAAACACTGAAAGCCGCAACCCGTGTACTGTTCATCAATTTTGGGAGCGAAGAGGAAAAATATTGCCTGAAAGTACTGACCATTATCAGGAAAGCCGGCATCCCGGCCGAACTCTACCCCGACCCGGTGAAGATCAAAAAACAGATGGAATATGCCAACCGGAAAAACATCCCGTTTGTCGTACTGATCGGAAATGATGAAATGAAGTCGGGACTGCTTACCCTCAAGGACATGCACAGCGGCGAGCAGGAAAAACTGACATTGGAAGAGATCATACGGAAAATTGAAAATTGAAAACGGAAAACGGAAAACGGAAAATTGAAAACTTATTCAATCATTTATAAATATCTCTGACGCATGAAAAAATCCCTCAAACGCACCTGGGCATCGGCGATCCTCTGTCCCCGAAGCATGATCATCGGGGCAGAATTCATGTAGAGACAACGCATGCCTTGTCTCAAATACAATACCGGGCATGTAATAAAGACAAGGCCTTCCTTGTCTTTTCAACAATACAAAAATAAACGATTACATTTCAACCCTTTAACAATTTAAAAATGACATTAATCATAAAAGGTTCCGGCCTCACAATCGAAGATGTAGTGAATGTCGCACGCCACAACCAGAAAGTCGAATTACATCCCGAAGCCATTGAGCGCATCCACAAATGCCGCGCGATGCTTGAAAGAAAAATAGAAGCCCACGAGATCATGTACGGCGTAAATACCGGTATCGGCGAATTCTCCGAAGTAGTGCTGAACGACGAACAGGTCAAGGATTTCCAGAAATATCTCATTTACAATCATGCCGCAGGTATCGGTGACCCGATGCCCATCGAATGGGTGCGTGGTGCCATGCTGGGACGCATCAACGTGCATGCCCACGGCAATTCAGGCTCCCGTCTGGAGATCACGCAAACCCTGGTCGACATGCTCAACAAAGGTGTTACGCCATACGTTTGCCAGAAAGGATCCGTGGGAGCATGCGGCGACCTGGCCCCGATGTCGCAGATCGCCCTGTTGATGATGGGCGAAGGGCATGCTTATTACGAAGGGAAACTCCTTACCGGCAAGGAAGCGCTCAATGCTGCCGGCATCCCGGTCCCGGGACTGAAAGCCCGCGACGGGCTGGCCACCATCAACGGCTCCAACGTGCTCACGGCCATGAGCGCCCTGTTCCTGTATGATGCCAACAACTGGCTGAAACAGGCCGAGATCGCCGCCTCCATGTCGCTCGAAGCCATGAAGGCCAACATGCGTCCGTATAATCCAAAACTCCATGAGATCCGGGGCTTCAAGGGGGCCGTTCGCAGCGCCGCTGCCATCCGTAAGTGCGTGAATGGCGGCGACCTGGCCGAACTGAAGGTAAAATGCAAGGTGCAGGATGCCTACTCCATGCGGTCGACTCCGCAGGTGATCGGCGCCGCGCACGATGCGCTGGCATACGCCCGTTCGCAGGTGGAGATCGAACTCAACGGGGTAGGCGACAACCCCATCTTCTTCCCGGATGAAAACCTGCAGCTCTCCGGAGCCAATTTCCAGGGATCTCCCGTGTCGGTTCCGATGGACATGGCCGGATACTGCATCACTATGGTCAGCGTGATGAGCGAACGCCGCATGAACCGCCTCAACCACCCGGCCCTGAGCGTGGGTCTCCCCGCTTTCCTTACCAAAGGCGCCGGCATGTTTAGCGGACTGATGCTCAGCCAGTACACCGCCGATATGCAGATCGTCGAACAGCGCATCCTTTCGATGCCCGCCTCGATCCAATCGATCCCGGCAGCGGCCGACCAGGAAGATTTCGTTTCGATGGGAATGAACACCGCACTGAAGAACTTCCAGATACTCGACAACGCTTATGGTATCCTCGGTATCGAATTTATGGCCGCAGCCCAGGCATTGGACTTCCGCGAATATAAATTCGGAACCGGCACCACACGGGCCAAAGAGGTGATCCGGAAACATGTGGCATTCCTCGATATCGACCGCCCGCTCTACCCCGACCATAACACCATGAAAGAACTGGTAAAATCGTGTGAAATTCTTCATGAAGTAGAGAAAACTGTCGGTCCGCTTGCGTAACACTGCTTAATCATTCCGGGGGAGGAAATTCCTTCCCCGGTATTTATAAACCAAAAAGTGATAGCTATGGAAATTGTACATTCCTGTCCGATGTGGGCCGCGTTGGCCGCATTGATCATCCCCATTATTCTTTTCGGAATCATGGCAATAGTCGTTGAAATCGTTGGCGCATGGTTTATGTTTGAAAAGGCCGGGGAACCCGGATGGGCAGCCATTATCCCGATCTATAATTACCTGATCGGAATAAAAATTGCAGGCAAACCCTGGTGGTACATCCTGCTCATGCTCATCCCATTCGTCAACCTTATTATCTACATTATCATCCTCGACGGACTGGCTAAAAGCTTTGGCAAGAGCTCCGGATTCACCCTCGGATTATTCTTTTTCAGGTTTATCTTTATCCCGATCCTGGGTTTCGGGAATTCTGTTTATTCCGGCGATAAGACAAAATTCGGAGCCTGATCCCATGGATGATTACAACCAACTACCTCTTCCGGAGACTGCTCCCAAAAGGCCTACTCTGCTGACTGTCATCTGCATCCTTACCTTCATTGGAAGCGGCATGAATCTATTCTCCAGTCTTGTCATTGCCGGGTTCTACGAAACTTTTGTACAGATGGTCCAGGAGTTTGCCGTCAAATTCAATATCCCCGGGATGGACATCCTGTCGGAAGCCTCTCCCCTTTTCTTTCTGGTTTCAGCAATCCTTTATGCCGGCTCGCTCGCAGGCGCCATCCTGATGATGAACCTGAAAAAGGCCGGGTTCCATATCTATACGATCTGCCAGATCCTGTTGATCATTGCTCCGATGTATTTTCTGCATCAGCGAAGCCCCGGCCTGGCCGACCTGATGTTTTCCGGAGTCTTCATCCTGCTTTACGGTATGCATCTGAAAATAATGAAATAGTCAATGGAAGAAGGGATCAAACCGGTCAAATCAAGGGAATTAAAACGGGACAAACGGCCTTTGCTGCTTTCGCTCCTGTGTATTTTTTCCTGGATTTTTTTCGGAGTGCTCACCCTGTTTTTTCTTGCCGGAATTTTTCAGGCCGGATGGATCATGAAGGTAACCAACCAGTACCTTTCGGCAACTGCTTACACTACTTCAGAGATCAGGATATTCATGGTCTCGGGATTGGCATTGCACCTGATCGCAGGATATGGAATAACAGGAATATGGCGTCTGAAAAAAAGCGGATACCTGATCCTTTCCGTTAGCTGCCTGATCATTGCATTGTACCAGTTGTTCAATCCCTCTTATACAGTGATCACAGCGCTCCTCTACATCCTGTTGCCCATTCTTTTCGGGGTTTTTATCAGAAAGTACCATTGATAAAATCGGGCAGGACCGCTGGTGTTATGGCTTGTTCCTAACAGAGAAATTTATCGGGTAATTATTTTTTTTAATAAAAATCAAAATTTTATTCATTTCTGCTTGGTAAGGTGAAAAGTAATGCTTAAAATTGCATTGAGATATGGATCAAACTGCAATCTGTCTCCATATATATAAAGATGCCGCAACTATGTCATCTTCAACGTATTATATTTATAGTTTACTGATTATTAACACATTTACTAACAAAAATCAAATTGTATGAGAAAGTTTACACTTTTCCTCGCCCTTATGCTTTTCATAGGGTTGCAGGTTGCCCATGCCCAGCGAACCATCACTGGCAAGGTCACAAGTGCTGATGACGGATCCGGCATTCCAGGGGCTACCATTCTCGTTAAAGGCACAGCAGTAGGAGCCATTACAGATGTTGACGGCAAGTACACGCTGAATGTGCCAAAGGACAAAAACACAATTCTTGTTTCTTATGTTGGTATGCAAACACAGGAAATCATTCTGGGAACAGAAGATGTCGTGGATGTGGTACTTCAGGCCAGCGTCAAGGAACTTGAAGGGATTGTGGTCACCGCACTGGGTGTAACCCGGGAAAAGAAAGCCCTCGGTTATGCCGTTCAGGATGTTAAAGGCGGTGAACTTCAGACCGACGGAACCGCAAACGTAATCAACCAACTTTCAGGTCGTGTTGCCGGAGTACAGGTCACTTCTGCATCCGGTAATATGGGAGGATCATCCCGTATCCTGATCCGCGGTATCAACTCGATTTCCGGGAACAACCAGCCGTTGTTTGTTATCGACGGAACCATCATCGACAACAGCGACTTCAATACCACCAACACGGCCCGTGGCGCCGGCGGTTATGACTATGGTAACATGGCCCAGGACATCAATCCCGATGACATCGCTTCGATCTCCGTACTTAAAGGTGCAAATGCTGCCGCTCTTTACGGCTCGCGCGCTGCCAACGGTGTCATCCTTATCACCACCAAAAAAGGCGAACAGCAAAAAGGCAAAAAGATCGGTATTGAATTCAGCACCGGTCTCAGCTTTGAACAAGTCGCCTACCTGCCCGAATATCAAAATGATTACGGCGGAGGTAACGGCGGACTGGATGCAACCTGGGAAATCAAAACTTACGATGACGACCAGGGATATTATAAAGTTCCCGATCCCGAAGGTGGTTACCAGTCATTTGATCTTGGCATGGACTATGGAATCGACGAAAGTTTCGGTCCCGCCTACAATCTTACTGCCGGTGAATACCTTGAAAATTATGGTATCGACCTCACCGGAACTGCCTATGAAAATCAACCCATCTATTACCGGCCCTACTATAGCTTCGATGCATGGGATACCGAAAACTATGGCAAGTCAATCGAATGGAAAGCTCCCAAAAATGATGTAAAAACCTTCTTCAACACAGGGATCGGCTGGACCAACAACGTAGCATTCACCGGAGGAAGCGATAAAGCCCAGGTACGTCTGGCTCTCGGTACCTTCAACTCTTCAGGGTACATGCCTAAATCAACGCTCGACCGGTATACGGTTAACCTGAGCGCCAGTCTGAACCTGACCAAAGATCTCAGGGCTTTTGCCGACATGAATTATATCAGCACCAAAACCCAGGGTCGTCCCGAGGTCGGATACGGCGATGTAAACCCCGTTGAACGTTTCAACCAGTGGGGACAACGTCAGCTCGATATGATGGACCAGAAAAGTTATATCAATCCCGACGGAAGCCAGCGTTCATGGAACCGTACCTCCATGGATGATCCCACACCGGCTTATTCGAACAATCCTTATTGGGATCGTAACATGAACTACCAGAACGACAAACGTGACCGTTATTACGGAAACGTTGGTCTGTCGTGGCAGATCACCAGTTGGTTAAGGGCCCAGGGAAAAGTCAATCTTGATAACTATTCGTTCCGTATCCAGGAGCGCGTCGCTATCGGATCGGCTTCCCAGTCATCCTACCGTGAAACCGTTCGTCAGAACTCCGAGCTTAATGCCGAGTTCCTCTTCCTGGTTGACAAGACCTTTGCAAAAGACTGGCGTTTGAACGCTACTTTCGGCGGAAACATGATGGACCGCACCTATAAAATGAATGCAGGTGCAACTATCGGCGGACTGATCATTCCGGAACTCTATACCCTCAGCAATTCCCTCACCAATGTAGCCAGCGATTACAAATCATGGAAACGCATCAACAGCTTATACGGAAGCGTATCGTTGGGATGGAAAGGCATGTTGTATTTAGATATCACCGGTCGTAACGACTGGTCATCGACCCTGCCGTCGGATAAGAACAGCTATTTCTATCCCAGCTTCTCCTTAGGCTGGGTTGTTTCTGAACTTCCCGCTCTGAAAGAAGCCAAATGGCTGAGTTTTGCTAAAGTAAGAGGAGGCTGGGCAAGTGTAGGTAACGATACCGATCCTTACCGGACACTCCTGACCTATTCGAACTTTACCGATACAGATGGAAATCCTTACCACTTCCCGCCTTACGGACTGTATACACTCCCGACAACCCTGAACGATAAGGAATTGAGATCCGAATCAACCAAATCATGGGAATTCGGCGCCGAATTAAGGGTTCTGCAAAACCGTTTGGGTGTTGATTTCACCTATTACAGCAAGGTCTCGAACGACCAGATCATTCCGGTTGCCATTTCAGGCGCTTCGGGATACTCGTTCAAAGTGCTGAATGCCGGCGAAATCACCAACAAGGGATATGAAATCTTCCTGACCGCTGTTCCTGTAAAAGTGAAGCAAAATTTTGAGTGGACCTTCACTGCTAACTTTTCACGTAACCGCAACCAGGTTGTGGAACTGATCGAAGGTATCGATAACCTCCAGTTGGGTGTAGGTCCGTTTAATGTTACTGTAAATGCCGCAGTAGGAGAGGAATACGGACAGCTCATGGGAACCGATTTCGTTTACGATGCCGACGGAAACAAAGTGGTTGGCTCCAACGGACGGTATCTTTCATCGGCTGTGAAACCGCTCGGAACCATACTGCCTGATTTCAACCTTGGTATCGGAAATGAATTTAAAATCTTCGGTTTCGATCTGCGTGTGTTGTTCGACATCCAGGTTGGCGGAAAATTCTTCTCCACCACCAAGATGTGGGGTACCTACACGGGTATTCTCAAGGAATCGGCTGAAAACGGAATCCGTGAAAACGGAATTGTGATCGACGCCATGGTTGCAAAATATGATGAAAACGGAAAAGTCATTTACAATGCCGACGGAACCGCTCAGGTTACCGGTGTGAACACTGAGAACATTGATGCCTATACCTGGACAACCGATCATTACAACGGCCCTGCCGCTCAGAACGTATTGGATGCTGATTACATCAAACTACGTGAACTGACATTATCCTATACCATACCGGCAAAACTTACCGGCCCGATCCACAACCTCAAAATCGGCCTCTTCGGCAGAAATCTGGCAACCTTCGGAACCGCCATGAAGGGAATCGATCCTGAACAGAACTCAAGCTCCGGAAACATCCAGGGAATTGAAGGTGCAGGATTACCATCTCTCAGGACCTTTGGTTTCAATGTTGGCTTTAACTTTTAATCTTGAAAGGAACAAAATATGAAAACGATAATAAAACTTACACTTGGGTTGTTTTTGGCGGTTTTCGTGATGAGCTGTACCAAAAACTTCGACAAAATCGATGAGAATCCAAATCAGCCTGCTGAAGTTGGAACTTCGACCCTGCTTACCGGGGCTATGAAAGGCCTCTGCGACGACATCTACGATGAGTGGTGGGGTGGCCGTCAGAGCATGCTCTGGGCACAGTACTGGTGCCAGCGAAACTATCCTTCCGAGGATCGTTTTGCCATCCGTCAGAATGTTAACAATCAATACTGGCGACTGATTTATCACGATGTGAAGAACCTCGTTGAGATCATCGACCTGAACACGAATCCCGAAACAAAAGCCAAAGCCAGCGCTTACGGAAACAATGAGAACCAGATCGCCGTTGCGACCATTCTGAAAGTTTGGGCTATGCAGATCATGGCCGATACCTGGGGTGATATTCCTTACCAGGAAGCCTTCCAGGGCGACGCCGAAGCGCCGATCTACACGCCGAAATACGACAAACTACAGTCAATCTATGCCACTTTCCTGACCGAACTGAAAACCGCCGTCGACCGGATCAACCTGGATGCCCCCGGATTTACCTCAGGCGATAACATTTACGGTGGCGACATGTTGCTCTGGTGGAAATTCGGAAACTCTCTGCGTCTGCGTGTTGCCATGCGTATGTCGGCAACCGATGATTATGCCGCCGCAAAAGCCATTTTCGAAGAAGTGGGCGAAGACGGACTGATCCTTTCCAATATGGAGAATGCCAAATTCCCCTATATCGGTCAGGCTCCGAATAACTCACCCCTTTACGACGCCTTTTGGACCAGCGCACGTAATGACTTCACTACCTGTAAAACCCTGGTCAACCTGCTGAAAGGTGTTGATGATACGCTGAACGCTAAACCCAACCCCTTCCACGGAATGGTTGACCCCCGTCTCCAGGTCTATTCCCGCATCCGTACCGCTTCGGCAGGATATATCGGAATGCCTTACGGTATGACCGAAGGACAAACCCAGCAGTATTGGGCCAAACGCTTATGCCCGAGTTTCTACGGTCCGGCAGCGTACGATGTCAGTACAGCCATTGTGATCCTGAATGCTAAATATGCTCCTGTGTTCATGGAAGCCGCCGAAGTTGAATTTATGCTTTCGGAGCTTAACGGCTTTTCACAGGAACATTATGAGCATGGCGTCCGCGCCTCGATGGAGCACTGGAGGGATATCTGTATCGAATTAGAGGGACGCGGTGCCGATTGGACAGCCGATTATAATGCGAGCATGGAAGAGTTCCTTGCAGCCATGCCTGCAGCTACCAAGGAAACCGTTCTCACCCAGAAATATCTGGCTTTCTACAACCAGGGATACCAGGCTTGGGCCGAGTACCGCCGGACTGGTCAACCCAGCTACATGCTGAAACCGGGTGAACATGCCAGCGTGGCGACCGATGGTTCATTGATCGATTTCATTCCTTTGGTGACCCTGAACGACATCCCGCGTCGTTTAACTTATCCGCAACAGGAATTCACCGTTAACGGAGCCAATGCAACTGCTGCAGCGGCCGCTGTTGGTGGAGACCTGATGTCAACTAAATTATGGTGGGAACCCACAAAATAATGGGATGACCACGAAAAAAAAGGCGGCTTGAAAGGCCGCCTTTTTTTATAACCATCCCTCCTGTCGATACCAGGCAATGGTTTCGCTTACTCCTTTCTCGAGATCATATTCGGCTTTGAAATTAAAATCCTGCCGGAGTGGCTCCACATCACACCGCCAGTTGGTACTGCTGAGCACGTTGTACTTGTCGGAATTCAGGGTAGGAACGGCGCCCCATAATCCCGCGATCTTTTCACCTGAAACCGCAATAAGCTTAACCAGGAATTTAGGAATGGTTATGCGTACTGTTCTTTTACCGAGAATCTTTTTCGTGATTTCTGCAAACAATTCCGACGGATATTCGTTGCCATCAGCCACAAAGTAACCTTTCCGAACATGGGGCGATTTCAGGGCATCAAAGATCAGCCTTACAAGGTCGCGGACATAGATGAAGGTCAAAACCTGCTTTTTAAATCCGATGTAAGGCTCCAGCCCCCGGTTGATCGTTTGAAAAAAGACAAAATAATCGGTCTCCCGGGGTCCATAAACTCCGGTCGGGCGAAAGATCAGCCAGGGAAAACCGGATAAGCCGGTAATGTATTTCTCAGCCTCCAGCTTGCTGAATCCGTACAGTTCAATCGGTTTTGGGGTATCGTTCAGTCTGACGGGCTGCCCGGTTACCGGGTCTCCGGGTCCGAAGGCTGCCAGGCTGCTCATATAAATAAATTTCTCAGGAACCATTCCGGAAGCGATCAACGCCTCGATAAAATTCTGCGTATTAAGGCAATTGACCCGGTTAAAATCTTCTTTCTTTTTCGTTTTGGTTACTCCGGCATTGTGAATTATGTAATCAAACCTGACGCTGCGGGATTTATATTCAGCCAACACTGCCTGTACCTTTTCAGTTGTAGAAAAGTCGAACTCGGCAAACTTTATTCTCGGATCCTGAAGGTATTTTCGGGAACTGGATTTTCTTACTCCTGCATAAACATCATAACCCCTTTTAAGGCCTTCTTCAACGAAAAAGCTGCCAATAAAACCGCTGGCACCGGTAATAAGAATCGTCGCCATATAAAATAGTTATCAGAAATGTCGGATCCAGCACCGACGGGTCAAATGCTGTCGCCCGTTGAAATTCTTCCAGATCGTCAGCGCCTTCGCATTCTCTTCAAGTTGGGGGTTGGTGATCGCCTTCGTAATCCCATATTTTATATACGCTTTATGCATCTCATTGTAATAAAGCGAATTGATTCCTTTTCCATGAAAATCGGGCCGGACCCCGTTGAGATACATATCGATGGTATCGTTCTTCTTCATCGCCCGCAGAATATACCACCATCCCAGGGGAAAAAGCTTTCCTCCGCATTTCTGTAAGGCTTTGGTTAGTGAAGGCATTGAAATTCCAAATCCAACCACTTCATCCTGTTGATCCAGTATGAATGTGACAAACTGTGGTTGTACAAAGCCGAAATAGGCCTTGACATACATCTCGATCTGCCGGTCGGAAAGTTTCGTAAAACCGTACAGTTCATCGAAAGCCTTGTTCAACGTCGCGAACATCTTTGAAGCATAAGGAAGTAAATCCTTAGCCTTCTTTGCTTCGAGCACCCTGAGATGGTACTTCTCGAGAACAAGCTTGGAGAGCCGGTCGACTTTATCGGGAATTTCAGGCGGGATGCCAAATTCGTATTGTACCCAGTCGGCGGCCTTTTGAAAACCCAACCGCTCCATATGGGATATGTAATAAGGATAATTGTAGATGGATGCCATGGTAGCCTGTTCGTCAAACCCCTTGATCAGCATACCCTCATTATCCATATCGGAAAACCCGAGCGGGCCTTGAATACCGTTCATCCCTTTTGAACGACCCCAATCAATTACCTTGTTGATAAGGGCTTCGGAAATCAGGGGATCATCGTAAAAGTCGATCCAACCGAAGCGAACAAGTTTTTCATTCCACCGTTCATTGGCTTTGTGGTTGATAACCCCGGCAATCCGGCCGACAATTTCCCCATTCTGCCATGCCAGCCAGTAGGAAGCCTCACAAAACTCAAAAGCAGGGTTCTTATCCCTGCTCAGCGTTTTAATTTCATCCATCCGAAGTGGCGGACACCAGTAAAGATTATCTCTGTAAAGTTTGTTCTGAAATGCAATAAATTTTCTCAGATCTCCTTTTGTGCTTACTTCTCTGAGTTCAATTGCGGTCGTTCCGGTCATGCGATGCTATGAAATAATGTGGAGCTTTTTCCCCAGCTTCTCAAATTTATCCAGCGCTATATCAATCTGATCCTTGGTATGGGTAGCCATCAGGGAAAAGCGAATAAGGGTATTGTCCTTGTTGACGGCGGGAGCCACAACAGGATTTACAAAAATACCCTCATCCAGGAGTAAACGCGTAAGGGTGAGGGTTTTCAGGTTATCGCGGATATAGAGTGGTATGATGGGCGTTACGGTATTTCCAAGGTCAAATCCGAGTTTCTTAAATTGTTCAATGGTGTAACGGGTGATGTCCCAGAGGTGCTGCATCCGTTCAGGTTCACTTTTTATGATCTCGATGGCTGTCAGCACCGCGGCTGCGGATGCAGGCGTCATCGACGCGCTGAAAATCAGGCTTCTCGAGTGATGCTTAATGAAGTTGATCGTTTCAAAATCACTGGCAATAAATCCTCCGAGCGCCGCCAGGGATTTCGAGAAGGTGCCCATGATCAGGTCCACTTTACGGGTTAATCCGAAATGGCTGGCGGTTCCGGCTCCGTTTTTCCCGATGACCCCGATCGCGTGTGCGTCATCGATCATGATGGTGGCCTCGTATTTATCAGCGAGACGAACGATTTCCGGCAGATTCGCGATGTCGCCATCCATACTGAACACCCCGTCAACCACGATCAGCTTGATCCGTCCGGCTTCGCACCGTTTCAACAACCGTTCCAGCGACTGCATGTCATTGTGCCGGAACTTCATAACCTTTGCGAACGAGAGCCGGGTCGCTTCGATGATCGAAGCATGGTCGAGTTCGTCGATCAGGATGTAATCATTGCGTCCGGTAACGGTCGGGATCACCCCGAGATTTACCTGAAATCCGGTACTGTAAACCAACGCGGCCTGTTTCCCGACAAATTCGGCTAACTTTTTTTCAAGTTCAATGTGAATGTCGAGGGTTCCGTTTAAAAAACGGGAGCCGGCGCAACCTGTACCATACTTCCGGGTTGCCTGTATCGCGGCTTCCTTTATCCGGGGATGGTTGGTCAATCCCATGTAACTGTTCGAACCGAACATCAGAACCTGCTTCCCATTCATGGTAACCACAGTGTCCTGATCTGATTCAATCATCCGGAAAAAGGGATAAATGCCCAGCTTTTCAACCTTTTGTGGTTCGGTATAGTGTGCCAGCTTACGTTGTAAAACCCTCATATTTTTTTTCTTAGTCTGTAAAAAGCCTGTAAAGATACAAAAATCACATATTTTTTGCAGCGAAATCCCGACCGGCCTTTAAGGCTGCAAGGTTAAGCTCGATGACCTGGTCGCCCTTTTTCCCAAAAATAAACCGGATGGCAGCTTCGAACTTTTCATAGGCCATCCCGAGAAACGGTGAAGCAGCTCCTAATATAACAATGTTTGCCGCTTTGGCCGATCCCGCTTCCTTCGCAGCCGTGTCTGCATCCAGGGCGATATGGTGCGGAATTTTATGGATCTCGGCAAGCACAGCGTCCACATCAGGATAATTGGGAATATTTTTGAAGGGTTGTGTATTGGTGACCAGCCACCCTTCTTTTGAAAGATAGGGCAGGTAACGCAGCGACTCAAGCGGTTCGATTGAGATGATCATATCCGCCTGGCCGAACGGGATCAGATCGGAGGCGATCTCATCATGTGAAATGCGCAGATTTGACATGACGTCACCACCGCGCTGACTCATCCCGTGAACTTCCGATTGTTTCAGGTACATCCCTTCTTCCAGTGCGGCGTATCCGATGATCGCAGCGATTGAAATGATTCCCTGACCCCCTACTCCGGCTAAAATTATATCCTTTTTCATCTTTCTGATTTTTACTTATTCCTGAATTTTTCCCGCATCCGTTTATCAATAGAAACAATGCATTCGCGTCGTGGTATGATGACTGAAACGCCCTCGTAGGCGAGCTCTTCCTTCAGGATTTTCACATTTTCCTCATGATACTTTTTCAGGGGTTTCAATACCCGGATATGCGATTCTTCTACGCCCAATCCTTTACAGATCTCCTCAAGCCTCCCGTTAGCCGGCGAATTCTGCCCTCCTGTCATGGCGGTTGTTCCATTGTCGAGGATCAGCACGGTAATCGGCGATCGGTCGTTCACGGCGTCGAGCAGCCCTGTCATTCCGGAATGGGTAAAGGTGGAATCACCGATTACTGCCACCGCGGGAACCATGCCTGCATCGGCTGCCCCCTTGGCCATGGTAATTGAGGCCCCCATATCTACGCAGGAGTTGATGGCCTCGTAAGGTTTCAGCGCACCCAGCGTGTAACATCCGATATCGGAGAATACCCTTCCCTTTGGCAGGGTCGATAGCGCTTCATTCAAACCATTATAAGAATCGATATGCGGACATCCGCTGCACAGTGAGGGAGGTCTTCCCACAACCAGATCCGGAACAGGAAGACCATAGGTATCCTCCTTGCCCAGAGCCACGGCAACCAGGTTTGGATTCAGCTCTCCGTCACGGGGCAGGGTTCCGTCAAGTCTTCCCCTGACTTTGATTCCCATTCCGAGGAAGCCCTTTAGTAACTCCTCTACGACGGGATATCCATCTTCAAGAACCAGGATCTCCCGGCATTCGGCCGCCATTTTTGCAACCAGTTGGTGCGGGAGCGGGTATTGGCCGATTTTTATGACGGGATGGCTGAGTTTCCGGTCGGGGTAATTTTCCAAAAGATAGTTGTAAGCAATACCACAGACAATAATTCCCAAAGATTTATCAGGACCGTCAAAATACTTGTTGAAGGGTGAGGCTTCCGATTCACGGGTAAAATCATTCTGGGCAGCAAGAAGATTCCGGTACCTTTTCTTTGCAATCACGGGAAGCAATACAAATTGTCGCAGGTCGGCAGGCATCTTCAGGTCATTGGGTTTTCTGACTTCCGGGCGGCGCACCACACCTGATCTGGAATGTGCCATTCTGGTGGTGATCCGAAGCATAACCGGAACGGTATATTTTTCAGAAAAGTCAAAGCCGTAATGCACCATATCGTAAGCTTCCTGCTGGTTTGAAGGTTCCAGCATCGGTATCAGGGCGAATTTTCCAAGAGCCCTTGAATCCTGCTCATTTTGTGATGAATGCATGGAAGGATCATCGGCCGAAACCACGATAATTCCGCCGTTAGCACCCGTTATCGCAGAGTTGATAAACGGATCGGCCGCCACATTCAGTCCTACATGTTTCATACAAACCATGGTACGCTTGCCTGCATACGACATACCCAGCGCAGCCTCCATGGCGGTCTTTTCATTGGCCGACCAGGTGGAATGAATATTATTTTCCCGGGCATACCGGGAATTCTGAATAAATTCAGTGATTTCGGTTGAAGGGGTTCCGGGATAGGCATAGATACCCGAGAGACCGGCATCCAAAGCACCCTGGGCAATGGCCTCATCCCCCAGTAACAATGTCTTTTGCATAGATTTATACGGTAATAGGATTTTTACAAAAATAAGAATTATTTCTAATTCAGGTTTTTTAGTCAGCAAACGAAAAAGCTTTTTTTACTAAATGATTTTCACTAATTTTGCCCGTTAATTCTGTCACTACGAATCCACTTACAATGAAGAAATTTCGAAAACTGCTGTTGTTACTGCCCGCTCTGTTCCTCCTCCCCTTCTTAAGTTCGAAAAGTATTGCACAATCCGGTTCACTGAGGGGATTTGTCTATGAAAAAGAGACCGGTGAACCCGTTTTATTCACAAATGTATATTTTTATAAAACCTCTATCGGCGCCCCGACCGATGCGAACGGGTATTTCGCCATTACGAAAATTCCGCCCGGCGATTATACCCTTATGGTGACCTATATCGGATTTGATACCCTGACGATGCCGGTAACCATCAAAGCCGGCGAACTTCAGTCGAAAAAACTCTACCTGACAAAATCGACGGTTCAACTTGACGAGATCAGCGTGTCGGCAGCCCGGCAGGATAAGATACGGGAAACCCAGACCAGCATTATCAAGATCACTCCCAAGGAGATCCAATCCATCCCGACCATCGGCGGACAGCCGGATCTTGCACAGTATCTGCAGATCCTTCCGGGCGTTGTATTCTCAGGCGACCAGGGCGGACAACTTTATATCCGCGGCGGTCCCCCGATCCAGAATAAGGTTCTTTACGACGGTATGATTGTTTATAATCCCTTTCATTCCATCGGATTGTTCTCGGTGTTTGATGTCGACATCCTGAAAAATGTCGAAGTCTATACCGGCGGCTTCGGCGCTGAATACGGGGGACGTATATCCTCCGTCATGGATGTGACTACCCGCGACGGCAACAAGAACCGCATTGCCGGTAAATTCGATATCAGTACCTTCGGCGCTAAAGCGCTCCTCGAAGGACCGATTTACAAACCCAAAAATGAAAACGAGGCCAGCGCCACCTTCCTGCTCTCCGTAAAAAATTCTTACCTGGAACAATCCAGTAAAATCTTTTATAAATATATTGATGAAAACGGTTTGCCGTACAATTACCTCGACATCTACGGAAAAATTGCGGTGAATACCCCAAATGGCAGTAAAATAAACATTTTTGGATTTGATTTCTCTGATAAAGTCCACTATAAAGTGCTGCAGGATTACAACTGGAATTCTTTCGGCGGAGGTTTTGATTTTATTGCTATCCCTGCTAAAAGTTCCGTCCTCATCGAAGGCAATTTTGCCTATTCCAAATACAAGGTTGAGCTCCAGGAAACCAACAAATCGGCCCGGTCTAGCTCTATTGCCGGATTCAACGGGGGATTCAATTTCACTTATTTCCTCGGTCGCGACGCATTGAAATATGGCATTGAGCTGTCACAGTACAACACGGTCTTTGACTTTTTCAATGCTGTGAACAGGAAAATAGATTACTCCCAGAACTCAACCGAAGCATCGATTTTCGTTAAATACAAATGGATGCCCGGAAAATTCATCATCGAACCGGGATTGAGGGCGCAGTACTACGCTTCCCTTTCCAACCTGTCAGTTGAACCACGCCTTGCCATAAAATACAATGTTCTACCTAATTTCAGGTTGAAAATGGCCGCAGGCATGTACTCTCAAAACCTGATCAGTACAACCTATGATAAGGATGTCGTGAATCTTTTCTATGGCTATATTACCAGTCCGATGAATCTTCCTACCGAATTCATGGGTAAATCCGTCACCAACAGGCTGCAACGCTCCAGTCAGGTCGTATTGGGCTTTGAATGGGATATCCTGAAGAACCTATCAATCAATATCGAAGGTTATTATAAATATTATCCGCAACTTACCAGTCTCAACCGGAATAAACTCTATGATGATACCGAGGCGAACATCAACATTGCCGATTATTATAAGAAAGATTTTGTTCTTGAAACCGGGGATGCAGAAGGGGTGGATGTCTCGATCAAGTATGACTGGAAAAAGATCCATTTATGGCTCACCTATTCGCTGGGATACATTCACCGTAACGATGGGGTCTCAGACTATGTTCCTCCTTACGACCGCAGGCATAACCTGAACCTGGTCGGAACTTTCTTTTTCGGAAAAAAATCCGACTGGGAATTTGATGTCAGGTACAACTACGGTTCCGGGTTCCCCTTTACCCAGACACAGGGCTTTTACGAGCTGGTCAACTTTCAGAATATGGGAACCAACTATACTACCGAGAACGGATCCCTGGGCATTCTCTATGGCGATTACGATATGGGAAGGCTTCCCTATTACAGCCGTCTTGATCTCAACATTAAAAAGATCTTTTTTCTCGGAAAGACTACAAAGTTTGAAATCAGTCTGAGTGTTACCAATGCCCTTAACCAACAAAACATTTTCTATTTCGACCGGGTTTCTTACACCCGGGTCGATCAGATGCCTTTAATGCCCAGCCTCGGATTAAGCTTTAGTTTCTAATTCAAGGAGATGCAGGAGTTTCCCCTGACCGGAGAAATTGATTTTGGGAATGTTCAGGAAAGTCTTGAACGCATAAGGAGTAAAGTACTCCCGGCGGATCAAAGCAGCGATATTTTACGAAGGATTTTATCGTTTCTCGATTTCACCTCGCTGGAAGGATCTGATAACCCTGAAAAGATCAGACTGTTCTGCCGGAAGGCCCTGTCATTTAAGGATCAGGGGTTGCCGGCACCGGCTGCGGTATGTGTGTACCCGCCTTTTATCGGAACTGCCCGGAAGGTACTGAACGGGACCGGCATCAGGGTCGCCACGACCGCCGCGGCTTTTCCATCGGGCCAACTACCGCTTGCGTTAAAACTTGGCGAGATCAGGTACGCGGTGGAAGAGGGTGCCGATGAGATCGATGTGGTGATTTCGAGGGGTACTTTTCTGGAGGGTAATTTTCAGGAACTCATGCATGAATTGGAGTCCATGCGGTCGGCCGCTGCCACAAAGACCCTGAAAGTGATCCTTGAAACCGGTGAACTGAAAACCTTTGAAAATATCGCCAAAGCAAGTGAACTTGCCATACGGGCCGGCGCCGATTTTATCAAGACCAGCACCGGAAAATCGGCTCCTGCTGCCACTCCCGAAGCCGTATTCGTCATGGCACATGTGATCAATCAGTACTACCTGAGAACGGGCAAAAAGATCGGGATCAAACCAGCCGGAGGAATTGCCGACGCTGAATCGGCGCTTTTTTACTATAACATTGTGAAGGAAATTGCAGGTGAATCCTGGCTTTCGCCCGACCTTTTCCGGATCGGTGCAAGCCGGTTGGCCGATCAGATAACCGGTTTGTTGTTGTAATTATTATCTGTCAGCTATAAATTCAGGCTTTATGAAATCGACCGTACCTCTTTATACCTTGCTGTTTCTGGGATTTCTGATCATCGGCGGTTGCACCGAAAAAGAAAATACTGCCGACCCTGAATCTCCGCGCGATGCATTCATCGGGCGATGGAGTGTTTCGGAGACCTGGACCAAACTCTCCTATGAAGTCCAGATTTCAGCCGATCCCGGCTCTTCCGACGGTGTATTCATAAGCAACTTCGGAAATTTAGGAAGCAGCTCGACTCCGGCCGGAGCCTATGTATCAAGCACCTCCATAACTCTTGACAGCGATCAGATCATTTCGAACTTCACCATCAATGGTTCAGGCTACCTGAGTAAATCGAAAATTTTCTGGAATTATACCATGAACGACGGGGCAACCCTGATCCAGGCAGTTGCGGTGTATACAAAGCAATAATCCCTATTTTTTCAGCCTGTTCTGCCGTTCCTCCAGATTCCGGATTACCTCACCGTACATGTTTGAAAAAAATTCCGGATCCTGTCGATAATAAGCAAGACTCTGATCGTACCTGTTTCGGGTAATATGGTATTTTTCGAAGATTTCCCGGTAATAAAACGCCGAATTATCGGTTTTTTGAATCCCTTCATTTCGTTCCAGGACAAGAGCTGCCTCCACGACGTGAACATCCGAAAGGATCAGCACCATTTTGGCGGGTTCGATTACCGAATCGGCTGATATGGCCTGCGACGATGCGGCTTCATCACGATGCCCGGAACAGGAGCAGAACATGGCAATAAAAACAAGGAGACCTAAAAACAGTTGCGACCGGTTCATTTTTTTCGCTGCTGATACTCTTTGTTCAGCGCATCGAGGACGGAGGCGGTAATATCGAGGGTATCATTGGAAACCAGAATCTCACCGCCGGTCTTGTATCCCATGATATAATCAAACTGATACTGCCGGTTGAACCGCTTAAGAAAGGTGGTGACACTGTCGACCAGTTTGAGGTTCATGTCCATCTCCTGTTCGGCAACCTGCTGGGTATATTTTTCCTTCTTCTGCATGAGTACCTGTTGTTTCTGCATCAGTTGTTCATACACCTGCTTGGCCTTTTCCTCAGAGATCGCATTGGAGTTAATCTTTTGCTGAAAATCATTGGCCTCCTTCTCCAGGGTTGCCTGTTCACGGAGAACCTCTGTTTGTAACCTCTTTCCGGTACTTTCAAGATCCCGGCGTAGGACTTTGATGTATTCATAATTTGCATTCAGGCTGTCGATATTGACAAAAACCACCGAGAGATTTTTACCTGACGGTATCGATACCTTGAGGGGAGGCCCCTGCTGATCGCCGGAGGGAGCGGCAAAATGCAGCACATACAAAATGATCAGGCCGATCAGCAGGATCAGCCCAAGCAGGGTGTTAAAATTAAACACGAAGAACGGGGATTTATGTTCCCGGGGTTCCTGAATCGGGTTTGCGGGTGTGATCTGTTCGTTTAATTCCTCTTCCATGATCTGATTGTTAATTTCCAAGCTCCGACATAAATTTAATTCGCATCACTCTGATCTCCTCTTCGGTGAATTCGTCTTCACCGAGCTCTTTGAGCGCCTCCTCGATGGAATCGGATTCGGCCCGGCGGAAATATTCAAAGATCTCCTCCTGATGATAGGGATCCACAAATTCATCCAGGTAATAATTGATATCGATCTTTGTTCCACTGCCTACGATGCTTTCGATCTCGGTGATCAGATCCTCAAAACTGAGGTTCTTGGCCAATGCAATATCGTCGAGGGCAACTTTCCTGTCGATACTCTGAATGATAAAAACTTTGATTCCCGATTTGTTGATGACCGATTTGACCACCATATCCATCGGGCGGATGATCTCATTTTCCTCAACGTACTCCTTGATGAGGGCCAGAAATGGTTTCCCGTATTTCAGGGCTTTGCCCGAACCCACTCCGGTGATCTGTTTCAGTTCTTCGACCGTGATTGGGTACTGGATGGCCATATCCTCCAGCGAAGGATCCTGGAAGATTACGAAGGGAGGTAGTTTTTCCTTTCGGGCAATCTCCTTGCGCAGGTCTTTCAGCAACGAAAAGAGTGTCTTATCGGCCGTACTGCTCTTGGATCCAAGCGCTTCAAAAAGTTCCTCTTCTTCCGGATTTTCGAAGTCATGATCATCTACCAGCATGATCGAGTAAGGGTTCTTGAGGAACTGCATACCTTCAGGGCTGACTTTCAGCAATCCGTAATTCTCGATATCTTTGGTCAGCAGCCGTTCGATGAGGGTTTGACGGATGACGGCATTCCAGAACTTTTCGTCCCTGTCGCTTCCTTTACCAAAAACCTCAAGCTTGTTGTGTTTGTATGATTTAATGGTAGCAGCGGTCTTCCCGAGTATGATGTTGATGATGTGTTTGTTCTTGAATTGCTGCTTTACGGCAAGAACCGTCTGAAGAACCAGTTGGACATATTGTTTGCCCTCGAATTTCTTCTTGGGATGCATGCAGTTATCGCAGTTCTGACAATTTTCCTCCGTGTAGATCTCTCCGAAATAATGGAGTAGTTGTTTTCGCCGGCACACAGAGGACTCGGAGTACGAAACAGTTTCCATGAGCAATTGTTTCGCAATTTCCTGTTCCGCGACTGCTTTTCCTTTCAGGAATTTCTCAAGTTTCTGTATATCATCATAACTGTAAAAAGCGATGCAGTTTCCTTCGCCGTCATCGCGGCCTCCCCTGCCGGTTTCCTGATAATATCCTTCAAGGCTTTTGGGCATGTCGTAATGGATCACGAAACGAACGTCGGGTTTATCGATACCCATCCCGAACGCAATGGTCGCAACGATCACATCAACCTCTTCCATCAGGAATTTATCCTGGTTCTGACGGCGCGTGGTGGCATCCAGTCCGGCATGATAGGGCAGCGCTTTGATCCCGTTCACAACAAAACTTTCGGCAAGTTCTTCCACCTTCTTCCGGCTCAGACAATAGACGATGCCCGATTTCCCTGCCTGTCCTTTGATATATTTGATGATATCCTTCGTCACATTCTTAGTCTTCGCCCGTACTTCATAGTAAAGGTTCGGCCGGTTGAAAGACGACAGGAATACCGCAGAATCCATCATGTTAAGGTTCTTCTGAATATCCTGTTGAACCTTGGGTGTAGCCGTGGCTGTAAGGGCAATTACCGGGACCTTTTGCCCGATGGCATCGATGATCGGTCGCAGCCTCCGGTATTCAGGCCGGAAATCGTGTCCCCATTCCGAAATACAGTGCGCCTCATCGATGGCATAGAATGATATTTGAATATTCTGAAGGAATTCTATGTTTTCTTCCTTGGTAATGGTTTCAGGAGCAACATACAACAGCTTGGTCTTCCCATCCGTAATATCCTGTTTCACCAGGGTAATTTCCTGTTTTGACAGCGATGAATTCATAAAATGGGCGATATTGTTCTCGGTCCCAAACGATCTGATCGAGTCCACCTGGTTTTTCATGAGGGCAATCAACGGCGATACGATGATGGCAGTTCCCGGTTTCATAAGAGCCGGTAACTGGTAACACAGTGATTTTCCCCCGCCGGTGGGCATGATCACAAAAGTATCATTACCGGCCAGAACGCTTCTTATAATGGCCTCCTGATTGCCCTTAAAACTATCGTATCCGAAAACTTTTTTTAAAATATCGTACAGCGCCCGCTCTTCCTTACTTACTGCCATTCCCTGACTTTGAATAATTTTATTAATTTTGTTGCATCAGACTGGTTCTGAAAACCACCCTCTTATATACAAATATAAACACAAAACATCAGGAATAAACAAATTATTTTAAAAAAATTGTGTTTTGAAGGATAAAAATTCACTCAGGTCCATTGCGAACAGCACCATAAAAAATGAGGCGGATGCCATTTCGAACTTACAAGCTTCTGTGGATGAGAATTTTCTCACAAGCGTTGACAGGATCATTCATTCGCAGGGAAGGGTCATCGTGACCGGGATCGGGAAAAGCGCAATTATCGGGCAAAAGATAGTTGCCACGATGAATTCGACGGGGACACCTGCCGCGTTTATGCATGCAGCTGATGCCATTCACGGTGATCTCGGCACGATCAGGAAGGAAGATATTGTCATCTGCCTGTCGAAAAGCGGTGAAACGCCCGAAATCAGGATCCTGGTTCCACTTCTTAAGGAATATGGAAGCCTGCTTATTGCAATGGTTGGCAACCGGGAGTCGTTTTTAGCAAGACATGCCGATCTGATCATCGATACCACCGTCCCAAAGGAAGCCTGTCCCAACAATCTCGCACCCACTTCGAGCACCACCGCCCAGTTGGTCATGGGGGATGCGCTTGCAGTCTGCCTGTTGGAGGCGCGGGGTTTTACCTCCGATGATTTTGCTAAACTGCATCCCGGAGGCGCCCTCGGAAAGCAACTCTACCTGAAAGTGGGCGATCTCTATACCGGAAATGAAGCGCCAAGGGTACAGGTAAAGGATGATATCCGAAAAGTCATCATCGAGATTTCTTCCAGCCGTTTGGGAGCGACTGCCGTGCTCAGGGGGGGAAATCTGGAAGGAATAATTACCGATGGCGATCTTCGACGCATGCTGGAACGGAATCCCGATTATTCAGATCTGACTGCCGGCGAGATCATGTCGAAAAACCCGCGTACCGTATCTCCTGAAATGCTCGTCGTCAATGCGCTGAACCTGATGCGGAAAAACAACATCACCCAGCTTTTGGTGGTCGAAAATGAGGAATATAAAGGGGTGATTCACCTTCACGATATTCTCCGTGAGGGAATCATCTGACCGGTTCATTCATGGATCACCCTGAACGCTGATCTCAGCCCCGAGCCATCCACGATTTTCAGGATTAAAAGTCCGTGCGGAAGATCTCCGGCAGGAATGGTTATTACTCCTGATAAAATCCGGTTCCTCCCGGCGAATTGCCCGACCAGGTTACCATTCAGGTCATACACCAGGATCTCCTTCAACAGCAGGCTGTTATCACACCGTACCTTAAAATAATCCCGGCAGGGATTCGGAAACACCTGTATATCGCCATTCGTAGCGGATCCGTCGATTCCGGTCGCACCGTAAACCGTAAAACGGCCGTTCATCCCTTTAGCCGTGTCGGGCCGGCTGTAATATTCATAGGAACCATTTTGCCTGGGAACGTAGAAGAATGAATTGGAGTCTTCGCTGATCACACCGTGCCATGGATCGGCATCCAGGGGTATGGATCCGGAAGTCGTGGTGTGATAACCGCCCTCCCAGACCCATTGAATGGTATCACCCGCCTTGACATGCGTCAGATTATAGGGTACGAACTGGAAATCTTTAACCGTCACTTTCCACTTTTTACTGCACTTGGTATGAATCGGGAAAAGGCAGCAGACCATAATTCCCAGTGCGGTTAACAGGGTCATTGTTTTCATGTGTTAATAATTTTATATTTCATTGGTCACATGGAATATCCATTGTTATCATTCGCGATTTGCATGAACATGATTCCTATGGATATTTCATAGGAAGAAATAAACTTCAAATTTACTTATAAAATTTTAAAAATCCTCCGGTGAAATTGGCGCCGGTATACTCCCCATTTCTTTCTACCTTTGCAACATTACATCTTTTTAGCCCGTTAACTACTTTATGATACTCAGGACAGATAAAATCATCAAGCGGTACCGGAAACGGACGGTGGTCAACGAGGTCTCCATTGATCTCAAACAGGGAGAGATCGTCGGGTTGCTCGGGCCTAACGGCGCCGGAAAAACCACCTCGTTTTATATCATCGTCGGGCTGATCAAACCTCTTGCCGGTGAAGTTTTTCTGGATGATTTAAACATTACGCGCGAACCGATGTATAAGAGGGCGCAACGCGGCATCAGTTATCTTCCCCAGGAAGCCTCCATCTTCAGAAAACTGAGCGTTGAGGACAATATCAAAGCCATTCTTGAATTCACCGGATTGAATAATGAACAGCAAAAGGAAAGGCTTGAAAAACTGCTTGATGAATTTGGTCTTCAGCATGTCAGAAAAAGTCATGGCATCACCCTCTCCGGTGGTGAACGCCGGCGTTGCGAAATTGCCCGCTGCCTTGCCGTCGATCCGAAATTCATTCTCCTCGACGAGCCGTTTGCCGGCATTGATCCCATCGCCGTTGAAGACATTCAAATGATCGTCACCAAACTCAAGGAAAAGAACATCGGTGTCCTGATCACCGATCACAATGTTCATGAAACACTCTCCATAACCGACCGTTCGTACCTGTTGTTTGAAGGATCGATCCTGCGTTCCGGAACAGGCAAGGAACTTGCCGACGATCCCCATGTACGTAAAGTTTACCTGGGTCAGAATTTCGAACTACGCTGATCTCTGAATCCATTTCCGGGTAATGACCGGTACTTGTCCCACACATTCATAATCCCGCACGGGTACCGGATCCTCTATTCAGAAGGAACGCTGGAATAGTACCGACATCAAAATGTACATCAGAATTATCATGGGAATAGCCCCCAGTGAAAAGAGGGACAGTAATATGAATGACCCGATTAAAAGCGAAAACCGAAGTTCATTTCCTTTCCAGGTCAGGGTTTTGACCTTCATCGAAAAGATACGCAGATCGCTGATCATCAGATAGGAAAAGAAAACAACCAGGATGGCGAGCACGCGCGAATTGGATAAAAACGGAATCATGAAATCGACGGGAATGACGCTGTAAAAGTTCCGTTGCAGGATGAGGATCAGGGGAATTGATGCAAAAAACAATCCGTTGGCAGGCGTAGGAAGTCCGATAAAATTCACCTCCTGCCGCAGGTCGATATTGAATTTCGCAAGCCTGAGGGCGGAGCAGACCGGTATCAGTAAGGCCACATATGGTGTGATATGAAGCCTTTCAAGAATGTTGCAACTGCCGGTACAGGCTACCGACAATAATTGGTATACCATGATTCCGGGGGCGACTCCGAAGGAAACCACATCGGCCAGCGAATCCAATTGTTTTCCGAATTCGGAATAGGCTTTCAGGATCCTTGCCACACTGCCATCAAGAAAATCAAACAGGGCTGCGAGAAAGATAAACAGTGACGCGATGACCAGGTTGCCATGAAGGATCATGATGATGGAGAGCGTCCCGGATACAAGATTCAAGGTGGTCAGAAAATTTGGTATATGCCGTTTGAATTTCATGTGTCTTTGTTTTATGCAAAGGTATTGTTAATTCGGAAAAAATCCTCTATGCCCGATCCCTTTGTATATGCTGATCCCTGCAATGAGAACCCGGTATCATCAGACAACAAGACCTTTTACCCGGGAGAAATTTACCGGGGTGTTTCATCCAAATTCACTACATTTGAACCTGAAAAATCTGAAAAAATCAATTTTAAACAACTATGAAACAGATATTTAAACAATTAGTACTCGTTATTTTCATAGGGTTGTCCGCCTCCTCCGGTCTGATGGCTCAATTCATCTTTTCGGGTGAATTCAGACCCCGCTTCGAGTACCGTGATGGATATTTGAAGCTGCGTGACTCAAGCCAGACTCCCTATTTTGTCATTCCGGGAAGGAACAGACTCACGTTTGATTTCAAAAATGAGCAGTTCATGGCTAAGTTCTCCCTGCAACACGCGTACGTTTTTGGTGAGAATAATTACTCCTCGGATACCATTACACGCAATACCATCAATATTTATGAAGGATGGTTCAGGTATAGCTTTGTGAAAGGTTTTGCCATTAAAATCGGACGAATGGAACTGGTGTACGACGACGGAAGACTTTTAGGTAACTCCAACTGGAATCCCAAGGCAGCTTCGCACGATGCTGCCGCACTGCAATGGGAATCATCAAAGGCAGGATACCGTGGCGACTTTGGATTTGCCATCAACAACACGGCGCCTGCCGGGGCCTTCCTTGCCTCTTATCCCCTTAAGAACTATAAATATATGGCTTACCTGTATGAACAGAAAAAGTTTTTTAAAGACAACCTGACGCTGAGTCTCCTGGCTCTCCTTGATGTCATGCAAAAGCCGGGTACAACAACAAAGACCAAATCGACCACTTACGACACGTTGTATGTCACCAACAGCAGTCATGATACCATTGGCACAACCGTGATCCCCGTGACCACTACCACTTCGGTATCCACCTCCTATCCAACCCAGCTTTACGGACGCTTTACCATAGGCGGTAACATTGGCTACTCCTGGAAAAAACTCAAACTGCTCCTCTCCGGCTATTACCAGACCGGTCATTACAACAACGGGAAAACCATCAATGCCGGCTTTTTCACCGCGAATGCGTCTTATCAGCTATTTAAACCGTTGAATCTGCTGATCGGTTATGATTACCTGAGCGGAAACAATTACGCCGATACGCTCTCTATGAAATCCAAAACAGGTTCTTTTTCGACACTTTACAGCACCAACCACGGTTTTTACGGTTATATGGATTTGTTTTCATCAAGTGTGACAACAGGCAATACTGCAGGATTGACCGATCTGTACTTCAAAGCCACCCTCACCCTTCATGAGAAAGCATACATCGAAGCGACCTACCGGATCTTTGGACTTGCCCAGGGAGCACTGCCTGCCACAGTCAAAAAAGCGGGCGATCTTCCCTATGTTGAAGTCAACAAATCACTCGGTTCTGAGTTGGATCTCATGGCGGTTTACAGACCTCACAAATCCATCGAGTTCAATGCGGCCTACTGTTTCTTTATGCCGACTTCGACTATGGAGACATTAAACGGATTGAAATCGGGGACTTCGAAATTTGCCCAGTATGCTTATCTGATGATTACCTATAAACCGACCTTTTTCAACTCGGAAAAACACTGATCCGGGAACCTTTTCGGAGATCGAAACATCCTTTTTTATGACCGATCCCCTGCAAATCAGGATTGCAGATTACCTGTACGAGCTTCCGGATGAACGGATTGCCCAATTTCCGTTGGATCAGCGTGATTCATCAAAGCTCCTGATATACAGGGACGGGGAAATTACGGATGATCAATTTACAAATCTGGGGAGCCATCTTACTGCTGATTCCACGCTGGTATTTAATGATACCCGGGTCATCCGGGCCCGGATTCTGTTTGAAAAACAGACGGGATCAAAAATAGAGATTTTTTGTCTGGAGCCCCTGGAACCTGCGCGAGAGCTCCAACGCGCTTTCAGTTTACCTTCTGGTGTTGTATGGACCTGTTTGATCGGGAACCTGAAACGTTGGAAACAGGGAATACTGGAACGTAAAATCACGGCAGGCCTGCATCAGGTAAACTTAACGGCCGAGCGGATTCACGGGGAGGAAGATGGGAGTTTCCGGGTCATGTTCCGGTGGTCGCCGCCGGAGATCCCGTTTTCACAAGTTCTGGATGGTGCGGGACAGGTTCCACTCCCTCCGTATATCCACAGAGACCCGGAACAATCTGACTCAAACCGATACCAGACCATCTATGCACGGCACGATGGGTCGGTGGCGGCGCCTACGGCCGGGCTTCATTTCACCGATAATCTTACAACCGCTTTACAGCAAAAAGGAATTTCGTTGCTGAAGCTTACGCTGCATGTTGGAATCGGCACCTTCAAACCGGTGACTGCTCCCCTGATTTCGGGCCACGAGATGCATCAGGAACATTTTATCATTCCTAAAGAGACGATCAGGCGACTGTATCTTCAATATGGCCGCCCGATCATCGCGGTCGGTACCACCTCGGCCCGTACCCTTGAAAGTCTTTACTGGTTCGGGGTCAGGCTTTACCACGAAAAAGAGCTGAAGGATCATTATTTGTTGCAGTGGGAACCTTATTCTTCCCGGCTTGAAGCCTGTGATCCCCTGAAAGCGCTCGAAGCGGTACTTACCTATCTGGAGACCCGGCAACTCGGGTATTTCGCGGGAGCGACGAGTCTCATGATCGTTCCCGGCTATCAGTTCAGGATGATCGGAGGGTTGATCACCAATTTTCATATGCCGGGCAGCACTTTATTGCTGCTTATTTCCGCGTTGATCGGAAAAGAGTGGAGCCGGGTTTATAAACATGCAATGGAAAACGGTTACCGGTTTCTGAGTTACGGGGATTCCTGTCTTTTCTTTAATTCAGTCAGATTTTAGACCCAACCCGCGATCCCCGGTGAATCAGCGCCCTGGCCATAACACAGGACAGGCCCCTAATGATCATGTTATCAAATGTTTAATAAATCGTTACAGCGGATTCGAATTTCATTTGTATCTTTGCATTAGACCCGTTAACAAAATTGAAATTATGGCATCAGGCATACTTTTGATATTCGGATTGGGCACCACGGAGTTGTTGCTCATCGCCCTGGTAGTTTTACTCCTTTTTGGGGGAAGGAAAATCCCTGAACTCATGAAAGGATTGGGCAAAGGAGTGAAAAGTTTTAAGGATGGGGTCGATGGTGTGGAAGAGGACAGGAAGTCTGCTGGAAATAATCCGCCCGCCGATAAAACGGAAAAAAAAGATTGAACCTGTTCCCATGACAGAAGATCACTTCGGCAAGTTCAGAAGCAATATCATTGGGAACGCGTGTCAATACCAAACACCCTATGGGCCGAAAAAACTGATTTACGCCGACTGGATCGCGAGCGGACGGCTATACCGCCCCATTGAAAAAATCATCGCCGACGACATCGGGCCATTTGTTGGCAATACCCACACAGAGACCAGCAAAGTCGGAAAGTTAATGACCCAGGCCTATCATCTGGCCCATCAGAAAATCAAAAACCATGTGAATGCCGGCCCCGGGGATGTGATCATCACCACCGGGTTCGGGATGACCGGAGCCATCGTGAAATTCCAGCGCATTCTCGGGCTGAAACAAAAACGGAAAGAGCATGAAGTAGTTCAGGATTATGACAGACCGGTGGTTTTTGTGACCCATATGGAGCATCACAGCAACCAGACCACCTGGTACGAAACCGACGCCGATGTCGTGGTGATTGAGCCCGGGGCAGATCTCCTGATCGATTTGAATAACCTGAAGCAGGCGTTAAAACGATATGCCGGACGAAGAAGAAAAATCGGCGCCTTCACAGCCTGTTCTAATGTGACCGGAATCCGGACTCCCTACCATGCAATGGCTCGTCTGATGCATGAAAACGGAGGGCTGGCCTTCATCGATTTTGCCGCATCGGCACCCTACGACGATATAAATATGCATCCGGCCGATCCTTTGGAAAAGTTGGATGCTGTTTTCTTTTCACCCCATAAATTTCTCGGGGGTCCTGGATCGTCGGGTGTTCTGATCTTCGACTCTGGTCTGTACCAGTTGAAAGCGCCGGATCAACCCGGTGGCGGGACCGTTGACTGGACCAATCCCTGGGGTGAATATAAATACATCGACAACATTGAGATTCGCGAGGATGGTGGAACACCCGGGTTTCTTCAGGCCATTCGCACAGCGCTTGCCATCGAACTGAAAAATCAGATGGTCGTTGAAAAGATCCATGAAAAAGAGTCAGAACTGGTTCAGATAGCCTTTGAGGAATTCCGGAAAATTCCCGGTCTTCATATTCTGGCCGATAGCATCGAAGACCGGCTGGGAGTCATCTCCTTCTATATGGACCGTATTCATTATAACCTGGTGGTTGGCATCCTGAGCGATCGCTTTGGCATACAGGTACGCGGAGGTTGTGCCTGCGCGGGAACTTACGGGCACTTCCTGCTGGATGTCAGCTACGAAAAATCGCGCAGGATCACCGAAAAGATCAACCTGGGCGATCTCTCCGATAAGCCGGGATGGGTAAGGGTTTCCCTGCATCCGACCATGACCGTCAATGAGGTCCGTTATATCGCCGAAGCCCTGTACCAGATCAGGCTCCACCATACGGAATGGGAACGCGATTACGTGTACGATAAACACTGCAACGAATTCAGAAACAGATCACAGAATAAGGATTCCGAAACAATTCAAAGCTGGTTTGATTTAGCCTGACACCATCTGAACAATTTCATCCCGGCTCCGACCGTATCATTTTTTTTCCTATTTTCGCGCACATCTCCTAAGTAATTAAAAGGGATGCACTGTCCAAACTACCCCACCTGCCAACTTGTTCATATACAGGGATTTGTTGAAAGCGATGACCTGCGTGAAGATTATATCCTGAAATACTGTACCGACATCCACGGATTCTGGGCCTCCTGCAAACGGTTTAACACACACCGGATGCTTCATTTTTGTCCCGATTTTGTGCTCCCCGACACACCGCTGACCGTGGATGAGATCATGGACCGGTTTGACGATGAAATCAATCAGGGAACCACTAAAGAACCGAAGATGACATAGAATTATCCGCTTCCGGGAACATCCCTGCCGGATATGAACTGTGAAAATGAAAATGAGAATTATTCACTCAAGAAATACAAAAAATGGCTACAATCGAAATTGAAGGACGCGTACTCGAGGTTGATGGCGACGGATTCCTGGCCGATCCCTCTATTTGGGACGAAAACCTTGCCGCTGCCATTGCCCGGTTCGACGGGATACTGGAACTGACGGAAAAACACTGGTCCATTGTCAGAATAATCCGTAACAACTGGCTGGACAAAGGCATGGCTCCCATGATCCGGGTAATTTGTCAGCAATCCGGATTGAAATTAAGGGAGATCTATGAACTCTTTCCGCTCGGACCTGCCCGCGGAGCCTGTCGTGTTGCCGGCTTGCCCAAACCCGACGGATGTGTGTAGTATAAAAGATGGATTATGGCCTGGTATCAATATTTGACACTCATTTCGCTCCTCTTTTGTTGCATTGTTTGCATGATGCACCTCTTCCGGTTAATCCGCCTGGGTTCACCCGTTGATTATGCAATATCCGGGGTTAAAACCGGACCAGCCATTGCATACTCCTTCACAGGAGCCATGAATCCGGTCAAAAAAGAATCCGCTTACCTTCACCTGCCCACCTATACGGCCGGTATCCTCTTTCATCTGGGATCCTTTTTATCGGTGATCATCCTGGTCGTACAACTCTTCAGTCCCATCATCACAGGGTTTTTATCGTGGCCTGTCGCGGTTTTTTTATTCGCATCGGGCACCTGCGGGATTTCTATCCTTGTAAAACGAATAATAAAGTCATCGCTCCGGAACCTGTCGAGCCCGGATGATTATTTATCGAATATCCTGGTAACCCTGTTCCAACTCGCGACTGCGCTGTCGCTGATTCTGCCTGCTGCTGGGCCGGTGTATTTTGTCGTTTCGGCTATCCTGTTCTTATGGTTTCCTTTCGGCAAGCTGAGACACGCCCTCTACTTTTTTGCCGCCCGGTATCACCTGGGACTGTTCTATGGACGGCGTGGTGTATGGCCTCCGAAAACGCGTTAATAAACTACGATGGGAACACTTACTGATCCGATAAAAAACAAAGGACTTGCGGTTTTCGATGACCTTCCCGACAGCAGGCTGATCACCCAACTGAACAGTTGCGTTCATTGCGGACTTTGTGCCGAAACCTGTATCTATTACCTTGCAACCGGTGATGAACGAATGATCCCGGCCCGCAAAGTCGACCTGGTCGCCTCCATTTACCGCCGTTACCATACCGTTGCCGGAAAACTTTTTCCGGCCATCGTGAAAGCGCGTGATCTGGATGAGGACACTGCTGATGAAATGGTCGATCTGCTTTACGGGGCCTGTACCATGTGCGGAAGATGTAACGCCCACTGTTCCATCGGCATCGATATCGGATTTGTTATCAGGACGGGGAGAACCATGCTTTCGAATATGGGGATGGTCCCGGCAACACTGCAATCGACAGTTGATGCTGCCCTCGTTTCGGGCAACAACATGAGCATCCCGAAAGAGGAATTCATTGATACGCTTAAATGGATGGAGGAAGAGCTTGTGGATGAACTCAACGACCCACAAGCTGTCATCCCGCTCGACCAACCCGGGAAACGGGTACTTTACACCCTGAACCCGAGGGAACCTAAGTTCTTCCCGCTCTCCATCGCGGCCATGGCAAAGATATTTTATGCAGCGGGCGAAAGTTGGACACTTTCCACCCGGATGTACGATGTGACCAATTATGCCTATTTTTCCGGTAATATCAATGAAGCCAGCATAATTGCAAACCGTTTGTGGGACGAAATGTCGGCCTTGAAAACCCAGGCGCTGGTTCTTGCCGAATGCGGACACGGGAGCGCTGCCTTCCGCTGGGAGTCACCGAATTATTTGCACCAACAGTTTCCTTTTGAGGTGATGACTTCGGTGGAATGGATCGCCAGGTACCTGCGCCAGGGTAAGATCAAACTGGATCCTTCGCGGATCAAAGAGACCGTCACCCTTCATGATCCCTGCAACCTGGTACGAAACGGCGGAATTATCCATGAACAACGCGTTATCCTCCGGCAATGTGTGGAAAATTTCGTCGAAATGAATCCATGTGGCTCAGATAACCACTGTTGCGGAGGAGGTGGAGGCCAACTCGCGATGAGCGAGTACAACGAACGCCGGATGAAGATCGCCGGGATCAAGGCAGATCAGATCCGGAAAACCGGAGCTAAAATTGTGGTTACACCCTGTCATAATTGTGTTGACCAGTTATCCCAGATTAATTTTCATTACAAGCTGAATGTCCAGATCAAGACCATCGCGGAGGTTGTTGCCGATGCGCTGATCCTTCCCTGAATTCTGAAAAAAACAATTGAACCCATAAATCATGAACCGTCAAATTTATCTCGACAATTCCGCCACCTCTTTCCCGAAACCCGATGTGGTGTATGAATTTATGCATAACTTTTATAAAAACCATGGCGTCAGTCCTGGACGTTCCGGATTCGATGCCGCTATCGAAACCGAAGAGGTTGTGCATGAAACACGAAAAATGCTGACCCGACTTTTCAACGGCGATGATCCGAATCATCTGACTTTCAGTTACAATGCCAGCGATTCACTGAACATGGTTCTGCAAGGGTTGATCCAATCAGGTGACCATGTGATCACCACCAAACTGGAGCATAATTCGGTATTGAGACCCTTGTACCACCTGAGTTTGGGCCATACGGTTGAGGTCACCCACGTTTCATTTGACAAACACGGTTACGTCGATCCCGACGATATCAAAAAAGCGATCCGGAAAAATACGAAGGTTGTGGTGGTAAATCACAGTTCCAATGTAATCGGAACCGTTCAGCCCATTGCAGCTATAGGAAAAATATGCAAGGAAGCGGGTGTTCTTTTTGTGGTCGACGGAAGCCAGAGCGCTGGTGCCGTAGCCATCGACATGAAGGCCATGGGCATTGATGTTCTGGTATTTACCGGGCACAAATGCCTGATGGGACCTACCGGAATCGGCGGTTCCTATGTCATGGACGGGATTCCTGTGAAGGGTACCCGTTTCGGAGGAACCGGCGTACGATCTGCACAAAAAACGCATCTGGAAGAATTTCCATACCGGATGGAATGCGGAACCCTGAATCTGGTCGGGGTGGCCGGCCTCCATGCAGGGGTCAAATGGATTACCGAAATGGGAATCGAAAACCTGCACCAACACGAAATCAGTCTTTGGGATAAACTGCGTCAGGGTGTTCAGAAAATCGAAAATGTAATTACCTATTGCGCCGACAGTGTTGAAAATCAGAACCCGGTACTCAGCCTCAACATCCATGGATTTGAATCAGGCGATGTGGGCACTATGCTCGATGTGGATTATAACATTGCCTGCCGGACCGGACTTCAATGTGCACCGCTGGTGCATGAAGTGATCGGAACCGACAAAATACACGGTACCGTGCGATTGAGCGTCGGACCTTTCAACACGGAGCCGGAGATTGATGCAGCCATTGAGGCCATCCGTGAGATTGCCTCCATCAAAAAATAAGGATGCTCGAATCATATTTTCATGGTTCCAGGAAATTTTTTTTAATAATGCCGCAAGTTTTTCGGTTTTTTGTTGTCAAAATATCATAAACCTTTAAAAAACGAAATATGAAAAACTTTTTGAAGATCATGATCACCTTCAGCCTGGTATGCTTTATCGCAGTACTCACGCAGGCACAAACCCAGACCACAGCCAAGCAGACCACTCCTGCCTCTTCAACCGCTAAATTCGTCGATGCCAACAAAAACGGGATCTGCGATAATTATGAAATCAGGGGCAAATCAAATCAGGGTAAGAATTTTACCGACAAGAACGGAGACGGTATTTGCGACAACAAAGGAACGACCATAAACTGCTCCGGTAAAGGAAAAGGAATGGGTTGCGGAATGCACTGCGGAAAGGGATGCGGCAAGGGGAATTGTTGCGGCAATGGCCCTCACAACGGATGCAACAAGGGCCACCAGCACAGGCATGGGGCCAACTGTCAGAATACCACGACCACACCTGCAACCAAGTAAAAACCATCTTTAAAATGTTGCCATAGCAGAGGCGGTTTGATAACCCGTCTCTGCTATTTGTGCCGGAGCATCCTGTTAACCCGAAAGAATGACTGAAGCCGAACTGATTGCCGGGATCAAAGAACGCCAACGTCCGGCTTTTCAAATGCTCGTTGACCGGTACCGGGATCAGGTTATAAAGACTGCCTTTTACTTTTTGGGTGACATGGCCGACGCAGAAGATCTCTCTCAGGAAATTTTTATCGAAATCATTCAGTCGATACATGATTTCCGACAAACCTCCACCCTGAAAACGTGGATCTACCGAATCACCGTGAATAAAGCGCTCAATATGGTCAAACAACGAAAACGCAGGGGAATCTTCTTCCGGATCGGATCGTTGTTCCATGGAGATAATCCGTTAAACGCGCAAGACTTTGCAGAGCCGGTTACCCAAACCGATGCGGTTGAGAAGCAGGAGACCCGCGCGATGATCCAAAAAGCAATCGACAAACTTCCTGAAAGCCAACGAATCGCTTTTGTGCTATCCCGGTTTGACGACCAACCCTATAAAGAGATCGCGGGAATCATGAACATCAGTTTGCCGGCTGTGGAATCATTGATCTTCAGGGCCAGGCAAAACCTTCAAAAGCAATTGGTCAGGTCATTTCCTGAATTTAAATCAAACCTATGACATGCAAAGATTTTATACGATCCCTTGAAGAACGACATGACAGGAATCTGACGGAGCCTGAAAGGTTAGATATGGACAGGCACTCCCAGGAATGTGCTTCATGCAGGAATCAGCTTGCCGTGATGGAAAAACTCGGTTCCTTTATCGCAGATTCAAAGAATGCAACCCCGAATCCTTTTATTTCAACGCGGATCCTGCAGCGTTTGGAAGCAGAATTCGCATTCCCGGATGCTCCGAAAAAATATCCCTGGCCATTACTTCTGAAACCGGTTGCCCTGACCCTTGCCCTTGCAGCGGGGTTGCTGATCGGTACACTCACAACGAGGCCCTCATCTGAAACCGCACAGGTTGAAAACCAGGATGCCGTGCAATTTGATGAATTGAAAAAGGATCTTTTCATCCAGGAATTTGTGGATGAAGACAAAAAAATATCTTTAATTCACTGATAATCATGAATTTTTTCATTAAAAACCGTGTAATTTTCTGGCTGTTGCTTATCCTGGTTTTGATCAACCTCGGGATCCTGGTCAGTTTTCTGTATTTCAACAACCGTTCACAAACACCTGCATGCTGCCCCACCACCACCGGTCCGGAGAACCTGCTTCACCAGGAACTCAGGCTGACGCCCGTTCAGCAGCAACAGGTCGGTCAGATCAATGCCGTTTATAAGTCAACCGCCGCATCGCTGGTCGATGAAATAAGGGAACACAGAGGAATCATCCTGGAAGAACTGGATCAGGAACAGCCTGACACCGCCACGATCAGAAAAACGGCCGAAGCGCTCGCCCGGCTTCAGTTTAAGTTACAACAGGAAAGTATCTGGCAATATCTCGCGTTAAAAAAAGTATGTACTCCGGAACAGGCACACCGCTTGTCGGCACTCTATCACGAACTGTATGGATGTCCGATGAAAGGAAATCAGAATCAGAACCGCCACCGGCATGGCTGGGGAAAGCAGAAATAAACCTGAAACCTGTCAGCTTTTTTTCTCTTTTTTCTCCTTCTTTCCCTTCTCCTGTTTTTTATCCTTTTTCTCCTTGCGTTTTTTGTTTTTTTTGCAGATACAAGGGTCTCCCGTAAGTACCTTCAACAATTCAACCTCTTTTTCGTGCAAGTCGATTATGTGATCCAGTTTCTTCTCTAATAAATTTGTATCCGGGAAGAATTGTTTATCACAGGTATTGGTTTCAATGTCCTTAAGAACCTTGAGCATTTGCTCCAGAATGATTTCTCGTTCAGCCATGTTTCAAGTGTTAATATTTGATTTCACTGGTCAGCCGGAGGCCGCCCTGATCGTTTCCGATTGACGGCAATCAGATTCTTCCGGGCAGTTTATTTGTTTATGTAAATATACAAAGTTAATTGCAGGATACAAGTTCAGGGAATTTTTTTTTATCATTACTTTTGTTTCAAATTAAATGATGATAAGACCTCTGAAAAAGCCAAAGGATGATAACGAGATGACATTCTGGGATCATCTCGATGAATTAAGGGCCACGCTTTGGCATATCATCATTGCCATCCTGATTACCTCTATACTTGCATTCACCTTCAAGGAAATCTTGTTTGACCGGATCATCCTGGCCCCGAAATCACCCGATTTCATTACATACCGGATATTATGTAAAATCGGAGCATGGCTTTCACTCCAATCGCTGTGCATCACTCCTGAAAAATTCGAACTGATCAACATCAACCTTGCCGGTCAGTTCACTTCACATATGAATATTTCGCTCATCACGGGTTTGATTCTTGCAATACCTTATGCTTTATGGGAATTGTGGAGGTTCATCAAACCCGGCCTGACTCCGGATGAGGTCATGGCTGCCCGGGGCGGCGTTATTGTGACCAGTATTCTATTCCTTACAGGTGTGCTCTTCAGTTATTTCGTCGTAGCGCCGTTGATGATTAATTTCCTTGGAGGGTACATGGTCAGCGCTTCCGTCTCCAACCAGATTGCTTTGACCTCATACGTAAGCGCAATCACGATGATGACCCTTTTGATGGGTCTTTTGTTTGAACTCCCGGTGTTGGTATTATTTCTCACCAGGATAGGTATCCTCACCCCCTCCTTCCTCAGAAAATACCGTAAACATACTGCCATTGCCATTTTGATCATATCAGGCATTATCACTCCCAGTCCCGATATCTTCAGTCAGTTGATCGTGGCGGTGCCCCTCTATGCGCTATTTGAATTCAGCGTTGCCATTTCTTCAAGGATTCACAAGAATAAGACCCTCCCTGCCGGATAACTTCGATTTTTGAGAGGTTGTAACCTGATGGTATTCGTACCGTCTAAACAGCGTACATCAAAAAAATCTATCTCAATGGAACCAAAACGATTATATCGAAGCAATACAGACCGGAAAGTCGGTGGTGTCGCAGGTGGTCTCGGTGAATATTTCAGGATGGACCCACTGCTCATCAGATTAATTTTCGTGATATTGACCCTCGCGGGCGGCGGAGGAGTCCTGATCTATATCGTGCTGTGGATCGTGACACCGGAAAATCCCGTGATTTTCTCACAGGCCACCAATCCGCCAACCCAGGAACCGGGAACTCCGACTCAGGATCCCGGACAGCCCGTCAGCGAATCCCCTGTTGTTGCTGCCAGTGCCCCACAAACCAAGGAACGGAAAAAAGGCAGCTTGGTAGGCGGACTCATTCTGATCACCATCGGGGCTCTTTTTCTTGCCGATGATATCTTTCCTGCAGTAAATTTCGGTGATCTCTGGCCGCTCATCCTCGTGGCTATCGGCGCCGGATTGCTTATTAATGCCTTTGCCGGAAGAATAAATTCAAAGAATAATCAGGAAATTTAAAACTTATCATTATGAAATACCGTCATTTATTTTGGGCATTTATCCTGATCGCTATCGGGATTTTATTCCTCCTGAATAATTTCGGAGTCCTCGAATTCGGATTCCGTGCCCTGTTAAGTTTATGGCCGTTGATCCTGATCCTTTGGGGAATTTCTATTCTTCCCATTAAGGATTGGATCAAGACCGTCGCACTGGTTGCCGTCCTTGGACTGACGATCATTTTCTTCAACAGGATCTCTGACCGGTCCGACTGGTGTCTCTTCCATAATTACAGCGGATATTCACACCGGCATTGGGATGATGAGGACGAGGGTTCTGCCCCAAATTATCATCCTCAATATCTTAGTGTTCCGTTCGATTCACTCATTAAAAAAGGAGAAATGAGGTTGGATGCGGCCGCAGGAAATTTCACCCTGCAGGGAATAACCTCTGATTTCCTTACGTTCAATAAAACAGGCGATATCGGAAATTACATCCTGACATCGAACGATGAGAACGGGACAAAAAAAATCAACCTTTCACTCGAAAAATCGGAGATCCGCCATTCGATTAATGACAATAAAGTTGAAATTAAACTGAGCGATCGTCCGAGCTGGAATCTTGACCTGGATATCGGCGCGGCAGAGATTAACATGGATCTGAGGGATTATCGCATCGATACCGTAAATATCAATGCCGGGGCCTCCTCCATCGACCTTCAGATCGGGAACAAGAACCGGGTGACATTATTGACATTTAATGCCGGGGCTTCATCCATCAAAATTGCGATACCCAGGGAGTCGGGATGTCAGGTCAAGTCCGAATCATTCCTGATCAGTAAAGAGTTCGACGGATTCACGAAAAAAGGTGATGGTATTTATCAGACGGCGAATTTCGGAACCAGTACCAATAAAATCTTTCTGGTCATCAAAACCGCAGTTTCAAAAATTGAGATTACCCGCTATTGATCTGAATTAAGAAACGCTGTCACGAGTCCGGCAAATTCCCCGGGGGCATCGGCGTGAACCCAATGCGAAGCCGTCGCAATGGTCTTCACCACCGCCCCGGGGAATTTTGTTTGAAAAACGGGGATATCCTCCGGCAAAACATAATCAGACAATCCTCCACGGATCAACAATACCGGCCCTGCAAATGTTCCCTGCACATCTATTCCTTCAAAGACCGAAAGCAAACCCTCGTGAATCGCTTCGAGGTTCAGCCGCCAGTCGAGGCGAGCGGGTGTTCTCCAATAAAGGTTTTTTAACAGGAACATCCGGAGACGCTGACTTGGGATTATTCCGGCCAGTTGTGCCTCAACATCACTCCTCGATCGGACCCGTGAAAAATCGACTGCCCGCATCGCGTTCAGGAGCTGTTGATGTTCCTGACCGGGAGTCGACCTCCGCAACGAAATATCCACAATGACCAGCTTTTTTATGAGTTCCGGATGATGAAGGGAAAAGAACATCGATACTTTTCCTCCCAGTGAATGTCCGATAAGGTTGATGTTACGGAGATCGTGTTCCTCCATGAATTCCAACAGGTCGTTTTCCATGGATGGAAAGTTAAAAACGTCGCTGTGCGGGGATTGACCGTGATTCCGCAGATCGGGAATAAACACACTGTAACTCCCGGAAATGCTCCGGCCAAAGGTCACCCAGTTGTCGGAAAGACCGAATAGTCCATGCACAATAACCACCGGGTCGCCAGAGCCAAAGTGACGGAAAAACAATTGCATGGAGGTGAATTATTAACAGAATTTTGTTGAAAAAAAATCGATTGCTCCGGTCAAAAGTACATAAAATTGTCACCTATTTGCAGGTTGATTTTTTATTTCATATGAAGGATTAAACGTTAATGTTAATAATCATAAATTCAGTAAGATAACTAAAATAAGTTCCGGTATCGGGCTGCATGATTTAAGGCCATAAAAGTTAGAAATCATTCCAATGGAAAAAGAACCCATAGAAAAACTGAACATCCCACCCCATCCCGAATTGTCCGAAGAAGAAGAACCTCCAGGTAAACCCACCTTTATTGATGATGCCACGCTGATCGACGAGTATTTCAAATCACGGATCGACCGTGAGAAAACGGTTGTCAGCGAGCGTTCCATTTCATTCCTTCAAAACCATTTTCCCGAAGCCACCCTCAAGGACTGGAATAACTGGCACTGGCAGATCAAGAACTCCATCCGTTCGATTGAGCAACTTTCAAAGTTTATTGATCTTTCCGACAGTGAAATCAAGCCTGACGGCCCCAACGGGCAATCATTGCCCCTGCGGATATCCCCCTATTACCTGAGCTTGCTTGATCCGGAGAATCCCGATCAGCCCTTACGTAAATGTGTGATTCCTGTGTTCGATGAGTTTATTGTTCACCCCGCTGAGGCATCGGATCCCCTTTCAGAAGAGACCGACAGCCCGGTTCCAAATATCGTGCACCGTTATCCCGACCGGGTTCTCTTCCTGGTCACAGGATTTTGTTCCACCTACTGCCGCTACTGCACCCGGACCCGGATGGTTGCAAAAGACAAATGTCATATCGGTGTTAAAGCATGGGAACCCGGGCTGAATTATATTGAACAGCACCGGGAGATCCGCGATGTGTTGATATCCGGCGGAGATCCCCTGACCATGCCCGATCTCCATGTCGAATATCTCCTTGCACGTTTGCGGAATATCCCACATGTAGAGATCATCCGGATCGGAACAAAAGCCCCGGTAGTTCTGCCACAACGCATCACCCGTCCACTGGTGAACATGTTGCGCAAGTACCATCCGCTGTATATCAGCATCCATTTCACCCATCGTGATGAAATCACACCCGAAGTGAAGGAGGCTTGCGAAAAGCTCGTCAATTCAGGGATTCCGTTGGGCAGCCAGACGGTTTTACTGAAGGGGGTCAACGACCGCATCGAGGTAATGAAAAGCCTGATGCAGGGATTGCTGAAAATCCGTGTAAGGCCCTACTATCTGTACCAATGCGACCCGGTGGTCGGTACCAGCCATTTCAGAACACCGGTCAGTAAAGGGCTTGAGATCATCCGGGGGCTCCGGGGCCACACGAGTGGTTACGCTGTTCCCACCTATGTAGTCGACGCCCCGGGCGGGGGAGGCAAAATCCCCCTGTTACCCGACTACTCAAAAGGAAGCGATGACGGTTTCCTGATTCTCGAGAATTATGAAGGCCGTACGTTCAGGTACCCTGATTTTACAAAATAGTTTATGAACATAGGCCTTACGTACGACCTGCGGTCGGATTATCTGAAAGAGGGTTTTAGTGAAGAAGAGACTGCCGAATTCGATCGCGAAAGTACCATCGAAGAAATCGAACAATCTTTACGCAGGCTGGGGCATGCCACCTACCGGATCGGAAATATCCGCCATCTGGTGCAACGACTTGCTGCCGGTGACCGTTGGGACCTTGTATTCAACATCTGTGAAGGAATGTTCGGAATCGGACGGGAAGCACAGGTTCCTGCGCTCCTCGACGCATACCAGATCCCTTATACCTTTTCCGATCCCCTGGTATTATCGCTTACCCTCCACAAAGCGATGACCAAAGAACTTCTCAGGGCCGGAGGTATTGCTACTCCGCGGTTTTATGTTGTTCAACACCGGGAAGAGATCGGTACAATCGACCTCGCCTACCCGCTTTTTGTAAAACCCAATGCAGAAGGAACCGGGAAAGGGATCAATGCTGCCTCACGGGTTGACAATCCTGATGAACTCCTTGAGATCTGCCTGACCTTACTGGAACAATACCCTACAGGACTCCTCGTCGAAGAATATCTCCCGGGCCGTGAATTTACCGTTGGCATTATCGGTACCGGAGCCGAGAGCCGCGTTCTCGGGATTATGGAAATTGATTTTCAGAGGGGCGATACCAATAACATTTACTCCTACCAGACCAAGACGGATTACCTTCAGACTGTCAAATATAAAATACCTGAACCTGAAGTCACAGCGCCCTGCGCAACACTTGCGATGAAAGCTTGGAACCTTCTCGGATGCCGTGATGCTGGACGAATCGATCTCAGAATGGACCGGTATGGAACCCCGAACTTTATTGAGATCAATCCGCTGGCAGGCCTGAATAAAGTACATTCCGATCTTCCCATTCTTGCTTATATGAATGGTTTCGACTTCGATAGAATCATCGAAGCCATTATAGTTTCAGCCGGGAAGAGAATTGTTTTACCCGGAAATTAACGACCGGATATCGGATAACACCCTGAAACTGACAAGATGAAAAAGACCGTTCTGATCCTTTATAACAAGTTATCCAAAAAGCCAAAGGATGACGAGGCCGATGTTATTGAACAGGTAAATCTGGTTACCGGGGCCCTACGGACCTTAAATTACAGAACTGAATTCCTGGAAATCGATCTAAATCTTAAGGCAGCCATCAGCAGGATCAGTAAGATCAATCCCTACATTGTTTTTAACCTGGTCGAAACCATAGGAAACAAGGGAGAATTCACGTTTCTTGCCAATTCAGTCCTCAATTATCTGCAGATTCCCTACACCGGATCCCCGCTGATCCCGATGATCCATTGTTCCAATAAATATCTGGCAAAACGGGAACTGGAACGGATCGGGGTTCTGACCCCGAAAGGCTACACCCTCGATCAGGTAAACCTTCTTGATCCGGGTAAAAAATACCTTGTAAAGCCGATCTGGGAAGAAGGTTCCCTGGATCTGGACGAGGATTGTGTTTTCCGGGGCTCCGATAAAAAATTCATCGACAATCTGAACAGGAAAAGCCGGCAACATTTTTTTATCGAAGAGTTTATCGACGGACGGGAATTTAACATTTCCATTTTATACGGTCAGGAGGGTCCGGAAGTGCTTCCCCTGGCCGAAATGACCTTTATCGGTTATCCCGAAGACAAGCCCAGAATGATGGGGTACAAAGCAAAATGGAATGAGCACTCTTTCGAATACTCACACACACGGCGCACTTTCAAACTTTCAGCAGCCGACAGGGAACTTAAAAACAGGCTGACCACCATCTGCAAAAAATGCTGGACCGAATTGGGACTGAAAGGGTATGTCAGGATCGATTTCAGGGTCACTCCCGAAGGAAATCCGCTCGTCATCGATATCAACCTGAACCCGTGCCTGTCAGAGTCCGGAGGATTTATGGCTGCTTCAAAAAAGAAAGGGCTGACCTTTACAGAGGTAATTGACCGCGTTCTTGCCGATGCACTGCGCCCCTGAATCTCATAAAAATCGTTCGTCGCATCAGATACAATGCCCTTTCAGGTTTAATTTGATACCTTGAAAATATGATTGAATCAGTTACATTCCGCAGGGAGGTCAGGCCTTCCGATCCGGATTCAGTTCGCGAGATCATTGAATCGACCGGTTTTTTTTATGATTTTGAGGTGCCGGTAGCTGTCGAACTGATCGAAGACAAGCTTCATTCAGGAGATTCTTGTGATTACGAGTTTCTCTTTGCCGAAGTCTCCGGAAAAACCATCGCGTACACCTGTTTTGGGCCGATCGCCTGCACAGAGGGCAGCTTTGACCTGTACTGGATCGTTACCCATCACGATTTTAGGGGAAAGGGGATCGGCAGGAAACTGATCGATGAAACGCACCGGATTATCCGCGAAATGGGAGGCAGGATCGTGATTGCCGAAACATCCTCAACGGAAAAGTACCTCCCGACCCGCCGGTTTTATGAATCGCTGGGTTACGCGAATGAGGGAATGATCGCCGATTTTTACAAGCAGGGTGACGGCAAAGTCTATTTTGTCAAACGGTTTAAATGAACCGGTATGGCTATGCGGAAGGGAAGATAAACCATCTTCCCTAATATCGGATGAGGACTCCGGAGGAGGAGTTGTACCGGGCTGTTTTTTTCCAGTAAAATCCTTTTGTATCGTGTTTAACCGACCAGAAGTCGTAATTGCCCGTGGCACGGTCGCCATTTTCATCCAGTAAAGTACCTCCCGAAGCTCCGAAAAAATTATCAGATTCCAGAACAAATGTGGATTTCAACCGGTTGATGTCGGGAGATGGGCCGGTTTTCAGACAGGTGAATACGGCAACCCAAAGGGCATCATACGCGGTTATGGCATACGCTTCGGGGATTCTGCCTGTTTGTGCCTGAATTCGGCCGATCAAAGGCTCCCATTTCTCCCGGGCTGCATCATCCAGGCCGTAGATGGGACAAGGCAACCCGTGGGTACAGGCGAAACGGGCAGTAATAGAATCTGAAAGGACTGACGCATTGAGGGCAAATGCGGAGCTCCCGTACCAATAAACATTATTCAGGTTGTTGAAATTTCCGGCCGCGGCGAGGAATCCCGCCCCCTCCCCCAGCGTCACCAGGTAAACGGCGACCTCATTGGGGTTGAATTTGTGCAGTTGGGTAGCGACATTGGTATCCAGAGCCTCGAGATAAGCCGAATAATCAACGGTGGAGGGAGGATAATAAACCGGATCGACCACAGTACCGCCACAATTTTCGAAGTTCTTCCTGACCGAAGAAACCAGGTCGTGTCCCCACAGGTCATCCCGGACCAGAGGGACAATTACCCGGATGTTGTCTTCAACCATCATTTTATTCATGGCTTCAGCCTGGATCAGGTCGGTTGAGACAAATCTGAAGATGTTGTCACCCGGGATGGCAAGCGATGCCGCTACACTCGAGGGGCTGATTATCATCATTCCCCGTGTGTCGGCAAAATTTTTCAGTGCGGCAACCTCAGCGCTTGCGTAAGGTCCGATCACTATTCTGATTCCCTTCCCGTAAAAGTATTCAAGTTGTTTCAGCGCTTCTGCGGTATCGGTCTTTGTATCCACTATTTCTAAGTTGAACATCGTATCTGAACCCACAGTTTTCAGATAAGCCTTTATGTCATTCACGGCGAGTTCCAGGGCAACCTTCGAACTTTCACCGGTCGAGGATCCGCTACCGGTCAGGGAGAGCAATGCACCGACCCGGATACCACTGTTTGATACCGGCTGGTATCCTGTAAAATCCGACTTCATGCATCCAAGCATAAAAAAAAGGACCGCGATCCCTGTGAAAAGAACGGGTTTTTTCATCAGGCGTATTGATTTTTAAGTATTTCGATCATTTCAGGCGTTAACTTCTCTGTTTTTCTGATATCCTCAAATTTACACAATAAATCCTCTGTGGTTAAAAATTTTTTCTCCTTCTCCGGAATATCTTCGATGATTTTTCCATGATGCATCATGATGGTGCGGGTTCCCAGTTCAAGCGCCTGCTGCATTGAATGGGTTACCATGAGCGTTGTCAGCCGGTACTCCTTTATAAATCTCCGGGTCAGTTTTATGATCTGGTTTGCACTTTTCGGATCCAGGGCAGCCGTATGTTCATCCAGAAGAAGTACCATGGGAGGCCTGAGTACCGCCATCAGCAGGGTGATAGCCTGCCTTTGTCCACCCGAGAGTGAACCCATGATGGTTTCAAGCCGGTTTTCCAGATTCATATCGAGAATTGCGAGTTGTTCACGAAAATAATCCCGTAGCTTTGCGTTCAGGTTGATCACCGGATAGCTGTGACGCCCCCTGTTGTATGCCATTAACAGGTTTTCGGCAATGGTCATCCCCGGAGCCGTGCCTGAAAAGGGATTCTGAAAAACCCTCGAAATATACTTTGCACGCTGAAAATCAGCTTTTGCTGTCACCTCGCTCCCGTTAATGGTAATCCTTCCTGCATCGGGCACAATGTTTCCGGCAATGGCATTGAGGAGTGTCGATTTCCCCGATCCGTTGGTCCCGATAACGGTCACAAACTCATGCTCCCCCACGGTCAGGTTGACCTCGTTCAACGCGATCATCTCATCGGCTGAACCCGCGTTGAAAATTTTACACAGTCGGGATATGATAATCATGGTAATAAAGGTTCTTCCGTTTTCTTTCCGTCAGGTAACTTCAGCGGTGGTTTTATGAGTTTATGGTTTTTGACCCGGGCATCTGCCATTTCACTGACGCCGGGGGGAATTTTAATATGTAAAATATTGGCGATGTCGTAGTTCACGCCTAATGTCACCAGGGCATATTTTTCGAACGGTATATTTCGGGGACTTTCGCCTTTGAGAATGCGGTCGACCAGATGGGCCGCCTGCATTCCGCTGGCATAGTATTCAAAACCATAAACAATCAGGGCGCCATCTGCGAGTCGTTCGGCATCACAGGTAAAGATCGGCACACCCGCGTTGCCCGAAACCCTGACTACCGATTCGAACGCGTTGAATACCGTGATATCGTTGATCAGTACAAATGCCTTTATCCCCTTCGAGATCAATGCCAGGGCTGCCTGATATACATCGTTCGACCCGGAAATGGTGGTTTCGACCAGTTTTATTCCCGGATCCTTTTGCAACGCCTGCTTCATATCTTTCAGGTTTGAAACAGTATTCGGGTAAGCCGGATTGTATATCGTTCCAATGGTGACTTCCCCCCGGTAAAACATCCGGAAGATTTTTAACAGATCTCCAATGGGTGATGCCCCGTATACCCCGGTGATATTGGGCGGATGCGCATCCGGCGAGGTTCCTGCCCCGATAATAAATGGATTGGCGACCGTGGCAAAAACGATCGGTTTATCCTTCACTTTGTTCAGCGTTGCCTGGGTCGACGCGGTGGAAATGGGGACATAAATATCGACCTCTTCTTTCAGGAAATGGTCCACAATAGTCAGGTTGGTCGGGATGTCGCCTTCGGCATTTTGCTCGAGTATTATGCAGTTTTTACCGTTTATGTACCCGAGGTTTTCCAATTCCCGATAAAACCCGTCACGGGTTTTGGTAACAATATCGCTGTTGTTAGCCAGGATCAGGCCGATCTTCACTTTCCGGCTCTCCTCGGCCCCGGTTGATGCAAGGCGGAACACGATAAATCCAAAAACCATGATGATGAGGAGTATGCCTGTGATCCTCCTGTTTCGCCTGATCTGCAACCATTTTTGAATTTTCCGAAGATTCCCGGTCGCTTCCTGGCTTAGGGCGCCCGTAGTGATCAGTGTAAGAAGCACAAAAACAGCTGTAATAAGCTTCAGGTCATTCGGATCCATTCCCACGTGCAGTGCAAGGGCAACGGCAAGCCTGAAAATAAGGGATCCGATGATCACTCCCAGTATCTGGAGAAACACGGATCGTTTGTGCAGGATGGCCTCTCCGATGATCACGGAGGCAAGGCTGAAAATGATCGATCCGGCGCCCATCCCGATATCTGCAAATCCTTGATATTGTGCAATCAGAGCGCCAGAGATTCCAACCAGGCCGTTGGCAAACGTAATCCCGAAAAGTTTCATCCGGTTTACTGAAACTCCCTGGGCGGAGATCATAACCGGATTGTTTCCCGTCGCACGCATCGTGAGGCCGAAGTCTGTCTTCAGAAACAGGGAAATAAGGATCCAGAAAACAAGAACAAGTATCACAAGGAACAGCATGGTCCATAATTCGGGAGGCAGGCCCGGATTGATATCTGAAAGAACGGAGATAAAAGTGCGTTTACTCAGCAGTGGAATATTTGATTTCCCCATGATATGAAGATCAACCGAGTAGAGGCCGGTCATGACCAGGATCCCGGCCAACAAACCTTCAATTTTGAAGCGTGTGTGAATAAATCCCGTGATGGATCCTGCCATACAGCCGGCAAGGAAGGCAACGGGAACCACCAGAAAGGGATTCCAGCCATCAAAGATCAGGATTGAGGCAACCGCGGCTCCCGTAGTGAATGTGCCATCAATGGTAATATCGGGGAAGGAATAGAGCTTATAGGTTATATAAGTTCCTACCGCCATAAATGCGTAAAGAAAACCCAGGTTTATTGCTCCAAGCCAAAGTTCCATCAGGCCACTTCTAAATTAACGATCCCCAAAAAACCATTTTTCAGCCGTGACGCCGGGAGGAGATGTACCACCTTTTCCGCTTCAAAATCTTTGGTAACCCGCTGCAGCTCTTCTTCAAAATCCATGATGTTGTTACTCCACAATCCGTTTTGCAGCATCAGGGCATGAAAATGCATGTTACCTTCGGCCGGGAAGAGCGATCTTACTTTTTCTGCAGACTGGTCCTTGTTTTTGGTGACAATCCCGCAACCAAGAAGGGTCTTATGATGATCCTCCGGCTCAAGGGAAAATCTCATCCACTCCCCGAAATGAGCCTTGTCAAAAAGAGTTCCATCCGGCAGTCTGTTTCGGAAAACCGGAGTTTGCCGGAGATGCATCCAATCAATTCCACCGCTTTTTGCCAGAAAAACCACGCCGAATACATCCGTCTCGGCTAATTTTCCTGCGGCTTTCAACAGGGTATCGAGGCTGACATTTTCGGAGCCGACATCAAAGCGAAGAATCCTGGAAAACTCTCCGGTAAAACCAAAACCAAACAGAAAATTCAACCTGTCGTCCGACTCTGCTTTGTAATAGGTATAATCGATTACCGGTCGGGGCACGGCAGGATAGGAAAAGAAGTGGTGCCCAATCACAATTGATTCACCGAACAGGGAGTCAAATTCAGCATAATCCGCTCCCAAGGCTCCCACGCCGGCTCCAAATGCAATTTCAGAGGATCGGATGCTGACGGTGTCCTCCTCTGAATACATGCTTTCAGGTAGTTTATCAGCATTCCCTAAGGAGAATAAATAACCGGGGTTGCTGCAGCCTTTTCTCCACTCAAAATTAATTTCATTAAGGACGATATCCATGATCTCCGCAGCGCCTTCATCGCGCTGTTCGCCGGTCAGGAGTGATTTAAGTTCAGGAAGTATTTGTAAAACCTGGATCATGCCGCTAACTCTGAAAACTTCCATGATCGATGGTGGAACGGCAACCAGGGTAAGGGAACCGCCTATCGTTGTAAGCGATTTATGTGTCAGCAGGATAACCCGCAGCCCTGCACTGCTCATGTACGTGACCGATGTAAAATCAAGGATCAGCTTTCTGTTTCCATCCACCGCCTCCTGGTCGCACCTGCGTTTCAGTTCAGCGGACGTCAACCCGTCGATGCGCCCGTGAATTTCAAGGACTTCGTGAATATGGTATTTGAGCTTTTTAACCTCCATGGTAACCCGGAGACACCGGATCAGTTCGTTCCGTGATATACGATGGAAAGTAAGGTGATATCATCCGATTGCGGCACTCCTGCAGAGAAATCGTTAATTTCGGTGAAAGACTTTTTTACCACTTCGTCGATCGGTGCGCCGGCATTTTGTTTCAGAAAGGCCTCCAGTCGGTCTTCGCCATAGGCTTCATCCTTCGTGTTAAAGGCTTCGGTAACGCCATCGGTGTAAAGGAACAACCGATCACCGGGATTCAACTTAATGGTTTTCGATTGATAGGTTAGTCCTTCCATACACCCCAGGATAAGGCCGCCGGTCATATCGACCTTCCGGATCCCGTCGGGGGAAATCAGATAGGGTGGATTATGTCCTGCATTCACGTAATCTACCTCCCCGGTGAGGGTGTTCAGAATTCCGTAAAAAACTGTCACAAACATGCAACTCACGCTTTCGTTGCACAAAAGATTGTTAACGTAGCTCATGCAGTCATTCGCCGGGATCCCTTTCAGTCCTGTTGCGCGAATCAGGGTTCTGCTCACTGCCATGAATATGGCTGCCGGAACTCCTTTACCCGAAACATCCCCGATAACAAATCCAAGGCGGTCGGAATCGATCATGAAAAAATCAAAAAAATCGCCACCCACCTCTTTTGCCGCAACCATAGAAGCAAAAATGTCGAACCGCGATTGGTTCGTAAAAGGCGGAAACGCTTTGGGCAGAATGGCCTGTTGAATCTCGCGCGCGGTATTCAGATCCTGCTGAATTGAAATTAACTGGTCGTGTTCCTCCAACGACCTCCTGATCAGGGTGATCTCCTCAAGTGTCTTGTTGATCGTGATCTCGAGATCTTCAAAATTTACCGGTTTTGTTACGAAATCAAAAGCTCCGCGATTCATGGCAGTCCTGATATTATCCATATCACCGTAAGCCGAAACAATGACGGTCTTAAGTCCGGGATTCTTCAGCTCTTTTAATTTCGTAAGCAAGGTAAGCCCATCCATTTCAGGCATGTTGATATCCGAAAGAATGATCCCGATCTCCGGATATTCAATGAGTTTTGCCAGCGCCTCCAATCCGTTGAACGCAAAAACAAAGTCGTACACTTCATCCCGTATCTGACGGCGGAATTTCTGACGAATTAACGGTTCCAGGTCGATCTCATCATCGACGACCAGAATTTTCACATTTTGAGGAGAATTGTTTGTCATGATTATTTGACTTAGATACAACAAGCATCACGGATTTCACCGTAACAGACCGCAAATGAAAGATTTATCCTAATGACCAACGGCTCAAAGGAAATACCCGACCTCTCTGGATTCATTATGATTAATTCCCGATAAAATTATGGATTTTCAGTTCAAATCTATTTGAAAAGAAAAAGTTTTTTTGTACCGGAAATTAAAATTTTCCTCTTAATTTTCGAATATCAATTTTATCAACCTTATATACATGGCACCTCCAACGCTACATGCCAATCCATTCCCCGGAATCAGGAGCTTTGAAATGAATGAAAGCCACCTCTTTTTTGGCAGGGAATTGCAGATTCGCGAACTGGTGGACAAACTTTCTGAAACCAGGTTTCTTGCCATCGTAGGTTCTTCAGGGTGCGGGAAATCTTCGCTGATCAAGGCCGGACTGATTCCCCAGCTTCAGATGTCAAAAAACGGTGCGACCCCGATCGATTGGAAACTGATCCTGTTCCGGCCGGCTGATGACCCGATCGGTAACCTGACGCATGCTATCACCAGTGATTTCTCCACTTCCGAACACATTGCCGATGCGCTTCGTTCCGGCACCGAAAACCTGGTCAGTGTTTTAAAGAACAAAGCTTCCGGCAACCAATATTTTTTAATTGTCATCGACCAGTTTGAAGAGTTATTCCGCTTCAAGAAAAGTAAATCTTCTTTCAGAACCATCCTGGATGCAACCACATTCATTGACCTGATTCTGCAGGCAGTTCATCAAACGGAAATCCAGGTATATGTAGCCCTATCCATGCGGACTGACTTCCTTGACGACTGTACGGAGTTCAGGGGGCTCAGTGAGATGATCAACCAGGGTTATTACCTGGTTCCCAGGATGAATAATGAAGAACGAAAGCTTGCCATCACCGGCCCGGTTTCCATTAGTGGCGGAAAGATCTCCGATGAACTTGTGAACCGGCTGCTCGACGATGTCGGTGATGATCCCGACCAACTCCCCATCCTCCAGCATGCGTTGATGCGATCGTGGGATTATTGGACCCTGAACCGGGTCGGTGACCAGCCAATCGACATCGACCATTACCAGGCCATCGGGACCATGAAAGAGGCGCTTTCGATACATCTTGAAGAGATTTACAGCGAGCTCAAAGATCCCAAGGACCAGTTTCATGCAGAGAAGCTCTTTAAATCGCTCACCGATATTTCGAATGAAAGCCGCGGGACGAGGCGACCAACGCAATTGCAGGAAATTTGCACTCTTGCAGGCGCCAGGGAGGAAGAGATCATCATGGTGATCGAAAAGTTCCGGAGTCCGGGCTGTGCATTCCTGATGCCATCGGCAAGAGTTCAACTCACTTCCGATACCACCATCGATATTTCACATGAAAGTATTATGCGGGTATGGACCCGGCTCAACAAATGGGTTGAAGAAGAGAGCCAGTCGGCACAACTATACTTGCGGCTTTCGAAATCTGCCGAATTGTACCAGGAGGGGAAAACCGGGTTATGGGTCAATCCGGAACTGCAATTGGCCTTACAATGGAAAGAACATTCCCGGCCGAATGCGACATGGGCCTCACGTTATGACCCTGCCTTCGACCGGGCCATGACCTTCCTGGATTACAGTAAAAAGCAGTACGAACTCGAACTCTCCCGGAAGGAAAAACTGCAAAAGCGGAATCTGAAGCGGGCCCGGACTTCGGCTATCATTCTGGGGATCGCTTCGGTGATTTCCATCCTGTTCCTCATAATTTCGTTAAACCTTCGCTTTAAAGCCGAAGCAAGCCGGAAGGAAGCGCTTGAAAAGGAAAAGCTGGCAGTTTCAGAACGGAAAAAAAGCGAAGAGCAGCGCAAAGAAGCCATTCTCCAGAAAAAGATATCCGAACAGCAACAGCAGATTGCCGAGCAACAGGAAATGATCACCGAACAACAGCGGCAATATGCGGTCGGGCAGCAAATCATTGCACAGGAACAGACGACGGTTGCAGTTGAACAAAAAAAGCAGGCCGATATCTCGAAGCAGGAAGCCATTGTTGCACGCGACGAAGCTCAATCCCAGCGAAAAGAGGCAGTCAACCAGAAGCAGATCGCCGACCAGGAACGAATCAAAGCCGAAGAGTCGGAAAGGAAAGCACAGCAATTGCGGTTGCTTGCCATATCCCGCTCATTGGCCATTCAGGCCCAGCAGCTATTTTCAACCGAAAAAGATGATTTCCCCGCATTACTCGCTGTCACTGCTTACCAACTTTATACTGCAAACGGTGGCGCCGGCACCGATCCCACCATTTACAGTGCGCTTTCCGCTATTTCGAGCGACCCAAACATCCTGAGAGGGCATGAGGACGCCGTCAGGGCAATTGTAATCTCAAAGGATGGCAAAACTTTGTATTCAGGGGGTGATGACAATAAACTGCTTTCGTGGAACCTTATCAATCCTTCATCACCACCCGTACCATTGCACGTCCCCGGAAAAATCAAAAACCTGTTCAGGGCTGTCACGGTATCTTCGGATGACAAATCGGTGATTGCCGGGACCTCAGGCGGAAAGATCCTTATCTGGCAGCGGAATGCACCATCACAGCCCCCAAAAGTAATTGATGCCCACTCCTCAATAATTCACGGCATCGTATCGCATCCATCACAAAACCGTTTTTATTCCTGCGCCTCAGATGGAAAACTTCTTATGTGGGAATTAAATAATGGCGCCTGTAAAAAAACAGTTCTTGACTCGGCCCAGGGGGTGATTACAAGTTTGGATATTAGTCCCGACGGGCAAATGCTTGCTTTTTCAAACGAAACCGGTATCGTGAAATGCCTCGGGTTGGGCAAGCCAGGCACCATGCCTGTCACACTGCCTGCGTCGAAAAGTCCTGTCATCAGCATTGTTTTCAGTAACAATGGCAAATCGATTGCCATGGGATGTCAGGATGGAACCATTCTGGTTGCCTCAACATCCGACCTTACCGGCAATCCCATTCATATCATCGGCCGCCACCTCTCGGGTGTGACCGGAATTTCGTTCAGTGAGACCGACCATGAAATTGCTTCCTCAAGTTTTGATAAGACAATCAAGATTGCGGCATTCCCTGTTTCGGAAGGCAAACCTATTTCGATCGACAGCCATGAACTTTGGGTTTATGATATTTTATACACACCCGACAATAAGCATCTCATTTCATGCAGTGCTGATAAGACCATCAGGATTTTTTCGACACAAAACCAGGATATGGCACAGAAACTAAGAAATAATCTGAAAAGGAACCTCACAGTCGCTGAATGGAAAAAAATGGTTGGTGAAGATATTCCCTATCAAAAAACCAGGACAGATCTGCCTTAAAAAATGTAAAATGATAAACGACAGCATATGATCTCCAGTAAAACCAACCGCGTGGCAGCACTTCTGATTGCCTTGTTCATTATGGGAGGGATTATAATACCCCACCGGATCCCTGCTCAGAATTGCGATGATGTTACATTGAATGATGCCCGGAAAGCTTATGAACTTGGTAAGTTTGTGGAGGTTACTGCCCGGCTTAAGCAGTGTATAAACAAGGGATTTAATGAAAAACAAAAAATCGAAGCGCACCGGTTAATAGCAATGTCGTACCTGGCCATGGATTCGACGGAACAGGCCAATTACGAAGTCAGCGCTTTGCTGCAGATTAACCCTGTTTATGAAGCCAACCTTTTTGATCCGCCATCATTTATCAATATGGTAAGCCTGCTAAAAACATCCGGGAATATCCTGACCGTAACATCTGTTTCCAAAAAAGCTGAAAATGTTTATGAAACTCCGGCAACGATTGCAGTGATTACCCGGGATGACATTATTAAAAGGGGATACAACGATCTCGTGGAACTGCTGAAGGATGTTCCCGGTTTTGATCTTTCGATGTTTTACGGGCCGGAATACGCCAACATTTACCAACGAGGATTCAGGCAGAACAATACCGAGAAAACCCTGCTTCTGATCGATGGCATCGAAGAAAACGACCTCTGGACAAACTGGGCATATATCGACCGGCAATACCCGCTTTCAAACATCGAGCGTGTTGAAATCATCTACGGTCCTGCATCAACCATGTACGGGCCGAATGCTTTTGCTGGGGTCATCAACGTTATCAGCCGGAACACTATCGATGCCATCGGAGCAGGTAAAAGCATCGGGATCAGCGGTTCACTGAAATACGGAACCTATAACACCCAAACCCTTGATTTGAGTGTTTCCGGAAAAAAAAGGAATGTGTCTTTTACCGTTACCGGCCGACTTTATCATTCGGATGAAGCGGATCTTACCAGCCAGTCGTACTTTGACTACGATCCTGCGGTTTATGACGGGGTGGATTATTACAAGCTGCTTAATATCAATTCAGGCGCCAAGGAGTACCTGATCAAGAATAACCTGCCTTTCACGCATTCCTATTATACTTTATCATCCGACTCGAGCCAGCTCACCCTTACAAACCTCGGAGCAGAAACTGCCAGAAATCTTGATAAATCAGGGTACGACCAGGTCGTAAACGACCATAAGATCGGCTTCAGTAATAAGACCAACAGCTGGCTTATCAATGCCAAAATCAATATCGGAAATTTCAGCGTCGGGTTTCAGAGCTGGAAATATAGCCGTGGCGGCCTCACACAGTATACCGACACCTATGCTGCAGGTTCCGATAATAAATCCAACTGGAGACCTCAGCTGTCGTGTTTTTTTGTGAAGTATGAAAACCAGGTGAATGAAAAACTTTTCATTTCAAACCTGACCACATACCGCATCCATGCAGTAACCGAATCGACCGCCCTGGTATCGGTATCCAATTATGCCCGCGGAAATAAAAAGCTGACCGATCTGGTCAATGACACACCCCCACTGTGGACAACCCTTTACTTATTTGAAATGTCGAAACAGCTCCGGAACGAATTAAAGGTGATCTACCGCCCTGTTTCCCGGTTGGACATCATCTCCGGACTCGAGGTGCGTAACAGCACGTTGCAGGGCGCATATTATACAAGTCTGACCACGACGCCGCAGGATTCGGCTGTGATCAACCCTTCACCCAAAGGAGGAAATGAATTCAACATCTGGGATGTAGGGGTTTACAGTCAGGGGACCTGGCAGGTGATCCGGAACATGAAGATCACATTCGGGCTGCGCTATGATTATAATGTTGTAAGAAACAACGATGGGTTCGGTAGCGCATTAAGCCCGCGTCTGGCAGTGGTTTACTCGCCCGGAAAATTCACCCTGAAAGCGATCTACTCCCGTGGTATTATGAATGTGTCGAACTGGACCAAGTACTCGGCAGTCGGCAACAGGATCCCAAATCCAACCCTGAAAACTGAGAACATACAGAACATCGAGATCAGTGCAGGCTTCAGGCTGAACAAAGCATTTCACGCGGATATTGCGATCTATCGCGATTATATCGATAACGTCGTTGGAACTGTCAGCGTTGAGGATAGTCCGGGAAAAGTCAAAAATGACAATATCGGCCGGTTCACCATCACCGGGATCCAGGGGAATGCCTATTATCAATATGAGACATTCAATGCCTATTTCAACTTCACCTATTGTGATCCCAGGCAGACGTTTTCTGAAGCCGGTGAGGTAGATAACCGTGTCGGCGATATCTCCTCGTTCCAGTTCAACGTTGGTGCCGATAAACTCTTTTTCGACCAGCTCAATGTCGACCTCAGATTGAATTTCGTGGGTAACAGGTTAACGGGTGAAGGAACTACCGTACCTGCGAACTTTGATACCTTTCCAAGTACGGCCATTCTGAACGGAGCAATCACCTATTCGAATAAAAAGATTGTACCCGGACTATCGCTTCAGCTTGTTTGCAACAATATATTAAATACCCGTTATTTTGATCCGGGAACCAAGGCTGCCGATGGCATTAACAGCCCGACTGAGATCCTTCAGCGTGGCAGGCATTTTCTCCTCAACCTGAGTTATAATTTTTAGATTTTTAATCCGTCATGCCTGAAAACTATCGAATAATTAAAAATAATGATTCAGAATGGGGCGCACTCTATACCCCCATAAATCCGAAAAATGAGAAGAAACCGGGTTTACGGGTTGTGCTGTTTGTAAGTTATGATTCAGGAAACCTGACGTTGAAAGACCTGGGCCGTTTCGAAACTCTTTTCCCGGATAAGCTGAATATCGTTGGAGTTGCCACTGATGACCCAATTGATCCGAAAGCCAAGATCTCGATAAAAAAACGCATCTGGAGCCTGTTTGATGCGGACAAGCACCAGGCGATCATGCAGCGTGTGATTGATGAAAGTATGAAAATCGGAATTCCGTGTTATACCGGAGCAGTGAAAACCGATTATTTCAGGAACCTCTACCGTGAATGGAATCCTGATGTCCTGATCATGAATTGTTTCGGACAATGGCTTGACTCGTTTCTCTTTCAATTTCCGCGAATGGGTTCTTATAACTTTCACCCCTCCAATCTGCCGAAAAAAATCGGTGCAGGAACCCAGCCTTTTCACGAGACAATCAGGAACCGCATGACAAGTTCACCGATGGTCATTCACGGTGTAACGGAAATCATCGACATGGGGCCGATTATCGGAGTATCGCCAACAGTAAATATTTGCCTTCATGACGGCAGTTATCCTGACAGCCTTGTGACCCTGCTCGATAAAATTACCAGTGTTGGAGGCTGGATGGGAGTTGAGCTGATCCATGCCATTATACGGAGGGAAAGGATGGAAATGGCCGGCATGATCGATCCGATCGACTTCGGGAAGATCATGCCTGAATCCGTAAAGAGGATCCTGGCAAACCCCGCGGTCAACGACCTTAATGAAAAATATGAAATTCCCCTGCATCCGCTGATCAGTAATCATTGCCTGCATGAATAAGGAACCCTGGATATTAAAACTGATGAACATTCGCCGGGAGGAAGCCAAACCGGTCTTTCTGCTCATGTGTTTCTCTTTCTTTACCGGCATGACCCTGACCTTTTATTTTACCGCCTCCAACGCCATTTTCCTGAAACATTTCCAGCGATCGATGATCCCGGTTTCATTTATGGCTTCGGGCGTTTTGATCTATCTCGCCTGGTGGAGTTTTTCAAGGATCGACAAAAAGCTGTCGTTTTCATATCAGATACTGATCAAGTTTATCTTCATTTTTATAACGGTACTGGCCGTCAGTATCGGGGTATGGTCCTTTAAAGGTTCATCATGGCTGATATTCATGATGTATACCTGGGTCAGGATCGTGGTGTATATTCTCCTGGTTAATTTTTGGGGTGTTGCCGGGAAACTGTTCAACATCCGGCAGGGAAAGAGGATCTTCGGGATTATCGGGATCGGTGAAGTGGTTTCGGTGATCATCGGATATTTTTCAGTGCCCCTCATACTTCAGTTCCTGACCGCTCCCGACCTGCTCTTCGTGGCTTCCGCTGCACTTTTTGTCTGCCTGATGCTGGTTATCCTCATCCTGAAGGTATTCAGGGAACAACTTCTGGCATCATCCGCTCAGAAAGCTGTTGTCAAAAAAACCGTCACCAAAGAATGGAATTATCTGAACCTGATCAGGAAGCCCTATTTTGTTTTTATATCGCTAATGGCGCTTTTGCCTATTTTTGGCTATCTTTTCGTCGACTTCCTCTTCCTGGCCCAGACCAAAAAGGAATTTCCCAATAACCCCGAAGCTTTTGCAAGGTTTCTGGGTCTTTTCCTGGGATTCGTCGCCGTGATTGAGTTGTCACTGAAATTCGTGTCCGGGAGGTTCCTTAATAAATACGGACTGAAGCCAAGTCTGATTTCTTTGCCGCTGATCCTGCTCGTCAGCATTTTCATGGCTGCCGTTTTTGGAACGATTTACGGCGCGGTTGGGTTGTTTTTTACCTTTATTGCTCTTGCCCGGCTTTTCGAAAAATCGGTTCGCGGTGCCGTTTATGAGCCGGCATTCCAGTTGCTCTACCAACCTGTACCGACCGAATTGAGGCTTACGTTCCAAAATCAAATCGAAGGAATCCCCAAGGCGCTTGGGACTCTTGCCACCGGCGCTGTCATCCTTCTGCTCTCCAGCTTTCCATCATTCAGCCTTGTTTCATTTAACTGGATTTTCTGTATTGTGCTTGGAGGATGGATCTGGGCGGCCTTTAAAATGTATGAAGAATACCGGAACATGCTGAAGACGAAGTTAAGCGAGTTGAAAACCAAATCGGATCATGAAAAAGCAAAGATGACCGATATTATAAGCCAGACGTACCTGGGCGCCGGCGCTGATAAATTCGAAAACGTCTTTCAGATTCTGGAAACGGCCGAGCCTGTCCTTGCCGAGAAAGCGATCGAGACTGCATTCGTTGCGGCCCCGCCTGTATTACAGAAGAAATTCCTCAAAACGCTTGTTGACAGGGAAGTGACCAGTGCGTTACCATTTTTGAAAGGTAAGGGAATCAGTTCGATCCCTGATCCCGAAATCCGGAAGCAAATTGAGACGACAACCGAAGAACTGACCCGGGCTGAAAATGACACTTTTGAAACGCTGACTGAAATGGCAAGGTCACACGATCCGGTTAACCGCCTGAGAGCCGCGAGGATGCTTGGCACATCCGCCCGTTTCAATGCATTCAAACTTCTGCTGAATCTCATAAAAGATCCTGATCTTAAGATCAGGAATGCAGCAATCATCTCAGCAGGAAAAATCAGGCGTATTGAACTGTGGCCTGCAATAATTGAAAATCTTTCGGTTCCGGAATGCGCAAGAGCCGCCAGTATCGCTATCAGGAGCATCGGAGAACCCATTTTGTCAGAACTTGACAGGCATTTCAACAAGATGACCAGCGATCATGCCGTGCAACTGGAGATTATCAGTATTTATGAATCGATCCCGGTCCAGAAAACCATAAAGCTGCTTCGCCGGAAGATGAATCATCCTGACCGGGATATCCGTTACGGGGTACTTTTCTCACTGAGCAATCTGAACTACCACGCCATTCCTTCCGAAATACAACTGATCCAGGAATGTATCGAAGAAACCGTTGAATATATTGCCTGGATCCTGGCCTCATTGAATGACATGGCGGGCGTAGCGGATTGCAGCAACCTCCAGGTATCGCTCCTGGCTGAGCTCGATGAAAAGAAAGAACAGGTCTTCCTGCTTTTATCACTGATCTATGATTCAAAAACGATCAGCCACATCAGGGAACATATCGAAAGCAAAGACGCCACTGCTAAGGTTTATGCGCTTGAGATCAGCGATATGATCATTTCCGATGAAATCAAAGAGTTGTTCTTTCCGGTTTTCGAAGACCTTTCAGTGCACGAACGGTTATCACGGATGCAGGTCCGGTTCCCTCAGGAAACCCTTTCTTCATCAGAGCGGTTGATCGATATCCTCAATAAAGGGTATGCCCAATCGAACCGGATGACAAAAGTGTTTGCCATTTCTTTACTGGGCAAGATGACGGATCTGCCTGCAGGGAAAGCTGAAAACATCCTCGCGGCAAACCTGGTGCATCCTGATCCGCTGCTCAGTGAGGTTTCGGCCTGGATGCTGTTCAATCTTAACCGGAATTACTATTTAGATACCATGGTCCGGTTTGAGAAGAAATGGGAATCAGTTATACCCGAACTCGCTGAGAAAATCAAGAGAAGAGAGAAGGACAACGTTTTACTGCTGTTTGAGAAAGTGTTATTCATGAAAAGTCATGAACTGTTCAGTGCGCTTCCTGACCAGGCAATTATTCAGTTCCTGATGAGGCATCCCGGGATCCTGAAGCAAAAATCGACAATCACCAGTTACGACAATAAATTCCAGGAAATTTGTTTTACAGATCATGATGGAGCAACCTGGACCATCCCGACTTCATCGTTTGACGATTTCCTGAAAGACGCTCCGGAATTCACAGAAAAGTTTTTCAGGTACCTCAATATAACCATTGCTAATTGAAGGCCTATGAATAAATTGGTCACAACCCTCTTTCTGATGCTCCTGCCTGTGTATCTTATTTCGCAGACAAGCCACGAACAGGGATTTCCTTTCCTGAAGAACTATGTTCCATCGGAATACCGGGCACATGCACAGAATTTTGCAATTGTCAGTGATCGCCAGGACATGCTCTATTTCGGAAATTTTGCAGGTATTCTGCAATTTGACGGGGAGAGCTGGCGCCTGATTCCAACCACAAACACAACTAAAGTTTCGGCGTTGGCCATCGATTCGTCAGGAACCATTTATGCCGGTGCCAGAGGAGAGATCGGTTTCCTGAAGCCGGATGAATACGGCGCATTTCACTTTTGTAACCTGAAAACCGGTTCAAAAAATGTTCTTAAGCCATTTTCTGATGTCAAGCAACTTTTTGCCACCCGTGAAGGAGTTCGTTTTATTTCACAAAACACCGTTTTTACTGTTAAAAAAGACGGGAATATTGACTCATGGGCTGCTCCGCTGGAAATCATGGGGGGATTCTATTGCTCTGGTACCCTTTACCTTCAACTTAAAGAAGAGGGGTTGGTTGCGCTTGCCGGCGGAACGATCAAAAAATTTGAAGGAGGAAACAGGCTTTCAGGTGCAATTGAAATCAAGGCGATCATGCCCTACTCAAACGATGCCGTGCTCGTGGTAACAGGAACACAGGGTCTTTTCCTTTTACGGCATGATCAGTTGACAGAATTCAGGACCGCGAGCTTTTCACGGTTGCAGCAAAGCCTGATAACCTGCGGCATCAGGCTGAATGATGGTACGTTTGCCCTGGGCACCTCCACCCACGGAATCCTGATCCTTGACCAGAATGGTGATATTCTGCAGTTTATTGATAAAAGAGCCGGCCTCCGCGACAATTCAATCCAGGCACTCTATGCATCAAGCAGCAATGTCATATGGGCCGCTTTGAATAATGGGATCGCTATGATCCAGATACCTTCCCAACTTACATTCTTTGATGAAAAATCAGGGCTGAACGGTGCAGTTAATCATGTGATCCGGTTTAAAAACACCCTGTATGTCTCGACCTACCAGGGTTTATTCTATTATGACGAACAAAAATTTACCTTCTCCCCCGTTAATGAAATCATTACCGCTTGCTGGTGCGTGGTTCCTTACGAAAACTGCCTCCTTGCAGCGACTTCGCAGGGTATTTTCTCGGTTGAGAATAAAAAGGCCAGACTTATTCAGGAAGGATTCGCACTTTCAATTGTCAGTTCGACGGTTGATCCTGCCACATTCTACATTGGTGAAATGAAAGGATTTTTCAGGTTAAAGAATGCCGGAGGAAGGTGGACCTGTGAAAGATTCGAGGGGCCTGAAGAAGAGATCAACGACCTACAGGTCGACGGCTATGGAAATATCTGGGGATCGACATTATCCAGGGGCATCCTAAAGTATACGCCCGGCGACAAAGCCCCGGTTTTCTATAATCATGAAGACGGTTTGCCTGAGGATGTGGGGTTATCGCTCAACAGGATCAATAATCATATGTCGGTTGCAACGCGTAAGGGCGTCTATATCTTCAATGAAAAAACTAAAACTTTCGACTCGATAAGCCTGTATAAAAGCACTGATCCTGCCGATGACCAGTGGTTCTCGATCATCATCCCCACTCCCCGGGGCAACTTGTGGGTCAACGATGGAGAAGAAACCAATATCCGGCTCCTGGTCAGGAATAAAAACCAATATCAGCCACTTGAAAAACCGTTTCTTCCGATCACCGACTATGTGATCTGGGCAATATACCCCGAAGACAACGGGGTGACCTGGCTTGGGGGACCCGACGGGTTGATCAGGTATAATCCTGTAGTCACGAATGATTACATGATCCCTGAAGCAACACTCCTTCGGAAAATTGCCATACAGGCCGATTCTACAATATTTGCAGGAAGCCTGGTGAACCAGGTAAAAACCCTGAAAAGCAAAATTGAAATAAAATACCGCTATAATTCACTCCGGTTTGAATTCAGTCTTCCCTTCTATTCTCCCAGGGGTGAGAACCTTTACCAGTATTTTCTCGAGGGGTTCGATGAAACGTGGTCCGATTGGGGAACTCAATCGCACAAGGAATATACAAACTTAGCCGGAGGCAATTACATCTTTCACGTCAGGGCAAAAAACGTGTATGGCAATATCACACCTGAAACAACCATTGTGTTCAGGATTCTGAAGCCATGGTTCGGTACGGTATGGGCATTCATCATGTACATTCTTGTTGCATCATTCATCATCTACCTGATCGTCATCATCCGGAACCGGCAACTTTTAAGGGAAAAAAGAGTTCTGGAACAAAGAATCGCCGACCGCACCGCTGAAGTAGTTCAGCAGAAAGAAGAGATCATCAGCCAGTCGCAGGAACTTGCCAATAAAAACGATGAACTGGAAAAGATCAACACTGCCGTTAAGTCGATCAATGCCGAAATCAACTTTGAGAACCTGATTCAGTCGCTGTTGGAAAAAATGAGGGTCATAAGGTCGATCGATACTTCATCCGCGCTTGTTTTCGACAAGAACATCAATGCTTACAAATTCACGGCAAGTATCGGTTATGAATTGCAGGAACTTGCATCGACCACGTTGACTTTTGCCCAGGCTGAAAACAGATACCTGAAAAACACAGAAGAGGTTTTCGAGGATATTTTCATTAAAACTGACTTTTCAGGCTATGACGAATCTGACGTTCTTAATGAACTGAAAACACCGAAATCATTGCTTGTCATGGTTATCAGGGTGGAAAACCGTGTCGAAGCTTTTCTGTTATTTGCAAATCTGTCGCGCGAGCAGGCCTTTGAACCGAAGGACATCAGTTTCATTAAAAACTCGAAAGAACATATAGTTTCAGCATTTATCCGTACAAGGATCATGGCTGATCTGCAACAGACCCTCCAAAATCTTAAAGATACCCAGGACCAGCTGGTTCAATCGGAAAAACTGGCTTCACTGGGGCAGTTGACTGCCGGGATCGCTCATGAGATCCAGAATCCCCTGAACTTTGTCAACAACTTTTCTGCACTTTCGGCAGAACTTTCGGATGAACTTCTTGAATTCGTCAACGGGATCAAGGATATCCTTTCACCCGACAAATATGCCGATGCTGAAGAGATCATCGGGATGATCAAAGGCAACGTAAAGAAAATCAACGAACATGGCAAACGTGCCGAAAGTATCGTCAAGGGGATGCTTCAGCATTCGAGGGGTAAAACCGGAGAATTTGAACAGGTTGATATCAACAATATGGTTGCGGAATATGCAAACCTTGCCTACCATGGAATGAGGGCAAAAGATAAAAGTTTCAATACCGCCATCAGGACACAGCTTGATCCGGAAGTCGGTAAAGCTTATATCATTCCGCAGGACCTTAGCAGGGTCATTCTCAACATTGTCAACAATGCCTGTTATGCCGTTGATGAAAAATCGAAAAAGCAGGTACCGGGTTATGCCCCCGAGGTTATGATCAGCACCCGCAGGATCAAGGATAAAATTGAAATAACGATCAGAGACAACGGAACCGGGATTCCTCCTGCCGTGATGGAAAAAATCTTCAATCCCTTCTTCACGACCAAGCCAACAGGAAAAGGCACCGGATTGGGATTATCAATGAGTTTTGACATTGTAAACCAGGTCCACAAAGGGAAACTGGAAGTTAAATCACAAGAGGGCGCATTCACCGAATTCATTATTATCATTCCTGAAAAACAAACGTAATCCGACTGTTGCCAATGCTTAAAAGAATAATACAACTGGCTTTACTGTCTTGTCTGTTCCATGCGCCGGCTCCCGGTCAGACGATTTTCAAGTTCAACCAGTACGATATTATTTACAGCGGTGATTTCATGCCGGTGGTAACACTCTATGCCAGCTACCAGATCAATAAGACCTTTGGGGTCGCAAGTTATTTCTATGTAAACGGTTACGCTAAGAACAGCTGGGGAGAAGGTTTGATCGGCCCTCTGGTCACCCCTGTTCAAGGGATCACCATCGGTTTTCTCGGGGGCTACCAGACAAATGAAACGGAATTATGGCGGATCTCGCCATTGTTGATCCTGTCGTATAATCAATGGTCTTTCTTTGGCGCATTCGAATTCGGAGGGAAAAGGTACCGTTGGGATTGCATGGGATTTTATTCCGTGAAAAGTTTTAAATTCGGCGCGGAATTCATCAGGTTCTATCAGATGTACACGGCTGGTCCAAGAGTTGAATTCACATTTTTCAAAAAACAGCCCATTACTGTTTTTTATACTGCATTGTGGGATTGGACCTACGGTAAATATTCATCGATGTTTGGCATTTACACAATTTTCGGTCCATTTGGTAAACAGAAACCTTTGGATGACTGACAAAAACCACAAATCATATTCACCATGAAAGCACTGGTGTTCAATAAGGTCCCTGAAATACTGGAAGTCCCTGTTCCGGTTCCGGAGCATGGGTCGGTACTGATCAAGGTCCTGTACTCTTCCATTTGCAATACCGACATCGAGATCATAAAAGGGTACATGGGATTCAAAGGAATTCTCGGTCATGAGTTTGTCGGGGAAGTCGTTACCTCCGAAAGCAGATTTTTCGGTCAACGCGTTGTCGGAGAAATAAACTGTTCCTGCGGTGAATGTTACCTGTGTCTGACCGGCAGAAAAACACATTGCCCTTACCGGAGTACCCTGGGAATCATGGATCACGACGGGGTTTTTGCTGAATACTGTGTACTTCCCGAGTCAAACCTGCACCTGGTTCCTGAGGATATTGATCCTGAGATCGCCGTGTTCACCGAACCGCTTGCAGCAGCAGTCGAAATCTTCGAGCAGATCCAGATCCGGCCTTCTCAGAATGTTTTCATCTTTGGCGCCGGGAAGCTGGGCTTGCTCATTTCACAGGTTTTCAGGTTAAATGGATGTGAAACCATCACCTTTGATATCAGTGAGTCGAAAGTAAAAAAAGCCCGCTCTATGGGAATCCACGCGGCATTGGTTCAAACGCTATCTGAGTCCGATAAGGCCGAGATCTGTGTGGAATGTACCGGAAATGCCGACGGAATTGATATCGCCCTGAAACATCTTTATCCCCGTGGTAAACTGATCCTGAAAACCACAGTCGAAAAATGTGAGAAAATCGACCTGAATCAAATCGTGATCAATGAATTCGAGATCATCGGATCCCGCTGCGGACTATTCGAGCCCGCCCTGAGTCTTCTCGGTCAGCGACTGGTCAACCCACAACCAATGATAACAAAGGTTTTCAGCTTCGAAGAGATCCTCAAAGCATTTGAATGCGCTGTAAAACCCGAAATCATTAAAGTAATCATCAAACATTGAGAACACAGTGAATTTTAAAATCTGGAGGGTTTTGTTAAAAAAAACGACCGGATTTTAAAAATTTCTCTTAATTTCGCATAGTTCATATAAAACAAGAAAAACTGGTTTCAGATTCACCAAAAAATTTTCACTCCATTTATGAAAGCAATCACAAAAATCAACACAGGGATCACGCTCGCGGCTTTTACACTTTTCCTTGTTCTTTCGGGATGCAATGGTTCATCAACCAAGGATCAGCAGGCCAATGAGGCAGCAGCCGACACGATTCAAAAAGAGATAACACTAAGCCCTGAATCACAAAACCTCCTGTACAATTTCCCAACGCCGTTTGAGGTAACCATGATGCTTGAAAAAGCCAAGGCAGGCTTTATTTTCGATATTACCAACCCTCCTGCCGCCGCCAATAAATACACCACCGAAAAAAGCAAGGCGCTGAATCTTGGAGTCTACAGCGCGGATCTCAGTTATTCAGCAACTTACAACCGTACCGACGAGACCAATAAATTCCTTGCAGCCACCAACAAACTTGCCGATGAACTTGGTATTGCCGGGGTCTATGACCAGTCCCTGGTTGAAAGAGTGAAAAAGTTCAACAACAATAAAGATTCACTGGTCGCGATGATTACCAAGGTATTTGGCCAGACCAACGACTTCCTTTCCAAAAATAACCGGAATCAGGTTGCCGTACTGATTGCTGCCGGTGGTTTTGCCGAAGGTTTATACCTCGCCGCCACCCTTGCCGAAGTTGCAAAAGATAATACCAAAATAATGGCCGTCATTGCATCCCAAAAAGACAACCATGGCAAACTCCTTACCATCCTCCAGGCGTATCAATCCGATACGGAGATGAAGCCCGTTGCTGATGAAATCGCAAAACTGGCTCCGATCTGGACCAACTACGGAATAGATTCCGGTAAGAAGATTTCACAACAAAATGTGATCTCCATCAGCGACCTTTCCGAAAGCGTAAGACTTTCCTTTGTTAAATAAATCCTGAAAACATTATTCTGAAAAACCGTCCCGGCAGGACGGTTTTTTTTTGCCCATAATTCTTAAATTTGGGTACAGAAAAACCCAACCCCATGTCGGAACCCATCCTAATGGCACTGGTGCAATTGTTTGCCATCGTTGCTGCCTCCGTTAACAAACAGATTTCCGAAAACTCACGAAAGATACTCGAATCATATCTTTCTCAACATCTTAACAATCAGGAATTAGAGGAATATTTAAAACTCTTCGACGAATTACTGATGTTTCATCTGCCCGAGCAACCGGAAATGGATCCCACGGATGTTTACGACAAGACCAGAGCCATTTGCAACCGTATTAAAAATAACCTGACCGCCCAGGACCGGATCATCGTCTTCATTAAATTCCTCGAATTTCTCACCGCGCTGACCCGGGAAAACGGCCCGCGTCCGGTTACTGATGATCAAAACCTGGACACCTACCTTACGATTTTCCGGACTGCCTTCACCTTCCCTGAACTGGAATTCAACGATGCGGTGGCGTTCATCACCGACCCTGACGGGGGAAAAATCAATCCGGAACATTTACTTACCATTCGCGGGGAAATGACCACCCCGGAGCCCGCCGGGAAGTATATCTACCGGGAGCGCCTCGATGGGAGGATCCTTGTACTCTTCGTTCCTTCGGTCAGAACCCTCATCTGCCGGTACCTTGGTTCGGATGAGTTGTACCTGAACGGGCACATAATCCAGCCCTACCGCTCTTTTGTCCTGACCAACGGCACCATCCTGAAAAACCTGAAAATCGCTCCGGTCTATTATGCTGATGTAGCTTCGCGGTTTTTCCACGCATCCAGGAAAATCCAGATCGATTTTACCGCAAAAGAGATTTCATACCGGTTTAAAAAAAGCACCAACGGGATCCACCCATTCAGCCTCACCGCGACCTCCGGGGAGCTTATCGGAGTGATGGGCGGAAGCGGTGTCGGGAAATCGACCCTCCTGAATGTTCTTAACGGAAACCTGAAGCTCAACGACGGTCAAATCCTGATCAACGGTTATGATCTGGAAAAAGATCACGATGCATTGCAGGGGATGATCGGCTTTGTGCCCCAGGACGATCTCCTCATCGATGAACTGACCGTTTTTCAGAATCTTTACTACAACGCAAAACTCTGTTTCCGTGATTTCTCTGAAAAAAAGATAATCCGGGCAGTCATGCGGGTACTGATGGATATTGATCTCATCAGCATCCGGAATCTGACGGTCGGAGACCCTTTGAACAAATTCATCAGCGGGGGGCAACGAAAAAGGCTCAACATTGCATTGGAACTGATCCGGGAACCCGCCGTGCTTTTTGCCGATGAACCAACCAGCGGCCTCTCCTCAATGGATTCAGAGATGGTGATGTTGCTGCTTAAAGAACAAACCCTCAAGGGCCGGCTTGTCATCGTGAACATCCATCAGCCTTCTTCCGACATCTATAAATTGTTCGACAAGCTTCTGATCATGGATAAGGGCGGTTATCCCATCTACTACGGGAACCCCATCGACGCCCTCACCTATTTCAAGCTGGCCGGCAATCATGTAAATCCTGATGAAAGTGAATGTCAGAGCTGCGGCTATGTCAACCCGGAACAACTGCTTCAGATTACGGAAGCAAAGATTGTCAATGAATATGGCCGTTTTACGGGTAACCGCAAAACCACTCCGAAAGAGTGGTACGAATCCTTTCGGAAAAATATTCAACCTGCCCTGAAGCTAAAGGAAGAAAAAAAAGAGATTCCGAAAAGTCATTTCAAGATCCCTGGAAAAATAAAACAATTCAGGATTTTCAGCATCCGGAACCTTCTGACAAAAATCACCAACCGACAGTACATGCTCATCAACCTGCTGGAAGCCCCTTTCCTTGCAGCCTTGCTGGCGTACCTCACGCGTTACAGCTTCGGGGAGCAATACATCTTTGGCGATAACCGGAACCTGGTTCCCTACCTCTTCATGAGCGTCGTCGTTTCCCTCTTCCTCGGAATGATGGTCAGTGCCGAGGAGATCATCCGCGACCGCCGGATCCTGAAGCGCGAAGCATTCCTGAACCTGAGCAGATTCAGTTACCTGAATTCGAAAATCATCCTGCTCTTTGCACTCTCAGCCATCCAGGCCTTCCTGTATGTCGTGGTGGGAAACTGGATCATGGGTATCCATGGAATGACCCTCTCCTATTGGCTCATCCTCTTTGCAACTTCTTGCTGCGCCAATCTTATCGGACTGAATATCTCCTCCGGACTGAATTCGGTAGTAGCCATCTATATCCTGATCCCCTTTATCATTGTTCCCCAGTTGCTCCTGAGCGGTACGGTGGTCCCATTTGACTACCTCAATCCTTCCATCGCTTCTCGGAAACATGTGCCTCTTGTGGGAAATATGATGACCTCTCGTTGGACCTTCGAAGCCCTTGCGGTTGAACAATTCAGGAATAACAAATATGAAAAGATTTTTTATCCCTTTGATAAGGAGATCTCAAGGTATTCCTACATAACAGCGTTGGAGATTCCCACGCTAAAATCAGAACTGGATGTCTGTTTGCGAAACCTGATTAAAAAAGAGAATCCGGCGCAAACCGCGAACTACTTCAAAATACTGAAAACCGAAATTCCCGGATTGCTGAAGGAGTCGGGATACTCCGCCTTTCCGGCTTTCGACAGCCTGACCGAGAAACTGCTGACCGATGGGGCTGTACAGAATGCCAAGGCCTATCTGGATTCGCTGAGTTTGTTCTTCTCTTCGCAGATGCAGGTCGTTACTTCGAAGCGGGATGCGGCCTATGAAAAACTGGCAAAAAAAATGGGAGAAGAAGGTGTGTATGCCTTCAAACAAAAATATTATAATGAGAATCTTGCCGACCTGCTGCTCAATAAAACCGCTGAAAACAAGATCATCGAAGGAAAAGGGTTCCTCATCCGGAAGAAAGACCCCGTGTTCATGGATCCTGAAAGCAAATCAGGGCAGGCTCATTTTTACGCGCCGGTCAAAATCATTGACTCCCTGAAAATCAATACCTTCTGGTTCAACTTTGCCGTGATTTGGCTGATGTCGGCCCTGTTATACCTGACACTGCTCCACGATACCTTAAGGAAAGCCATAGAATTTTCTTCCAGAATCCATTTCAGACTTCCCCGAATGATGACACGAAAAAGGAAGTCGTAGAAATCGAGGAACCAGAATTTCTATCGGATTCCCTGCCGGTTCCGGAACGGGTAAACAGGGCGAATGCTGAAATGCGATGTGTGTAAAAAAGTCGAAGAGGGCGCCGCTATAATTTCACGCTATCCTCGTCAATAAGCTCCCCGCTTAATAAAAACAACTCTGTTTCCGTAAGCTTTGCTTTGAACTGCGCTGTAACGAGCCGGGTTCTCGCATTCAGCAGATCCTCCTGTACCTCTCTGAGCTGCAACGAAGATATGGAACCGATCGCGTAGCTTGTTTTCGCGATTTCCATATTGCGGACGGCGAGGGCCAGGTTCACCTCCTCGAAACCGATCATTTCCATCTGGTTCTGATATTCATTGAAGATCCGTGTCAGGTAAGCGTCAAGCCTGTTTTCAACCTGTTCCCTTTGAATCTCCATCGATTCCATCGAAATAGCGGCGTTTTTATACTGTCTCTTCAGGTTGAGCCCGTCGAAAATGCGCATGTTCAGGGTCAAACCGACCAACGGTCCGAAATTCCGGTTGTATTGAATAAAATTGGCATCAGTCTCCAACCGGTAATAGTTATAAGAGGCATTGAGGCCCAGGGTTGGCCATTGACTTGCACGGGCCGATTTTACTTCAGTCTCGGCCACCTGTTTATTCAATATTGCCAGGATCAGATTCCGGTTCGACCGCTTCATGGCAAGATGGAGTGTATCATAATTCAACGGTTCCCGCACCGGGATGGAGTCGGTGACATTAAACTTCGTATTAACATCCCGTGAAAGCAGATCGTTCAATGTGGTTTTCGAATTTTCGAAAAGTGTCTTCTGATTGGAAAGCCCTGCAATATCCGCGTTGAGTTCCACCCGGGCTTTCAGGTATTCCATCTCTGACCCGGTACCGGTCTCATACTGCATCCGCGCCAAATCAAGCCTGAACCGCGATATCTCTACCTGCTCATTCATTATTTGCAGAACCCTGCCCTGGCGGATAATTTCGTAATAGCCTGCAATGATCCTTGCAACCGTATTCTCGATGGTGATCCTGGCGCTTATTTCACTGCAGGCTTCCAGTTTCTTCAATTTATCGTAAGTAATAAACATTTTCAGCCCGTCGAAAAGCGTCCAGGTCAACCCCAGGCCGGCCGACAGTACATCGGTCTGCGCTTTGGGATTATCCAGTTCTGATCCGGTCACCACATCGACTTTTGCGTCGGTAAGACTTTTGGTATACCCCGCGTTAATATCGATGACCGGCAGCATTCCGGCTGCACCCGGCGTTGCATTGTTGTGCGCTTCCCGGAAGGTATTTTTCGAAATGTTAATATCAAAATTATGCACCAGTCCGATCGAAATGGCATCCCCGAGTGTAAGCACCTCCTGGCCGGATAATTTCCACGACAGGAGGAGGATGAGACAGGTTATGGCAAGGCACTTTTTCATTAACTGATATCTTCGGTCATGATGGATTTTCGTTCGACGGTAAGTTCGGTGTAGTCGATTCTTCCGGTTCCCGGGTTTCGCGAAAGGTAGGCGTACAATGCCGGTATCAGGTAGAGTGTGAGCAATGTCGAAAACACCAGGCCGCCCACCACGGCAATTCCCAGCGACTGTCGGCTTTCGGCAGATGCACCCAGGTTCAACGCAATGGGCAGGATGCCCAGGATCATGGCCGAAGAGGTCATAAGTATCGGCCGGAAGCGCGATATTGCTGCACGCTGAACTGCTTCAGCCTTCTCCAGGCCGGTCTCTTTCCGCTGGTTGGCAAATTCAACAATCAGAATCCCGTTCTTGGTAACCAGGCCGATCAGCATGATAATGCCGATCTCGCTGAAGATATTCAGGGTTTGATTGAAATACCACAATGAAAAGAGGGCCCCTGCAACAGCAAGGGGCACAGTGAACAGGATGATCAGGGGATCGATGAAGCTTTCGAACTGGGCAGCCAGGGTTAAATAGATCAGAACTATGGCAAGAATGAAAATGAAGATCAGGCTTGAAGAACTCTCCGCGTAATCACGCGACTGGCCTGCCAGGGCTGTGCCCACAACAGGCGGGAGTACTTTTTTGGATACCTGGTTAAGGGCATTGATCCCGTCGCCCAATGTGGCGCCCGGCTTCAGCCCGGCCGAAACAGTGGCTGAAATATAACGGTTAAATGAATAAATGGCAGCAGGGTTGATCGATTCTTCCATGTGGATCAGGTTATCGAGCGAAATCAGTTTCCCTTCAGCATTTCTGACATACAAGGATTTCAGATCATCAGGCCGGTCGCGATCATAACGCATTACCTGCCCGATGATCTCATATTGATTGCCCCCCATGATAAAATATCCGTAACGCTGTCCGCTCATCGACAACTGTAATGTACGCGCTACTTCCTGTGTCGATACCCCCATTTGTGATGCCTTGTCCCGGTCGACCCGGATCCGCAATTCCGGCTTGTTGACCTTGAAATTGGCGTCGACAAACTGCAGATAATCTATTTTCCGGGCTTCCTCCAGAAACACGGGGAGTACCTCAATGAGTGTCTTCAGGTCGGGAGCAAGCAGCACATACTGAAGCGGCTGGCCCGAAAACCGGTCGCCAATCGTCGGAGGCTCAAACGGGAAGGACCTGATTCCGGTAAATGCAGGCAGTTCCATGGTCATTTTCTGAAACATCTCTTTTTGACTCCGCACCCGTTGGTCGGGTTCAACCAGGTAGACAATGTACTGTCCCTTGTTCGGATTGTCGATGGTTCCTAAACTGGGTGATATCCAGGAGAATGAAACGGATACCTCCGGAAAAGAATCCGTCACATACTTGTCGATATGGTTAAGATACTGCTCCATGAATTCATAAGATGACCCCTCAGGCGCCAATACCGGTATCCTGATGTTGGATCTGTCCTCAAATGGCGCCAATTCCGAATGGAGCGATCTGAACAATAAAAACACTGCGAGAATCAGTACCGCAAACACCGGAAATACCAGCCATTTTCGATTCATGAAGCCTTTCAGTGAATATCGGTACATCCGGTTAAGCCATAAAAAGAAGGGTTCGGTTTTATTGATCAGCCAGTTGGTATTCAGGTGCCGTTGGACCTTCAGGATCCGGGAACACATCATCGGAGAAAGGGTAAGCGCAACAAAAGCCGAAATCAGGACCGATCCGGCCACCACAATGGCAAACTCTCTGAAAAGCCTGCCGATCAAGCCCTGCAGAAACATGACCGGTAAAAACACTGCTGCCAGCGTAATGGTTGTGGATATCACAGCAAAGAAAATCTCCTTCATGCCTTTATGGGAAGCCTCTATCGGATGGATACCCGTATCGATCTTGGTATAAATATTTTCCAGAACCACAATGGCGTCGTCACATACCAAACCGATTGCAAGTACTAAGGCAAGAAGCGTTAGGACATTGATGGAGAGTCCCATGACGGCCATGAGGATGAAGGAACCGATGATGGATACCGGAATCGCGACCACGGGAATGATCGTGGACCTCCAGTCGCGCAAAAACAGGAAAATGATCAGAACGACCAGTACCAGCGAGATGAGGATGGTTTGCTCAACCTCTTTTACAGCACTTCGTTCAAAAGTAGTGAAATCATAGCCCACCATGATCTGATATGATGCCGGAATCTCTTTCTTCAGGCGCTCCATCCGGTTGTAAAACTCATTGGCGATGGCAACGTTGTTGGCTCCGGTCTGAGGAACCACCCCGATCGCCACAACGGGAAGCATATGAAGGATGACGGTCGATCGGTCATTCTCAGGGTAAAGCTCCGCCGTGCCGATATCACTGAGCCGGACGATAGTCCCATGTTCCTGTTTGATGATGATGTTATTGAATTCTGACGGTGTTTGTAGCAATCCGAAGGTCCGGATCGTAAGCTCCGTCAGACCACCCTCGATACGGCCCGAAGGAAGCTCTATGTTTTCCCGGCTGACCGCGCGCTCAATGTCGAGGGATGTGATGCCATTCGACGCCATCTTATAAGGATCCAGCCACAACCGCATCGAGTACTTCTTCTCCCCGAAAACCCGGATGTCGCCCACCCCGGGAATCGTCTGCAACCTGTCTTTTATGGTATTTTCAACGACATCATTAACTTCCATGATGTCGTGTTCATAACTCCTGACAATCATGAAGATGATCGGATTGGCATTGGCGCTTAGTTTTTCAACGATGGGGGGATCGACATCCTTGGGCAGGAGTTTAATTGACTTTGAAACCCTGTCGCGTACGTCGTTGGCAGCAGACTCCATATCTTTGCCCAGGTTGAATTCCACCGTGATCAGGCTTGACTGATCTGTCGAAACGGATGATAAAACACGAATGCCTTCAATTCCATTGATGGCATCTTCGAGTGGCTCCGTGATCTGAGCCTGTATGATCTCCGGATTGGCGCCTGTATACGTTGTGTTGACGGTCACCACAGGCGGATCCATTTCCGGATATTCGCGGATTCCCAAATAAATAAAACCGACCGCTCCGAAGATGATAATCATCAGGGTAAAAACGATTGCCAGGACAGGCCGTCTGATGCTCAGGGACGAAAGGCTCATATCAGGATATCTTGACAGTTTTCAGTGGAGACCCTTTTCTTACCCTGAGCAGGTTGGTGACCACCACGGTGTCGCCAATACCGATTCCTTCGGTGATCTGAACGAAATCACTGTTCCGGACCCCGGTTTTAACAAGTACAGGGAATGCCTGTCCGTCCTTTTTTAAAAACACGGAATACCCTTTGATCGATGGAATGAGGCCCTGCGTGGGAATAAAAATACTTTTTGTCAGCTCTTCAAGGGTCAGGTAAATCCGGGCTGAAGTCCCGGGAACCAGGATTCCCTTTTCATTAACTGACAGAGCCCGGATCAAAAGGGTTCTGGTCCGTTCATCAACGGCAGGTTCAACAGCTTCAACAATGGCAGTTAGATCGCCGGGGTAATAGTCGGTCCGAAATACAATTTTGCATCCGACCTGCAGGTTATGAGAATATCGTTCAGGAACTGCGAAATCAACCTTGATCCGACTGATATCCTGGAGATTTGCCAGAACAACGCCGGGGCTGACCAGGGCTCCGACACTCACATTTCTCAACCCGATCCGACCCGGGAAGGGTGCACGGATCTCAGTTTTGGAAAGGTCCACCTTTAAAATCTCGATTTCTGCTTCCAGCGTGTTGTGAATATTGGCCAGTTCATCATATCGCTCCTGGCTCATTCCGCCTTTCGATAGCAACACTTTACCACGTGTCTCATTGGCTTCGGCAAGTCCGGATTCAAGTGTCAGTTTTTTAATCCGGGAGGTAATATCGGAATCATCCAGTTTGAACAGCATTTGTCCGGTCGTTACCAGCGACCCTTCCTTCATAAAGATTCCTGTTACCTTCCGGGAAATTTCACTTACGATCTCCACCTGCTCATTGGCACGTAAAGTCCCGACAGTTTCCAGTTGATAGTTCACCGAAGTGTCCCGGGTAACGTAGCATTCAACGGGAATGACGGGCTCCCCCCCACCTGCTTTTTTGTGTTCCTTTACCCCTGGGAAAACCAGGAACTTCAACAGGATCAGAATGCCCAGGATGACAACCGCTCCTATAAAAATAATGGCTCTTTTCATTCGGGGATCAACGTGTTAAAAGAAAACGACTTATTTTTAAAGGCAGCCCCGGGTGGGTCGATCACCGGAACCTGTATGGTGATTTCATCTATTCAGGAACATAAACTCCCGAACCGATGAAGAAATTGGTACCCGGAATGGGTTCAACATATCCTATTTTTAACTTCTCACCGGTCGAACCGGGCTTGATCCAATAAAATTCAACAAAGCCCCCTCCCTGTGCTGCTGCCGCAGAGAGTTCACGGATCACATATTTCCCTTTACAATCCTGGTAATTGTAAAGATCCTGTCCCTGCAGGTTTTTCTGCGTCGCATGGGCAATATTGACACACTGATAGTTATAGACATAGAAATAGCCCGAATAATCATCATAAAAACGAATGGAATCGATATATATCCTGATGGTCCCGACTTTACCTGTTGAATCGGGAATGGTCTTCAAGACCTCACCGATTCCAACCGCCGATGAATGAACAACAGCCTTCGCGGTATTTTTAAAGTGGGTAAGATCGGTTTTAAAAGAAACCGGATCCCCGGTCTCATCCTTTGTACAACTTCCGGTAACTAAAGGCAACATCATAGCAATAAGCAGCAATGGATTCAATACTCTTTTCATGTGATACGAATTTGATTTAGGCAGTCATGGGAAATTCTCATTCAAATTTCATAAAAAAAATCAATCCTCCAAACCATTTCTTCTGATTTGATCTATTTCTTGAAAGTTGAATACACCGGCCCGCAGGAGCTTCAGGTATTGTTCCGAAAGCCCGTCGCCGAAAATCAGCGCGTCGTCGGTATTGATGGTCACCCTGACACCATGGTCGTAGAGCGTCCTGATGGGGTGTTGGCGAATCGATCGGATCCGTTTCAGACGAATGTTGCTGGTCGGGCAGATATTCAGTTGGAGGTTTTGATCGCGAAGCCATCTCATCACCGATGGAGAACCGGCTGCCCCGATCCCGTGCTGGATGGCATCGAGTTCCAACACTTCAGCAGTTTCTTTTACCGATTCGGCTGACCCGAATTCGCCGGCATGTGCCTTACATTTCAATCCTGATTTTCGTGCCGCCTGAAATAACTTTTTGAAATTTTTCACGGGTTGAACATCTTCTTCATTATACAAATCGATAGCCCTGAAATATCCATATTCATTCATGGTTTTAAAATCCGAAAGAAGGACATCGATGGGAAAGCCCTTTGAAAATCCGATTTCCGGTCTGAAATCAATGCCGGGGGCTACGGTTTTATGATAGTATTGCAGGGCCGCAATGATTTTCTCCGGCGGGACATTGAAAATTCTGTGAAAGGAGCCGTCAACGCTCATCTCCAGCAAAACAACCCCATCGGAACTGGCCTGGAGAAAAGCGGCTTCAATTGCTTTTTCAATGGAACCGGGAAGGCTGAAAAACGGCCGGTACTCCTTAACAATCCAGTTGTTCAGATCAATGATGCCATTCCCGGTCGATTTAAACCGGGAAAAACTTCTGCCATAAAACTTCTCAACGACCGATCGTTTACCACCCAGTAACCCGTGGTTATGCAAATCAGCCTTCTTCAACTGCCTGATTTCCTTTAATCGTGGGATCTCCATTTCTGTCCCGGGCAGCGTTATCATGAAATCTAAATTACTTAAAGAAAAGGATCCTGCCGGATTAAAACCGGGCTGAAAGTCCAAAGTTGACAACGCCCCTGAAGCCAAATCCCCATTCCATAAAACCACCAATCTCTTTCCCGATCCTGATCCCTAAACCATTAACCTGAAAGGCAAAACTCATTCCCCCGTCAGTCACTGTCGTCTGCCCCTGCCGGTCCCTCCAGAGAATCAGGGCACACCCTGCCTCAACCCCCGAATACATCGAAAAAATACCCTTCCTCAGGTAATAGAAATTAACTTTTGGCATGACACTGAGCACATAATAACTGTATGTGAACCTAAAGCCTTTGGTGGAGGTGATCTCCGTACTGATCGGGTTGAAACTCAACGACCCTCCCACACTTACCCAGGGTTGTAAAAAACGGTTGTACTCGAGGGTTGGTACCCCGCTGAAAGAACAGGTATAATCCTTGATGGTGTCCTTCATGATCTCTATTCCAATGGCAGGCCAGATTGATATCAGAGAATTTGCCATTTCGGGACCGGTCAGGACCCCATAACCAATGCGGATTTCATTCTTACCGGCAGGGGATTCCTGCGAATACACCAAGTTGAAGCTTATCAGAAGCGCTAAAAGAAAAGGGAGGAAGAACTTTAGTTTCATGGCTGATGGATTTTAGTCTGTTTCTTCAAAAATAACGATTAATTGAAACAATCCATCAGCCGCTACCAAAAAAATCAATTTTATCCGATATAAATATAATCAGTTGTACTACGTATTCAAAAACGATGTGGGCGGCTATCTCCGGGTCATATCACTCTACTACATCGACAAAATTCAAATCGTGCATTACACTCAGAAAACTTCCTAATTCGGCGCTGGAAACATAATTGCTTTTAAAAACAAAATTCAGCTCATTGACGGCCGAAAAGATCTGTACATCGGCATTCACCGATTTCGCGTACTCGGTGAGCTTTCCGATGGTGGTCTTTTGTCCCAGGATCGAAGCCATCATCACATTGGATACCAGCAGATCATTCCTGAAACTGACCAGTGGCGCATAATCCTCACTCCGGTGCTTCTTTTTCGATTCTTTGTCGATGTACCGATCTATATCGAGCGCCGCATTGATGAACACCGAGTCCTGGTCAACAATCTGCTGCATGAATCCCCCGAAATCTCTCAGGTTTTTTTCAACATCCACCGACTGATCAGCAGTTCCGGCCTCACTGTAAAACACCTCTAACATTTTCATGGTTGCAACGAGGTCAGAATCGTGGTTAACCAGGAAATTACCGTACTCCTGTAAGGTGATCATTGGGCTGCTATAAACAGGATCCATTAAAAGCGGGTGGTTGCTGATGGAATTCATACCCGATTGTATCTTGACTACGATCTTCTCATTCAATTGTTGAAAACAGGCCAGTCCCTTGATGGTTTTTCTAAGCTGCACGGTGTCCTTCACGAACTCACTGCGGAGTTGAATATCGCGTTCGGTCATGGTTTGCTTCCGGTATTTTTCAGCCTTGGCAATGGTTCCCCGCGCAAGAAAATCCGGGACATTGATGTAAAAAAGTCCGGTCACGACAATCCCGATGACCACAACAATAATTACTGCTGCAATAAGTTTTGTTCTCTTTTTCATAGGTCAGGAAGTTAGATTTTAATACTATATCCGCTTTAAATAAGGATGGATCGATGTTAGTACGCTAAATGTGTAAAAAAGTTGGTTAATGACCCCTGTTTTTCAACATTTTTTACCAGGTGCGCAGATGGATTACAATTTCAGGGAGATCATAAACTGGTCGGAAGGCGCCATCGGGCCATAGGCTCTTGAAAATCCGAACGACAACGTCGATTTCAGAAGGGAGAACAGAACGAGCTCTAAATCAAGCTGTACACCGGAGGCAAAGAACGTCCGTTGTGGCTGATCGTTGGCAACATTGGTTAAAAGTCCCATACCGAACAGTGAAAACCGTGCATAGGTTGAATAAAATCCCAGGAGTCCGAGCTTCCTGAACCGGATGGGCCGGAAATCGATCTCGGTGGTTAGTTTGCCATAATTGAGGGCGCTCAGTTCATCGATCTCAACACCCGGAAAACTCGACATTTCACGATACTGCTGGGCAGAACGGTAGTCTAAATAATTATTTCCGAATCCCCCGAAATAAAAATAAGAGTTCGTTTTATCCGATTCCCCGAAACTTTGTCCGACCGAGGTGCGAAACCACAAGGATGAATTTCTGATTGGAAGTAGAAACCCCACATCGAAGTTGTTGATCAGTTGCGGATAGAATGTTTGCCGTGCGAAACTGGAATAGGCATAAACGCTCCAGTCGTAACCCTGTTCAGGTTCGATGGCCCCCAGTGATTTCCGTAAATAACTCTTGTGGAAGTTAATTGTACCAACGTACAGATTGCGGTAATCGGATGCAATGTTCTGATAAAACGGCAATGTCTCAAGATCGCCGTACGCGGTAAGTTTGACATAAAAATCGGTCTTTTCCGGGCTCAACCGGTTAAAAAGTTTATAATACTTTGCCGAAACCGAATATCCGGCCCGGCTGAATTTCGTGGGTCCGAAAAGGTCGTAGAAATCGGCATAGTTGTAATGCGCCGCAAACGACCAATTCCAGATATTATACTCAGCCGAAAGATGGATGGTTTGTTTCAGTGGAAGGTTGGGTTGAGGTGAAAAGGACCATTTCAGCGTCAACGAATTCAATCCCATCGGATCCATAAAATTCATACGGTACCCGGCCGTAAAATACATCTTGTAACCCTGGATTATGGGATAAGCATTGGCAAGTTTGAGTTCCTTGATGGGAATGTATCTTTTTTCGGTGACACCGATGGAATCGAGGTTGATCTTGGAAGGGGGTTTGAGCATCCAGGACTCAACAACAGGATATTTATGAAATATCTTTTGCCCCAGAAATTCGATGGCATTTACATCACTCAGCGTGTCAATTTTCAGCATTCCGGGCACCATGCCGTCTTTGGTGTATTCAAGCACGAGCATGGAATCGGGGGATACCGGTAACGGTCTGAAAAAACCGCTGGTGGCATTGGTCAGGATTTCGGGTTTCAGCGTCTCAAGCGATATCCTGAAAACGTTCGAAACCCCTGTATAATAAGAAGTCCCGTAAAGATACCTGCCATCCGGAGAGAAAACAAAGTTTGCAGCCGGGTTGTCTTCGAACTCATAGATCTCTTTATAATCGGTTTTTCCAGCCAGGAGTTCAGAGATCCGGAACAGGACAATTTTTTGCCGTCCCTGTATGTCGGAGAGTGTTCCCGAAATGAACGCTCCGTCGGGTGAGACATCCAGGTCGGAGAAATCCTTCCCGAACGGCAAGGTATAAAGTTCCTGCCATTTTTTATAAGGTGACAGAAACCGAACCAGCGTCGATCGCCCGCTCATATTCTGAACCCCGTAAAGCGCACGGTCCTTCAGGTTGAAGACGAGATTGCCGGCCCGGGAATATTTAATAAGCTTCTGGGTTTTTCCGGTCCGGATGTCGACCATCTGAAGACCGCGCCAGTCATTGTTGTGGGTCGAAACAAAGAGTGTTTTAGTAGAATCATCATAAGCCAGGCTGGTCACATAATACAAGGCAGGGCTCGGTACCGGATCAATGCGTTTCATTTCGCCCGTTTTTACATCAATGGCCGCGATATGAGCCAGTTTCCCGGGATAGTTCACCGCCATGTAAATTTTACCGGCGTCTTTGTCGTAATGTGGCCGGGATGCAGAGCCAACCGGCTTTTCCGTTATCCTACGATACCGGGTCTCAGGGAACTCCCGGATCCGGGCAATGTTATCCTGCTGAAACCGGTGTTCCCAGGTAATCCATTTCTCCCACTCTTTCTGGATTGGGATTCCGTAAACCTTTTTGAATTGATTGGCATAAAACCGCCGGCTGGTATCTGATCTCGAATAAAATTCCCTCAGCTTATCCATTCCGTAATGATAGGCAAGATAACTCACAAACCGCGTCCCGTATAGGTAAGAGTTCACTCCTACCTGGAAATCGATGGCCGTTCCCTCGGTCTCAAGCCCGATCACGTTGTAAAAAAAACTGCTGTCGCGAACCATCGTCCGGAACACCATCTCGTCATACCCACCCATGACCCTGCCCACGCCTCCACTCATCCAGGTTTCCATGAATACGGCAATTCCTTCGTGATACCACCGGGGCGAATACCACCGGGGTGTCGTAAAATAACTGTAGATGAGCGACAAGGGATCTTTGCTATCAGGGCTTACTTTCCCTCCGAAAATCTTCTGAAGGATCCGGTCGCCTTTTGAAGTCTTGTCGCACATAACCTGATGGGTCAGTTCATGACTCATCAGCCACTGCATGCGTTCATTCGAAGGCACAACAGAATAGGTATAATCAAAGGGAGAAATGCCGATGTTCAAAAAATTCCAGGGAATGACCATGGTTCCTCCGTTCCCGACATCCGAGAAGTCATTGAAAAGAATGTTGGTTTCACCGGTAGGTTCATAATCCCAGAAATCTTTATGAAAGATCAGCGCGTTTTCAAATGAACGTGCCGCATGAGGCACCAGATATGAAGTATTCTTGTCCAGGAAGACCAGCCGGACATCCGGGGTTTCGAATTTCTGAATTTTGATTCTCTGGGCATCGAGCGTGAAGGGTATCAGGCTGATCAATAAGAAGAAAGAACCTGATCGGATCAGGGATAAACGATGTATCACATTTTTCATGGAACAGGAGCTGAAAATAGTATCCCAAATTAATAAAAAAATATCCAATCCTGCAGGATAATTGTAAAATTGATTCGTGGTCTGATTACAGATAAAAAGAGGCAGGGGCCAAGATTCCGGTAAATATTCCGGGATGGCCCCTGTTTCTATTGAGTGACTGAAATAATCGGGGTATGGTAATCAAAATATGGATGATTATGATCTTTTTATTTAAGGTTCACCCGGAATCTTCAATTCATGGCCAGGTTGTTGTAAATTTTCAAAAGATCTCGTTCCTAAACCGATTGCTTCTATCCGGGTGCTTAAAATGTTGGCTATAGGTACGTTTTGTAAATATGCATCAAAGAACCGTGAGTTCCAAATAGTTTCAAGCTGATAGGCACCGAAAACAATGTGCGATTGCTGGGCTGAACTGACTGCAATAGCACAATAACCCTGGGATCCAAGAAATAAATCGTTTAATTCGGCAGCAGATAAAACTCTCGTTAGTTCCGACGCATTTCGTACAGTGAAACTAAGGGTCGACCGATCATAGACCACGACATTTAATCCTTGTATGAAATCAAAATCATTATTAACGCCTATTTCACCATTCTTTGAATTTACCCCGGCAGCGTTCTTTGCCTGCGATTCGACAAGTTGCTGCTGTAATTCAATGTTGGAGTTACACAACACCTGACTCTGTATAATTCTTGAAATCATTTCAGATTGGCTGTTAAGACCCTGTACTGCCTGAGGCTCCCCTCCCCTAAACATATCCATATTCCGAATTTCTTCATTTCTGATAGCAACCTGATCAAGTTCACGCGAGCGCAACGCAGATAATTCCTGATTCGCGTACACCGCATAGGAACAGAGTACTGCGCTCAAAGGTTTGTCATTAATAATCGCGGAGTATTGTATCCCTTTTATTAGCAACTGATCGCGGATTGATTTCAATTGTGCAAATTCGGCCATACGGGATCTTAGTGTTGTGTTCGTCAGCATGAAATTATCCATGCTCCGTAATGCCTGCTCAACAACAGAGTCTTTTTCATTCAGGGTTTTTACATAATTGCCGAATTCGCGAAGGTTTTTCTCAACATCTGATGACTGATCCGACTGGTCTTTAAGATACAGTCGGCTGAGCAAACTGATTGTGTTCCCGAGGGTTTTGTTGTTGTTTTTCATATAATCAGAAAAATCAGCAATTAACCTGATTTCGGGACATCCTTTGTTCTGGCTGCATATCCCTTTCAATTCAAAAGCAGATACGCAGGAATCAATTGTCTTTGTCAGATCCTCCGTGAAAAGTGAGAAATAGATCAATCCCTGGATCATGTTCTTTAATTGGGCTGTATCGTTTGTCAACTCATTCCTGAGCATGACATCACGTTCGTCCATCTGTTTTTTGCTGTATTTTTCAGCCTTTCCAAAAGTTCCTTTGGCACCCTCCCGGAACACAGGTGGAAAGTTTATGGCAACGGCCATTAAAATAATGGCAACCACCACAAAAAAAACAATTAATATTTTATTTTTTGTTTTCATGATAAGGTGGTTTTTGGTTTATCACTTGGTTTATTAAACGGTATCCTTTGATAAATCACTGCCCCCTTTCTGATTAATATTCAGATTATAGCAGGCCTTTCGATGGCGTTTCTATTGCTCATAAAGATTGAGTCCCATGACATTACCAAATTGCTGGCTCATGGCAACAAAATTAGATCCGAAACAGATGGACGACAGCTCCTGCTGCGAGCTTAAAATATTGGAAAGCTGGGCTGAACTCAGGTGACTACTTAGGTTTTGTGACTGCAGAACAGAACTCAACGGGAAACTCGATAAGACCAGATTCAGTCCCTGAGCAGAACAGATAGCTACTCCAATGATATCCTGATTCCTTTGGATGATTGAGGCCGACAGCGCTGAAGAGAGCTGGTTGTCGAGGGTTGAAACATTTTTAACCAGGAATTCAAGTGTAAGGCTGTTATAAAAAACCATGTTTCCAAACTGGTGCGACCCGATCGCCACACGCTCCAGCTGATGGCTTTCCACCTTCTGGGATGCGACAGCGTTTACCTGCTGAGCCTGGATGATCTCCTCCAATTGTTCGGCAGAACAAACCGAGATCTGGCTTTCATATCCGGTGACACCTAAGGAGCCTAATTTTTGGTTACTCATCAATGCCCCTAAGGATTGCTCCGACGATTTGATTACATTCAAAGTGGGCGAGGAACCAACCGATGTACTGCCCATCTGCGCTGCACTATTTACGAGTTTCAAATCCTGTTGTGATGATAAAGCGTATGAGAGCAAGTTCATCGAGAGCTCCTTATCCTGAAGTACTCCTGAAAGCTGGATGCCCTTGACGAGAAGCTGGTCGCGTATCGACTTTAACTGTGCCAGTTCGGTCTTACGAGCCCGCAGAGTCTTATTGTTGATCATAAAATTATCCATGCTGATCAGGGCATCTTCAAGCACCGAATCTTTTTCATTTAGGTTGTTTACATAGTTGCCGAATTCACGAAGGTTTTTTTCGATATCGGCCGATTGATCCGATTCATCCTTCAGATAAAATCCGGTCAGCATCGAAATAGTCGATCCCAGCGTCCGGGTATTGTTCTTGATAAAGTCGGAATAATCCATCAGGATATTCATCTTGGCACATCCTCCTGACTGGCTGCAGATACCGTGGTCCTGGAATACCGTCACACAGGAGTCGATCTTTTTACTCAGGTCCATGGTGAACAGGGAAAAATAGATCAGGCCCTGGATCATACTTTTCAGCTGTGCCGTGTCCCGGGTGAATTCACTCCGGAGTTGAACATCCTTTTCCAACATCTGTACCTTGTGGTACTTTTCAGCTTTGCCAAAAGTTCCGGATGTAAGGCCTGTATAAACCGATGGGAAGAACAGTGACACCGCGAGTAAAATCACTGCAATGGCTACAACCACACTGATGATTACTTTAACTTGCTTTTTCATGGTATAGTTTTTTTATTTATTCCTTATTGACCTGAACCGAATTCTGGTAGATGGGCATATCATTCTGTAAAATCTTGAAATTCAGAAAATGGGGCAGGCTGTTTTTATTATAAAGCTGGAAAATGAACTTGTTATCCCCCGTGTTGTTGATCTGGATATAATTGGCTGCAGCGATCGCGGTGGTTTGATCATTAACGCTGACATTCTGAGCATTAAGAACTTCGAAATTGTTATAATCAAAATCAATGGTCGCTTTGACCGGGTACAGGGAGGATAAATCCAGCCGTATCTCTACCACTTTTGTCGAGTATCTTACGTTGCAAATTGCCTTTGCAAGCGGGCTTTCATATTGCAGGACATCGGCGGGTTTCATATCGCTGAAGGACCTGGAATCGTAAAATGTACCCTTCACCTCCGATGTAGTGACCCTGGAGCCGGTCAGATCGGCTTTCAGGAGTGTCAGAAGCAACATACCCACAAAAATTCCGAATACGAAAACAAAACTGAATCTCACGGCAGGTCTTGTCCAGAAACCTCTGATGACTTTTATTTCCTGCTTTTTTTCCTTCGGGGTATATGCTTCCATGTTGATTCGTTTTAAGATTTCTTGTTTCAGGTCGATGTCGTGCATCTGTTCCGGTTCGTGTTTGAGGCGCTGCCCGAGGGCCACCAATTCTTTGTATAATCGCTCCGATTCGGGGTGGCGGGCAAGATTGCGCTCCAATTCTTCCAGTTCGGCCGGGGTCAGTTCCCCGTCAATCCTGCGATGAATGCTCTCGATAATCTCTTTTTCAGTCATGTTCGAAAAATCCTTTTTCAATCAAATCCTTTCGCAATTGTTCCCTGGCAATATAGAGCCTCGACCGGACCTTTTTCACAGGCAGCTCAGTAACTTCGGCAATCTCTTCGTACGACAGTCCGCAATAGTACTTTAACAGCACCGGGATCCGGTAATTGTCATCCAGACGACGGATAGAATTTTGAAGGTTCCGTCTAACGGATCCGGGGTCGGTGGCATTGTCAGCCTTGTCGGGTCTTTCCTCAAGTCCTGACAGAGGCACCGTTTTCAAACGTTTTCTGTTGAAATTGATGGCTTCATTCAGCGACATTCGGTAAATCCAACTGAAGAACCGGTACCTGAAATTAAATCCTCCCATTTTTTCAAATGCCTTGACGAAGACATCCTGGGTAAGATCCTTTGCGGTTTCCGGATCCCCGACCATTCTCAGCATGATGTTAAAGATCGTTTTCTGATACCTGTCAATCAATACTTCGAAAGAAGAAATGTTGCCATGTATTACCTCATAAACCAGTTCATTATCGTCCTTTCTGGTCATAAATACGGGAAAAAAGTGAAAAGTTGGCGAAAGGTAATAAAAAATAGTTTCAAATTTTAACCAAGGAGCGACAGCTTCCAGATATCTTTCCGCTTCATCCGCAGTACCGGGGCAATGGCCAGGTAGCCTGCCCTGCCGATACTTTTCCGGAGCGCCTTGAGCTCCGCAATCTTATCCGGGAGATCCGGATCGGGAGGTAATGTCAGATCATTCTCCTTGAGCATGATCAGGCTCTTTGCTTTCATCGACAATTCAAGATACAGGCTGATAAAACAATAGAGATCCATGACCACGTCGACGGGGAAATGGGTTTTAATGGAAATAAGATATCGACCGGTTTTCGTCTCCGAGAATTTCCCCTTCCGGATCATCCGCAACATGGTCACCTCTGAATCAAATTCCAGCTCGAGCCAGTCGCGGATGGATCGTTCATTGGCCATAAAAATCAATGTAATGGAGACCGGAACAAGCACCACCATGAGGAGGGTCGACAAAACGGGAGAAAGTAAAAATTGATTATAAATTCCATGGATCAGGATGGCTGCCAGGGCTCCGAGCAGGGTGCCCGTAGCCAGGCTTGTCTCCCTGTTCAACGCGCTCATACATAAAATACCGAAAATTGCCGTTGTCCCACCATGCATGATTGCCGTTCCAAAACCACGGGTGATCCAGACCATGATATTGGCTTCATCGCCCGCAAAGGTAAACAGGTAAAAAATATTCTCGCAGAAGGAGAAGGTGGCTCCAATCGAAAAACCATAAATGGCTCCATCAATCATAAATCCGATCCTGTTACGGGCGACCAGGAACCAGAGCAGTGAAAACTTCAAAACTTCTTCAAAAACCGGTGCAAAAAACCCGGAGTAGGTCTCAAAACCTACTTTCAGATGTGCCATCATCCAGGTGTTGACCCAGAAACTCAGCCCGGAGCTTACAATCCCCCAGGCCAGGCATAACAACAGGTTTTGCTTGTTTACCAGTTTCAGGCTGTCGAGATACATCAGCATAAACAGGAAAAGAAAGACGGGAATCAGACTTACCAGGATCTTGATGATCATAATTTTGGATTTTTCAGGAGCATCGACAGCTCTGTTTATATTGTTGCGCTATTTTATCAACCTGCTTCATCACCCGGAGGAGGTTCCCGCCCCATATTTTGCGGATCTGAGGTTCGGTATATCCCCTTTTCACCAGTTCGAGGGTGATGTTACCCATTTCACTCACATCGAAACACCCGTTCACCCCCCCTCCGCCATCAAAGTCGGTCCCGATTCCAACGTGGTCGATTCCGGCGACTGCAACGATGTGTTCGATGTGGTCGACAACATCACTTACAGAGGCAAGCACCGGCGGGTACTTCCGGTTCATCTCATTCCATTCCCTGCGGGCCTGCTTCATTTCATCAGCGGTCAGTCCGTCAAAATTGTTGAACTTTTTGCGAACTGCGGTCCGTGCAGAATCTCTTGCCGGATTGGGAAGCGGTGTCTTTACGTAATCGCTCAGAATACACATCTGAATTACCCCTCCGTTGCGCGCTATGGCTCGCAAAAGCGTATCATTCAGGTTTCTGGGATTGTTGCACAACGCTTTGGCACAGGAGTGTGAAGCAATGACCGGCGCTTTAGTGATCGAAAGTACGTCCTTTACGGTCTGGTCTGATGCATGAGAAATATCGATCATCATTCCCACGTGGTTCATCTCCTTTACGACCTCGTAACCGAACGGACTCAGCCCTTGAAATTCAGCCGAATCGGTGGAAGAATCACAAATATCATTGTTTGAAGTATGGCATAAGGTAATATACCGCGCTCCGCGGAGGTAAAAAGTACTGATCAGCGAAAGGTCCTTCCCAAGCAGGTAGCCATTCTCTATTCCCAGGAATACCGCACGTTTCCCTTCTTTTTTTATCCTTTTGACATCCCCGGGGGATACTGCTTTTGCGGCAAGGTCAGGGAATCGGTGCAGAATCCGGTCGATCGTGTCGAACAAGGCCACACCCTTTTGGTACACTTTCAGGTATGCATCGGGATTTCTCTTCCCCTGTGAAACAAAAACGGCAAAGAAGGCTCCATCAAGCCCGCCCGCTTTCATCCGGGGGAAATCAACTTTCGAAAAATCCTTAACAGGATCATGAACTGCCGACATGTCAAAGCCTTCCTGTTGCATCCGCAGGGGGGTGTCGTTATGGGAATCGATGGTGATAATTTTCCGGTGAATGGCTGCTGCCTTTTTTTCAAGCGGATCGTTCCCCCCGGACGCTGTTAAAACCGGCAAAGAAAATGAAAAGATCAGAAAAAATTTAACAAGGTGATTTAACATGGATCATCGCTTGGTCAGACAAGTTGTCGGCGGTACAATTGAATCGTGTTTTCCAGTCCAAAATAGAGGGCATCACAAATCAGGGCATGCCCAATGGAGACTTCGAGCAGTCCGGGCACTGATTCCCTGAAGTACTTCAGGTTGTCGAGGTTGAGATCATGGCCTGCATTTAACCCGATAGCTGACTCCTTTGCGGCGAGAGCAGCACGTGTAAAAGGTCTTACGGCATCCTCCCTGCCTGTTGAATAAAGACGGGCATAGGATTCGGTGTACAGTTCAACCCTTTCGGTTCCGGTTTCCCCGGCCAGCCTGACCATTTCGGGATCCGGTTCAACGAACAGGGAGGTACGGATTCCCTTTTCATGGAACCGGCCGATGACATCCTGCAGAAAGATTCGGTTTTCCCGAATGTTCCAACCTGCATTTGAAGTTAAAACCCCGGGAGGATCCGGTACAAGGGTCACCTGACCGGGAACCACCGCAAGAACCAGTCCAATAAATTCAGGCGACGGGTATCCCTCAATATTTAATTCAGTCGTGACAATGGGTTTCAGATCATAAACATCCTGATATCTTATGTGGCGTTGATCGGGCCGGGGATGAACCGTGATACCCTGTGCTCCGAAACGCTCACAGTCGAGCGCCATCTTTAACAGATCCGGAAGGTTACCTCCCCGGGCATTTCTCAACGTGGCTATTTTATTTATGTTAACGCTCAGCCGGGTCATTTTGGTTTTTATTTTTTGCAAATCTACAATAAAATTGACCCTTGAAAAACATTTCGACCACAGATCACCCGGTGTAATTTTCTTAATTTTATCCCGTTAAGATTTAAAAAACAGTCAGGGTATCATCCGGAATTACTCTAAAACCACCTGAATGAAAGCTGTAATTCAAAGGGTCAGCAAGGCATCTGTAACTATCGACAGTCATATTACCGGCAGGATTGCGAACGGGTTACTCATCCTGGTCGGAATTGAGGAGTCGGATGATCAGACCGACATTGAATGGCTTTGTAAGAAAATTGTGCAACTCCGGATCTTCAACGACGAACATGGAATCATGAACCTTTCAGTACTTGATACCCGGGGTGATTTTCTGGTAGTAAGCCAGTTCACCCTTCATGCCAGTACAAAGAAAGGAAACCGTCCTTCCTATATTAAGGCTGCAAAACCTGAATCAGCCATTCCGCTCTACGAACAGTTTATCAGCCGGCTTGGATCCCTGGCCGGGAAAAAGATTGAAACCGGAACTTTCGGAGCCATGATGCAAATTGAATCGATCAACGATGGACCGGTGACCATCATCATTGATACCAAAAACAAGGTCTGATAGGGTTTCAGGTCGCATTGAGGAAAGGCATTAACAAAAAATTAACAAATTCTTTCTTGGCGGAACAGAAACTTCTTGTAATTTTGCATCATTCTAAATTACAAACTGAATTAAACTTAAAACCTGATAACCATGAAAAAAATTGCAGTATTATTCTCAGCCGCCCTCTTTTTTGCCAGCGTCAGCTTTGCACAGACTCCGCAAAAACAGGACAAACCTGCAAAGCCTGCTGAAAAGAAGGAGTGCACCAAAGAGGTGAAATCCGGATGCGATGCGAAAACCAAGGCAGCATGCAGCCACTCCAAGGATCCTAAGGGATGCTGTGCCAAGGATGCGAAAAAAACCAGCACCGATACCAAAGCTCCCGAAAAGAAGTAACATTTCGGATTTCTGATATTCAGAAGAGGGCGGTTCAATTCTTTGAGTCGCCCTTTTTTATTAGGGTCTTCCGGGGATTTTAAATACGATCGGCATTCGCACGATGACGCGGACGGGGCGTCCGTTTCTTTTTCCGGGTTCCCACCGGGGCATTGCTTTGGTCACCCTGACGGCTTCTTCGTCGCAACCTCCGCCGATCTTCCGGGTTACCTCCACGTTTGAAAGGGAGCCGTCGGTTTCCACGATAAAGGTAACCATGACCACGCCCTGTACAAAACCTTTCAACGCGGCTTCGGGATAGCGGATATGCTGTCGCAGGTAATAGAGCCGCGATTCATCCCCGCCGGGGTAGCGGGGACGGACATCCATGGTGGTCGCCAGCCCGGTATCGTCGCCGGTTCCGGTCCCCAGCCCCGAGCCTCCGGGTTGGGCCACCGAATCCACGCGGGCATTTTCTTTCGGTTCTTCCTGAAGTTTTTCAACAACCTTTTTTTCTTCGGGAGGTATGGTATCGGTGACTACAGGAGGCTGTTCCGGTTCAGCAGGTGGCCGGGTGAGCGCCTGCGCGAGTTTGCTCAGCTCATCATCCGGTGGCGGGTTCATGGAGTAATATTCCACCTCATACATCAGATCGCCTTCGATCAGCGGCGCCGGTTCCATGAAGTAATACAACCACGATCCCGATAAAAGTGATGCAAGGATGATCAAACCCAGTATAACTGACAACAATAATATGCGCGGGTAACGGCGACGCAGGTAGTAGGCTCCGTAATCTTTATTCCTGCCAATAAAAGCAAGGTCATCCAGTGTCGGTATCCGGGAAGGTCTCATCGATCCAGATATAATTTCAGATACTCGATCTCCCTGCGTTCCCGCTTTGTCGGGCGTCCCAACCCCCTCGGCCTGTGCTCGAACCCACCTTCATGCTTAGACCGGAGTTTTTCATATTCCGAATCGGGTGTCAGGTCTTCCAGGAAACCGGACACCAGTTTGGCCGAAATCCGGCCTGTGGTAAGCCCTGTAACCCTGACGGTTTTAATAATCGGGGGATGCGACACAGCAATAATGTCGCCTTCATGGATGAAATGTGCAGGTTTAACAGGTATTTCCCTGATCCTGACCTTACCGGCCCTGCAAGCCTCTGTTGCAAGGCTCCGGGTTTTAAACAACCTGACTGCCCAGAGCCATTTATCGATCCGCAATCCCTGATCCATCACTATTTTTGTCTGAAATAGATCTCCACGGGAACCCCGGTAAAATCATATTTCTCACGAAGTTTATTTTCAAGAAAACGCTTATAAGGCTCCTTCAAGTATTGCGGATGGTTACAAAAAAAAGCAAAGGAAGGATAAACCGTCGGCAACTGCATGGCGTACTTGATGCGGATATATTTTCCTTTTGCAGCCGGCGGAGGAGTTTCCTGAATAACCGGAAGGATGTATTCGTTCAGTTCGGCGGTCTTAATCTTTTTTAACCGGTTCTTCCATACCTGGACCGCAGTTTCAACAGCCTTATAGATCCGCTGCTTATTGAGCACCGAAGTAAAAATAACAGGAATGTCCCTGAAAGGCGCAACCTGGTCAAGAATATATTGTTCAAAAAACTTATGCGTATGGGTGTCCTTTTCAACCAGATCCCATTTGTTCACGAGAATTACGACCCCTTTGTGATTTTTTTCGATCAGTGAGAAAATATTGAGATCCTGGGCTTCAAATCCCCGTTCGGCATCGATCATCAGAATACATACGTCGCTGCTCTCAATAGAACGGATGGCGCGCATCACGGAATAAAATTCAACATTTTCCGATACCTTCGATTTCTTCCGGATCCCGGCAGTATCTATGAGGTTGAAATCCAATCCGAAATATTGATAATGCGAATGGATTGAATCGCGGGTGGTTCCTGGAACGGGTGTCACGATGTTCCGTTCCTTTCCCAGCAACAGGTTAACAAGTGATGATTTACCGGCATTGGGCCTTCCTACTACCGCGATGTTGGGAATGGCCTGTGGTTCCTCCGTCTCCGGCTGATCCGGCTGGTCCGGCTCTCCGGGTTGAATACGCTTATTTTTTCGTGCCTGCGCAGTTTCAGACGACTGCGGCGCGGCGAAATCTTTTACCACGGCATCCAGAAGGTCGCCGGTTCCGCTCCCGTTCACCGCGGCAATCGGGAAAATCTCACCCAGACCAAGCCGGTGAAACTCATGAACCTCGTTGACCAGTTTATAGCTGTCGACCTTGTTGACCACCAGAAACAACTTTTTCTTCGACCGGCGCAACAGTTTTGCGACATCCTCATCCATCGGCGTAAGTCCCTCTTTCGCATCGACCATAAACAGGATAACATCCGATTCATCTATAGCCAGCCTGACCTGCTTTTTTATCTCCGATTCAAAGATATCGCCCGATTGATCAACATATCCTCCGGTATCGATCACCGAATATTCCTTGCCATTCCAGTCTCCATGACCATAGTGGCGGTCGCGTGTGACCCCGCTGGTCGGATCAACGATGGCCTCACGACCTCCGCATAACCTGTTAAAAAGGGTCGACTTCCCGACATTGGGCCTTCCGACGATTGCGATGATGTTGGTCATACCTTTTAATGATTGACTGATTGAGTGATTTACTGATTTATTGAGTGATTGAGTGAATGAGTGAATTGTTTTTAAAATAAACTGAGGGGCTTTTTTGAAAAAAATTGGTTTTATTCTGTCGGGTAGCCGAATCTTCTGAGGGCACGGTCATCTTCCCGCCAGTTTTTTGCGACCTTGATCCTTAACTCCAGGTAAACATGTTGTTCCAGAAAGGTCTCAATATCTTTTCGCGCAAGGGTTCCCAGTTTTTTTATGGCAGATCCCTGGTGGCCGAGGAGTATCCCTTTCTGTGTCTCCCGGGCAACATAAATCGTGGCCTCAATCCGGGTAATTGTGTCCTCTTCTTTGAAGGATTCAACGCTTACTTCAATGGAATAGGGGATCTCCTGGCCATAGTTCAGGAGTATTTTTTCGCGGATGATCTCACTGACAAAGAAGCGTTGGCTCCGATCGGTAATTTCATCCTTGGGATAAAAGGGGGGAGCATCAGGCAAGAGGCGGTAAATGGCTTTAAACACCTGATCCAGGTTCGCCCGGTGCAGCGCTGAAACCGGCAGAATGGTAGCCTGGTTCATCTTCTCTTTCCATTTTTCTACCTCCGCTTCGAGGGATTCCATATTACCCAGGTCGATTTTATTGATCACCACGATCACCGGAGTTTTAGAATCCCGGAGTTTCCGGAGTATTGTCTCCTCATTGAATTCGTTCCCGGGTTCGGTGACCAGAAGCACCACATCGGCATCCTCCAGGGCCGCAAATACGGCCGACATCATAGCCTGGTGCAGGCGATAATGGGGTTTGATCACGCCCGGGGTATCGGAATAGACGATCTGATAATCATCCCTGCTCAGAATTCCCATGATCCGGTGGCGGGTGGTTTGTGCTTTCGGGGTGATGATTGACAATTGTTCACCCACGAATGCATTCATCAGGGTTGATTTTCCTACGTTTGGATACCCGATGATCGAGACGAAGCCTGCCTTATGCGACATATTTTTTCCGACTTTGGATGAACAATAAAACAAATTCTTATCTTTGCACCGCGAAAGGGCTACAAAGGTAATCAAAAATATACTGCGGGGTGGAGCAGAGGTAGCTCGTTGGGCTCATAACCCAAAGGTCGAAGGTTCGAATCCTTCCCCCGCTACAAAGAAGGCCTCTAATCTATTTGATTTAGAGGCCTTTATCTTTTTATGGGTAACGGTATAGTAACAAAAAAGGCCAGATTTTTGATTTATGGCCTGCTTTTTTGGGATGAAAAGGTTAAGTTTTGTTAAATTCTAAATGTAAGGTTTTGTGTGGTTCTAAACATTTGATCTCACTCTCCTTTTGTTACCACAAATTCAACTTTTTCTATCCGGGATCTCTTATTATCCTCCTCCTCCTCTTTGACTTTTGGAATAATATAGGGCAGTAATTTT
>SACF01000033.1 GCA_009928665.1 Alphaproteobacteria bacterium
AAAATTACTGCCCTATATTATTCCAAAAGTCAAAGAGGAGGAGGAGGATAATAAGAGATCCCGGATAGAAAAAGTTGAATTTGTGGTAACAAAAGGAGAAGCAAAGGAGAATGAGATCAAATGTTAAGAACCATACAAAACCTTACATTTAGAATTTAACAAAACTTAACCTTTTCATCCAAAAAAAGCAGGCCATAAATCAAAAATCTGGCCTTTTTTGTTACCATTTTGTTACTCATAAAAAGCAAAAAGCCCATAAACACTATTGTTTACAGGCTTTTTTTGTAGCCCCGATAGGAATCGAACCTATATTTAAAGTTTAGGAAACTTCCGTTCTATCCATTGAACTACAGGGCCGAAACAATTGACAATGAACAACTGACAATGAACAACTGAAAATGGACAATTGAAAACGATGAAATCTTACGGGTGCCCATTCTTTTGGTTCGGGATGCAAAGGTAAGGAATTATTTAATATCGGCGCCGTTTACGGCTCCTTCGGCGGGGGAGACGAAAAAGAGCGTTCCGTCGGGATTTTCGGCCATCAGGATCATCCCCTGCGAATCGATGCCCCTGAGTTTCCGGGGCGCCAGGTTAACCAGTACCGACACCCGCTTCCCGATCACCTCCTCCGGGGTGAAATAACCTGCAATACCGCTTACAACCGTCCGGGTATCCAGTCCTGTGTCGATGGTCAGCTTCAGCAATTTGTCGGTTTTAGCCACCTTCTCTGCCGTGAGGATGGTCCCCGCGCGGATATCCATCTTCATGAAATCTTCGTAAACGATTTCGCCGAGGGCCGGTTTTACAGGCGCCTTTGCCTGCAGTGCCTCATTAACCTTTTTGGTTGCAAGCAGTTTCTGAACCTGCGCTTCGATCGGCCCGTCCTCGATTTTCTCAAATAACAGTTCCGGCGTCCGGAGATCATGTCCCGGAGTAAGCCAATTGAGCCGTCCGGCATCCTTCCAGGTGTACCGGGGCAGGTTCAGCATGGTCCGGATCCTGGCTGCGGTGAAGGGCAGAAAAGGCTCCATGACGATGGCAAGCTGGGCACAGATCTGCAGGGAGATGTTCAGCACGGTTCCCACCCGCTCCGGATCCGTTGAAAATACTTTCCAGGGCTCATTATCAGTCAGGTATTTGTTGCCGAGCCGGGCCAGGTTCATCATCTCCGCAAGGGCTTCACGGAACCGGTAAGCCTCCAGGCTTGCCGCTATTCTTGCCGGGAAACCGGCCATTTTCGAAAGGGTACCGGCGTCGCTGAAATCCGCTTCTTCCACCGCAACCCCGACGGGGTGGGGGGATCCCGTCGGGGTCCCTTCTTGTTGTGCCGGTACCTTGCCGCCGAAATACTTGTGGGTCAGCACCAGGGTGCGGTTCACAAAATTGCCAAGAATGGCCACCAGTTCGCTGTTATTCTTCGACTGGAAATCCTTCCAGGTAAAGTCGTTGTCCTTCGTTTCAGGAGCATTGGAGGTGAGCACATAACGCAGCACATCCTGTTTCCCGGGAAATGCTTCCAGGTATTCATGGAGCCAAACAGCCCAGTTGCGGGAGGTGGAGATCTTGTCGCCCTCCAGATTCAGAAATTCATTGGCAGGAACGTTGTCGGGAAGGATAAAGGTCCCTTCGGCCTTCAACATCGCCGGAAAAATGATGCAATGAAATACGATGTTGTCTTTCCCGATGAAGTGAACCAGCTTGGTTTCCGGGTCTTTCCAGTATTTTTCCCATTCGGGGGTCAACTCCCGGGTTGCGGAAATGTACCCGATGGGCGCATCAAACCAAACATACAACACCTTTCCCTCCGTTCCCTCCACCGGGACCTTCACACCCCAGTCGAGATCGCGGGTAACGGCCCGGGGTTGCAGTCCCTGTTCGATCCACGATTTACACTGCCCGTAAACATTGGTTTTCCAGTCATTTTTATGCCCCTCAAGGATCCATTCACGCAACCAGGGTTCGTACTGGTCGAGTGGCAGGAACCAGTGCCGGGTTTCACGAAGCACCGGCTTGTTGCCGCTCAGCACCGATTTGGGTTCGATGAGATCGGTTGCGTTGAGCGAGGTGCCGCATTTTTCGCACTGATCCCCGTAAGCCTTGTCGTACCCGCAGTGCGGACAGGTTCCGGTTATGTACCGGTCGGCCAGAAAATGACCCGTCGCTTCATCATAGTACTGCTCCGATACCTTCTCGACGAACTGTCCGGCATCGTACATCTTCCGGAAAAAGGCGGAGGCCGTTTCGTGATGGATCTGGTTGGAAGTCCGGGAGTAAATGTCGAACGAGATCCCGAATTCCTCAAACGATTTTTTTATAATCCCGTGGTAGCGGTCGACAATATCCTGCGGTGTAACTCCTTGTTGCAAAGCCTTGATGGTAATGGGAACCCCGTGTTCGTCGGAACCGCCGATAAAGACCACATCAGCCCCGCACATCCGGAGGTATCTCACATAAATATCTGCCGGAACATAAACGCCGGCAAGATGTCCGATATGGATGGGGCCATTCGCGTAGGGCAGGGCCGAAGTTACCGTGTAACGTTTGTAATAGGTGTTGTTGCTCATGGTACAAAGGGTAATGATTTTTTAAGAGGTGCAAAGATACAAGGAAACAATCTTACCGTTGCATGAAATTCGTGGAGGAGCACAGGATAATGAATCATTAAAGCCAGGGAAAATCCGGGGCACACCGTGAAGCGCGTTCATAATTGATGAATGACTTTAAGTCTGTTTCGGATAACAAAGCCAGGGTGAGAAAAATGTGTAATTTTGAAAAATACTCCCTGTGCATGATACGACTCAATATACGAACCCAAACCAAATCAATAACCAACATTTAATCCTATGAAAACATTACAGAGATCAGCCATCCTGCTCATGTTGGCAGTTGTTTTCCTTCAGGGCTGTAAAAAGGATGAGACCGTTTACGAACCTGCCGGAAACAATATGGCATCATTGAAACACAGGTATAACCTGGCAGTTATTGATGCAAAGACCGTACAACCTTATGAGATTTTTCACAGTCTGGTCCCTGTAGTCAACTACGGCGACAGCATGGCCGGACAGGGTAACCTGGTCTGGTCGACCGATTCGGCGGGCCGGCAGCGGGTACTGGTGATCTCCTGGATGAGACAAGGCAACCTGCAATACTGGCCGGAGGGAAAGACGTTTAAAACCAGCAACGTACAGGCCTATATGAGCTGGGTCACCACTTCGCCGGAGATGCTCGACTTTCTGAAAAAACAGAATCTTGCCGACAGCGCTGCCCTGCACTTGCGGATCGCCCAGGTACTGGGCATGCCGCCAGATACAAAGAACGACTATTTTGTCGAATTCTGGGTTTACCCGGAAGATCTGTTCCGTCCGACTCCCGATCCCGAAATCACCGACCAGGAAGCGGAGCTCTATTTCCCGGCAACCGCGAGCGAGAAGCACCGCAAATGGTTCTTGAATGAGATGACCGCAAAGTATGATACCAATACCACCAGCGCCTTTCCGTGGACCCGGCTGGGATATACCTACGACTGGGCCAACCCGTCGTATCCCGTCGGGCTGAGCGAGTTTGTCGTCGATACCTCCTCGGTGGTCACGGTTAAAAAGGCTTATTCATCGGCACAGTATTACCAGATGAGCCTTACCATGAAGAAGTAATGGATTGTATATGGATGAGCAAATTCCGTCACGGCTGGAGTAAGCATGCTCCCCATATCAGCATTATTGACCAATCACATGAACCTGAAAAAAGTATTCGATCTCCGTTTCAACATCTTCTTGTAAATGAAAATCCATCATCATGATATTCGATAGCTCCGAATTTGAACATAAGCTGGCCCGGCTGAAGGAGCGGGAGAAGGAGTTGAAATGCCTTTACAAGGTCAACGGGATCATCCGTGAAAATTTGCCTATTGATGAATTCCTGATGGAGATCGTGAAGCGTATCTGGGGCGGATGGAGGTATCCGGTACAGATGCGGGTGAAAATTCTGTTCGGTGACCGGGTTTATAAAGAGGAAGGTTGGGAGGAAACAGAGTGGAAACAATCGGCCGATATTGTCATCGACGATAAGGTATTCGGGAAGATCGAAGTGTTCTACATCCAGCCCAAACTCTGGCCGGGAAATAGTTCTTTTTTGCCGGAGGAACAAAAGCTTCTGAATACCATTGCGGCCCAAATCAGCGCCTATATTTTCAACAAAAAGCTCCTGCAAACGGTTGAAACGCTGGAGAACGAAAGCCAGGAACCGGCAGAGCCTGACAGTGATTCCAATGATCTGTTGCCGGATCAGCCCGACATTCACTGGATCTGGCGGAACGAGATGGTTCAAAAGATTGGAGAGAAGCTCGATTGCGATCAGTTCGGCGTTGAAGCGATGTATCTGATCGGCAGCACGAAGAATGCCACCTCAGGGCCAGCCAGCGATATCGATATTCTGATACATTTCAAGGGCGATGCGCAGCAGCGGAGGGAGCTGACAGCCTGGTTCCGGGGATGGAGCTTATGCCTTTCGGAGCTCAATTACATGAAAACGGGATATGCATCCGACGGACTGATCGATCTGCATATTGTCACCGATCGCGATATCGAAAACAGGGACAGCTTTGCCTCCATGATCGGGGCTGTAACCGATGGCGCCAGACTGATCCGCAAACGGACTCCCTGAACAGGGGAACAGATAAGGGATTTGGATATGGGACATGTCCAGGAAGGGTCGAATGATGGTAGCGCCACTCAATCCGGGATCTCTTCGATGATCCGATTGATGCATGGAAGTCGAAGAAAAACCCATCGATGGCTCCGGTGATGATAACCGCTTGCAGCGTGAAAGTCGCCCATGGCTGCCTCAGTCTCAGAGAATGATCCGGGCAGCTTCGGCCGGATTTTCAAGAGAAATAGTGACAAGACTCAATCCTTTCTGATCTGTTGCCGCGTTGATGGCAATGGTATCGCCAATCTTTTCGAGCCAGTTACCGGTAATCCGGGTTGATTCGTGCACATGTCCATGCAGGGTCAGCATCGGTTTTCTTTCTTCGATAAATCTTTTGATGGCAATGCTCCCGATGTGAACATCGAGCGGGACATGCTCCACGGTCACCCCGTCGAGGGCTGCCCGGTCCAGGCTGGTTTGATAGGGCGGGGAGTGGAACAGAAAGATTGCACGGGAAAGATCATCCTGACCCGTGAGCGCCCCGAGATCTTTTTGAATCGTACAATATTCCAGATCTTCGCCGGTATCTGCAGTCCGGATTCCTTCGGCAGGAGGGAAACATCCGGGATCAACAAAGCGGGAAACATCATAACGTTCCCAGTCCTTTAACCTGAATGGTGTAGGAGGAACGCAGGCATAGCCGTAAACGGTGAATGTTCCGAAAACCGATTTCCGGTTGTGCATATAGCGCCAGAGTCCCGCTCTTTCACCCCGGAACAGATACTCCTCTTCGCTCCGAGGGTCGTCGTTTCCCATGATGATAAAGACGGCAGGGTAGCGGTCGGTCATCTCCGCTCTCAGCGCTTTGAAAGCAGGGAGAAGGTAATCGTCAAAGAAATCCTCGCCGGAGGTAAGGCGGGCGAAGTGAGGCGTGAGATCACCGCCGATGAAAACTGCCGGCGGTTCATCTTGCAGCACCCTGGCAAACAGATCCCTGTACCGGTCTTTTTTACCGTGAAGGTCGGTGACGAAAAAGGCACGATTCGCCGGCATGGATTTGATTTTTGCAGGAAAGGTAGGGAAAAAATGGACAATGGATAATGGATAATGGACAATGGACAATGAAAATTTTCTGTAAGTTTGACGCGTGATTCAGCCCCCGTACCTGAAGAAAGGCGATAAAGTAGGTATTGTGTCGCCGGCGCGGTGTATCTCCTTCGAGGAAGTTCATCCGGCAATCAGGCTTTTGCAGCGGTTTAACCTGGAAGTTGTACTTGGAACGCACGTTTTCAGCCGCGATCACCAGCTTGCCGGAACCGACCTGCAGCGAAGCCACGACCTCCAGCAGATGCTCGACGATCCGCAGATCAGGGCAATCGTTTGTTCCCGGGGAGGTTATGGCATGGTGCGAATCATCGACCGGCTTGATTTAACCCGTTTCTGTCAAAATCCCAAATGGATCATCGGATTCAGCGATATTACCGTTCTTCATTCCCATATTCACCAGCGGTTCGGAATCGAGACCCTGCACGCCGCCATGCCGGTGAACATCAAATCGGACAAGCCCGATGAATCGGTCCAGACCATGCTGAACGCGATCTTTGGCTACCGGATTTCCTATACCTGGCCCCGGTCGCCCCTTTCGCGCAACGGAACAGCCCGGGGAATCCTTACAGGCGGTAACCTTTCGATCCTCGCCAACCTGTCGGGAACGGCCTCCGACATCGATACCACCGGAAAAATCCTCTTCCTGGAAGATCTGGATGAGTACCTGTATCACATCGACCGCATGATGCTGAATCTGAAACGAAGCGGGAAACTGACGAACCTGGCCGGTCTGATTGTCGGAGGGATGACCGGGATGCGGGATAACGCCATTCCCTTCGGTAAGACAGCCGCCGAAATTGTGGCGGATGCCGTCAAAGAGCATTCCTATCCGGTCGTTTACGATTTTCCTGCCGGCCATACCATCCCCAACCTGGCCCTTATTTTAGGCCGAAACGTCACCCTGAAGGTAGATGCAGAAGCGGAACTGACCTTTACCTGATCTGAAATTCATCCGTAAATCGTAAATCTTTTCTGTCTTGGGTTGACTTTTTCCGGATTTTACCGATTAACCGGAAACTGCATCGACATGAAAGAACACATCGAACTTGGGAAAACCGGCGAAAACCAGGCCGTCGGGTATCTCTGCCGGAAAGGGTACCAGGTTATCGACCGGAACTGGCGCCTGGGGCACCACGAGATCGACCTCGTTGCCATGGATGGAGGAACGGTGGTAATTGTGGAGGTGAAAACCCGAAATTCAGGACCGTACTGCGATCCGGGACAGGCAGTCGGGCCTTTGAAACAGAAGATCCTGGTTTATGCCGCCAATGCATGGACCCGGTTTCACAGTTATGAGGGCGATGTACGTTTCGATGTAGTGACCATCCTCATGGTCAAAGGGGAACCCGTGATCCATCATATCCGGGATGCATTTTATCCATTCTGAACGGATGATTGAAGGTAATGATGGGAATGATCCCCGGGACGAAATCGGGTCATATTTCTTTTTCATGAAGACCGGGAGCGGAAGGAATGCAGGCCAGGGCGCCGGTCCACGCTAGCGGATCCGTATCCGGAAGCTTGGGATTTACTTTCTTCCGAAGTCAGCGGGAATCTCGCCCCAGTATTCTGTTTCCCATTTAAGCACCCGGTTCTTGTATTCATGTTCCTTCAGCCATTTAAGGGCGCGACCGACCAGATCGAAAAGTTCCCGGTTTTTCGGCGAAGGTTCCAGGTTGGTGTTGATGGCTTTTTTACGGACCCAGGCGATGGCGGTTCGTGAATCGGAATAAACCGGCCAATTGCTTTCCCGTTGTTTCAGGTAGGCCAGGGCGTGGACAATTGCCAGAAATTCTCCCAGATTAACGGTGCCTTGCGGGAAAGGGCCGATCCGGAACAATTCCGCGCCCGACCGGGTATCGACTCCGCGGTATTCGAGGACCCCCGGGTTTCCCGAACAGGCGGCATCAACACAAATGCTGTCGGCAACGGGCTCCCCGATCAACGGATTGTTACAGACGATCCTTTTCGGGCTGTTCAGTTTTTTCGACAGATATTTCGAAGGGTCATCGTTCAGCGCGCTCTGCGCCAGCTCCCGGGTCGGGAAACCCTTGAACAACGCACCGTTGAACCCCTCGACCTGTTTGCGGCAATCGGCCCATCCTTCGTAGATCCCGGGCTGCTTCCCCTGCCAGACCACATAAAATTTATTTTTTGGCATAAATCAAAATCGGATGCAAAGATAGGAGGGAAGAACCCAATTTGAATCATTAAAAGTTTCTGCAAATCCGATACCTTTGCAGGGATGAATCCTTTCAAACGGCTTGCGGGGCAAACGGCGATTTATGGAATTCCCAGCATCCTGGGGCGGTTCCTCAATTTCCTGCTGGTTCCCCTTTACACTTATGGACTCCTGACCCGAGGGGAATTCGGGATTGTCAACATCTTCTACTCTTATACCGCGCTGCTGATGGTCATCCTGACCTATGGCATGGAGACCGCGTTTTTCAGGTTCAGTGAAACCGAAACCGACAAACAGAAGGTTTACAGCACCGGATTGATCTCGATTCTGGTTTCTACGGCAGTGTTCCTGTTGGCCGTCAACCTTTTCCCGGGCGCCGTTTCCCGGTGGCTGCAATATCCGCAGTACCGCAATGTCATCATCTGGTTTTCATGGATCATCGCACTCGATGTACTTTCGGCCATCCCCTTTGCCCGCCTCCGTGCGCTGAACCGCCCCATATGGTTCTCGGTCATCAAATCGGTCAACATCTTTACGCTGGTGTTGCTCAACCTTTTTTTCCTGCTGCTCTGTCCCTATCTCTTTAATAATTATTCACATACATGGATTGGCAGTTTGGTCGGATACATATACCGGCCCGACTGGACCATCGAGTACATCTTTATCGCCAACCTCATTGCCAGCCTGGTGACGCTGGTCCTGCTGTTGCCGCAGGTTCTCGGGCTGAAGTGGCATTTCGATACCGCCCTCTGGAAGAGGATGATCCTCTATTCACTGCCGCTGATGGTAGCGGGAATGGCCGGAATCGTAAACGAAACCATCGACCGGATATTACTCCGTTACCTGCTCCCCGGCACACCGGCCGAGGCGGAAGCCAAGGTAGGAATCTACAGCGCCTGTTACAAGATCGCCGTGCTGATGGTCCTGTTTATCCAGGCTTACCGCTTTGCGGCTGAACCTTTCTTCTTTGCCCAGATGAAAAACAAGGATGCCCGGCAGATGTACGCACGCATCATGGATTATTTCATCATCGCGGTGTCGGTCATCTTCCTGTTGACCATGCTGTTTCTCGATACCGTTTTCATCCATCTTACCGGGCCACAATTCCGCGAAGCCCGCGCTGTGATTCCCGTCCTGATGCTGGCCAAACTCTTCCTCGGAGTCTATTTCAACCTCTCCATCTGGTTTAAGCTGACCGGAAAGACCCTTTGGGGGGCCGTGATAACCATTACCGGGATGGCGGTAACCCTGGCGCTGAACCTGATCTGGATCCCGCGATCGCCCGATCACTTCTTTCATGGGTATTACGGCTCGGCATGGGCCACCTTCTTCTGTTACGCGACCATGATGGTCCTTGCTTACCTCACCGGCCGGAAATATTACCCTATTCCCTACAACCTCGGAAAATCATTCGGATATATCGCTCTTTCACTGCTCCTCTACGGCATCAGCACACAAATCCGTTTCGACCACTTTATCCCCGCCGTTGGTTTCAACCTTTTGCTGTTTGCCATCTTCGGAGTAGTCGTCTGGGTTGTTGAAGGAAAAAAAGGATTTAAAATGTGCTGATTTGCTGATTTGCTAATGTGCTAATTGATTTAGGACTTACGAATGATTGACTGATTGATTGATTGAATGAAGATTCATTGTCTTCGTTTTCGGTTTTCCAAACTGCTTATCCCATTTAAGCAAGTATCAAAAACGGCAACCGGAGGCTGCTTATAAAATGACCCCTCCCCGCCCTCCCCTTCAAGGGGAGGGAGTCCCTTTGCCAGATATTGAAGGAAAAATGATCATTGAAAGACATTTGTTTTTATCTTTTTTCAATGAAATCTTATAAAATCTCCGTTCAACTTCTCCCTCCCCTTGAAGGGGAGGGCGGGGAGGGGTCATAAACCCGCCCCGAAAACATCAACTTGTTTAAAGGGGATAAGCAGTTTTTCCATTGTTTTTGTCTACTAGTCCGCTTGTCCACTGATCCACTGGTTCAGGTCCGCAATTTTTAGTACCTTTGCGACAAATTTGACTGAATGAAGATCAGAATAGTAAGCCACTCCCGGCATGCGCTTCCTTCATACGAAACCGGAGCATCGGCAGGGATGGATTTGCGGGCTTCGCTCGACGCTCCCGTCCTCCTGAAACCTATGGAACGTGCCTTGATCCCCACCGGTCTGTTTGTTGAGATCCCCGAAGGATATGAGGCGCAGATCCGCCCCCGGAGCGGCCTTGCCATAAAGCACGGGATCACGGTATTGAATACGCCCGGGACCATCGATGCCGATTACCGTGGCGAAGTCAGGATCATCCTCGTGAACCTGTCGAAGGAGGATTTTACCGTCACCGACGGCGAACGCATCGCCCAGATGATCGTGGCCGCGCATGAAAAGGTGGAGTGGGAACCGGTTGTTGAACTCGCTGAAACAGCGCGTGGCGAAGGTGGATTCGGTCACACGGGGAATAAATGAAGGTTTTAATCAAAGAGATATCCGGTCAAGCTATGAAGAGAGGATCCGTCACACCCACCATTATTATCGTTCTGCTTGCCGGATTGCTTACCGGTTCCTGCTATGCATCGGGGTGGTATACTGCCGTTGGTTCCCGCCATACCGTGGAACGTATCAACATCCCCGATAAAAAGAAGCAGAAAAAGAACCAGGAGGGAACTGCTGCCGTTGCCGGGAATACCAGTCAGCTCATCGATGCAAAAAAGGAGGCGATCATCGGGAACCTGAAAGGGGCCCGGGAACTCTTCCGGAAGTATGTGGAGAGTTATCCCGGCGATCCCGTAGGCTATTACGAACTGGCCCGCCTCGAGGTAATGCTGAAAAATCCCGCTGACGCTGTCACCCTTGCCCGGAAAGCGGTGCAACTCAACCCCGACAGAATCTGGTATCAGCTCTTCCTTGCAGAACTTTACCAGATGTCGGGAAAGCCCGCCGAAGCCATCCCCATCTATGAAAAAGTTGTTACCGACAATCCTGAAAACCCCGACTACCAGTACCAGCTTGCCGCACTTTACCTGCAGAATGAAAAATTTCGGGAGGCTATCGGCGTCTACAACCGGATCGAGGAAGAGGCCGGTGTATCGGAAGAGATCTCCCTCCAGAAACAGAAGATATATCTTCATCTGAATGATCTTGAAAATGCAGAAAATGAGGTGCAGAAACTGATCACGGCATTTCCCGGCGAAAGCAAGTATCAGGCGATCCTCGCCGAATTTTGCCTGGCAAACAACATGCCCGAAAGAGCCTTGGCCACCTACCGGAAAATTGCCGAAACCGACCCGGAGAATCCCTATATCCACATGTCGCTGGCCGATTATTACCGTAAGACCGGCAATAAAGAAAAAGCCTTCGAAGAGCTGAAGCTGGGATTCGCAAATCCCAACCTCGACATCGATGCCAAAGTGACCATCCTGCTCTCTTTCTATTCGGTCAACGAGATTTACAACAACCTGAAAGATCAGGCTTTTACCCTTGCCTCCATCCTGATTAACACCCATCCCGGGGATCCGAAGGCCTGGTCGATCTACGGAGATTTCCTTACCCAGGACAAAAAATACGTGGAAGCCCGGGAGGCATTTCTTAAAGTACTCTCTCTCGACAGCACACGCTACGCGGTCTGGGAACAGGTATTGCGTCTGGATCTTCAGGAAAGTCAATACGATCACTTGCTTACATACGGCAAAAGGGCCATGGAACTCTTTCCCGACCAACCGGTGCCCTTTCTCTTCACCGGACTTGCCGCACTTCAGTTGAAACAGTACGACGCATCCCTTAAAATATTCCGCTCCGGCGCTTCGCTGGTAGCCGACAACGATGATCTGCTCGCCCAGTTTTACATGTATGAAGGCGATGCCAGCCATGCCCTGAAAAATGAAGAAGAAGCCTTCAAAGCTTATGAAAAATCCCTCAAACTCAAGAACGACAACGCCTATGTGCTGAACAACTACGCCTATTACCTTTCGGTAAAAGGCATTGAACTCGAAAAAGCTGCGAACATGGCTCAGAAAGCTGTCATCCTCGATCCGGAAAATGCCTCGTTTCAGGACACTTATGGGTGGGTATTCTTCATGCAGGGAAGATATAAGGATGCCGAGGAATGGATCCGTAAAGCGATCGAAAATAAAGAAGAACCCAGTTCCGAAGTACTGGAACACTATGGCGACGTGCAATTCAAACTTGGAAATTCATCGAAAGCGCTCGAATACTGGCAAAAGGCAAAGCAAAAGGGAGAAGGATCCGATATGCTGGAAAAAAAGATCGCGGAGAAAAAGTATCTTCCATAAACGGACAGAAAAATCAAACCAGGCATTAGGCAATAGGGAATAGGCAATAGACATTAGGCAATAGGGAATAGGCAATAGACATTAGGCAATAGGGGAACAAACAATAATTCAAGATACAAATGTCAAAATTCAAAGTTTACCTGTTCACCCACTTTCCTGTTTTTCGTTTTTCTTTTTTCCGTTTTCCGTTTTCCATTTTCCATTTTCCATTTTCAATTCTTCTTCTTATTCTGCTCTTCTCCTGCAGCCCGACCCGCAACGTAATGAAAGTCCCGCTGAAAGAAGAGGGCGCTGATTATCTTTTTGAAAAGCTAAAGGAAAAAGAGCTGAAATACGACTGGCTTTCGGCAAAATTCTCGGCTACGTACACCAACCAGGGAAAAGAGACCAGTTTCAGCGGACAATTACGCATCCGCAAGGACAGCCTGATCTGGATTTCGCTCACCCCGATGTTGGGGATTGAGGCCATCAGGCTGATGATCTCCGTTGATTCGGTGAAGATGATCAACCGGCTCAACAACACCTGGTTTATGGGCGATTATGAGTATCTGAACCGGGTATTGAACACCAACCTCGATTATGACCTGCTTCAGGCATTTCTACTCGGTACCGACCTTCAGTTTTATGAAAACGGGAAGTTCAGGGCCTCCATCGACCGGGGATTTTACAAACTCTCGACCAGTGAGCGGTACAAGCTGAAGAAATTCGTCAAATCGGGCCATGAGAATCTCAAGATCCTGATCCAGAATATCTGGCTTGATCCCGAGACTTTCAAAATCACCCATGCCGACGTCAAGGAGATTCGCCGCGATAACATCAAACTTGAATCGTCTTACAGCGCGTTTGAATCCATTGATGGGCAGATGGTACCCCACGAGATGCGTTATATCATCTGGGCCGACAACACCATCCGGGTACAGGCCACCTTCTCGAAGATCGTGCTCGGGAATCCCCTTCAGTTTCCCTTTAAAATTCCGGCGAGTTTCCGGCAAATCAAGTGAATCGAATGAACCATTACCCGGAACCGATCAAACGTTCGGCAACCGCTTCCTTCACCGGGAAGAGGGGTTCAACGCGTGATGTTACGGGTTTCGGACAGGATCTGCTGCCTGTAGTTCCGGATCCAATTTCCGGTCAGGTAGCTGACATCAATACGGTGAAAAAATCCCGGAACCGGCTCACCACCGGGATGTACCTCATTCCCCGGATGATTTTAACGTTGTTTATAATCCTGATCCTGATCGGTCAGGCCAGCGGACAGGCTGCAAAAGAGAAGGAGCGGCTCGAACGGACCCGCCAGCAGTTGGAGAACGAGATCAGGTACACCACCGATCTTCTCGAAAAGACCAAAAAGAGCAAGCAGTCCTCGCTGAACAAATTACAGATCCTCACCCGTCAGATCAAGAGCCGGGAGGCGCTGATCAACACGATCGACAAAGAGCTGAATGACGTGGAAGTCAGGATCGCCGTTGAAAATGTTGAGATCGACCGGATGTCGCGCCAATTGCGGCAACTGAAAGAGGAATATGCCCGGATGATCAGTTATGCCTACCGGAATATGAATGGACAGAACAGGCTGATGTTCATTTTTTCAGCAAAGGATTTCAACCAGGCCTACCGGCGGATAAAGTATTACCAGCAATATGCTTCGTACCGGCGGATGCAGGCCGAACGCATCGAGTCGACCCAGACGGCCATCAACAGGCAGCGGAAAGAGCTGGAGGAGATCAAAACGAAGAAACTCACCCTCATGCAATCGCAGAAAGCAGAGAAGCAAAAGCTCGACCGGGAAAAGACGGAGAAGGCTAAATCGGTGAAGGAATTCTCTTCGAAGGAGAAACAGTTGCGTTCGACCTTGCAGACCAAGCAACGGGCCGCACAGCGACTGGAGTATGCAATCCAGAAGCTGATTGCCGATGAGATCCGGGCTTCGGAAACACGGGCGTCGAAAACCGAAGGGAAGAACCGTAAGGCGACCGGGACTTCCGCCGGCGGCAATGTCCTGGAACTCACCCCTGTGGAGCGTCAACTCTCCTCCTCCTTTTCGGCGAACCGCGGCCGCCTGCCCTGGCCCACCGACCGGGGCTTTATCTCGGGGTGCTTTGGACAACATGACCATCCGGTTCTCGAACATGTGAAGGTGAAAAATAATGGCATCGATATCATGACCGAACGGGGAGCCGCGGTCCGATCGGTATTCAACGGCCGCGTCAGCCGCGTGTTTTCACTGGCCAGCATCAACAAGGTGGTGATCATCCGCCACGGCGAGTACCTTACCGTATACTCGAACCTGGGGGATGTGATGGTCCGGGAAGGTCAACAGGTTACTGCCCGCCAGCAGATCGGCAGGGCTTACGTCGATCCCGGTGAACAAAAGTCAGAGGTCCATTTCGAGCTCTGGCGCGGAAAAACCATCCAGAACCCGGAGTCGTGGCTGGCTACGCGGGGGAACTAGTTGGACAAAAAAATGGACAATTGAAAATTGACAATAAAAGGAATTGAGAATGGAAAATTGAAAATTGAAAACGGGTGAACGGGGAAATTTTGAATTCCTATTCCCAATTCGCTAATCGCTAATATCTGATCCCTTATGTTGGCTATTCGCTATTCCCTATTCGCTAATCGCTAATATCTGATCCCTTAATTTGAATTCTGTTTTGACGAATCATCTGGGTGAATTTGCTGCACTGCTCACCGCCATGTTCTGGACGGTAACTGCCCTTGCCTTTGAAGCTGCCAGCCGGCGCATCGGTTCGATGGCCGTCAACCTGTTGCGGTTGGTGATCGGATTTTCTTTTCTGTCCCTGTTTACCTGGGTGTACCGCGGGGTACTCCTCCCGGTCGACGCCTCCCCGCATGCATGGCTTTACCTCACCCTTTCGGGGCTGATCGGGTTTGTTTTCGGCGACCTGTGCCTCTTTCAGGCTTTCGTGGTGATCGGCGCCCGGGTGTCGATGCTGCTGATGGCGCTGGCTCCTCCCATGACGGCCTTCCTCAGTTGGATCGTACTGGGTGAAACACTCAGTCCGATGAGCTGGCTGGGTATGATCCTGACCATTACCGGCATTGGTATCGTGGTACTGAAACGACAGGAATCGGGAACCGAAGGGAACGGGTTTGGCAGGGTGAAATTCAATTATCCCCTCTGGGGGATCCTCCTGGGCCTGGGCGGCGCTTTGGGTCAGGCGGGCGGACTGGTACTGAGCAAGGTGGGAATACAGGGTTACGACACCTTTGCCGCGACTCAGATCCGCGTCATCGCTGGAATTACCGGATTTTCGGCGATGTTCTTCGTCATGCGGCACTGGAGAGATACCTTCCGCGCACTCACCAACCGGAAAGCCATGATGCAACTGACCCTGGGAGCTTTCTTTGGTCCTTTCCTCGGGGTATCCTTCTCGCTGATCTCCATAAAATATGCTGATACCGGGATTGCCGCAACCATCATGGCGCTGGTACCGGTACTGATCATTCCGCCCTCCATGCTCATTTACAAAGAGAAAGTGACCTTAAAGGAAGCCGCTGGCGCATTTATTGCAGTTACCGGCGTGGCTTTGTTTTTCCTTTGACCTCTGTGGGTTCTCCGTGACCCTCTTTTCAATTTGTTATACAGAGAGCCCTTTCAACTTCTCCCTCCCCTTCAAGGGCTACTCTTTATACACATACTCATAAAGTCTATAGGACCTCACCCCGGCCCTCTCCTTCAAGGAGAGGGAGACCCTCTACCTGTAAGAAAAAAGGGATCATTACAAAAACCTCAGCCCCCGGGCGCCTGTTTTCGGATGATCAGCTTCCGGGTGATCGGAGTTCCCGATGTCGTTAAAGTCAATAAATAAACACCATCGGGAGCAATATTCAGATTGATTTTTTTGATCCAGTTTGCCGGATGGAGGTGGATTATTTCGTGAAATACGACCGATCCGTTTGCATCGTGGATGGTCAGGGTGACGGGTTCATCGGCCAGGGTGTGCATCCCGATCAGGAACCGGCCATCTCCCGGGTTGGGCCATACCCGGATGGTTTGCATTTGCGGCTCCTCAATACCCGTGCAGTTTTTAAAGGTGATCACGACAGAATCCTTTGCGGAACAGGAGAAGCGGTTCGTGACGGTAAGGCGGTACCAGTAATTTCCCATCCCGCCGGTCGCTGCCGTATCGACCGTGATCTCCGGTGTGGTCATCCCCCCGGGGATCCACCGGTTGGATGAAATCCCGGCGGTATCGGCCGCGAGGAGGATCGCATTGCCGGCACATACGGTATCGTATGGCGAAACCGTGATAAAGGCGTGTGGCAACGGGCGGATGGTGATCACCTTATTCTTCGCCATGCTGCCATACTTCCCGTAGCCTGTAAGCCGGAGTGTGGCGGTTCCTTCAATGATGTCGAGGGTGCCGGGCGTGTAAACGGTATTCAGCGCGGTATCATTGGCAAACAATCCGTCGCCGAGGGTGGTCCACCGGATGGAATCGTACTGCGATGCCGTGGCTTGAAGCGGTACCAGCTTACCGGCACAAAGGGTGTCGGCCGGACCCGGATCGACAGCCGGGAGTACCGGCGCCGGGAAGGCGATGAAATCGACCCAGGCTTTGTCGAGCCCGTAAGCAAATGCCAGATCCTTCCGGTAGATCCATTTGTACTGGTGTGACCCGGCCGCAACAGGAAAGGCAACCCGCGTCCAGGAGGTCTCTCCCGACCATTGACCCTGCGTCACGTTATCGATCTGAAAGATCAGGAAGTCGTACCCCGGTTCACTCGAGGTCCTCAAAAAGAAGGAGATCGAATCATCGGCAGCCGATTCATAGGTGACAAACATCTGGGAGCTCTGGTAGTCGGAGATAGCCCCCGACTGCGCGCAGTATACCCCTTCCCAGGGATTCACATTGGTGATGGTCCAGGGGAGCGTGCCCATCTGCTGCCAGGGGAACCGGGTGAAGGAATTGCTCTCCCAGTCTTCGGCAACCACGCCGATGATCTCACGGAACGTGCCATGCGCATTATACCCTCCCGAGATCAGCCGGTAATACAGGTCAATGGCGCTGCCCAGGGGGGCATCTGCATCAACCACTGCCGTGAATGCTGCCGGTTTCACAGCGCCCGGGAGAAGGGTGCCGAGGAAGGCACTATCGGAAAGAAGCGTCAGGTAAGGAGCAAGGATGGTTAATCGTCCCGATGTCAGCAGGCAGGAGAAATCACCGCTGTTTTTATTGGTGAAGATGAGTTCGACGGTCTCACCGGGGTCCAGCCTGCCATTTGAGTTTCCTCCGGCGCTGTCGTTCACCGATAATCCCGTGATCCGGGGCGCCGGCGCCCCCGATTCCACGGCAAAGTGGCTGTACCATACCGAATCGGGCGACGAGGCCCTGACGTCGAATCGCACCGGTACCCCGTCGGGGATGGTATCGGAGACTTTCAGGGTGAATCCGTTCACCACCGTTCCGACTGCTCCAGCCGTGATGGCGCCATAGAACGCTGTGCTGTCGGTGATCTCTACCAGGGGCGAAGGGGAGGAGAGTGTTGCCGTAACCTCCTGGGCCGGTTGATCGCCGATGTTCTTCAAACCGAGCGTCAGATAGAGGGAATCACCAAAGGTCAGCCCCCCGGATTCACGGTTCCGGAACCTTGCGGATGTTGTAAGTTCCCCGGTTACCGCTGTTCCTGTGACGGGTGACTTCAGGAGGGGTACAGGCGCAAGTGAGTCGGAATAATAGACCACCCAGGGCTGGTTGGGATTCGGTCCCAGGTCGAAAGGCGAGACGTACGACATGGCTCTTCCCTGGTGGTTGCTGGTAAAGATGGGATAGACCTTCATATTCCGTGACTGGATGCCGATATAATCGCCGAAGTAGTTGTAGGGCAGTCCGGGAATCGGCGCCGGGGTGAACTGGTAGTCGCTCACCTGGAAGTCGGTCCAGGTAAGGCCGCCGTCCCACGAACAGGAGACGACAACGGCGACTTCGCCCGGGCCCGCGTTGCGGTCGTCGTAATAAACCACGCACAGTCCGCCGGTAACCGGATCACAGGTGATCCAGGGGAAAAAGTGCTGTTTGCCCAACCCGGGCGGATCCTGGTTTACCCGGACAGGCGCCGACCAGGTATCGCCCCCGTCGCCGCTGCGGATCAGGTATATGTCAATATCGGAACCGGTGTTGATGCCCGGGAATCCCACGTTGGGAAAGACCACGTAAAGGGTACCCCGGTGCGGACCGGTACTGTTGTCAACCGCCATGGACGGAAAGGCGTTGACGCGCATCTGCTTTGCAGTGAGCGAGGCGCGGATTCCTTTGATATTGTTGATGATCCTGACGGCCGGGGTAAATATCCCGCCGCCATCCAGCGATTTGGAAAAACCGATGGCTGTTTCATCGGCAGGCCATGCATCGTAGATGCTCCACACTGCGTAAACCTCACCCGACGTGCCGGTGTGCAGGTTGACCCCGTGATTCAGGTTCAGGGCGCCGGCCCCCTGGCTGATTCCCACCGGCGAGGACCAGGAGAGTCCGTGGTTGGCCGACCGGGAAACCTGGATCTGCAGGCTGTCGGGCGACCCGGGCATAAAGTTGGTCCAGGCATCATAGAGATAGCCTTCATATGGACTTCCCGAGGTGTTGTCGATCCACAAATGGTTCTTGTCGAGCAATCCGTCGCCCGCGACCGGACCGTTGGCAACCACGACACGGGTCCACGTTTGCCCCTTGTTTTTGCTGTATGATACCGACTGCCCCGAACCCGCGTCGATTTTACCGACATACCACCAGCCGTTGTTGCCGATGGCGGTTGCCGGATCGCCCTGGTTGGTACCTCCGGCGCCACGCGTGGTCCCCTGCCAGCTCATCCCCCGGTCGGAGGTGTGCAGCGCATCCGCGCCATATAGATCCTCGGCAAAGCCTACGATCCAACTGCTTGAGTTGTTACTGCTCACTACAACCGACTCATCCGACGGATCGATGAATACCGAATTCTCACTCTGGGTCACCTCTGTTTCGCCGGTCACCGGAATGTCGGGGGAAAAAAAATTGAGTGAATGAGTGAATGAGTGAATGAGTGAATGACTGATTGACTGATTGATTGATTGACTGATTGAGTGATTTGAATCCTTTTCCCTGATTCCTAATTCCCAATTCCCAATACCTGATTTTGAACTTTGAATTTTAACCAGTTCATACACCCTGATCTCTGGCCCGGTAAAAGTTCCGGGGGGGACCTCCGCTTTTGGACTGGGCAAAACATACCCCTTCTTCATCATCCGCCGCCAGTATCCCATATTGTCGATCCGGGTATCGACTTTTCCTTTGCCGGCCATGGTCACTTCGACAACTGCACGGATGGTATCGTTCTCCGAACTTTTTAATCTCTTATGGGTTAATTCCCCGCTGATCGAAACGGATGGAGATAATTCCCGTGATGTCCTGCTTCCTGGTGCGGAGTCATTCATCGGTGAGCCCTGCGTAGCGCCAGGTTCCGTATTTTTGCCATGATCCTTTATCGTATCGGAAGTTTCACCTGTGACCGGCAACCAGCAGGCAACCCGGCTGAAAACAGAGAATCCAATGAATTCTAAACCGGCTGGCAGGGTCATAGCGGGAACCATCGCACCGGCCGATGGGGAAGGAACAAGATAAATCCCAATGAATAACAGGATGGCTGTAAATTGGATTCCGCGTCGGCTCATGGTATGCGTATAAAAGGTTTTCGGGTTTTACCGGATATAACAGGATTTCGTTGCCGGCTTACCTGTTCGGTCCGGTTTGGCAGTATTTAACGGATGATCCGTTGATCCCGGTCATCCCATCACAAAGTTACTGAATATACTGCTGTAACAACACTTCTTTTTCACCGGTCACGATTTCCTTGTATATTTGCTGAAATACAACGATCATGATATCAGCCATTGTCGTTCTGCTCATTCTCTTCCTGATCAACGGTTTCTTTGTCATGGCCGAGATCAGCCTGGTTTCGGCACGGAAGTCGAAGCTTGACCTTGATGCCCAGAAGGGCGACCGCGCCTCGCGGCTGGCCCTCGAAAACGCCAATGCCCCCACGCGCATCCTTTCGACCATCCAGATCGCCATCACCCTCATCGGAATCCTGACCGGGGTCTTCTCGAGCGACGAGATCACGGCATCGATGTCGGCGGCGCTCAGCAAAGCCGGCCTCTCCACGCCCTGGAGCGAAAACCTCGCCCTCGCCCTCGTCGTCCTCATCGTGACCTTTATCTCGATGGTGGTCGGCGAACTTGTACCCAAACGCATCGGACTCATGAATGCCGAACGCATTGCCCGGATGATGGTACGCCCCATGATCTTCGTGTCGACCATAACCTGGCCCTTCACCTGGCTCCTGACCCATACCACCGACCTCATTCTGCGCATCTTGCCGGTAAAACCTTCGTCCGAATCGAGGGTCACCGAAGAGGAGATCAAGGCGATGGTGCAGGAGGGGGCCGACGATGGCGAGGTCCAGGAGATCGAACAGGATATTGTCGAACGCGTCTTCCACCTGGGCGACCGCAAGATCTCCTCGCTCATGACCCACCACAGCGACCTGGTCTGGATCGACGTACACGATTCGCCTGCGGAGATCCGGAAAAAGATCGGCGACCAGCTTCACTCCGTGTATCCGGTATGTGAAGACGACCTCGACAACGTGAAGGGAGTGCTCTTAATCAAAGACCTGATCCTGAAAAACCTTTGCGATGAAGCCCTCAGCCTGACCGGGATGATCCGGCCGGCCCAGTTCATCCTCGAGACCATCACCGCCTATGAAACCCTCGAGCTCTTCAAGGTGCAGAAGATCCACTACGGACTTGTGGTCGATGAATACGGGTCGACCGTCGGGATGGTCACCCTGAACGACATCCTCGAGGCGCTGGTGGGCGACTTCAACGAACCGAGCCCCGACGAGCCCCGCCTTACCCCCCGCGACGACGGGTCGTGGCTGGCCGACGGACAAATGTCGTTCTACGAATTTGCCTATGAACTCAACATCCAGGGCTTTGATAAATCGAAGATCAAGTTCGACACCCTTGCCGGACTGGCCATGAGCATCCTGCGCCATATCCCGGAACCCGGCGAAAAATTTACCTGGAAAGAGTATGAGTTCGAGGTGGTCGATCTGGACGGCAACCGGATCGATAAACTGATCATAAAGAGAAATGAATAAAGGATTAAAAATGCCGCATTAGGAATTAGATTGTTAAGAGCCGCATTAGGAAATTCACGTTATGAAAATCGAGGAAAGAGCGTTAAAAACTGCGGAGTGTTTGAGGAGCGAAGCGACGAGTTTCCGCAGTTTAGCGAATGACGATGATTTTTAGTGAATTTCCGGAAGCGGTGAGTTTTCTTTGCTTCTTTCTTTTGATGGCAGCAAAAGAAAGAAGAGATAACAGCAAAAGAAAGAAAAAATAGCATAAGTTTCAAATGAAACTCTCGTGATCCACCAAAAAAAGATCATCGTCGTCTTACCGGCCTACAATGCCGAGAAAACGCTGGAACAGACCATCGGGGAGATACCCGCAGGGCTGGTCGATGAGCTCATCCTGGTCGATGATGCCAGCCGGGATGCGACGGTCGATACGGCCCGCCGCCTTCCCATCCACCATGTGATCCGGCATGAACGAAACAGGGGATATGGCGCCAACCAGAAGACCTGTTATGATACCGCGTTGAAACTGGGAGCCGATATCGTGGTCATGCTCCATCCCGATTACCAGTATACGCCGAAGCTGATCGCGGCGATGGTACACCTCATTGCCGACGGGGTCTATCCCGTGGTCATCGGGTCGCGCATTCTGGGGAAAGGCGCCCTCCGCGGCGGAATGCCCTACTACAAGTACTTCTTCAACCGTATCCTGACCCTGATCCAGAACCTTCTGATGAATGAAAAGCTATCGGAGTACCACACCGGCTACCGGGCCTTTTCGCGCGAGGTGCTCGAAACCATAAACTACCCGGCCAACTCCGACGATTTCGTCTTCGACAACCAGATGCTTGCCCAAATCCTTTGTCATGGCTTTCAGATCGGAGAGATTTCCTGCCCGACCCGCTACTTCCCCGAAGCCTCCTCCATCAGCTTCACCCGCAGCCTCCGCTATGGCCGGGGCGTGCTGGTAACCACCCTGATGTACATGATTCATAAAACGCGGATCATCTCCTTTCCGATTTTTAGGAAAAGAAAATGAAACAATGGACAATTGACAATTGAAAATGGAAAACGGAAAACGATTTGAGAATTTGGGGATTTGAGGATTTGAGAATTTTGAATGCTAATTATCTCCTTTGAGCAAGTATCAAAAACGGCAACCGGAGGCGACTGATAAAATGACCCCTCCCCGCCAAGAAAACATCAACTTGCTTAAAAGAGATAAGCAGTTTTTTAATTATTGCCTAATACCTGATTTACATTTTCACTCAGTCACTCAGTCACTCAATCACTCATTTCATAACTGAAACGGGGAAGGTGTTGGTTGAGCCGTTACCGGCACCGGGCTTTCATAAATTCAGAGGCCTCTTCGCTGCCTGCTTTCACAGCTTTCAGAAGATCCTTACAGCCGGTTTCCTGCATTCCCGATTCCACTTCGACTGCCCCAATGAGGTACCACAACTTTGCATCAGAGGGTTGTATCTCCAATGCCTTTGAGAAGTCGCCGAGCGCCCCGGCCAGATCCTTCATCCGGTACCGGGCGAGTCCGCGGTTCATACAGAGGGTATACAATGGAGGAGAGAATTCCTTTGCCATGTTGTAATCGCTCAGGGCTCCGATGAAATCCCCAAGTTCATATTTCGCATTTCCGCGATAAAACCAGGCAGCCCCGAAAACGGGGTTCAACGCGATGGCCTGGTCGAATTCAACAACGGCTCCGGCGAAATCGCGCAGATCCGATTTAGCATTGCCCCGGTTGAAGCAGGGAAGGGCCTCCCAGGGATGATCGTTCGAAGTGGCGAGCGTGGGATTCAGCCGCACTGCTTCCCGGTAATCGGCCACCGCACCGGAAAAATCCTTCGCGCCATAACGGGCCAGCGCCCGGTTGTAAAAAACATAGGGAGCCTTAGCGTTCAAATCGGCAGCTTGGGTGAAATCTTCAACGGCGCCCTTGAAATCCTGCAGGATATACCGGGCAATACCCCGGTCGTACCAGGCCGAAAACAGTTCTGGCTTCACAGTCAACGCCTTTGTTCGATCCGTGATGATGCGCTTATAATCATTCGCCCCATACCGGGCAATGGAGGTGTTGAGAACCGGCAGACCCTTTTGTCCGTAACCCATGATCCCAATCAGTAATAGTGCTGATAACCCTAACAATCTATTCATGAGGATGTTTGTCGGTTTAATAAAAACCCTGTAAAATTACAAAAAATCAGACATGTTAGGGAAAAATCCTAATAATATGTAAGGGTCTTAAAATCAGGGAGATTTCCATCTTCCGGTTGTAGAGAAACCGGGTTTTAACCAGGAAAGGATGTTAACAAAGGTACCTGCGCTGGTTTCGCAAGGCGGGATGAAGGTCAGAAGCAGTGTTCGCCTTTGGATTTCATTCGATCCCGGTTGAATTCCCAACTTAACGGGTACAAAGCAGTGTCGTGAAATATGTCCCGGGGCAATACCGGTTTATTTTGATAACATTAGCAATTCTGACTTCGCAAACATGGGGGCTCCTCCGGCAACACCAGATTTATTTTGATAACAGAGCCGTCATCGGGTTTCGCAGTCCCCGGGCTTCTTTGAGGTAGATCTTCACGGTGCCCACCTTCAATTCGGCCTCCACGTAAACCGGAAGTTTGTTTTTATCGGCGGTCATCCACACCACTACATCCGACCCCGCTTTGAAATAGCTCACCGTCGCATTCATCTTCACGATGAACTTGCTGCAATGGTACATCTTCCCGTCACGGTCCTTGATGATCCCCTTACCGCCGGCCACCATCCGCAGAGAGGTAGGCTGATCGTTGTACAGGATCGACAGGGGGAAAACCGTTCCCGGGCGCTGATTTTCGAGTTCGAGGGTGCGCGGGAAGAAGACCGACGACACCATGTCGTTCATACACTTGCCGATGCTCCCCTTGCCGTTCGACACCGGCTCGTTGTTCAGCTTGTAGTTGTAAGTGAAAAATGATTGGGCCGGGTACATGAACAGGGTCATCAGCACCGTGTTCTGGTTGTGCATGGTATACCGCTGGAACTTTACCGGCGCCCAGGTCGCTGCATTCACCCACGATTCGTAGGAGTCGCGCACCTTGAAGAGGTGGTCGTACATCGGGTAGGTACGGGCATTCAGTTTTAAATGCAATACCTCCTTGCCACCCACCGTCTCCCGGGCAGTAGTCATGGTAAGCGACGCTACGTTCGACCACACCGGCCCCACCTGGTACGAAACATCGTAGGCGAGGTATTCCCCCGGACCGACGGCTGTATTCCCACGGAAACACTGCGCCGGTAAGCAAAGCGGCGCCATCATCAGCCCGGCGGCACATAAAAAATACAAGATGATCCTGGTAAACATGGTATTGTTATTTTGAGGTTATCTTTGAAAAATTTTTGTAAAGGTACGAGAGATTTTCTACTTTCAAATGATGACCCTTCTGAAATTCAAAAAACCCCCCGCCGGAAATATTATTGTAAAAAACTTCCTATCTTAGCACAAAAAACTCAAAACCCAAACACCCCGTTACCCGGACCACACCTGACCCCAACCCCAAAAACCCAACGCACAACCACTTCCACACCCACCTCCACACCCACACCCCAATTCACTCATTCACTCATTCACTCATTAACTTAGTCATGCTTCTCTCCTCCACCCTCATCCCCGTCGATCTCCGCTTCCTGGTGATCATCACCCTCTTTCTTTCGGTGGCGGCCTTTGTCATGAGCGCCTTCTCGGTGTTTCTGTTCTACAAGTTCTACCGCGACACCATCAAGCCCCTGCCGGCGCTGATCCCCTCGGTGACCGAAAACAACATCTCCCTGCGACTTTTCAACAACGGAAACAGTCCGTTTTTCATCTCAGGATTCCGGGTCTCGAAAAATGATAAAAGTTCCGGTTCCATTTCCGACTTCCTCCCGCTTATCGATGAAAACACCGGTTACATCTCGGTTACCATCATCCGCGAGGGATTGAAGGTGATGCCCGAACAGTCGCTCAAAATCTTTGAATTCGACCTCACAGGCTTCGACACAGGCATCGACCCCGCGATGGTACGCGAAATTCTCCGCCACCTCGACGGACTTTCATTCGAAGTTCAATGCCGCGACATCGGCAAACGCTATAAGACCGTTATCCGTAAAACCATGACGCTCGGGGAGAAGACCGGATAGAAACAGATTAAAAATTCAAATATCAAAAACTGCTTATCTCCTTTGAGCAAGTATCAAAAACGGCAACCGGAGGCGGCTGATAAAATGACCCCTCCCCGCCCTCCCCTTGAAGGGGAGGGAGAAGTTGAACGGGGATTGTATAAGATTTCATTGAAAAAAGATAAAAATAAATGTCTTTCAATGATCATTTTTCTTTCAATATCTGGCAAAGGGTCTCCCTCCCCTTCAAGGGGAGGGCGGGGAGGGGTTGTAAACCCGCTCCCGAAAACATCAACTTGCTTAAAGGAGATAAGCAGTTATCAAAATTCAAAATTTTCATTCACTCAATCACTCAATCACTCAATCACTCATTATTTCAGTCAATCAATCAATCGTAAATCTGTTAAATTTTGTCATTCGTAAATAAATTTTTCCGCTTTTGCACCCGTCCCCTCGTCGATGGCCTGATCGTGGTGGCTTCGGTATTCCTGGCTTACCTGTTGCGGTTCAACTTTGACATTCCTGCCGGCGAAATAGCCGAGATCCCGATCGTGCTCGCCATCATGGTCGTCGTTCGTGTTGCGTTATTCCTCACATTCCGCGCTTATACCGGAACCGATCGCCATCCCGGACTTGCCGGCGGTTTCCGGCTGGTTTTCATCCTCATTTCCGGAAGCTTTCTCTTTATCCTTACCGACTTTATTACCTACTATTTTATCAACCAGCGCCTCTTCATCCCCCTGACCATCATCATCCTTGAATTCCTGATCACCACGGTATTGATCTTCCTCTTCCGCTCGCTGGTCCACGGCGGTTTCGACACCCTCCTCCGTAGTGTGAAACCGGCTGCTGTGGCTGAAGATTCCGTAACTGGGACCAGAGATGTGGAACCGGGAACCATTGAATACTCCTTTTCCCCGAAACGAACAGAGGGGATGGAACGCGCTATCCGGGGTAAGCGGGTTCTCATCACCGGTGCGGGAGGTACGACAGGTACCGAACTGACCCGCCAGATCCTTGCCTTCAGACCCGCGTCGCTGATCCTTGCTGACCGTTCCGAAAAGGCGCTGACGCAACTCCGCGCTTTCATTCAAAACCCGGAGCAGGTCCCGGTAATCCTCACCCTCACCGACATCACCGATGAACCCGGATTGACCGGACTCTTCGAACGACACCGTCCCGAAATGGTCATCCATGCCGCATTGTATCACGATGCCGCCCTGCTCGAATCGAATCCCGGCGAAGCATTCCGGAACCATGAAGAAGGGACCGGAATCTTGGCACGGTGTGCCGTCCGCCATGGCGCTGACCGGTTCATCCTCCTTTCGTCGTACCTTGAAACGGGCGGAGACGGGGTGAAACAGCGCTCCATGCAAAAGGCCGAAGAGGCCGTGTGCGGACGTGCGGACCAGCACCCCGGCTGGATGGCAGAACTTCAGAATACCACCCCGGGATCACCACTCATGGCCGCGATGATTCTGCGCCGTCCCGATACCACCACCGTCCCGGTTTCGCTGCCCGCCTTCTGTACCCTCGTGTTTGAAGCGCTTACTACCGGCACGAACGGCGACATTTTCACCGCCTCCCTCCGCGAACCCACCCGCAAACTCGACCAGGCCCGGCAAATGATCCTCCAATCCGGACTACAGCTTTCGGGTGATGACGAAAATTCCGATACCCCATCCAGGCTCCCCGCCGCAGCAAAGTTGATGGAAGCGGTTTTGAAGAGGATTTGAGGATAATGCTTATCTACTTTGAGCAAGTATCAAAAACGGCGACCGGAGGCGGCTGATAAAATGACCCCTCCCCGCCCCGAAAACATCAACTTGCTTAAAGGGGATAAGCAGTATTTCTAATTATTTTTTTTCCCTAATCCCTATTCGCTAATGCCTAATCCCTATTCGCTATTATGTCCGTGCTATGTTTTTGATTTTATGAATTTTAGATTTTCCAATTTCTGATTTTCAAGGCGTTAGGTTTTTACCCTGACAAAAAAAAGTTGAAAAAAAGGCACAAAAAAACTTGTTTTTTCGAAAAACATTTGAGTACATTTGTTACTCGATTGAAAATCCCCCGGTTAATCTCCTGTCATGGGGATCGGAGCCGGGTGCCGGGAATTTACCCGGACTGATGCAACAAACCGTTCCGGATACGATCACATCCTGTGACCGAAAGGGCGAAGCCATGACAACCTTTCAACGGATAACATGTTACATATAAGGTATTAGGCATTAGGCGTTGGGAATTAGGGAAAAGGGAAGAACCAGAATGAAAAATCAGGCAAAGGGTCTCCCTCTCCTTCAAGGAGAGGGACGGGGTGAGGTCATATGGGCTTTGGGAGAATGTGTATAACGAGTAATCCTTCAAGGGGAGGGCGGGGAGGGGTCGTAAACCCGCTCCCGAAAACATCAACTTGCTTAAAGGGGATAAGCAGTATTTAAAATCCTCAAATCCTCAAATTTTCATTCCTGGCAATCGTAAATCATGGCAATCGTAAATCAATTTCATGCTCGAAACCCTTATTTCCAATAAAACCCGATTAAAACTTCTGGTGCGGTTTTTCCTCAATTCCGACAGCCGGTGCCACCTGCGCGGTCTGGAGGAGGAATTCGATGAATCGACCAACGCCATCCGGATCGAGCTGAACCGCTTTGAGGAGGCCGGACTGCTCTCAAGCAACATGGTTGGAAACAAGAAGGTGTTCCGGGCCAACCACGGACACCCCCTGTACAACGACATCCACCGCATCATGCGAAAGCATCTCGGACTCGACCGCATCGTCGAGCAGGTGGTCGAAAAGCTGGGCAGTGTGAACCGCGCCTTTCTGACGGGCGACCTGGCCGCCGGCATCGACAACCGGACCATCGACCTCACCCTTGTGGGACGCGATATCGACGCGGATTACCTCGAATCGTGCATCCGTAAAGCCGAAACCCTGATAAAACGTACCATCCACTGCCAGGTACTCAACGAACAGGAAGAAAAACGCTACCTTCGCGACTATCCGAAGTCCCTGTTGATCTGGGAGAGAAAAAGTGATTTACGATTGACTGAAATAATGAGTGATTGAGTAAATGAGTGATTAATAAAATTGAGTGAATGAGTGAATGAGTGAATGAGTGATTTAAAATGTGCTAATGTGAGAATTTATTTACGATTGACAAGATTGAAAAAATTTACGATTGCCAAGATTTACGATTTACGATTTTTTGCATTGACTGATTGAATTTTATTTTTTTCCCTAATCGCTATTCGCTAATACCTAATCCCAATTTTAATTTTTTCCCTAATCGCTAATCCCTAATCGCTATTCGCTAATATCTATTTCCTGATTTACGCTTTTCATAATTTCATAAATATGAAATACACCACCACCCTTTTTACTGCACTGTTTGCATTGTTCTGTCTGGTAGCCGGCGCCCAGACCGGCGATAAGCAGGGCATTGCTCCGCAATCGACCGAACAGGAAAAACCAAAGGTCGATACGGTATATGTACCCGAACTGGTACTTCCCGCTACCACAAAGCAGGAGGCGGCTGCCGAGGCTGCCCAGCGGGTGGTTCAGAAAGCGGCCTCTCAGGCAGGCGGCCCGCGTATCTATGGCCACTCCCTTTTCACCGACCAGTCGCTGGCGGTTTTCCGGACTACCGACGGTTCACAGGCCCCCGACACCTATGTATTGGGTGCGGGCGATGAGGTGCGCATCACCATTTTCGGAGCATCGCAGACCGACATGCAGCTCAAAATCAACAACGAGGGATATATCCAACCGGCCGGAACTCCGAAACTCTTCCTACAGGGTCTCACGCTGGCCGAAGCCCGGACGATGCTTGCAAACCGGTTATCGAATTCATTCGCTTTCGGTCCGGGACAGATCTCCATTGTCGTAGCCACAGCCCGTACCATCCTGGTCAACGTTTTCGGGGAGACAAAGCTTACCGGGGGATTCACCATTTCGGCGCTGAACTCGGCGCTGAATGCCATTACCGCCGCGGGCGGCCCCACAACCATCGGTTCGGTGCGCGACATCCAGCTTATCCGTGGAAAACAAAAGAAAAGCATCGACCTCTATGCCTTCATGACTAACCCGGCCTATCAGTTCCAGTTCGACCTGCTACAGAACGATATCATCTTCTTACCCGTTGCACGGAAACTGGTCACCATCGACGGGGCCGTCAAGCGTCCGATGATCTATGAAATGAAGGACGAAGAGTTGCTCACCGACCTGATCCGGTATGCCGGCGGGGTGAATGTAGATGTGTATCCCGATTTCGTGCAGATCCAGCGTTATACCGGCGAAGAGATCTCCCTCCTCGAATACAACCTGAAAGAAGTACTGGATGGAAAAACAAAGGTGGCGCTGCTGAATGGCGACGTTATCAGAATCCGTTCGCTCAACAAACCCATCGAAAAATTTGCTGAAATATACGGCGCCGTATATTACGGCGGCCGTTACGACCTCACCAGAAATCCCAACCTGAGCGCCCTCCTGACTGCAGCCCAACCTACCAAACAAGCCCGGACCGACCTGGTGGTGGTAGAACGGTACCGTCCCGATGAAACGGTTGAAGTGATCACCCTCGCATGGGATGCCCTTAAAGCCCAGGGGAAGGATTTCGATCTGAAACCCCGCGACCGTGTAACTATCTCGGAACAATCGCGTTTTCGCGACCTTGGTACCATTGCCGTGAGCGGCGACGTGCGCGATCCCTTCGAAAAGACCCTCGCCCTGGGCGACCGGCTCACCGTGAAACAGGCCATTGAATTGGCCGGCGGACTGAAAAACACTGCCTACCCGGTGGCCTATATTTTCAGAAAAAACCAGCTTAATCCCTCCGAGGTGACCTATATACGCGTTGATCTGCCTAAAGCTGATGAAACACTGCTTCAACCCGGCGACCGGCTGAACGTGTATGATAACACCCTGTTTACAAATGTGGGAGAGGTACGCGTAAACGGAGCAGTGAAAAAGGCAGGCGGACTCACCTATAACCCTTTACTCCAGGTGTCCGACCTGATCACCACGGCAGGCGGTGTTACCGTCGGAGCCGTGTTGGACCGGGTTGAAGTATTCCGGAACATCCTTTCACCCGACGAGCCCGCACGCATCGAAAGGATCACCCTTTCCATTGACTCGGCATACCGGGTTACAAACCCTGCAGGTTTCAAAATTCAACCGTACGACCAGATCGTGGTACGGCAGACACCGGGATTCACCACCGGCAGAACTGTGGAGATATCAGGAGAGGTGACCTCCCCGGGAATTTATGTGCTGGGTTCCCGGCAGGTCCGCCTCAGCGAAATCATTAAGATGGCCGGCGGATTGCTGGAAGGCGCCGATGCCACCGGAAGCAGGCTCTTCCGCACCAAAAATTCGACCGGCTCCATTGCCATGGATGTGCGGAAAGCGGTGCGCAGAAGCGGCAACATACGGTTCGACCCCGTCGTGATAGAAGGAGATGTGATCAACATCAACCGGATGGAAAACACGGTTTCGATACGCAATCAGGCTACCGGACTTGAACAGGCCAATGGAAACGATGGCGCCATAACGCTGGTTTACCAGGGCAAAAAATCGGCCCGCTGGTACATCCTCCACTATGCCGGCGGCTTCGGCCCTAAGGCAGATAAAAACAGCGTTACCGTGGTTCTCAAAAATGGACAGATGAAAGGAACCGGCCGCACCATATTCGGAATCCGGAAATACCCCAAAGTCACGACGGGAGCGATGATTATGGTTGGAAAAAAATAGTTTCAGGGTTTCAGGGCACTGAGCCTGTCGAAGTGCCCGGCGGTTCAGAGTTTCAGAGTTTCAGAGTTTCAGGGTTGTAGAGATGGCGACTGTCAGGCGGTTTGAAGAGTTAGAGGTGTGGGCAGATGCCCGGGAGCTTTGCAAGAAGATCAGGAAACTTGTTAATCAGACGGAGTTATTAAAGGATTTTGCTTTAAAAAATCAGATACTGGGATCATCGGGATCGGTAATGGATAATATTGCTGAAGGATTTGAAAGAGGTGGAAATAAAGATTTGACTCAATTTCTTTTTATTGCTTATCTCCTTTGAGCAAGTATCAAAAACGGCAACCGGCGGCGGCTTATAAAATGACCCCTCCCCGCCCTCCCCTTGAAGGGGAGGGAGACCCTTTGCCAGATATTGAAGGAAAAATGATCATTGAAAGACATTTATTTTTATCATTTTTCAATGAAATCTTATAAAATCCCCGTTCAACTTCTCCCTCCCCTTCAAGGGGAGGGCGGGGAGGGGTCATAAACCCACCCCGAAAACCCGAAACGCAAAACGCAATGCAATCATTAGCTCCTTCCGGCGAATCTTTCGCCCTTCCTGCCAAGGCAGACTATGAAAATGAATTGAAGCGCATCGAAGCGCTGGTGACCGACGCCCGGGCCAACGGCAAAGAGATCGTCGTCGTGATGGGCCTCGGCTTCGTGGGCGCCGTGATGGCTGCCATCGTGGCCGACACCAAAGACGCCAACGGTAAGAACAGCAAGTTCGTCGTCGGCTGCCAGCGTCCCAGTCCGCGTAGCTACTGGAAAATCCCCCTGATCAACCGGGGACTGTCGCCGGTGAAAGCCGAAGACCCGGAGGTCGACCTCCTCATCGAACGGTGCGTGCTGAAGGATAAGACCCTCGTGGCCACTTACAACAGCGATTGCCTTCAGTTTGCCGACTGCGTGGTGGTCGACGTGCAGTGTGACTTTGCCAAGAAAGAGCTGGGCAACATGCGCAGCGGCGATGCCGACATGGCCGCCCTCGAAGATACCATGCGCACCATCGGCAAAAAGATCAAACCCCACTGCCTCGTCCTCATCGAAACCACCGTGGCCCCGGGAACTACCGAATTCGTGGCATGGCCGATACTGAAGAAAGAATTTTCAAAACGGAAAATCGGTGACTTGCCGCTGCTGGCCCACTCTTTCGAAAGGGTGATGCCGGGGAAACATTACGTGGCCTCGATCCGCGACTTCTGGCGGGTCTGTTCGGGCTGTGAGCCTGTAGCACGAGCCCGGGTGGAGAAGTTCCTCCACGAAGTGCTGAATACCAAAGATTTCCCCCTCACGGTGATGGACCGCCCCATTGAGTCGGAGACCACCAAGATCGTCGAGAACTCCTACCGTGCCACCATCCTGGCCTACCTCAACGAGTGGAGCCTCTTTGCCGAACGCAACGGAGTGGACCTCATCAAGGTGATCGACGCCATCAAAATGCGCCCGACACACTCCAACATGATCTTCCCCGGACCGGGCATCGGCGGCTACTGCCTCCCCAAGGACGGCGGACTGGGCTACTGGGCCTATGAGAAGATCCTCGGTTTCGAGGACGGCGACAAGATCTTCCGCCTCACCCCCACGGCCATCGACATCAACGACACCCGCGCGCTGCACGTGGCCGAACTCACGCGCGACGCCCTGCGCAATATGGGCCGCTACATCGCCGGGGCCAGTGTGCTGCTGTGCGGCGCCAGCTACCGCCAGGACGTGGGCGATACCCGCTACAGCGGCAGCGAGCTGGTGGTGCGCAAACTCACCGAGATGAGCGCCGAGCTTCGCGTCCACGACCCTTACGTGGACCACTGGTACGAACTCGAGGAACAGGATACCTACCCCGCGCCCGGTCACTCGTGGAAACGCTTCTTTCACAACCAGGAACAACTGAAAGAGGTGCGGGTCGGCAAAGACCTGGCTGCCTCCCTGAAAGGCGCCGAAGCGGTGATCCTCGCCGTGCCGCACAAACAGTACCGGAACCTGAACCCCGACGACATCGTGAACTGGGCCGGCGGACCGCTGGCCGTCATCGACGCTTTCGGAATCCTCACCGATAACCAGATCCGCCGCTACTTCGAACTCGGCTGTGAAGTCAAAGCCCTCGGACGCGGACACCTAGCCCGACTAAAACGGGAAACGCTGAAAAAGTAAAAAAATTTACGATTGACATGATTTACGATTTACGAATGAAAATTTGGGGATTTGAAGATGTGAAAATTATTAAAATGCTTATCTCCTTTGAGCAAGTATCAAAAACGGCAACCGGAGGCGGCTGATAAAATGACCCCTCCCCTTCAAGGGGAGGGCGGGGAGGGGTCGTAAACCCGCTCCCGAAAACATCAACTTGCTTAAAGGAGATAAGCAGTATTATTAATTGATTTTTTACCCTAATGGCCAATGGTTAATGGCTGATTTGATCTTTGATCCTTGAACCCTCATCCCCTCTTACCTTCATACCCTTTAATTCTGAAACCTTGAAAGAAACCCTTAGACAAATAAATCGTTTAGTTGCGTCGGGAATCATTGAAAAATATGCTATTGCCGGCGGTATCGCTCATTTCTATTATATTGAGCCGTCGGTGACTTTTGATCTGGACCTTATTGTTGCAATTGCGAAGGAAGAAAACACACTGACTCCGTTGACAGAAATATATGATTGGAGTAAAAAAAATAACTTTGAAACCCTTGCTGAACATATTGTAATCGCCGGGATTCCGGTACAATTTTTACCACCCTATAATGATCTGGTAAAAGAAGCTCTTGAAAATCGACAAGAAATAACACTCTTTGAAGAAGTTACTTACATTCTGAGCCCGGAATATCTTATGGCCATTATGCTCCAAACCGGCAGAGCCTCGGATAAGGAAAGACTCACAAAGTTTTTTGATGAGGCAGTGTATAACAACGACTTATTTGAAGACATAGTGATCAGGTTTAATTTAACGGTTCAGTTATCAAACTTCCGGAAAATTTATGAATGACCAGGACTTTGTATCGCATTTAGCCGAATCGAAGGCGATTTATCATGCAAGACAGGCAAAAGCCTCCTTTGAGGAAAAACTGAAACTGATTATTGAATTGCAGAAGCTGGATATTGAAATGAGTAAAAGAAACAAATCAAGGAAAACCAGACATCCTGTTTTGAAAGCATGGGTAATCCCTTAAGCCCCCTCCCTGACCTCCCCCAAAAAAGGTAGGAGAAACGCTGAAACCTTATTTACGATTGACATGATTTACGATTTACGAATGAAAATTTGGAGATTTGAAAATTTGAGAATTTGGGGATTTGAAAATTTTGAATTGATTTTTTCCCTATTCGCTATTCGCTAATCCCTAATCCCAATTTTGATCTTATCCGATCAATAGATTTTCCATATTGAATAAAAAAGGTTATTTTTGTTCAATATAATGACATTTATGATTAAAAACATCATTCATCAACAAAAAGAAGAGCGGGATACCCTCCTCAGCATGCCCTATGTTGAAAGGCTTGAGGATGATGTCAAAGCAGAATGGCTTAATTCATCACTGATCAAGTTGATTACCGGTCCGCGGAGAGCAGGCAAATCGGTTATGGCGCTTCAGTTATTGCAGGAACAACCTTTTGCCTATCTAAATTTCGATGACGATCTTTTATTGAAGGAGTTCAATGAAGATGATGTCGTTCAGGCGTTGCGTGAGGTGTACGGAAATTTTAAGTACCTGTTACTGGATGAAATTCAAAATCTCGCCGGTTGGGAATTATGGGTGAACAAATTATACCGGCGCGGGTTCAATCTCGTAATAACCGGGTCAAATGCCAGGCTTCTGTCGCATGAGTTGGCTACATCGCTGACCGGACGATACCTGTCGATGCCTGTTTTACCGTTTAGTTTCAGAGAAACGCTGAAATATAACAAAGTTTCCATACCCCGGTCAGCCTCCGCCATTACTCCGGGTGATCGTGGGAATATTCTTCATTTGTTCGACCGCTATCTGCACAATGGCGGATTTCCTGAAACAGTTTTGAATCCCGGCATCCTCAAAAATTACCTTTCATCACTTTTCGACTCCGTTTTACTTAAAGATATTCTGAAACGGTTTCGTATCAGGCAAACAAGGCAACTATATGATTTATCCAACTATTTGCTGGTCAATTACACCAACCTTTATTCCTGCAATCAACTGAAAAACGATTTAAATTTCAATAGTGTAGCGACTGTTCAAAAATTCGTTTCGTATCTTGAAGAGCCATACCTGTTCTTAAACCTGACAAGATATGCAACAAAGATAAAGTCACAGCAAAAATCACCGGTAAAAACCTATATCATCGACAATGGTTTTATTAAAGCCCGCTCTTTTGAATTGTCACCCAATTCGGGCAGGTTGCTCGAAAATGCTGTCTTTGTTGAACTCTTGCGCAGGAACTATCGCCCACGGCTGGATCTCTTCTACCATCGCACCCGCAATGATAAAGAGGTTGACTTCGTGCTCCGGAAAGGTCACCGGGTTGAACAATTAATCCAGGTGTGCCAGATCGTGGACAACAGCAGGACACTGAAACGGGAAATTGATGCCCTTACCGAGACGGCTGCCGAGCTCAATTGCAATGATCTTCTGCTCATTACCTGGGACCATGAAGAAACCATTGAAAACAACGGGCGAAAAATTAAAATCGTCCCTGCATGGCAGTGGACAATTAACAATTGACAATTGACAATGGAAAATGGAAAACGGACAATGAACTTCTCTTTTCCCTAATCGCTATTCGCTAATCCCTTATCCCTTCTTTGATCTTTGAACCTTTAACCCGCGACCTTTCTGTGGAAAAAGCTGAGATTGTAATATATAAACAAGATGATGTTTCTGACTTTCAAATTGAAGTTAGGATTGAGAATGAAACGGTGTGGCTTAATCGTCAACAATTAGCTCTATTATTTGACAGAGATGTAAAAACAATTGGAAAGCATGTCGCCAATGCTATAAAAGAAGAATTAAGGTCATTTCCAGTTATCGCAAAATTTGCGACAACTGCCACAGATGGTAAAGTATACCAGGTTGAATATTATAACTTAGATATCAAAAAACATAACATCCAATACCCTTCTATTGAAGTTGAAACATTTACCCGATCACATGATCGGTTCTTGATTGTTGATGAAAAGACAATTTATCATATCGGAGCATCCTTAAAGGACCTTGGTAAAAAATGGTTCGCTTTTTCAAAAATGAATCTGGATATAAAGGATTTGTTGTCCAAAATGATGGATTGACTGATTAATTGATATGAGTAAATGAACATCGAAAATGTGCTAATGTGAAAATTATTTACGATTGACATGATTTACGATTTACGAATGAAAAATTGAGAATTTGAGCTTTGAGCCTTGAACTCTAAAATTCTGAATTGCAAAGCAATCACGAACACCACTGAAAATAAATACTCCTGTGAGTAAACCCGAAACGTGAAACTTGAAACTCCTTGACTTTTGACCCAAAACCATTGTGAAATAATCTTATATCAGGCATCAGATAATCAAACCGTGTTAGAGGTGAGATTTGAAGATGAGACTGTTTGGTTGACTCAATCCCAGATGGTCGAATTGTTTCAATCTACCAAACAGAATATCAGCCTGCATATCAGAAATATATTTCTTGAAGGCGAACTGGAGCGGAATTCAACTGTCAAGGAATACTTGACAGTTCAGGTTGAAGGAGGAAGAAAGGTTAATAGGAAAATGGCTGTTTATAACCTTGATGTCATTATTTCCGTTGGTTATCGTGTTAAATCTCTTCGGGGTACCCGTTTCAGAATATGGGCAAACCAGGTGTTAAAAGACTATATGCTTAAAGGCTATGCTGTTAATGAGCGAATCGATCACATCGAGAAAAAATTAAACGATCATTTTCCTAATCGCTATTCGCTAATCCCTAATCCCTTCTTTGAATGTTAAATTATTGTTTTTTTCCCTAATCGCTATTCGCTAATCCCTAATCCCTTTTTTGACCTGAAACCTGAAACCTGAAACCATGACAGATATCGATAAGCAGCCCGACGAAATCGACCTCACGGAGATCGTGCGCAAGCTGTGGCTGGGCCGCAAAACGATCCTGATCACTACGGCCATCTTCTTTGTAATCGGAATCTTCCTGGCCCTGATATCGCCGAAAAAGTACCACTCCGAGGCCACGTTGCTGATCGAGACCGATGCCGGAAGTCAGACCGGGATGAATACGCTGATCCAGCAAATCGCCGCTGCCTCGGGAATCAATATCTCGCAAAAGCAGATCAACGATGCCCTCACCCCCGATCTCTACCCCGTGATCACCCAAAGTACCCCTTTTTTATTGGAGCTTTCACAGGCGGAGGTGACTGATCCCATAACCAATAAACCGGTTTCGGTGGCGCATTATCTTAAACAGAATCCTCCCAAAACCCTGGGCGGGATTATCCTGGAATACACCATCGGATTGCCCGGGAAAGTAATCGGACTTTTCGGAAAGGATGACCGGGATAGCTTAGCGCAGGAAGCCATTGTGAACAGCCGTGGCGCTAAAAAATATTTATTGGGGAAGGATCAGCTGGCCGTGGGATCGCCCTTACCAGATTCACTGTTGCACCATGAGAATCCGGAATTAAACAAAGCCGAAGCCCGCATTCAAAGTCCGTCGGAGGGAGCGATGCTGACGCCCCTTACCCGCGGCCAGTTGCAATCGATCGGGCGGCTGAAGGCCTGTATCACCGCCGAAGCGACCAGCAAATCGAAGATCAAAACCGCCGCACCCAACATGCTGACCGTGAGCGTGGAGGTGCATGATGCGGAGGTCGCCGTGGAGCTTACCGCACTGGTGGTCGAAAGCCTTACCCGGTATATCAGCGAGTACCGTACGCGCAAGGTGAAGAGCGATCTGCAGTTCATCGACGACCAACTGGCCGAGGCGGAAGTTAAATACCGGCGGGCACAACAGGCCCTGGCTGCCACTACCGACCGGAACCAGAACATCCTGCTGGCCACCGCCCGCACCGACGCCAACCGGCGGCAGTCGGAGTATGAGCTGGCCTTTAACGTGTATAACAGCCTGGTGCAACTTAAAGAACAGGCCAAGATCAAGGTGCAGGAAAACACCCCCGTGTTCACACTGATCGAGCCGCCCTCGAAAGCCGAAAAGATAAGCCAGGGACTCAAGATCGAAATGATCATGCTGTTTCTCGGATTCGTGACCGGGATTGCTATTGTTTTCGGAATCCCGGCATGGAAAAAATTCAGGAAAACTTTGAAACAAGGGGAATAGTGGACAATTGACAATGGACAATGAAAGGAATTGAAAATTGAAAATGGAAAATGGAAAACGAAGCAACCTGAAACCTGAAACTTGAAACTCTTCTTCTTGTGCCAAAAAAACTTACCACCTCAGATTCTGTGACTCCTCGATTTCTTTATCCTAATATGTTTTTCAAGATATTCGTTAAGGTCTGATTCCCGATAGTAAACTTTACCACCCAGCTTGCTGTAAGGCAAAAATCCCATCTCGCGGTAATGGTCGAGCGTACGCTTCGATATCTTCAGGCGCCTGCATACATCCTGGTGATCGAGCCACCCGCAATCGGGCTTAATCGGATTCTGCAACACCAATTCAATTTGTTTTAATTGGTTTTTCATCTCAGAGAGAACGTGATTCAGTTGACGGATTGATTCCATACGAAAATATTTAGGGGGTTAAGGTTTCAAGTTGAAGGTTTCAGGTTTCGGGTTTAAATTTTAAGCCTTTGATTTGGGATGATTTAAGATATGTCATCAGGCAGGAAAGTTTTTTACTCAGGACCAAGGTTTGTTCAAGAAGTCCCGCGGCTTTTTCTGCAGAGATGTATCCATAGTCGATGGCACGGTATAGCTGAGAACGGATTTCACCGCAGGATCCCTTAGCAATGCTCAGAAACTGAATAAATTCCTTTCGGCCATCACGCTCAAAACCTTCAGCGATGTTGTCCATGATCGACCCCGCCGAACTTCTTACCTGATCCCGAAACTTATAATCGCTTCTAAAAGATCCGACATTACAGATTTCATTTACCGAACCGCAAATGACCCTGGCATCTTTCCACACCTCCAATTCTTCAAACCGCAACACTTTCATAATCTAAAACTTAAAACCTGAAACCTGAAACTTGAAACCTGAAACTTGATTCTTTTCCTGTTAATCGGGCTTTTTTCAAAAGGTGAAGGATTTTCAACTTGTTTTAACATTTATTAACAATTTCTTACGTGAAAAGTTCAGACTCTTGAACCATTGAACCCGACAATTTTTTGAACCTGAAACCTGAAACCTGAAACTTGAAACCCGAAACCTGAAACCTGAAACCTGAAACTTGAAACCCGAAACCTTCAACAAAAAAGGGCCCCTTTCAGAGCCCTTTCCACGATTTGATGTCCCTGATCAGAGGGTTACGGAGAGGTTGTCGGTATGCCCGGGAATGTCGCGGGCGGTTGCGATGATCGTAATGCCGCTGAGGTCGGTTACGGTAGCGGTGGCAGTGAAATCGTAAGATCCGGTGATCTGGTTCAGCGTGCAGGTTCCCTGCTCGATCACCACACCGGTAACTCCCACAACCTGTACCAGTACTTCGACCACGGCAAAATCGTCGCCTGCCGAAACGCGGATCTTATCGCCGGGCGCACCATGATAGCCCGATGTATCGATCGAATCGACAAACGGCGGCTTGAGATAATCGGTCACAGCAAGGATGTAAGGCGTGAGGCCGTCGCGCGAACGGGCCGTATAGGCCGTCAGCATGTCGGGATCCTGCAGTATGTTCTTGGCATACCGTGTTGCCAACGCAAACTTTTTCCGGGCATTGACCTGGTTATCCGTTGGTTCATTGTTGGTTTTTTTGGGCGGAACCGCCATGATGCTCTTACCGTAGCGGTTTCTGAAAACTACCTGGTTACCAAACTTACCTTTGTAGTTTTTTGTGATGACATTTGATTTTGTGATTGACATAGCAGTAAAAATTAAAGGTGAATAACTGCGATCCGGCCGGGATCAGTTGAGGCATGCATGTATTTTGGTTTCAGGTTTCAGGTTTCAGGTTTCAGGTTTCGGGTTTCAAGTTTCAGGTTTCGGGTTTCTAATTAATTGACTGATTGACTGAATGATTGATTGACTGATTGAATTTTGAATTATTTTTTCCCTAATCGCTAATCCCTAATTCCTATTCGCTATCTTGAATACACCTGCAACAATTGCTAAAACGACCAGGATGATGCCGGATAGCAGCAGGATTTTGCCGGTGATTGACAGTACGGGGGGTGATTTTACGAGTTTGATTTTTTCGACTGGGATGCGCAGGGTGCGAATGATGGTGTCGGGGTTGCAGGCGGCGTGCAGACGTATCGTGTCGTGGATCCGGATCATAGAGAGCTCCAGCCGGTCGTGCCGAAGTATCACGGGCGCCGAGAGTTCCACCAGTGGCAACACGGTATCGAGCCTCACGAGGGGTGTGATCACTGTGTCGATGAACCCGATGGTATCCGGGGTTCTCAATTCAGGATGATGGTTGATCAGCCGTTCGAGCCTCCACTGAGGAGAACAGGAAACAAGGGTTCCGACAAGTATTAAAAACCAGGGTACCGAAAAGTACAGCGTACGACGGCCGACGGACATTATGCGATGGAAGATCTTAATAAATCGTAATGCTTTCATGGGGAGTCGATTTTAATGATGGAATCGGGTTGTGCTTTTGTTTAAATGGAAAATTGTTCGATCCTTCTGATCCAACCCTTTAAAAAAACCTGTTGGACCGGATCTCTTTCGATGAGGTGATGGATGAATGCGAGCCGCTGACGGTAAACCTGCCGGTGAAACCCCACCGGGTCAGACTGGTTCACAGCCTTTATCGTAACGCGCCCCACGAAACCATCTGGTTCGACCCCGAGTATCTGCTGGGGAATGATGATACCCCACTTTCCACTGCACCAGAGCCAGTCGACCAGGATTTCGGCCACGGGCTGGCTGACGATCTCATCGGCGCGCCAGCGTTTCCAATAAAAATACCGTAGTACTTTGACAGCATCGTTATGGGTAATACGCAACAGGTCGTCGCGGTCGATGTCGCCGTCTCCGTCTTTGTCGTACCCCATACAGCGCCATGAGGATAGCGTTACGCCCATGTTGGTCACCCGACCGCGATCGGCCGGATGGTCTGAGATCCCGCCCTCGAGCGAAAGGATCTTGTTTGCAAAAGGTTCAAAGGTTGACATAAGAAAAGGGTTTCAGGTTTCAGGTTTCAGGTTTCAGGTTTCGGGTTTCAAGTTTTTAGAGTTTTGTTTTGAATTTTCATTTTACATTCTGCACTTTGCATTCTACATTTTGCATTTTCGGTTTTCACTTCTTCTTCCAAATACCGAATCCGGCATAAATAGCAGTCCCAGGATGGTGGGGAGGAGGGCGATGAATTCACCGCCGGTTAGGGTTCGGAGGTAGAGGAGGACAATGGCGACGAAGAGGAGAACAAGGCCGAGGAGGGTGGTGCGCCAGTTTTTTACAATCCGGTTTTTCATGGTGTCGGTTTTTTGAGGTTCGTGCAACAAAATTAGCCCGCGAAAAAGGCGGGCGGTAGTGGTAAAGGGTGGTACAACCCTCATGTATAAATCAGATAATGAATTAATTAGAGTGACGTTACGGAGCGAGTTTCCGGGAATTATTCATCATTTTTCGCAATTCTGCACAAATGAAGTCGATGGTTTCCGGGGTGGGGGTGTCGAAATGGTTTTTCAGGCTTTTATGACTGATACACGGTTGTTTCGGAGTACAGAACTTGTCGGCAACGAGCCGGCAGAACTTCGATTTGTTGTCAAGTGCAATGGCCTTATGCTCAAAAAAGAGGCGGCTCAGCGCCGCGAGGGCGGATACGTTGCTGTTGACCGGGATCTTTTCATGGGTGGGTGTGGTATTGTTACCGGCGGGAGTGAGCGCCGGCCAAAATTCGACCTGGTAAAGGAAACAACAGAGTTCCTGTACCAGATCTTCGGCATACATCTGCCAGAGCCAGGCATATCGGCGGGTCAGTCGCAACAGGCATTCCCGCATTTCGTCGCCGGGGGTCAACTCATTTCCGTTACGGGTAAAGGAGGGCGTTTTAAAGATCATCGCCCGTAAGCGTGTTGAATGGCCCGTGCCTTCGGGGTGGGTTACGGGGATGGTAAAGCAGGTAAGCCTGCGGCTGAATGCGATGGCCTGCAGCAGGAGTGCCCGCTTGTCGCGCAGGTCGAGATCGCTTACAAATTCGATGATATTGCCGATCAAATGATCGCGCGTATACACTACAGCGGCGGCAAACGCACTTAACGATTTGAAACCGTTGACCGAAACCAGCCTGATCCCGTTTTGACCGGTTAACGATTTATCAGGCTTTACCGTGTTATAACCGATTATGATCGAGGCGGCCTGATTTATTTCGCCGAACATTTCGTTCAGCTCATACTGAAAAGAACCCATTGGTTTCATAATTCCTGATTTTAATAATTAATACCGGTTAATCAGGCTTTTATGAAAAGGTGAAAAGGGAACATGCATTTTTTAACACTATTTAACATTAACATAACATTTATTTCCATTTTTTACGATAATTCCAAAACGAGGCTATAAGCGTTGTATAATATCCGAACCGTTAAGGAATAATATTCGAATATGCAGGGAATAAGGAATCAGAGAAAAAGGAATGGAAAATTGAAAATGGAAAATAGAAAACGAAGAAACTGATGTGCGTGCCTGAAATAGGTTGACCAAAAATTGGTTAAAATGTCAACCTATGAAAGCATTGAAAAAGACTAAGCGACAGAATCGGATCTTCAGTGAAGATATTAAGAAGCAAGTAGTAAAAGATATTGAGAAGGGTAAATGTACAGTTACCCAAGCCACAAGGGAGCTCATGGTCAGCCATACTTCGATATATAAGTGGCTATACAAGTATAGCTTATCTTTGCATAAAGATTGCGTACTTGTGGTAGAAAACAAGAGTGAAGCATATCGTAGTAATGAGCTACAGAAGCGCATTACAGAATTGGAGGCAGCCCTTGGCCGGAAGCAAATGGAAATTGATTTGCTCAACAAAGTGATAGAGTTGGCAGGTAAGGAACAGAATGTTGATTTAAAAAAAAATTTCTTAGGCCGGCTCTCGAATGGTATAGAGTTCACAAAAGAATGACGCATTTTTATACTATGCAAGAACTCTATTCAATTGCAGGAATCACAAAGCAAGCCATGTGGAAATATAAGCAGCGCCAACAACAGATGGAAGAGATATCGGATCAGGTTGTGAACATAATAAGCGAAATCCGAAATCACCATAAACGCATGGGATGCCGAAGTATTTACTATACCACCAGGGAAGCGGTAACGGTTGGGCGCGACATTTTTGAAAAGATTGGGTTTGCAAACGGGTATAAACTTAAAAGAAAGCTAAACAGGCATAAGACCACCTGGCCTCAGAGGGTTACAATATATCCGAATCTTATAGAGGGCAAGGAGATCAATGGGATCAACCAGGTTTGGCAATCAGATATTTTTTATATCAAGATAGAAAATGTTGATTATTACGGTGTGAGTATCGAAGATGTGTATTCAAGAAAGCTGCTTGCTTTGCACATAGCTAAAGATCTAAGAGCATTACAAGTTGAAAGAGCATTAAAGAAAGCGTTGATCGTCAGAAAAGGTACGGATATATCCGAATGCATCTTTCATTCTGATCGTGGCAGCCAATATATCAGTGACCAGGTTACTCAATTGTTGTTGGATAACAAGATGAAAATCAGCATGTGTAAAATGCCTCAGGAAAATGCTTACGTTGAACGAGTTCAGGGAATCATAAAACATCAATACCTGTTTGAGGCAGACTTAAAAGAGAAAAATCTCAGTAACCAGATCCGCAAAATCCAGAACCTGTATAATGATGAAAAGCCTCATCGTTATTTGAAAATGATGACACCATCAGCATTTGAAAAAATGGTTGAAAAGTTGAATGAAAATCAGAGACCTAAATTACAGATATTCAAGTGGTCTAACAACTTATTAACTAATTCCGAAGTTATTGACAAAAAAGAAAAAAGTAGCAAAAAAGAAAAAAGTCAACAAACAACTCCAGAGTTTAATAGTAATTGAAAAAAGTCAACCTATTTCAGTCATCAACAACGAAGAAACTTGAAACTTGAAACCTGAAACCTGAAACAAATGGACTATCCCAAAATAGCCAATAAACGTGTTCTCGTAACCGGCGGCGCCGGATTTATCGGCTCAAACCTTTGTGAAGATTTATTGAAGTATGATAATGAAGTAATCTGCCTTGATAACTTCTCTACAGGGTATTACCGAAATATCAAAGACTTTATCGATCATCCTAAGTTCACCCTCATCGTCGGGGATATTCGAAAGATCGAAGATTGCAGGAAGGCTGTGGAAGGTATGGATCTGGTGTTGCATGAAGCGGCTATGGGATCGGTGCCCCGGTCGATCAACGATCCTTTAACCACGAACTCTGTGAATATTGATGGGTTTTTAAACATGTTGGTGGCAGTGCGCGATGCCAAGGTCGAAAGAATGGTGTATGCCGCCAGTTCCTCTACCTACGGGGACTCGGAAACGCTTCCCAAGGTGGAAGATGTGATCGGAAAACCGCTTTCACCCTATGCGGTTACGAAATATGTAAACGAGCTTTACGCACACGTGTTTGCGCTGAACTACGGCATGGAATTGATCGGCTTGCGATACTTCAACGTGTTCGGTCGCAGGCAGGATCCCAATGGAGCATATGCCGCGGTGATCCCGCTCTTTGTAAAACAACTTATGAAGCACGAATCTCCCGTTATCAATGGTGATGGCACCAATTCCCGTGACTTTACTTATATCGACAACGTAATTCAGATGAACCACCTGGCCGCCACGACAACCAATGCGGAAGCCATCAGCCAGGTCTTCAACACTGCCTATGGAGAGCGGACCACCCTTAATGAACTGATACAATATCTTATAGAGTATCTATCAGGAATGAATCCACAAATAACTAATGTGAAAATTCTTCATAACCCCAAGCGTGTTGGTGATATTCCGCACTCGCTTGCCAATATCGATAAAGCTCGAAATCTTTTAGGCTACAATCCACGATACTCGATGAAACAGGGACTGAAAGAAGCAGTGCATTGGTATTGGATTAACTTATAATTGAAACCCTTATTCGCTGAAAAAATGGGAAGTTAGGGTACCTAAAAAGGTTTTAGCGTGTAATTATTTAACTCAAGTTTCGCACTTTAATAACTCTATAATTGACGCGGGTTTCAGGCCGCTTGATTAACAAAACCAGATGTCATCATTTTTTCAGATTGTTGTTC
>SACF01000144.1 GCA_009928665.1 Alphaproteobacteria bacterium
ATTTTCTCCGGCAGGACCAATAATGCTGGACTCCAGCTTATCGTCCCCCAGCTCTTCATATATGGCTTTCTCCGCATCTCCCGTAATCATGCCCCAAAGATGAGAAGCATCTTTTAGCTCTGCCTTGTCCCCATCGATAAACAAGTATACCGGTTTTTCCGAGCGGCCCATAAATACCACTGCGTCATAGCCGTTTCCTGCCAGTGCCGCCGGCAAGAACCCACCCACCTGAGAATCTCCTGCCGTTCCCGTCAAGGGACTCTTAAAGGTGGCACACATTCGGCTGTTTCCGCTGATGGGAATTCCCGTCAAGGGAGATACGGAAAAAATCAGCATATTCTCTGGGGACAAAGGGTCCACCGATGGATCCATATGCTGTAGCATCAAGTACATTCCCAGGGCGCTTCCTCCCGGGTACTTTTGGTAGGTTTCCCCATCCAAGGTCTCTTTCTTGATGGTGCCCTGGCTCAGGTTCACGTAAAGTATGGTTGCGTCCTTTAACATAATATCCAGCTCCTTTTTTCCATTTCTCCTTTGCACAACGGCGGGCTTGGAAATCGCTCTCCAAACCGTATCGGTTCTGTCGGCAAACGGGTGTCGTGCAGAACTCGGAGCACTTTAATAGCATTCAAGGCATTATATCATCCCAATAAAAGAGAGGTCAATTGACCTCTACATGTACAGCAAGATAGTGCTGATTTAAACTAAAATCCGTACCCTTCCAGCTCTTTTAGAATCTCTTGAAACTCTGTACTTCCAAGAACTCGTAAAAACTCACGAATGAAAGGGTGGCCTTCATTTCTTTTCGCCACAACAAAATCATATTCCTCATGGGCTATGTGAATAAAATCCAGCCCCATGGCCTTAGCTGCCGAATATGCTCCCAATCCCACGCCAGCGGTGCCACCTTCCACCGCCGCAGCCACCGCCATGTGGGTGGTCATCTCCCGGTGATATCCGGAAATGGCTTCCGGGTCCAAACCTTCTTTCTTCAACAAATAATCTAATAGCATCCGGGTTCCGGACCCTCGCTGTCGATTCACAAATGTCAATTTTTTCTCTACCAAATCGCCAATCCCCGTCACTCCGTCGGGGTTTCCTTTTGGAACCATCAGGCCCTGGTCTCGATGAATCCCTTTGATTAATTGGAACTCACTGCCTAGATAGCGATCTATATAGGATTGGTTATATACCCCCGTCTCTTCATCCAAAAGATGAACCGGAGCAATATGCGCCTCCCCTCGTTTCATAGCCATGATACCTCCCATGCTTCCCACATGAGCAGAAGACAGGTGAAACCCTTCCGGTCCCTTCTCCATCAATGAACCGATAAAATCCATCACCATATCATGACTTCCTATGGACACCAACGTTTTGTCAATCACGGAGAAATCTTTGGTCAAAGCAACTTGCACCTTTTCTCCCGCCTCCAAACCTTCACTGTTCTTGGGGATGACCAATAATCCATCGGCTTTCACTAAAGTAGTGGTCATCCCGGCTCCCCGAGCCAAAGGCGTGGCAATCAATTTATCTTCCACACGGCCTAACTTCACCCGAACGTACTCCCGGTATTTCAAAGAGCTGATTAGTCGTCGGGACAGTACGGCCTCTGTATATACAGGACTGACTTCCGCGATTCGTTGGAACCTTCGTATCACCGGAGCCACCACCTCTTCAAAGACCAAAAAAGCGGAACCGGGGAATCCGGGAATTCCAATCACCGGTTTTCCTTGAATCATCCCCAACACCGTAGGTTTTCCGGGCTTAATGGACAATCCATGGTGATAAACCTGACCTAATTCACCAATCAAAGAAGCCGTATAATCTTTGCTCCCGGCAGAAGATCCCGCATTTATTAATACCACGTGGTTATCCTTTATTAACTGGAGCAACGCTTCCTTCAATAAGGGAATTTCATCTTTTATCGGTGCTACCCGATAACCTTCCGCCCCCATTTCTTCACAAATGGCTTGAAAGGTCCAGGAATTGCTATCGTAAATTTTACCCTTTTCCAGGGGTTTCCCCACTTCCAGGATTTCCGTACCGGTGGGCAT
>SACF01000034.1 GCA_009928665.1 Alphaproteobacteria bacterium
GAGGAAGAACGTAAGATGGAACGTGACCGTTCCGATTTTACCCTCTTTTAGAGGGTTGTTTGTTTTAAAGCCACCACCTCAGGTGGTGGTAGTTTACTTGCCTGGGCAACGATGTTAATCGCCTGGTTTTGAATATCCAGATCGTGTTTCTGTTCCTGAACATATATTTCATTCAGGATATGTTTCAGGTTGTCCATCAGCTCATTATTAGTCTGGATAAGAAATCGCTCCTGCCTTTCAAGCTTCTCGCGAAAGATTTTCTGGATTTTGAGTTGTTTTTGATAATAATTATAGGAATTGTCTGCAATAGTCTCATTGATCTGCTCAAGGAACGACAGGGAATCGGATGATATGGAAGCCGTACCGCTCTCAGCCAGCCGCAACTGTTGATTTGTTGCAGATTTTTCCTTTTCACCGACAAAAAAACTCTTTATTTTTCCGAAGAACCCTTTTTTATTTGTTTCAGTGGTCGTCACAACGCTCAGGGTGTCAATTTTAATGTCTGAAATGTTTGGTTTGTAACGTTTTATAAAGAACAGTTTTCCTTTCTGCGATGCTATTTTTAGTGAATCAGCAGATATGGCAACCAGCAGCAGCGAGTCGGTAAGCCTCTTTAACCGAATAAAGTTTGCGGAAATACTTAATTTCCTGAAAATCGAATTTCCTGCACGACTTACCAGGTTTTCTTTTGGCGAGTCGGATTCGAAACTGATCTTCAACGATTCCAGCGTTAATACCAAAGAATCAATCCCTGTCTTATATTTATAAAGTTGAGCCGGATCATAAGAGAGCGCATACAGTCTGAAACTATTATCAGTTTCGGAAAGATGCCTGAAGCAGTTCTCCACTATTTTAAGCCTGGGATCCTCTTCTTTTAACGCCGAAAGAGCATCATTTGACTTTGACTGTTCGCGCCCGCTGATTATAAGAAAGATGCTGACAGTGGCAATAATTATCAGGACCATGAAAATAACCAGGATCTTCAGGGTCCCTATTCCTTGTTTTTGGTTCATCATTGTTTAACTTTTGGACTGAGATTTTTTATATTTTTTTTCTTTGTTTATGTCTTCCTCTTACAGATATGAAACAAATCTATAACTTAAATGCAATAAACCTGGACGCACCGGTCAAACTGAACACCATCCGCCGATTTTGGCTGACCATCTTAGAATATTAGAAATCAATTAAATGAAGTGATCAGGTTACTTCGGTGAAGACTGGGCAATGTGAGCGTTTTTTCCATTGCCTTATAAACCAGTTCATTATCGTCCTTTCTATTCATTAATACTGGAAAATAGTGAAAAGTTGTGGAAAGATACTAAGAAAAAAAGAAAGAGTCAAGTCATGAATAAATATCTTCAGCCACTGATGTTTTGACTGAACCGTTCCACGCTGTTCATCCCAATCATTGGGGGGGCACCGGCGACTGACTGACATGGTGGATACGTCGTCTGTGTTGATGATCCAAAGGTAAAAAGGAACTTTACCGTTCCGGTCCGGTCTGTTGGCTCAAATGTACAAGTAGATTTGAAAAGTTATCTTCCCCTTCATGTCGATGATGAATAGAAGGGAGTTGCTTGACAAAAAGTAGTCATAATTTGTTGACGGAAGTGGGTGAGAAAGCGATTTTAATTATGTATTAATAAAATATATTACAGCTTATAAATCTTTTATCAGAGGTCGGTTATCGGGTCTGGATTGGACGATGTGTGTGTGGTTTAGGTAGCATTTATATCAAGTGATGTGAAGAATTGTTGCCTGCTACTACTATGACCTTGGCTGACTTCTTGGCGCATAGAAAACCAATCTATCCAAAGACCTCTCCCAGTAAGGGCAGTGTCCTTCCGTCGATGTCTGCCGGATCTACATGACAAACCCTGAGCTTCTTGCCTTTGGACTTCGATAAGCTTTGATATCTCATCCGTTTTGTCATGTCACTTATCCAGTTCATTTTTTCAGCACCGACTTTTGCAGTCCCGCTTCCTTCAGATTGGACCTCAAGGTTAACACCCTTACGGCTTGCTAACGGTTCGGAACGTTACCCCCGCCCGTAAGGAAATTCCCGCCTTTGACTGGCAGGACACCCTCTGGAAAATATCTCCACAACCATTTGCTCTTTCCAAAATTTATTTTCAATTTTGATCTTTTTCAAGAGCTTACAATTTTTCATATTGCCACTCATTACCGGTAAGGTTAAGCGACATTCGTACAAACAATTAACAAATCAATTAAAAAATTAAAATGCAGATAAGAAAATACAACAAGATTACCGATGAAAGCAAATTGATGAAAATGATTGACGATGAAGAATGCATATATGAGGATTATCCAAATCAAGTTGTTTATGTAATGTCTGATGTTGATGGATATTATGAAAAGATTGATTATAAACGAATAGGTTCGATTTTTGAAGTTCCATGCCGATAATTATTTTCTCATGATTAGATTGTTAGAGAAGGACAAGGAAATACCATATGATTTACTGTTGCTTGCAGATGAAACGATTGAAGCAATAAATAAATATATCCATCAATCAGACATTTATGTACTTGACCGGGAAAATTTATTTATTGCAGTTTTAGTATTGCAAAAGATTTCCAGCGATACAATAGAAATAAAAAACATTGCTGTGGATACAGCTTTTCAAGGACAAGGGATAGGTCAAAGATTATTAAAAGATGCTATAAACCTTGCAAAAGAAAAAGGATTTAAGAAGATTATAATTGGAACAGGAGATGCAGGGATTAAACAATTATATCTATATCAAAAAGTTGGTTTTGAGATATATGATATCAAGCACAGATTCTTTATTGATAATTATCCAGAACCAATATTTGAAAATGGAATACAATTAAAACACATGATAATGCTAAAAAAAGATTTGAAATAAGTGGTAGCGATGATTTAGGTCAGGAATGCAATCTGAAAACTTTCAATTCGCGAATACTTTTGGGATCATTGCAACTGAACTCGTTTTAGCACTTTAATTGCCATTTTTTAGATACCTGTTAGCAGTATAATTTGTGAAATCAGAATTTTAGCTGCTTTGAATTGACTTTTATAAATTCCATCATTTCCTGCAAATTAGTCACTTTTGGATGCCAGTCAGGATCTGGAAATTGCTCTAATGCTTTATTGATATTTTGTTCATTTACAAAATCCGGAATAACTGTACAGCCTTCCAATTCATTTAAAGGTTTTAAAAAAATATACCCATCAAATAATTGGTCTATTGTGAAATTGTCATAGCATAACGAGTGAACACTGTTGTCTTTGATCCTGCCAAGTGGCGAGTTTATTAAATCAAATCCGATAGGTCTATTTTCATTTTTTAGCATCAGTTCTTCAATTTGTCCGTCTAGTGGAGAAATAAGAATGTAGTTGTCATCTTTTACTTCAGTAAAGGCTTGATGAAGTATAATGTTGAATGTTTTATTTGAGTATTTTTTATAAAGTCGGTTTCCCAGCCAATTGTAATCATAGGCACAAAAATTATCTGAATTGTAAAGAAAATAGGGAGAACCATATTTGGTATAAGCGTGAGGGGTACCAACCAATACCAAAATTTTCTCATTTTTAGATAAAACTTCATTTTCTATCACATTAGCTCTAAAGTTATCCACAGAACCTTTGGGAAACACTTCTTTCATACTTGAAGGATTTCTTTTTCCCTTAAATTTTTCCCAATGATAAACATAACTCAAATTAAGTATTCTAAATGTTTTGGCACCTTTAGGAAGTTTACTATTGAAAACCCACGCTGCCTTCGCCACATCAATATACTCCTGGTATGCCCAGGTAACGTTATAATCAAACATAAATCTTTCAGCTAGTTTTTGATCATATTTTTTTGCAATTAGTAAACTATCCAATCTGTTTTGATTCTCATAAGCTCCGAATTCCATGCCAATTGTATAAATACCATTATGATATAGCATTGGTATCAGACGCTGTATGAATAACAAATTCTGCTTAACCATGTGATGCTCACCAAGCAGAATCACATCGTGCATTTTAAATTTTTCAATAATATACTTCTCAGGTGAATATGCATACGTTTTGAGATAGTTAATTAATTCTTCTGAGTTGCTTTGTCCTTTCATGTCAAAAACAGACACAAAGAAAAATAATAGTAATAGTGTTCTCATGCGGAGGGTGATTTTGCTGCTGTTATAAACTGTTTTTAATAGTTTCATAAATTTATACGTAACTCTTTTTATTTCAAGGTGTTTATCTGATTCTTCAGTTGTTGGCTTGTTTAAGTAAAGTGCTCGGTTGATTTCAAGCATAATGCTCAGGACATTTTTGTTTGTATTATCCTGATCAATTCAATAAAAGTAAACAATGTATTTCAAATGCCTGATTTCACTAACTTCACTGTTCATTTCAGTTAATGGAAAAAACGCTCGCGTTGACCATTAAGAATGCTTATTCCTCCAGCACATTCACTTCTTTTATCACGCCACCTGTTTTATTCATCGGTACAAAGAAGGTTTTTATTTCACAGGGTTTCATTGTAAAATCAACAGACTTATTTAACGATTTGATTTCAATCGCTGCTTTTGTCGCCTTCCCGTTGAGTTCAACACAGCGAAGGATCCACCCGCTGCTTTCCTCCGCTATTTTCGCGGCTGTAATGGAAATACCTTCACCTGTGAGGGTGATAAAAGAATTCTTTTTCGGTAATGTTCCTGGATGATTGTTGGTGAGGAACACGATTGGTTTCATTAAATATTCCTCGGCTTTACGGGCAATAGCTCCATCGCGCCAGTCGCCGTTATGAGGCACGAGTTTGTAAGTGAACTCATGTATGCCCTGTTCCATGTAGCGGTAACCATCACTCACCTGAACAGTGTCGGGAATATGCTCCGACCATGCAGTGCTGTGCAAAATGGTCATCTGCATATCTCCGTCTTTCACACTGTAACTGCATTTGCTGTCGTTGAGAAGCGATATTCCAAATGTTCCGCTGCTGTCGTTCCCGCTTATGTCAACCCATGTCTGTCCTGGCTCTTCGTCGCCGTTCATCTTTCGTTCAATAAATCCATATGGGATGGAATAAGTCAATGTGCCTTTGGGTAAAACTGTCGGGAAGCTTATTTTAAGCATCTTTTGAATTTCGTGCCAGTCGAGGGTAACCATGCAATCCAGTTCCCCTGAATTTTTGCATAAAGAAAAGTTCTGTATTACAGATAAATTTCCGTAATACATTTTCACCTGTAATGACGCCTGTTCGGGACCCGTTTCCATGATGGTAAATTCAGGTTTTTCAAATTTCCCTATCACTTTATTATATGCAACAACACCATGCCCCCAGGTATCGCCGGAGTCTTCTAAAACTAAAGGAACAGCGCCGGGTTTCAGTAATAATTCACGCTTGCTTTTTTTATCGAAATACGAAATGATATAGCCGGTTTGTTTATCAAAGATTATTTTCACAAAATCATTTTCCAACGAATTTTCTGTGACTATCACTTTTGCCTCCGGTTTCAGGGGTTTCCTGGCGCTGCTGAAATCCAGTCTGAAAATTTTATAACCGAAAGCCGGTATTTCGGCTTCAAATAATGCAGTGGCTCTCCATCTTACTTTAGCTCCCGCCGTTCTCACTTCCTGATAGGTCACTTCTTTTCCCTCATCATTGTAAAGTACCGGTGTTACTATGTAATCCTCTTTTTCCGTCTCAACGCGGATATACTTTTTTACTGTCCATGCGCATGGATTGAAAACCATGAAAGGAATGGAATTTTTAAATGCCGTATCCGCAGTATTTACCTGTGTTACTAATTGCTGCATGGCTGTTGACTGAATGTCCCTGGCTTCCGACAAAGCATAGCCAAGTTCGTTACGTGCATCGGTGTATGCCGACTCTATTGCCGAGCCAGCTAATATATCATGAAACTGGTTGAACAGAACTTTTTTCCACGATTCACTGAGCCGCGCAGTCTGATTGGCTGAGCTGAACATGGCTGTTGTGAGTGATGAAACTTTTTCGGCCGATAACATCGCAATTTCCGCCTGACGATTCCACATCTTTATATCGGAGCAGGCAGAATAACATCCGCGTGCGTGATGTTGTAATTCGTCATCAACGACTGGAAATGAATTTTGCATCGGTTTAATCCGGTCGACAAAGTCTTCAAGCGAGCCGAAGTGCATACCGGGATATTTGCCTGCTTCTAATTCTTTTATTTTCTGAATATTTTCAATCGTTGGTCCGCCGCCGTGATTGCCTACTCCATAAAAGAAAGGGAAGGTGTTTATTCCGGGAAGATCTTTGGCATAACGTTGCCGCAATCGTTCGATAACAGTCTCATAATTCCCGGTTCTGCTATTATTGTATGAAGCGGCAATCTGCACGGCCAACACCACTGATCCGTCAGGACCCTTCCAGTTGAACAAAGGGGAAGGCAGCGCAGGGTTATCATTTGTATTTGGACGCATGAAGCAATAGGATTGCATTTCCTGCAAATTCAAAATTTGCGGTAATGTCCAGGGATGACCGAATGCATCAGGGTTAAAACCGATCTTTACCTTTTTACCAAAATTCTTCTGGAAATAAAGCTGTCCATATAAACCCTGCCGCAACAGCGATTCACCTAAGGGGCAGTTCAGATCAGGCTCTATCCACCATCCTCCCACAATATTCCAGCGACCTTCACCAACCCTGTATTTTATCTCGCTGAACATGGCAGTATCGGTTTTCGCGACCCATTCGTAAAATTGTGCAGAGCTTGCAATAAACGACACGCCGGGAAATTCTTTCATCCTGTCTAATGCCGAGCGAAAAGTTGCAAACACTTCGGCATATCCTTCATCTTTAGTCCAGCGCCACACGGGATCAATATGCGCATGACCTATAGCAACAATAACAGGAAGGCTGTCGGGTTTTTGCGTGGCTGGGGCTGATCCGGGTTTTTGCGCTTGTGCGATGAGTATGCACAAGAACATCAGGAGAAACGATATGATTTTTTTCATAGCAATCAACTAGTATTAAACCTGATGACCCCACCCCGTCACCTCTCCCCTTGAAGGGGAGGGGCAGGGGGAGAGGTCATGAAAGATCATAAAACGCAATCATATTTCATTAAAAGAGCACTTACTTAAAATCCATTCTTTGCAATGTAAGCGGCTCCGGCAATGGCCGTATCATATCCCAGCTTTGATAATGCGAGCTGTGGAGGTTTCACAAGGGTTAATTGTCTTTTCATTTCCGCTTCAATTTTTTGAAGAAAGGGTTCGCCTGCGCCAAAAGCAATTCCTCCGCCGAAAACAATAATATCGGGGGTCATTATGGTTGCAATATTCCGTAAACCCTGCCCGAGATTGTAGATCACCTCACTCCATTCGTCATCGTTAAGCTCTTCAGCGGGTTTGCCATATATTCTTTTTATTGCATTTCCCGACACCAGGGCTTCTATGCAATCGGGCGAACCACATTCACACTGTACTTTCTCGGGATATCTGCACCTGAAGTTGATGGTTTGATGTCCCACTTCAGGATGATTCCCGTTGAAGCCGCGGTAAACTTTACCGTCAATGATATACCCTCCTCCCATGCCCGTACTCAACGTGATATAAAGGAACTTCTCATGACCGTATTTTCCAAGATGATATTCGCCCAATGCTGCAACATTTGTATCAACATCAACATAAAAAGGGCATTCCCATTTTTCTTCCATAATATCTTTAAGAGGAATATTCCGCCATTGGCGCTGATGCAAAGGCGACACAATACCCCTGACCGCATCGAGCGGACCACCGATCGCGGCTCCGATACCGCCAATTCTGTCTTTATTGGAAACTTCGTTTATCATTTTATTAAGGAGATCGATCCCTTCATGAAAATCTTCAGGAGTGTTGTATTTGACGCGTTTTATTTCCAGCAAATTTTCAGTGAAGGAGGCGACCATGAATTTTGTGCCGCCAATGTCTAATGCAATGTACTGTTTCATGATAAAAGTCTTAAATGCTATATTTAGTTCGTACTAGTGGATTGACATATCGGGTTAGATCATTACTGTAAAAGGATTGGCTGAACGGATGAAGGGAATGAAACAGAAGGAGTATAAGAGGGATTTTTTTTCATGTAAGCATGAGATTATTTTTCAACAACCACCCCTGTCGATTTATGTGAATACACAGGATCTTTTTTACCGCCAGGTTCAGTTATTGTAAGCGTTTTAAAAGAAGCACCCTGAACATCATTAAGCACAACCGGCATCCTGAAATCTGGTTTATCGCATATCATCTTAACATTGATGAAAGTTATATTTTTTGCATGACGTATATAAAATCCCCATGCCGGAAGCTCTTTGAACATGGAGAATTCGGGATATTTGCCTTTAACTTCAGGGATGGAGTCTATTTTATCAAGGTCAACTTTGGCAAAATTTGCATTGCCACCTCCGGGATAATGTATCTCAATATTTTTCAAAGTAACGTTCTCAATCTTCGCATCGGGCATGCCAACAATACTGGCAGGAGAAATGTTACGCGGCATATCTTCCACAGGCCCTTCGTAACGGTAGCCGGCATCGGGCTTGGTGGCAGGAATTTCGACATACAGGTTTGAAATATTGACATTGCTCATTTTGCCTTTTCGTCCCTTTTGCCGTTCACCGATGCTGAGGAATATTGCATTTCCCGTATTTATCGCCTTCAGACTGTCAACAATAATATTATCGACGGTTGCACCGTCAACGGCAGAAATAGTGATTGCCGAGCGATAGGTGTCGAAAACGACATTTTTTATGATCCTGATATTTTTAAAGCCCCCGTATGAAGCCGTACCGAATTTAATGCCGCTGGCGCTGGAACGTACGGTATTGTTGTAAACGTAAATATTCTGGCAAACAGCGCTGGTGTCATGCGATTTCAGGCATATTCCGTCGTCGGAAGCATCAATATATGAGTTTTTGATGCTCACGCTGTCGCAGTCGACTATATCAATTCCGTCGTTGTTCCAGTATGCCTTGGAGTCAAGGGTTACTTTGTCAATTACAACGTTTTTACATTGGTCGGTAACGAGTGTCCAGGCGCAGGGGTCTTTGAATGTGATCCCCTGGAGTGTTACATTGGTGCATTCCCTGAAATAAATGTCGAACGGTCGGCTGGCACCAGGGCGGTCGTAAATAAGTTCGTCAATGATCACCCCTTTATAGACCATATCAATGATGTTATTTGCCAGATCGAAGCCTTGCCCGTCAATGACTCCCATGCCGGTGATGCCGATATTTTTCACATTGTAGGCAAGTATAAGCGCCGGTTGTTTTAACGCTTTCTGATAATCGAACGGATTGGTTGAACCAACAATGACGGCGCCTTCCTGCAGTTGTATGGTGACATTGTCTTTCATGAAAATGGATCCGGTAAGATAGCGTCCCACATAAAAAACCAGCCTTCCGCCGCCGTTTTCACTAATAAAATCAATGCCTTTCTGAATGGATGTTGTATTTAAAGTCATGCCGTCTGATTTAATACCAAACATAGATGCTTTGTAGTCCTTTGCCGATAGGGGGATCGATAAGCCCAGCAATAAAACAAGGGACATAAGTTTTGAAAGTTTCATAACGATGATTTTAGGTTTATGATTTTCAGATCACGAAGCAATAGATAAAAACGTAGAAAATAACATTGATGAAGCCAACAATAAAGATACACCTATAGAACCAACTACCACTAGTGGAATTTTTCCACCACAGATAACGCTTCCATTTTCTAACAACCATTTCTCCATGAAATATATCTGGTGGGTCTACATATAACATTCCCGTTTTTCTCATATTTTTCTCATAAACCGGGTAAAACTGAATAGATCCGGTTATCTGGTTTTGTTCAGCACGGTTCCCTGTTGGGTCTCGTTCTTCGACCACACGAAGGCTTATTTATTAACAACAGGGTGATTCCCTTCCCAGGGCGATTGCAATTCTTTGATAACCAGCCTTAATTTCTGTTCGAGTCCAACAATCCAGACTTTATCATGCACTTCGAAGACCAGGTCCGGTTCCGGGTTTACCATATGCAATCCATCTCTTTCGATGCCAATAACGAGACCTTTGGTTTTTTCGCGAAGTCCGGATCCACGGATGCTTTGGCCGGCAAGACGTGCATTGTGCTTAATCGTAAAATGGTGCAATGATACAGGGTGTTTCTTATTTTCTCTTACATTTTCAGTACTGGATATTTCAAGGAAGGATTTGAATCTGCCAAGTTGCTCTTCATCGCCAATAACTAAAATTATATCGTTTGGATACAGATGATTGTCGTGGTCAGGAACCGGGATTATAAAATCTCCCCGCTCAATCTGAACAATGTTTACTCCGAATTCCTCCCTTATTTTTGATTCAGATAACGTCTTTCCAACATACGGGGAGTGGAACGTTATCGAGAATTTGGCAATATGCGAATTCCATGGCGTGAGGATATAATTGTGTATTGCGGTTCCTGACTCACGCTCATGAAAATTGGTATAAAACCTTGATTCGATTTTCCAGTACAGGGTTTTAATCCGGTTGAAGAAAATTACGAGAATCAGACAGGCAATAATAATTCCTAAAATAGCGATTATTGGTGAAAAAAGGTGATTAAACAGGGACACGACGAACAATACTGCCAGGATGATCCTGGAAAGTTGTAAAAAAAGTAAAGAATGTCGTTTGGAATCTCTGGCCCAAACCTTTTCGTAAGCGGGGCTATGCGGCCTGCGAAATGCCAGCGCCCAAAGAAATGGTGACAATACAACAAGGGTAACAACCGCCTTTATTAACTGATGATATTTATACCCCATGAAAAGGGTATCCAGGTATTTGTGGCTTAAGAATATTATTGAAATGATAATCACTGAAAAAATGACGATATTGACGAAATAGTTGATGAGGACCCTTTTCCAGTCACTCATTTCTGAAATCCGCTGTTTGCCTGCGCTATATGTCTGTAAAATGGTTTTCCATTTTTCCGGCATATTTTTTTCTATCAGATTGGTGACCGGTTGCGACAGATGTATCATATAAGGTGTAGTAAATGTTGTAAGCACTGAAACTGCTACTGCCACAGGATACAGAAAACCGCTTGTTACATTCAGCGTTAGTCCTAAGGCAGCGATGATAAACGAAAACTCACCGATTTGTGATAGACTCATGCCTGATGGTATTGCTATTTTGACGGGCTGACCCGAAACCATGGTACCAAGCGTTACAAAAAATGGCTTTCCAAACAGCAAAACCAGCGTTGCTGCGCCAATCGGAAGGATATGCGTTATGAGCATCTGGGGGTTGATTAACATACCAACGGATACAAAGAAAATGGCACCGAAAAGAGTTTTAATGGATTTGGTAAGGTGTTCGATCTTCTCTGCTTTTGTGGTTTCAGCTAAAACCGAACCCATTACAAATGCACCAAGCGCTGAAGAGAACCCGGAGTATGTTGCAAGGATGACCATCAGAAAACACAATGCAAGCGAGATAATGAGAAGCGTCTCATCGTTGATGAACCTTTTAAGTTTTCTGAACAGAGTCGGCAGAAAGAAAATCCCGGCTAAAAACCAAATGATTAAAAAGAAAACCAGTTTTAACAGGGCATAAAACATCTCCGGGCCGGCGAAAGTCCGGCTTACAGCGACTGTCGAAAGCAATACCAATAATAACACGGCCACCAGATCTTCGATGACCAGAACCCCCGTAACAATTCCTGCAAATTTCCGGTTTCGTAAACCAAGTTCATCAAAGGCACGGATAATAATGGTCGTGGATGCAATAGCCAAAATTCCCCCTAAAAACAGACTGTCGATGAAATTCCAGCCCAACAGTTGACCAACGCCAAATCCTAACAATAAGGTCAGCGGTACTTCGGTTAGCGCAGTAAGTGCAGCCACTCCCCCTACTTTCAGCAACTTTTTAAAACTGAATTCAAGTCCAAGGCTGAACAATAAGAAAATAACTCCTATCTCAGCCCATGTTTTTATGCTTTCCTGTTCAATTACAGTTGGAAATAAAATAAAGTTAGGTCCGACGAAAAAACCGGCGATAATATAACCAAGCACAACAGGTTGTTTTAACATCTTGAATATAAGAGTAACAACGGCAGCAGTGCACAGAATAAGCGCCAGATCATATATAAATACAGGTAATTGTACCATGGCCCGGAATCTATTTTTCAAACAAATTTAGGATATTTGAAATCAATTAAATGAAGTGATCAGATTACTTATGCGAAGACTGGTCAATGTGAGCGTTTTTTTCACAAAGTGTCCCAAATTAGCAGGGAACGTGGGAGCGATTGCGATTGAACAGAATCCTTAAATTTGCCTGGCTAAACGCCAAACATTCAACAAATGAAAGTTATCGCGATTAACGGAAGTCCGAAGAAAGACGGGAACACCAGTCATGCTATTAAAATGGTGTGCGATGCCTTGCTTGCAGAAGGTATTGAATCCGAGATCCTGCATATCGGTCATAAACCGGTGCACGGCTGCATGGCATGCGGCAAATGTGCCGAAAACCGTGATGAAAAATGCAGCATTCATACCGATGATCTGAATCAATGGATACAGGTCGTCAAAGCGGCCGACGGCATCATCCTGGGTTCTCCGGTGTACTATTCCGGTATCGCCGGCACGATGAAATGTTTCCTCGACAGGCTGTTTTACGTTTCCGGGGCAAACGGCAACCTGTTGCGTCATAAAGTTGCCGCGGCGGTAGTCGCGGTGCGGCGTACCGGCGGTTCGTCGACACTCGATGGTTTGTACCATTATCTGACCTATGCCGAGATGGTCGTTGCCACCGCCAATTACTGGAATGTCATCCATGGAAGAAATCCCGGTGAAGTTGTGCAGGATGGAGAAGGCGTGCAGGTGATGAACGTGTTGGGCAAGAATATGGCCTGGCTCCTGAAAATGAAAGCGGCCACCGCGGCAACCATTCAACCACCATCAGCCCAGAAGAAAGTCTTTACCAATTTTATCCGTTAGATCATGGATATTGCGTTCTGACCGAAAATCAAACGCAATCATTTTTTGGTGCGTTAATATTAACCGGTTTTTCTTATATTGGCAATCTGTAATGCCATAGTTTGTCAGCATTGGGGTTTCAGGTGGGTACTGATAAATATACGCGCTTTTGCTGTCAAAGTCATCAGAATTCATTATCACCGGAAATCATGAATAAAACTATCCTCACATTATGGTTGATCTTTTCTCCATTCATCGTTCATTCGCAGTGGAATCAGGTAAACGGGCCCAAAGATGCTTTCTCCGGAATTGACTTAATCGTCAACGACTCGGTGTTTATCCTTTCAACCTCCGGTGCTTCGGTTTATTCGGTCGACACCGGCTGGCACTGGAAACCATTCATGCCGGAGGTTTTTTACAAATCTGTGATATTTCACAACGATCTTTATACGTGTGGCGAATATTATCCCGGAAACGGACAGGGACGGCTCCGTAAGCATACTTTAGTCGATGGTTCGTGGGAGCATCAGATCGTATACACAAACGATGTGCTTGTAAAAGGTCTTACGGCAGATGACCACTGTCTTTATGCCGCCTTTCAGCGCGACACCCCCAGCCCCGGCGACGCCGGATTTGTCTATTCTACGGATGGGGAAACATGGTCGAAGCAAAATGCCGGTCTTCCGATAGATACCATTCACGGGTATTCCACGTATTATGTCTGCAATCTGTATTCATTAGGTGTCAATGATCAGTTTGTTTTTGCCGGCGCCAAAAACGGGGTGTACCGATCGGACAAAACAAATTTTCAGTGGTTCAGCACCAGCGAAGGTTTGCCCGCGAATGGACGGGTAGACGCCATAGTGTGTCACGAGAATCTGCTGATTATCGCCATTGGCAACCGGTTCTACAAATCTTCGGATAACGGGCAGACCTGGGTCTTCAACTTTGAACTGTCGGGTGGGAACACCGTCAATCGGCTCCAGTGCATTGGCGAAACATTTTTCGCTTTAACTGAAACGCAGGGTCTGCTGGTTTCGGATGACATGGGGGCAACCTGGTTGCCGGCAAATAACGGGTTGGACAATATGAATGCGCAATGTATCATTAAAAATGGGACGACCTTTTACCTGGGCCACGGTACCGGGATATCAAAGGGTCTCAATAAGTGGGAAAATATAAACCATGACATTGTGGTATCCAATGTTCGCAATATGGCTCAGACCGCTACGGCCCTGGCAGCAGTTGAATTTGACAAGGTTTTCATTTCCACTGACGAAGGGCTGACCTGGGAGAACCGCACCCCTTTTGAAGATTTGAATGAATATATCTATTCCATTATCAATGTGAACGGATGCTTCCTGTTTTCTGTAAGACGTCAATTTGTTAACGAATGCCTGAACTACCGGTCATGCGATAACGGTGAAAACTGGTCTCTTGTCGCCCCGCTGTACAGCGACGACGGTGTTTATAAATTACGCAGCAATGGCAGCAGGGTAGTGGCTTTTGCGAATAGCACCATGTTTCTCTCTGGAAATGCCGGGGATTCCTGGAGCGAGATCACCCCTCCGGCAGGTCTGAAAGGTTATTTCAGCGATGTGTTGTTTACAGGAAACGATCTGTATGCCGCATTGGGATACTATGATAAAGTCATTCACAGTGAAGATTTCGGTCAAACCTGGCGCCTGTGCAATGAAGGGTTGGGGGGTGAACAAATCACAATATTTGGGGAGGCACCCGGGATGATTTTTGCGACCGGAATTAACAGAATGTTCAGAAGTACGGACCGGGGGGAGACATGGATAGAATGTGCTCCGCTGGGCGAGGATGTGAGGGAGGTTATCTCTGATGGCGGACTTGTTTTTGCCTGTAAAAACAGGCAGGTCTATTTTTCCCGGAATTTCGGAGGGAGCTGGACCGATATCAGTAATGGGCTGCCGCCATTACCCGATCTGTGGGGTGGCACCCTGATGATCAGGGGCGACCAGCTTTGCTTTGGCACATATACTTACGGAATCTATCAAAGAAGCATCGCCAACCTGCCGAATTCTGTAAATGAGGTCCACACCGGCGGGAGATTCGGCTTGTTCCCCAATCCTGCAACCCATTTTCTGACCATTCAGCCTTATCATCAACAAGTTATTGTGAAAGTTGAGATCATTGATCTGTCAGCAAGAGTGATCGAAATTCCTGAAATTACCGGAAACAGGATCTGCCTGAGTGAACTGGCCCCGGCAATATATATCCTGCGGATTTTAACTGCTGATAACATGGTTTCCCACGAAATATTCATGAAAAGACCCTGAAAACCGAAGAAACCAACAACGAAATTGTAGTAGGAGATATCCAGGTGATCTGTGCCCTAACCGTTTAGCTTTATTTCTGATCAAAATAAAAACAGCACTTTTGTGTGACCGGCTGTTTCTAAAGAAATTGGTAACTTGCAGAGTAGCGCGCCGGGAAGAACAGAATGCCAGAGACACACCCCAAGTTGGAGGTGTAATGATGGTTCAGGCCGGTTTTCAAATAGAATGGATCAGGAAGTTCGGTAAGCATTATTTAACTTTAACGGACAACGTGTTATGATACAAGTGGTTCAATCAGACGAAGATGTTCAAATCATTGAACGCCATTACAAAGGGATAAAGCTTTATTACGGATACAAATCCATCACATTGTTGGTATTTTGTTTCATTTTTTCAGCATTGTCCACGTATTCGCAGACGGAAGCAACCACTGTCGAAGGCAAAAAAGTAATCTTATACCCTGATGGAACCTGGAAAGCGTTGGAAGAGGTCAATAAAACGCATAAAAAATCATATGGAGATAAGCCTATGAATATTTTGAAGATCAACAACGGAAAAGTGGAGATAAGAAAGGATAACGGGGCACTGGTCAGGACCATTGGAAATGGAGATGCCATTGCAGCGGATTTTAATCGTGACCAGACGTTGGTGGTTATAACCACGGTGAAGGGCAAAGTGGAGATTAGAAAAGAAAACGGGGTCCTGGTGCGAAGTATCGGGAACGGTGATGCCACCAGCGCCAAATGGTATGGGGATGAGATTGCTATCACCACCACGAAGGGTAAAACCGAGTTGCGAAAGGAGAACGGGGCCCTAATACGAACGTTTTAGGATGTTTTTGATTGCACGGGGTGTGAAGCAGGATACCTGAAAGAATCAAGGCAGGGATTGACTATCGGTTTCCGGCAGGAGCACGTTGGAACACCAGGTGCATTGCCAACGATGAATCCTCAAATGGAAAATTTTATCGATCTTTTTCTTTCAGTCTGCTTTGTACTAATAATGTTGTCCATGTTGCAATAACGAACGGAGCAGTTAGCGTGATAATTCCGACTAATGTACCATTGAATCCATATAGACCATTCTTAATATCTTCATCGGAATATTTTAAAACTTTAGCAGTAATCGTGCTGGCTATATTGCCAGCTATTGCGCCAAGACCCATAAGCCAGGAGTTGTAGAATATTCCGGCAAGAAAAAGAATTCCGGTAAGAGCATTATTTTGGAACATCACCTGACCAACGCCACGCAAGATTGTTGTAATGTAATCCGGAACAGGAGTGAAAAGTTCGGCAGTCGGTTTTTTTCTCAGTTTTCGATTTTCACTGATTTCCATATGAAGTCAAATTTTTATTTAGAGTTAGAGACAAAATTATAGTTTTCATACGGATGAACCAATATGGATGGTTAAGAACAATATTTCAATCCAATCCATGCAACATAAATAGTATTAACCATATTACCTCCACCTGGTTTCCGTAAAAATTGATTTGCATTTTCCATAAGCTGCAGTTGTAAAATGGCTAATTTTACCGCTGCAGTTTCAAGGTTTCTTGTAAGGAAAAATTCGTTGCAGGATTCCGCAGGTAGCCGCTTAAATCTTTACATATGTATACGCTTGGACTGGATATCGGAAGCTCGGCCGTGAAGGTCTCCTTGCTGGAAGTGGAAACCGGCCGCTGTGCCGGTAAAGCCGCCCGTCCTGATCATGAAATGGAGATTTCAGCCCCGTACCCCGGCTGGGCGGAACAGGCACCGCAGGAATGGTGGAAGAACGCCGTCCTTGCCATCCGGCAGGTGATGAAAGAGAATGATATCCGGCCATCTGCCGTTGCGGCCATAGGCATCGCCTACCAGATGCACGGACTGGTGGCGATCGACCGGAACCTGGAGCCGCTGAGACCGGCGATCATCTGGTGCGACAGCCGGGCTGTTGGAAGCGGTAAAACGCTGTTTGAAAAGGCAGGAGCGGGAAGATGTATGGAGCGCCTGCTGAACGCACCGGGAAACTTTACCCTTTCAAAACTTAACTGGCTGAAAAATCACGAGAAGGAGTTGTTTGGCAGAACCTGGAAGATCATGTTACCGGGCGATTACATCGCCCTGCGGATGACCGGCGAGGTTTGTACTACCGTCAGTGGTCTTTCCGAGGGCATACTCTGGGACTTCAGAGAGAACGCCCTTGCCGGCTTCCTGCTGGATGCGGCCGGCATTTCACCGGAACTGATGCCAGCAACGGTCCCAACCTTCGGTATGCAGGGACGGATTACCGCGCAGGCTGCCGGGGAACTCGGATTACCCGCCGGGATCCCGGTCACTTACCGTGCCGGCGATCAGCCCAACAACGCCTTCTCCCTCAAGGTGACAGAACCGGGAGAGACGGCGGCCACCGCGGGAACCTCCGGGGTCGTTTATGGCGTGACCGACCAACTGCAGTCGGATCCGCTCTCACGCGTCAACACCTTCGCGCACTTGAACCATTCGGCATGGCGCCCCAGACTTGGGATATTAATGTGTATAAACGGTACCGGTATCTCCAACAGTTGGTTACGCCGGATGACCGGAGTCGAAGGCTATCGGCAGATGGACCACATGGCAGCCGGTGTACCTGCCGGAAGCGACGGACTGACCTTTTTGCCGTTTGGCAACGGGAGTGAACGGATGCTCGAAAACAGGTCGCCCGGCGCTGCATTCATGAACCTTGACTTTAACCTCCACGGGCAGGCCCATCTTTGCCGGGCAGTGCAGGAGGGGGTTGCTTTCGCCTTCCGTTACGGGATGAAGATCATGGAGGAATCGGGGATGGTGACGAAACTGGTCAGGGCCGGACACGCCAACATGTTCCTGAGCAGTGTCTTTTGTTCCACCCTCGCCTCAATCCAGGATATCACCCTCGAACTTTACGACACCGATGGAGCCCTGGGAGCGGCCAGGGGCGCAGCCCTTGGCACCGGATTGTACCATGACGAAACCGAAGCACTGGCAATGCTGAAATGCATCAAAACCTTCCGGCCCGATCGCGGGCAGCAGGATTCGGTTACGAGTGCATACCGACAATGGGAACTGGCCCTGGGCCGTCAAATGAATCCTGACTAAAACGTTCAAATATGGAATATTTTAAAACGATTGGAAAAATTGGCTTCGAGGGGCCGGGGGGCCGGAACCCACTGGCATTCAAATGGTATGACCAAAATCGTGTGGTTCGTGATAAAACCATGAAGGAACACCTGCGTTACGCCGTGGCCTACTGGCATTCATTCTGCGGCACGGGATCGGACCCTTTCGGACCGGGAACCAGGAGATTTCCATGGGACGAACCTTCGGGTGAGCTGGAAAAAGCAAAACACCGCCTGGATGCCGCATTCGAATTCATGGGCAAGTTGGGTGTTCCCTTTTACTGTTTTCACGATACTGACCTGGTTGGCGATGGCGCCGTTTTCGAAATCGAGAAGCGTCTGGAGAAGATCCTGCCGCACGTGAAACAGCGCCAGCAGGAGACCGGGATCCGGCTGTTGTGGGGCACTGCCAACATTTTCTCCAATCCCCGCTATATGAACGGGGCGGCCACCAATCCCGATTTCCTGGTTGTGACCAACGCTGCTGTCCAGGTGAAGAACGCCATCGAGGCCACCATCGAACTGGGAGGCAGTAACTATGTGTTCTGGGGCGGGAGGGAAGGATACCTTTCACTGCACAATACCGACACCCGGAAAGAGCTGGAACATCTCGGCATGTTTCTCTCCCTGGCCCGCGATCATGGCCGGAAGAAAGGGTTTACCGGTACCTTTCTGATCGAACCCAAGCCCATGGAACCCACCAAGCACCAGTACGATTACGATGCCTCCACTGTCATCGGATTTATCCTGAAACATAAGCTTCAACAGGATTTCAAACTGAATATCGAGGTCAACCATGCCACTCTTGCCGGGCACACCTTTGCCCATGAGATCCGGATGGCTGCCGACGCGGGGTTGTTCGGATCGATCGATGCCAACAAGGGCGACAACCAGAATGGTTGGGATACCGATGAATTTCCCACCAACCTCTACGAAGTCACCGAGGCCATGCTCGAGATCCTGCAGGCGGGAGGCTTCACCGATGGCGGGATCAATTTCGATGCAAAGTTGCGGCGCAACAGCACCGATGACGAAGATCTCTTCATCGCCCATATCTCGGGCATGGATACCTTTGCCCGGGCGCTCATCATTGCCGACCGGATCCTGCACGAGTCGGATTACCTCAGTAAGAAACAGGAACGGTACGCTTCCTATACCACCGGCGATGGGGTTGCCTTTGAACAAGGCAAGCTTACGCTTGAAGGACTTTACCGGATCGCAGGAACTCACAGCGAGCCGCGGCAGTTAAGCGGGAAGCAGGAATATTTAGAGCAACTTATTAACGCGTTCATCTGATGGAAAATAAGGTAATATTCAGACTCTAACACTACATGAAAAAGGGATATGTTTACGCGCTCACCCTGGTGGCTACGCTGGGCGGGTTGCTTTTTGGTTACGACACTGCAGTGATCTCGGGCACGGTACGGTCGCTTGAAAAGTTCTTCATTGAGCCGGCGGGCCTGTCGGAAATGGCCGCCAATTCGAGGCTCGGACTGGCCGTATCGGGCGCCCTGATCGGTTGCATCATCGGCGGCTTCACAGGCGGACTTGTCAGCCTTTACCTGGGCCGCAAGAAAGGAATGATGCTCGCTGCCGTCCTGTTCCTGGTCTCCGCGCTTGGTTCTGCCTGGCCCGAAATGCTGATCCGGCCCATTGGCCAGGGCGATCATACCTTTCTGCCTCATTTTATTATCTACCGCATCATCGGGGGGATCGGCGTAGGACTGGCCTCCATGCTATCGCCCATGTACATCGCCGAGGTGGCACCCCCCGGCATCCGCGGACGGCTGGTATCCTGGAACCAGTTTGCGATCATCTTCGGCATGTTGCTGGTCTATTTCGTCAACTATTTCATCGTCCTTCAGGGCAACGAGGATTGGCTCCACCAGACCGGCTGGAGATGGATGTTCGCCTCCGAGATCATCCCGGCCGGGTTGTTCATGGCGTTGCTTTTCTTCGTACCGGAGACGCCCCGTTACCTGGTATTGAAAAACAGGCCGGGAAAGGCCGCCCGGGTGCTCGAACAGGTCAATGGCCGTGAAAAAGCCGCCGCGATCCTGGAAGAGATCACCTCCTCCGTGACCCATCATTCAGGAAAGATGTTCTCGTATGGGTACAAGGTCATCATCATCGGGATTCTGCTATCGGTATTCCAGCAATTCGGTGGCATCAACGTGATCCTCTATTATGCCCCCGAGATCTTCAGGAACATGGGATCGAAAACCGACGCCGCCCTGCTGCAGACCATCATCGTGGGCGTCATCAACCTCTCCTTTACCGTACTTGCTATCGTTACCGTCGACCGCTTCGGCCGGAAGCCTCTGCAGATCATCGGGGCGCTGGGCATGGCAGTGGCGATGACGGCCCTCGGGCTGACCTTCTACTTCCAAACAGTCGGAATATCTTCGCTGGTATTCATGCTGGTTTACATCGCCTGTTTTGCCGTCTCCTGGGGGCCCGTCACCTGGGTACTTCTGTCGGAGATATTCCCCAACCGGATCCGGGGACGGGCCATGGCAGTCGCCGTGGCTGCGCAATGGATCTCGAACTTCCTGGTTTCCGTAACCTTCCCGGTTCTCGACAAATCATCCTGGCTTACCGCGCAGTTCAACCATGGCTTCGCCTATTGGATCTATGCCGTAATGTGTCTCCTCTCGGCCTGGTTTGTCTGGAAGATCGTTCCCGAGACCAAAGGGAAAACCCTCGAACAGATGGAACGGCTCTGGAAAAGTTAATTTCACCGTTCCGGAACCATAGAAACATAAGGGTATCCTGCCGGCCGGGGATGATTGGATGTATCGGAATCCCGACTTTGTTGAATCGGGGCAGTCGATAAGGTGCATTAAAGGGTTCATCCTCTTTGATTTTCCTTGACTTTTATGTCTGAATTTCATATCTTTAGCACCTTACACGGAACATTTATCATTAAACCCATTTTTATATGAAAAGATTCATGCTGTCTATCATGGGAATGGTTATGATTTTAATTTCCCAAGCCCAATTTCAGTGGCAGAATCCCAAGCCCCAGGGAAATGAACTGAACGGTGTTTCTTACGGAGATGAAAACCATGGAGTTGCAGTTGGTTATAACGGAAGCGCAGTGGTCACTTCTGATGGGAATGTTTGGGCAGCTGTCAATACCGGTACTACGAACAACCTTCATTCTGTTTCCATGGTCAGTGCTATGGAAGGGTGGTGCGTGGGCGAAGGCGGAATGATCAGGCACACCACCGACGGCGGAACAACCTGGCAGCAGCAAAATAGTGGTACCACTGTCGGCCTCAGGAGCGTGTTTTTCAAAGATGCCCTCCACGGCTGGATTGTAGGGGAGTATGGTCTTACCATGTCAACAACCGATGGGGGCATTACCTGGACCACAGGTCTGCCGGGAACGCCGAACAATCTGCTGAAAGTTCATTTCATTGATCTGATGAATGGCTGGGCAGTTGGCCCATTCGGTACGATCATGCACACCACATCAGGAGGATTTTACTGGACACAGCAGACCAGCGGTACCACGGAGTTTCTGAATGGAGTGTGCTTTACGGATGTGAATACCGGATGGGTATCGGGGGGTTCAGGAACGATTCTCCGTACAAATAGTGGGGGCGCTACCTGGCAACCCCAAACCAGCGGCACCCAGGCCTGGCTTAATGACATCAGTTTTTTCGATTCGCAGAAAGGCTATTCAGTTGGAAATAGTGGCACGATCGTGAAAACGACCGACGGGGGAACAACCTGGTCCGGTTCGGCATCGGTCTGGAATAAAGCGGTCAATGCCATCGCCATTGTCAATGAAGCCAAAGCTGTGGTTGTTGGGGATGCAGGTACAATCCAGTCGACCGGGAACGGGGGTACCACCTGGGATCCGAAAATAACCGGCTTTCTTGAAAACATCAATTCCATGTGCTTTAAGACGGCCCTGGAAGCATGGGCTGTCGGACAGGGCGGTTTAATCAAGCATACAACGGATGGCGGGAATACCTGGACCTCTCAGCCCAGTCCGACAACCGAGGACCTTAATTCAATAAAAACGGGTGGCAACAATACGGCGTGCGCGGTAGGGAACCAGGGATCGACCATATACTGGGATGCAGCGAATGTGGTCTGGAGGGCCGGTACTTCACCCGGGCTTGATAATTTACGTGGTGTCACCCCGCTGAGCCCGGAAGGCCTTATATGGTCGGCTGTAGGAGAAGACGGTAAGTTTTATATCACAAATGACGGAGGGAAGAATTGGACCGTAAAGCATATATTCACGAATCTGAGCAGCAGTTCACTATGGGGAGACACTCCCCTTGAACAGTGGGTCGCCGGAAGCCAGGAACAGATTATGCACACCACCGATGGCGGGTCGACATGGACAACGCAACACAGCGGATCATCCAATGTTCTGAACTCCATTGCATTCAATCAAAACAATAAAAATATCGGATGTGCTGTAGGAATAGAAAATTCGATGCTTGAAACTACCAACGGGGGAGCTACCTGGAACCATGTAATGTTGCCCCCACCCTTTGTCAACCTTTTAAGCGTTTGGTTCAACCCGGCGGGCGACTGTTACGCTACCGGAAGCGGGGGTACCCTCTTTTACAAATCCTACGTGGCTGAATCGGGATGGCAGTTATATCCGACCGGCACGAGCAATGACCTGATGAACGTCATGTTCGTCGACGGGAACATCGGATGGTTGGGCGGTGCGAACGGAACCATCCTGTTTACCGATGATGGCGGAGGAACGGTAGGTATAAAACCACCTGTGATCCCCGGCCTGAAAGAGTCTCTTGCCGCCTACCCCAATCCTTTTAGGAATGAGGTCACCTTTAAATACGATTCTGATAGAATAACTGATCCGGAAATCATTATCACGAATATGCTGGGAATGACAGTTTATTCAGGGCATCTGAATTGCTGTAGTGGAGACCCGCTGACGTTTACATGGCAGCCTGAAGGTCTGCCCGAAGGACTGTACATTTGCATTCTGAAAGATGGGGAAAGAACGTGCATTGCCCGGATCATGCATGTAAAGTGATCTTCGAGCTTTAGATTTAGCAACGTTTGGACACGCCGTTTGGTTTTTATCCTTTTAGCTTCAGGTTAGTCGGGTCTCGTTGTTCAGAAAGAAATGCACCTGGAATGAATGCCAATCCTTTATGTAAGGCTTCATTTCACGAGTGTCACAGTACCCTTCAGCGTCTTATTATAAGGGGCGCCTATTGTCATGATCCATATGTAAGTATCAGGTTGACAGTACTTTTTCATGCAGGTCCCATCCCATCCATTTTCCGGCTTCCTTGTTTCAAAAACCAATATTCCCCAGCGGTCAAATATCTGCAGGATCACATTTTCCTTATTCTCAAGACCCGTGACGCGGAAATAATCATTTAACCCATCTCCGTTGGGGGTAAATGCATTCGGGATATTCAAACCTAATTCCTGTACTAAAACCGAATCAGAATCAATACATCCAAAAATATTTTCTACCTCAACCCGGTATAAACCTCCCTGATCGATAAGGATCACGGAGTCGTTTGATCCTGTTGACCACCGGTACCGGGCAAATCCGCTCCCGGCATGAAGTTCAGTTGCTGACCCGGAAGTAATGGTAACCGGATCGCCCAGTTCCACGACAGGTAACGGGTTTACAATGACCCGTATATTGGACCCGGATGTATCACAGCCCCGACCGTAAACCTGTATGCGATAATCGATCATGCCGGAGGTTGAAGAAAGCAAGTCCAGCTTCTGATCCATTATTTTTCCTGTTCCTGATGCGTATCCCGTAACCGAGCCGGAAACCGGTAAGGGATCCCAGCTAAAAACGGCATTGGTAATATTGGATGTGAGTTCGATTCCGGTCTTCTCACCGCTACAGATCGCTTTTTCTACGAGCTGGTTGGTTAATACCGCCAAAGTATCGACCATCACAAGTATGGTGTCAGAGACGGAAATCTGGCATCTGTCATCGACCCTGACAAAATAGGTATGACTCCCCTGGGAGGGGGATACCCTGATGATACTGTCATTGCTCAGTGAACTATTCCAGGAATAGGAAAAAGGCCCGACACCTCCCGTTGTTATTGCAATAATAGAGGCTGTATCACCCGGACAGATCACCCGGTCATTTCCAGCTGAGACTGACAACGGTATATAATCCCGGATAATTATGTTATCCCAGATTGTGAGTGTATCGTAACATGTTTTCTTTAGAATTTTAAGGATTACTGTTTCGTTTTCTTCGGTTAACCCATCTTCTATCGGGTGTATGATAACCCTGCCGGTATCCTGCCCTGCCGTAAAGATCATGGAAGATGGCACAATCGAATAATCGATTCCGGGGATAGCAGTCCCTTCAAGTGTAAAATCGACAGTAAGTTCAGATTTCGCTACCTGTGGGAGGCTGAATTCAACCGCAATATCGTTGCATCCTTCTATGGCATCGATACCTGCACCGGGATTCATTGGAACATTCCTTACATTGAAGTCAAAACCGGCCGAAAAACTGCCCATCTCAAGGAACACTCCGGAATCATAGATCTGGTCTGCAGCGTCCCCTACAACCATCTTCAGATGATAGGTCATGTATGGGGTGATAATATAATAGGCTGTATAAACGTAAGTTATGGCGTCATACTGGAAAAATATGCCATCTTTGTTATCCCATGCTGAAGATGGATCTGCACAAATATTATTGATGGTAACGTATTCGGAACTTCCGGGCATATGGGCAATATTGATGCTGTTATTAGAGAATTCACCGTGGATTCCGGGACCGGAAAGAAAAAAACCAAAAGCATCGTTGATGTGTCCGCAGAATTCCTTGAATTCTTCCGAGCCAAAAGCATATCTGAAACGTAAGGTATCACATTGGGGGATAAAATCGAATTCAACGATGCAGGCATCATTCGAAATCGTTCCTGTGAGTTGTTCAAGATCAGGATCAGAACCTGTATTTGACCTGAATCCTAAGCTGGGCTTATCATTTGGACCGATTGCAAAGTCGGCTTTCCCGGTCGTCATGATGATCCCGCCTTTCATACGCAGCTGGGTGAATGCCCCTCCCGTTGCATTAAAATAACCAATATTGTTTTTAGAGATAATTCCACCTGATCCGTTCACAGTGACATTGAACATTGAAACCCCTTTCCCCACGAGGTGGTCACGGACCAGTTGTTCCGGAGTGAGCCCCATGTCTCTTCCCTGTTTAACAGTGAGTTGCGCAACAGCAGGTTCCCATAGCAGGTTTATACCTGCAACAAAAATGATGATCTTTACCGTAAAATTTTTAAAGCCTGCCACTTTATCCTGATACGTACAAGAAAATCTGACGATTACTACAAATTTACATCTAAATATTCAAAAAAGATTCCATTCTCTATACAGAAAAACAGGCCAACTTAAGGTATCTTTGTGAAAACCCCACTGCAAATAGTTAAATGGAACTGAAAGGGTTAACGTTTATTGAACACCAATAAATCTTCCCAGCCATGATACCCCGAATTTCATTATTCATCGTCCTCGTTGTAACGGGCTTCCTGGTTTCAGCACAGGTATTCGTTTATGAGGATTTTTCTGAAGGCCAGATGCCTCCCGCTGGCTGGTCCATCAGCGGAGTACCCCAGCAATGGTCTGTGAGCTGGTCAAGTCTTTCAAGCGGTTATATCCCATCAAAGATCCCTGAAGCCAAATTCAGTTTCATTGATACGATTGCCACAACCCGCCTGATCTCACCGGTATTTGACCTTACAGGACTTACCTCGGTCAAATTCCACTTCAGGTTTTATTATCAGTTCAAACAATCACCGGCGCCACTTGCAGAGGTTTCAACACGTACGAAAGGGGGACAATGGAACAGAATATGGCATCTTTACCCGTCCGCCAATAATGGGCCCAAAGATATTGACCTGACGATCACCAATTCAGATGTCGGATCCAACCGGTTCCAATTCAGTTTTTCCCTTGAAGGCAACCTGGACAACATCAGTTTCTGGTACCTCGATGACATTGCCTTAATAGATCCGTTGCCCAATGATGGGAACCTAACCACCATCGATTCGACTGCGACTTTTATATCAACTCCTTCTCCTGTTAAAGGAACGGTTTACAATATGGGCAGCGACACGATCCATTCGGCAGTGATCGACTGGCAGATAAATAACGGGACTGTACATTCGACGGCGATCAATAATCTGAATGTTCCTCCCCTGTTATCCTTCAGTTTTACTTGTACCGACCTGATGGATCCGCCGATCGGTATGAACAATCTCGTGGTTTGGATACGGGAGATCAACGGGGCTCCTGACGCCGACCATTCAAATGATACACTTTCTACTCAAGTCCAGATGGTGTGCTTACATGTCGCCCGGAAACCGCTTTTTGAAGAGTTTACCAGTTCCACTTGCTTTATTTGTCCTGCATTCGATGATCTTTTCCGGCCCTGGTGCGCAAGCCATGAGAATGCCATCACCCTGGTCAAATACCAGATGTATTGGCCGTCGCCGGGTGACCCCTATTGTACAGCTGAGGGGCGTGTGAGAAAACGGTATTATAATGTCGGAGGTGTCCCCACGCCATATTGTGATGGTGTTTGGATTTTTGGAAATACTAACACGGTTGGTGTCCAGGAAGCTTTTGACAGAGAGATTCGGAAGTCGGGGATGATGAAAATTGTATCCACACATACCCTTACCGGTCATGTGATGGCAGTAAATACCACCGTCCTGCCATTTGCAAACTTTTCAGGATTAAAATTATATGTTGCGGTAATCGAAAAGGTCACCTATAATAACGCCAGTCCATACAGCACGGCTACCAGCTTCGAGCATGTTATGATGAAGATGATGCCCGATGCCCAGGGAACAAAGTTGAAACTGGTCGACCGCGAGCCATTTACTTATACGGATACAGTCGATCTAACCGGCACCCATGTGGAACGCTGGGACGACCTGATGGTTGCGGCCTGGGTTCAGGATTCCCTGGCAAAAAAGCTGGTTTACCAATCATGTTATTCACTGGAGAATGGCGTTTTGGGTACGGAGGCCCGCCTGAGCAACATCCTGGTCAACGATGTTGGGATCCCTGATTTTAATCCGGATACCTTTCATTACACTGTGGTTGAATCAGGAGTCGGCTCGGGAAAAACCTACATTGTAAAAGGAATTCCAATCGACAGGAACGAAACCGTTATCGTTATCCCCACCCAGGTTTTCCCGGGAACCACCACCATCGACGTCTTTGCGCAGAACTATGTTGATCATAATCAATATACAGTCGAATTCTCACAGACAGGCGGGATTCAGGACACACCGGTAAAAACCGTAACTGTTTTCCCGAATCCTGCAACGGAGAAGGTATTCATTTACGGCGCCGATCACGCTATGATCACCCTGTACACATCCACCGGAATCCGCATCCAAAAATTGGAGAATTTCACCGGAACGGTCCTCAGTCTTAATGGTCTGCAAAAAGGCATTTACATACTGAAAATCATTCGAAAAGACGGAGGAGTTATACAGAAGAAAATCATCATGCAATAGAAATACTGTGTACCCTGGTCATTGTCTTGATAAGATTTTTTATCTGATCCATAAATAGATGTATATTGCATCACTTTAGAGGGGAATCATGAGGAAGCAACTGTCGGTGGTGGGCATTCTGTTCATGTTGATGTTAAAACATCCGCCAATGCCCACATTTTCAATCTTCCAGAAGATCTCAATAGTAGAAGTTCGAGGTTTTTCTGTGAAAAAGATCGCCCTGGAATTCTTCATGAATTAACCAACTTCTGCCGGATAACATTCCTCGGAATCACCCCGGTTTTTTTCCTGTTCGTGTTTATCTGGCCATTTTGATTGAATTTGTGTGTTTGTAATGTTTTCCAAAACAGACAATTACGCCACGTCCACAAAAACATGTAGTAAAATTAAATAAAAGAAAATCAGAAATCGAATAAAATCTGATTTTTTTTATTGCCTTCCTGACGTTCAGATTATCAGGGTCAATTTTTCTGACCTACTGTTACAGGCAGGTTTGCCGTTTTGTTGTAGTCAATTTCGTCGAAGGTGGTTTCGGGCATTGCTTCTATTTGCATACGCTTTTGAATTGCTTTTCCCGTCAATGCTTTCATCGTTTGCCACCCACCCTTACGAAGCAATCAGAAACGAAATGGTGGATTATTGCGCCGGTTACTTATTCTCTCTTGATCGGGATAAGACGTTGGTGTACATTTGCGAAAAATTTCGATTATGCGTCTTAACAATATCATTCAGAAGGTGAAAAGCGCGGCTTTTGCCTCTCTTTTTTTTGTAGTGTTCCTGTTTCTGCTGGTTTCGTGTAACAAAAACAAGCAGGATGACCCGGTTCCCGTGGATCAGAAAACCATGGACCAACTGGTCGTGGATCGCAATTTCAAATGGGCTACCACCAAAGAGGTATCATTTTCTATTGCGGCACGCGACAATATGGACAACCCACTGGTGAATGTCAGGATCATGATTTATTCGGCGCATCCCGATTCAGGCGGAACCTACATGTTTGGCGGCGTGACCGATGCTTCGGGCGCCTGGAACGACACCCAGCCGATCCCGACTTCCATGCGGAATGTCCATGTATCAACCGATTATGTCGGACTCGTTCGGGGAGTTGTGCTTCCTGTGACAGGGAACACGGTAACCGGACTCTTTGGCGGAAAAGCGCCAGAACCTTCTCATTTCAAATCAGGCGGGGGTATCTATAAGTCCACCATGACCGGGGTGTATTATATGGGAACGTACAACAATCTCGGAGTACCAAACTATCTTGAACCAGTCAACGACCCTGTGGAGGCGGCTTTACTCAACGACCTGAACGCCTCTCTGCCCGAACGCCAGCCTGTACCGACATACCATCCTGAGTATTTAGCCAATACTACTCCCGATAACCTGGCTCTCACCGAACTCTGTGATGTGTGGATTACCTATATCACCGAGGGAGCCGGATGGTACAACGCACTGGGATTCTTTACTTTCAACACAGCAACGCCACCCACCAACCCAAACCAGATCGATTCCATCAAGATCATTTTTCCCAACCTCTCCAACACAGGTGTAAACAGTTCCGGAACCAACTACAAAGGTGGTGGCGGGCTCTATCCGGGCAACAAGGTTTACCTGGGCCGTTTTCCTGCCGGGAAGACGATCGGACTGGTTATCTTTGCCAACGGATGGAAAAATAACGCGGTTGGAAATGAAAGTTACAGGCTTTATTCAGTCCAGGCACTGAATCCGGAAACCAATCCGCTTCTTCGCAAGCATACGGTTCTGCTCAAGGATCCGACACGTCACTCCATCCTTTTTGGATTCGAGGACCAGAGGCGTGATCAGGGCGGTGACCAGGATTTCAACGATGGAATCCTTTACATCAAGGCCAATCCCGTTACGGCCATAAGCACCGACGGGATGCCGACAATTACCACCACGCAACCCGACGGCGACGGTGACGGGGTTCCGGATGTCTTCGACGATTACCCCACCGATCCTACAAAGGCTTACGATAACTGGTATCCCTCGAAGACCACTTACAGTACCCTGGCATTTGAAGATCTGTGGCCGGGTAAAGGCGATTACGACTTCAACGACCTGGTGATCAGTTACCGGTTCAACCAGATTACCAATGCAAATAGCAAAGTGGTACAGGTGAAAGCAGAATTGATCACGGAGGCTATGGGCGCTTACCTGCACAACGCTTTTGCCTTTCAGCTTCCCGTTACCCCCGACCAGGTTGCCTCGGTTTCGGGGTACTCACTGAAACACAACCTGGTAACCCTTTCCGCCAATGGAACTGAGGCCGGGCAATCGAAAGCGGTTGTCGTGGTTTACGACGATGCTTACGACCGCCTTCCGCCTCCCGGAATCGGGGTGGGATCAAATACCGAGAAAGGAGCGCCCTATATTACGCCCGACACCCTCAGGCTGACCATTAACTACAATGCAGGAGGAATCAGCGCTTCCCAGGCCGGAACGCCGCCCTACAATCCTTTCATCATCGTGGGGGGTAACAGGAATCGTGAAGTTCATCTTTCCGATTATCTGCCTACCGACCTGGTGAACGGTTCCGATTTCGGTACTTACGACGACGACAGCCGGCCCGATCAGAATCGCTACTACAAGACAAAAACCAACCTGCCCTGGGCCATTCACATCGCCGGGAAGTTCAGCTATGTCTATGAACGGCAGGCAGTGAACACCGGGTACATGAAATTCAACCAATGGGCCGAAAGTTCGGGCACTTCCTATCCCGACTGGTATAGCAATACGGCATCTGGTTATCGCGACAATTCAAAGATCTACACCCACTAAACGGTACCCCGTCGGGGTGCCTTTACCCTGACGGAATTCCCTCACACGGTCGGGGTCCCGGTTAAAACGGTGGGATCATCAGTTAAATAAACGGGCGTCCCCTGCGGGTTGCGGATCATCAGAACCTTCCCGTAATCGTCGGACCACTGGTCTTGTTCAACCCTTTTCCATTCTCCTTTTCCCAACACGGCGATCGTTTCACCCGCTTCAATGACCCCTTCGCGGTACCTCAGTGTTCGGTTCCACCCGAGCATGTTGGTGCTCTCCTTGCCATGCCTGCTGAGATATCGCTCGAGGTTCTCCTGCGCATCATGCATGAAACCGGATGCATATTTCCGGTCCTGGATGATGTAACTTTTCACATTGCTGCAATCGACCACCGCACAGTACTTTCCATCGCGTATGCCGAACTTGCCGGCAACCTCTTCCTCAATATATTTTTGCCAGTGAGAACCTTTCCCGGTATTGACCTGTTGCTCAATCAAGATATGGAAATAAGCGCACTTCCGCCCGGAAAGCGGCGCTGTAAGCGGTTCACCGGTTAATTCAACCTTGCCTGTTATCCGGGCAGTCTCACCTTCGACGAAATTTGAGATCCTCCTTGGGGTGGCTTTTTTCAGCTTCCGTCTGACCATCGACTTTTTACTGAAATAATAAGCTGACCAGATGATCGAGCCGGTGATCAGAACGCCGGCAATGATTGCGATGACCACGGTATTCGTTTCCATAAGCATAAATGTATGAAGACAAAGGTATCCTGTTTTGGTTTGTCCTTCTTACAAATTTGCGAGTAAAATGATGGTGGCAATCATAAAAGATTGCGCGGGCATACCAGTATCACAATTGGCCACGACGATCAGCGTGGTTTTCCTGGCGGAGTTGTACCAAACCTGCGTGTTGAAGCCGGGCATAGTACCCGGATGGCCAACCCATAAATCTTTCTTATAATTAGCCAATTCAACACAGAAACCATAGTTGTCGGAACTAAATTTAAAGCGTTCGGCTTTCATGGCATCCGACAGCAGTGCACCGTCGGCCAGGTAACGTGCCCACTTTTTCATATCCTTAAGATTGGAAACCATCGCTCCGGCTGTATAGCCCCAGGAGGGATTCCAGTTCGTGGTATTCAGCATCCCTTCATCCCTGATGGTATATCCATGGGTATAAGGAGTATGCATATAGAACGGGCCTCCGAAATAGGTACTGGTCAGATTCAGGGGAGCCGTCACTTTTTCACGGATAACATCAGCGGCCGGTTTCCCTGTGATTTTTTCCAGTAAAACACCAAGCAACACCGTATTGGTATTACAGTATTCGTATGCCGAGCCCGGAGGGAAGTTCAGCGGATGACGGAATGAGGCTGCAAGCAATGAATCGGGCGGGAATTCCAACGTGTAGCCGCTGGCAATAAAGGGTTCCCAGAATTCCGGGTCATCGGAATAGTTGAACAACCCGCTCCTCATGTTCCCCAGCATGCGAACGGTAATAATGTCGCCCGATGGTATATGATATTCAGGAAGGTAAACCGATATGGCGCTGTCCAGATGGATCAATCCTTCATCGGCGAGCATCATGACCGCGGTGCCTGTAAACGTCTTGGTGACACTGGCAATCCTGAAAGAATTGTTTTCATGCATCGGCTCGATGGTTGTAAGATTTGAGGTTCCCCGTTTGATAATGTAATCCGGTTCACCTTCAACCGATAGGAGTGCAATGATCCCGGGTGCATAAGTCTTCGGGAAAACGCTGTCAGCCATGGCTTCCAGTTGAGCCTTGACTTTCGGTGTCAGAATTTTAGCCGCTGAAAGATTATCGTAATCTGTCGATTCCTTCTTACAGGAAGTCATCACCTGTGCACCGATCAGCAAAACCATTAAAAAGAAGTGTGCCGTTTTCTTCATGATATCGTTGTTTGAATAGGTAATATTGACCCTGACCTGTTTCCGGATGTGCGAATATAACCCCGTGGTAAAAGAAACACAAAGCTACAAATAAACTAAAAGAATAAGGAAATAAGGATATCCCCACCCCGACTGGGTCCCCTCAGGGAGCTGTGGGCGCAGTCTTTCTGATTGGTAAGTTCCGCGATGGCTCACGTCCATATCCCTTTATCCGGATACTGTCGTCAGTCAGGGTCACCGTTGCAAAGGCATTAACGGGGGTGTCGACCATTCCATGGAAATTCACCAGGTGGATGCCATCTTTTTCCTGGTAACCGCCGGCATGATAATGGCCGCAAAACCATGCTTTTACGCAGGAGTAGGGTTGGATCAGGGCGAAGATTTCACGGTTGTTGAACAGGGTATGGTTGTGAGGGGCAACCAAGGGAAAATGACACAGCAGGATGACCTTTTTCCCTTCTTCCTCTGCACGGGATAACTGTTCTTTCAGCCATTGAGCCTGGGCTTTGCCGATCCCCCCGTTCCAGGCCATACCCGTAAACCGAAGGCTGGAGAACAAGTCGCTGACCATCTCGTTTCGTTCTTGTTTTTGCGCTTTTGATTGGGGGGCAAAGTAGCTCAGATCGTTTCCGTTCAACGCCAAAAACAGCCAACCACCCAGATCGACTGCATAATAGCTGTTTTGCAAGCCAAGAAGGCCGGGCACCTCCTGTTTACGCGCCCCGCGGATCATGTAATCGTGGTTGCCAGGAACCGGATAAAAGGGCGCTTTCAGATTTCTAAACCGGGGGAGAACACTATCGTAACTTTCGTATCGATGATCGATCATGTCGCCCAGACAAAAGACTGCATCCGGGGGCTGTGCATTGAAGGTCGCGACACAACTGTCGAGTTTGGCTGCCGATAACCGGTAATTCCGAATACCCAGCGCATCGCAGTCGCAATATTGTACGTCGGTCAGAATGCCCAGGACAAGGGGTTTGGACGGCTGTGCCCATACACCGATCCACAATACCGCAAACCATACTGAAAAGAGTCCTCTATTCTTCATTCAAATTATCATTTTTTGCCATTCCGTTCTGTCCAACACCTTGATATAGCTTGGTCAGGATGTTGAACGACAGATCGGGGAAGACGGCGTTCAGTTTCGTGTACATACGGTCCTGAATCGACGCGGTCTGAGCCACCGATGTCGCTTCATCGAAATACACCTCAATGTCGATAAACACCCTTCTGCCCGACCGGCGGGTGAGGATGTTGCCAATGTTTTGGTAATTCGGAAATTCATCAGCAAGAACCCGCAAAATCCTGAGCTGTTCATCTTCGGATATCGGAAAATCAATGAGTTTCAGAAAATTTTTCTTGATGAGACCGACTGCCAGATAAATGAGGTAGCCGGTGCCGATCAGTGATGCTACCGCATCGGCGTAGGCGGTAAAAAGATGGTGACCGCGGATGGCCAGAATCCAGTTGATCAGCAACACGATGACCACACAAAGAGCATTAATGGCATCTGCTTTAAAAATAGCCTGGTACGCCTCGGCAATGGGACTTCCGGTTTGCCTGGTGATCCTGCGCGAAATGAGGAATAACCAGATTGCCCGGATGAGTTTAATGATCATGATGAGCTCCGGCAAACCGAAGGTGATGTCCATACGGGGGTGGATCAGCCGTTGGATGCCAAACCAGATCAGAATGATACCGCCCGGAAGACTTAAAGTGCCATAAAGAAAACCGGAGAAGTTTTCCAGTTTGCCTGTGCCGTATGTGTGCTTCAGGATAGAAGGGCGCATCATGAAACGAACAGAGATGAATGAAAAAATATGCACGATGAAACAACAGGCCATGTCGACTGTGGAGACCCAAAGAATGAGAGAATGGCTCCGGATACTTCCCGCGAGACTGACAGCGCTCAAAAGAAAAAAAGAGTAAAAAACAAAGTCGATTAATTTCTTCAGTTCATTCGTTACAAAAGCATCATTGGATTTGTCCGACATCAGGCTTCGATGATAAAATGTTGGTTCTGTTATAAAGTAATCGGGTAAAATTAAATGAAAAAGTAAGAAGTAAGGAGAAATGTTCACACGGGAAGGAACATAAGCACTTATTTGGTATACATTATCTGATTCGGAATGATATTTTTTACCTTTGACGATCTGCTGGGTCAGAAACCTGGAAACAAACGCCAGCCGTATTGTTAAAAGTTTTTACAGTATGAATTTCAAAGAAGAATTCAAGAGCCTGAGAATGATCAGTGGGATCAGTCTCATCACTTCGCTTATCATCACCCCGCTCTCCATTACTTTTTCCATGATCACGGGCTCGGTCACCCTGCTTATCTATTTTATCTGGGCCGCTACCGCCATTGCCGTGAAGCTCTTTGCCCTTATCTCCCTGCAAATCATGCAGAAGGAAAACCTGTTCATGTTCCCGTACGGCACGGGAAAACTTGAAAATTTTTCCTCCTTTTTCTTCGGATGCTCCATCGTACCGGTGGGGATATATTTTCTTATTGACGCCTTGGTAAGCCTGTTCGCTCCTTTGCCTGCAGTCACCTACCTGCTTTGCCTTGCGCCGGTTGTGCTATCGTTTCTCCTCACCCTGGGGCTTCTGTGCTACACCGACCGGCTCCTTCGCCGGAATGATAACCCATCGCCCCTGCTGAAGGCTTACAATGTTAATTTCAGGGTCTCCCTGGCCTCCGACGGATTCCTCATGCTTGGCTTCCTGGCAGGCTACATCCTCTCGGCTAACGGGGCTCATTTTCTCAGTCTCCGCATCGATCCTTTTCTTTCCATACTTCTTTCATTGTACATGATCAGGATCGGATTGCCACTGATCATCCATAATTTCAGATCACTTGTCGACCTGCCCCTGCCTGAAAAAGAGATGCTAAAGATTCTCCGGGTAATCGCCGGGTTCAACCACCATTATTCCGAATTGGGACTGATTTTCTCGAGAAGGAGCGGTAAACACAGGATTGTTGAGATCGAACTGTACTTCCCGTCAACAGCCAAACTGCAGGATATTTACGCCGTTGAAAAGGAAATGGCATCCGCACTGCAAAACCTCATTCCCGGACTGAATTTCAGGTTACTTCCTAAAATTTCGGAAGCTCCGGGCCTGGATCAGCCATTGACAAATCTGACCAGCGAAAACCAGCCCGGAGGATCGGAATAGATATTCGCGGGAGCCAGATTCATGACCGCGGAAAACCCTTCAATATCCGCCGGAGTATATTTATGGGAATTTTCGGTATGTATTCTTTCGCCCTTGCGAAATGACAGAACCCGGTCGAAGCCGGGAACGCCGGTTTCAATAGCCCTTTTTGCCACCAGGTACATTTCAACACGGTGGTCGTCCTCGTTATATACGGCCTGGTGTTCGAAATCACGGATATTAAATCCGGTTCCTGCGAGGGTGTTGACGGCGTTCAGGATATTCAGGTTGAATGCTGCTGTTATACCCTGCCGGTCGTTGTAAGCATCGTGAAGCATCCGCCGGTCTTTGACCATATCAAGTCCTAACAGGAATACATCTCCCGGTTCCATCATTTTTTTTATTCTTAACAGGAATTCATTGGCAACAGCAACATCCATGTTCCCGATGGTACTTCCAAAAAAACAAAAAAGTTTTCGGCTGTTTCCGTTAATGACCGGCAACACTTTCATGAAATCAGCGACAATTGCATGAATGCGAAGAGCGGGATACCGTTCTTTCAATCCGACTGCCGATGTGGTCAATGCCGATTTACTGACATCTACCGGGAAATAGCGTACATCACCGATCCGGTCTTCGGAAATGGCATCAAGGAGCATGGCAATTTTTGTATGGTTTCCGCTGCCCAGCTCAATGATATCAAGGGTGCTGAAATCACCAGGAATAGAATCGGCGCAGGTTTTCAGGATTGAAAGTTCGGTGCGTGTCGGATAATATTCAGGCAGTGTGGTGATTTGTTCAAACAGGAGCGAACCCTTTTCATCGTAAAAGAAATTGCTGGGAATATATTTTCTTTCGCCGGTCAATCCTGTAATAAGCTGTTGAACCAGCTCAGCCTTCTTTTCGGTCTCAAACAGGTTCGTTATCAAAAAACCCGCGTCATCGCGTTTCTCGGCAGAAATTTCGCGTGAAAAGAGGGCGGGTATCTGTACCGGGATACCCACGTTGACCGGATTGGCAGGATCGGCGCTCCATTCCAGCCATCCGCCGTCGTATACCGACACCTGGGGCCATCCCATGAGCCAGGCATTGAACCAGGCTTCGCTTCCCCGCCAACCCGTCCCGCAGTAAAACGCAAGCCGCTTTTCAGCGACGATCCCGTTCTTTTTCCAGTTAGCGCTGATCTCGTGGTATTCCCGGCAGGTCAGATCAGGGTTCCGGTAATGCTCCATGTGGTAGGCATTGCTGCCCCCGTCGGCAAATAATGCTCCGGGGATCCTCCCTTTTTTGTCGATATAATGATACCCTGAAACTGCGCCGATATATTCAGGCCAGCTCCTGACGCAGACCAGCGCGGCATCAGGCGAAGCGAGATATTCCCGGGCTTCAGGCAAGTCGATGATGAGTTCGGGATGCACGGGGATAAATCCTCCGAAATCGGCTACCGGTTTTTTAGGTTCATCGGTATAAGAGATGTCCAAACCTTCATCGCTCCACGACTGGAACCCACCGTTAAGCGCCCTGACATCCTTCACTCCTGCATACATCAGGATGGAGGCGACCCGCATGGCTCCGATATCCCCGGCAGCGCTTCCGGGGAAGGCGTCCCTATGGTCGGGATCCATATACTTGCCATAAACAACTACGGTTGTATCGGCAGTGATCCCATGCGCCTCAAATACGCTTTTCAACGTTGGCGGACTGCACCGGTTCCAGTTGCCCGGCGTCTCCACCGCGAGGGTGTCGATATCGATGGCGCCCGGAATATGCCCGGAAAGGTAGGCCTCCCGGTTGCGGTAATGAACATGCAGGATGATGAAGCGTTCAAATCCCGGATGTTCCGTCGCGAGTCCGTTGATTTTTCGGTGAACCCAGGAGGCAGGCACCAGGTGGCGGTAACGGGGAAGGAATTCCAACAGCATCTCATCGCGGGATACCCATTCATCGGTGAACCGACGATAAACCGAAACATCCGGATAGCCTGTCTTTATGAACCGATTCGCGACCTGTTCCAGGGCGCTGTCATCATACCCATAAAGGATGATCTTTTTACCCGGGAGGATTTTCTTTTGCCTCACCGTTTCGATCCAGTCGATGTAGCTTGCCCATTTGGCAGGCAAACTCCTTGCGCCGGGGATATGACCTCCCCGCGCCTCATCCCGCAGTTTCCATCCGTTGTAAGCATCGACTGGCCTGAGGTCGATCAAACAAACCCCTGTCATCCCCTGAAGGCGCTGCAGATCCGCGGTGGAGCATTCCCTTATTGTTCCGGCCATGGATTGCAATTCGTGAGATTCCTGTCTTTCATGATTACGAAGGTATAATAAATTGACCGTATAAATTGAAAACCATTTTTCTTTAAGATACAGGTATACCGGGAGGAACGGCATTTGATGATTCAATGAATTTCAAGTAGGAAGACCGTGCCCGAATGCCGGTCATTTTTTTAATTATTTTTGTAAGAGCCAAACCAAAACAGGTAAAACGGAATACAAATAATTGGATTTTTATTGAAGTACAAAAACCGGATAATCTGTCGGGAGATGAACGGAAAATCAACGAAATATACCCTCGGGCTGTTATTTTTCATCCTGTGTGGTCTGACCGTTTCCGGTCAAAAACCATTTTTCAATCCCAAGGAGCTTGAAAGTAAGTTTGCCCAGGTTTGGAAAACCAGTGAGGCGACCCGGAAAAAATACAGCTGGAAGACCAGCACGGAGGTCATCCGTGACGGTAAGGTCATGCAGTTTCTCGTTGAAGAAATTTCATACGGAGCCGATGGCAGGCAGATCCGTAAAGTCATTAGCAACCGCGAAACCCCGCTTCCTTCTATTTTCCTGATTCGGAAGGTGGCAGAAGACCAGAAGGCAAAAATCGTCACCTTCATGGGTGAACTTCGTTCGTTTCTTGAGAAATACGCGCTGGATGATGACGGTGTGAGGCGCTCTTTTTTTTCATCGGCCAACATGGGTGTGCCCGATGCGAACGGACAGTTACTGGTTTCGGGTTCCGATGTCTTTGCCCGGGGCGACGAATTGAAATGGTGGATCGACACCAAGTTTTACACCATCACGAGAGCGACGATTTCGACGAATTATAAAGGCGTCAGGGCTGAATTTTCAGCAAAGTATTATTTACTGCCGGGCCTGAATTATATGGTTGAAGCCACGATCCGGATACCCTCGAAAGAGATGGTAATTAACCTGCGGTTTTACGATTTCGTCCGGCAATTGTAGGGTATCTCGGGGTATTACCGGTACTGTTTTTCATGCAGGGATTTGAATGTTCATCATCCCGGGTCCGGTTTGTTTCCGGCAGATACCGGTTCATCATTCCGGTGAGCCGGTCAATGAATGATCACTTTGTTGGCATAAACCGTCCCGTCAATCCCGGTTCTCAGAAAATAAAGCCCGGGGGGAAGTTTTTCAACATCTACTGAGAAATGGAGGGGGTCTGCTTCGGCGCAAGGCGAACATCCGGGAGTTCGTTTCCCTATTCCTTCATGCCTGCCGGGAAGGTGAACGTGTCGTTGCCATCGGTAAGCCATTCCAATGAAAATCGGGCGAAATAGAGCTGATACTCTTCAAATTCCCCGTTCTCGTAAAAACATCCGATGGTACCGTCGCTCAGAATGGTGAGGCTGGAATAACCCGAAGCATTAAGATTGATGACCTTCGACACGCCCCAGCTCTGGCCTTCGTCATAGCTGAGGAAGACCGTCAGATTTTTCCTGAGGGTGGGATGTGAGGCCAGACTGAAGAGCAAACGGCTTTTGTCATAACCATCGAGAATGGAGGTGTACCTGATGAAATCCCCGTTCACGGCCGGATCGGAAAGGTCGTACTGAAAATAGGGCATTCCCCACGTATCCCCATGGTCCTCGCTGACGACGATTTTACGGCAATCCGGCGTCTTATTACGGATATTCATTATGAGGTTGCCATTGTCCAACTCCACGATCTTGGCTTCATCGCCGGCCGGGGAGGCTTCGTCCGGTTTGTAATGCCATGTCAATCCCGCGTCATCACTGTAGATCATAAAGTTGTCAATGGTAGTTCCGGAGCTCTTCCTTACCCCGACGGCCCCGATGATCCTGCCGTCGCGTTGCTGATGCGCGTTGCCGGAGGCCAGCCAGGCTGCGTACCATCCCGGGGCGTAGATCTCCGGCGTATGTTCCACGGGCGGGCTCCAGGTGAGCCCGTTGTCGGCGCTGCGACAAACCTGGAACCGGATGGGATTGGCCGGTGTAGAGGCCATCAATCCCTGGTGGGAGGCGAACATGCACAAAAGGGCACCTGTGCTGCGGTCTTTCACAAGCGCCGGGTCGCTGGCACCGTAGGATCCGAAATCGGCGATGGTCAGCGGTTCCGACCAGGTGTGCCCCATGTCGGCGCTTCGGCGTATCCGGATGTCGATGTTGTTCGGCAGATCGCCAACCCGTTCGATGCGGGCGTCGGCGGCCGTGACCATGGTTCCGTCGTCAGCGGTTATGATTGCAGGGATCCGGTAGTTGACCGAACCATAATCCCCGCCCGAATAGAGTAGTTTGTGTTCCAGCATAATCAGCCGTTTTGATTGGGCTGTTGCAGGGATGACCGGACAGACCTGACCGTCGACTTTCACCGAATCGACATTCCCCTGAAGATAATGTCCTTCGGGGGCTCCGGGTAAAATTTTCACGGTGATCCGGAAATAGTTGTTGCCCTCCGACAAAAGGCAATTTCCGGCTATTGTGATGGATCCCGGCATGATCGGGCCGGTTCCGAAAAGGGTTCCCCCGACCGGCCGGGGATTGGCGCCGGTGTACCAGATCCCGAGGCTGTCGAGATCGTTCAGGTCGGTGGTTCCGGTAAGGTTAAACGTAACGGAATTCAGTGAAACGAGATTTGCCGTACCCTGGGTTTGTACATTCAACGAAACCACCCGTTCAGCCGGTTCCCCTCGTCCGGCCGGGATGGTGACGGCAATCACATTGCATTGTTTGAACGTCATGTTCGGCTGTGTCACCGCACCTTTCAGGATGCACAAAAAAATCAGAAGCGCCGGTAATGATTTTATTTTCATAGACATTCCATTCGCTGGTCAGGGTAGTTCAAAGCTATAAACATTTTTAGAAAATTAAATCACTCATTTATTGGATTAGTTCTGACTTTATTTCATGGGAATGAACCTTTTACAATTGTGCATGATAATAGGATAGCCCGTTTAAACAGGATGGAAAAACAACAGATCGAAAAATTCGAATCGTTCAATTCGATGGATCCTGAAAGATTTTGCAAACCCAACTAAGCTGCACAATTTTCTGACAAATTAATGATCAGCTTTTCTGTTGAATCTCATTTTGAACAGGTAGGATCTTAATCATCGTAGCGGGATCAATTACAGGAAGAATTATGCCATTCAGAGGAGTATTTAAAGTCTTCTCAAGAATAATTCCACGCGCTGTCGAAAATGCAATACTTATCAGCGTTGTTCCGAGTACTCCCTGAATTTTATTTTCCCCCTCTTTGTTTTCAAGAAATGCTTCCAGATTATCCACACGAAAATGAAATTCTATTCCAAAATTACCCTGAATTCCCATCGCTTCATCTTTCTTATTAATTCCATCCAACAGCACTTCCAAACGTAAACGAACGTTTTTAAGTTTTACATTGATAGCAAAATTATGTGAATAACCGACCCTGAAATTTGATGGTTTTTGTGGATTGTCAACGTAAACATCCGACGGACTGACTATCGATTTATAGACGTTAATATGGATTATGCTGATCGATTCCGGGTTAATCTTTTTCATGCGACTTTAATATTACAAGGCCTTTTTTCAATGAATACATTTTCCTCATAAGCAATTTTTTGCGGCTTTTCGGGATTATTTGATTGTGCAAATACTTTCAACACGATATATTCGGTTTTATTGAATTTCTTACGTGCCTTCAACGGGGTAATCAGGATCTCTTCATTGAATACCGATTCCATTTTTGAAATACTCTGAAGGGTAAGATTATGCAATCCCGAAAGCCATTTACTGACCTCACTGGTTTCTTTCCCCATTTTCCCGGCAAGGATCTTTTGACTCCACCCTCTTTGCCCGAGCATATAGTTTACCTGTTCAGAAACAGCGAGATTCTTTTTCACAAAGAGTCTGTTCTCCGGTAAAATTCTCGCTTTTAACCGATCAACAACGCCTTTAGGATCTTTTTTCATAATTCAATTTTTAAACCTGATTCGAACAGAATATCCGAATAATTCTCTTTCCATTGGATGAATTCGTCATAAAATAAGCGATCTATCCTGTTTGCCAGCGTGTTTGCCTGATTAAAATACTGCTTTACATTGGGACAATCATCGGCGTATTTCGCCGTTTTGATCCCACCATTGAATAAAAATACCACATGTTCATTGGCGACCATGCAATACAACCGAAGGTTTTCTTCAATCACAATGGCCAGTGTTTCCATTTGTCGGGCAGGAGGAGGCAACGCAGATGCTTCACCATTTTTAGCCTCATGCCTGAAAAACCTATCCCTGATTGCCCCGTAATTTTCACCAATTATTTCTATCCAGACCAACAAATTGTTCAGATCAGTTTCGATTTCAGGGATATCCTCCATCCTGTTCAAGAAATCAAGAAATTCATTGACTTCTTTCTCTTCAAAACGAATGGAATAGTACTGAACTTTTTCAAACGAAAAATCTTCCAGTTTTTCAATTAAGGCAAAATTATTCACTTATAGGTTAATTTCCAAATTTATTAACTTAAAAGTTAATATTTATCAATAATTCAGTATTCGTCGGTTTTTCATTACCGATGGAAAGTTGTTATCATACACTACCATCAATCAATAACTTATCAGATTGCATTATCCCAGTACTGCCCACCTCTTTTCATCTCCTGCAGCTTCTTGCCGACAACCAGGTTATATTCATTTTGCAAATCGACCGGGTTCACCTCGTTGGAAATGCCGGCTGCCTTGTTCTGACGGTACTGAACTGCCGCGGACTTAGCCGCAATCGCGAAACGACGCCGGTTCTCCTTCTGCTTTTTGGTCCATTCACCTTTAAAAACCGGTTTTGCCGAAAGGATTACATATTTGCCGTAATTTTTCAGAATCACCTGTTTGCCGATTGTTCCGCTGAAACATTTGACCAACACATTGTCCTTGCTTTTTGCCATCGGATTGATTATTTTTATTATTGAAATTTTCCGGATTTACAGTTTAATCCGACTTTTAAACAAAAGTCAACCCTCACTCTGTCTTTTTTCCGGAATCAGCCATCTTTTTCCGGTTTTTGCTCAATTTTATACCGTAGTTCCTTCGGAAGACCATCGCAGGATGGACGCAGAATGGACGCAGAATGGTCGCAAGCTCAATGCAGGATTGACGGAAGATCGATGCAGGATGGTCACACCATCGAAACGGTATAGACGAGGAATCAACGCAGAATGGTCGCAGAATGTTCGCAAGATCAACTCGGAATCGACGCAGGATGAACACAGAAAGGTCGCAGGATGATGGGCGTCTCCTTATGATAGTCAAACTTTCCTGGGCTGACAAGAAGTTGTCACGCTACAACCGCGATTCGAAAGGAATTGTCATTACCGGCAATCCGGACTTGTCAGTCGTGAACGCACCGCACGGAGAATCCGCAGATCTTCTGGTTCCCGCCGCGTACGATGCTGGCGACGCTGTAATCGGGGCTCCGGCTCCATGCGCTGCCGGTGTTGAGCTGCGTCGAACTCCACCAGAACCCGTAGGTGCCCTGGTAGGCAAAAGATCCGGATTCGTCCCGGTCGCCCGACGGAAATCCGGTAAACGCGCTTTCATTGGTCGCTCCTGTGTTTGGTTGGTGCCACAATCCCGTCCCGGCTTCCAACGTGCCGGTCGACTTCATCTTACCGCCTGCATTCTGACCACTCCAGCCGATCGCATTACAATTCACCGTGGGGTCCAGGTACTGCGTCAGGGTGCACCATTCGGCATCGGTCGGAATGTGCCAGCCTGTGGGGCAAAGGCCCTGCGCCCCGGGCGTCGTGGTGTACTGCATCAGCTCATTCCACTGGTAGAGTCCGCCATGCGGCAAACAGGCATCCTCATTATTTTGGTAGCAATACTTTTCGATGATTCCATTGTCGGTCTGATTTTGCGCTCCGTCAATCCGGGTACCTACATTCAGGTTTGCCGCCATCCAGGTCTGACTGCCAATCACCACGGTGGGATAGTGATTGTTTTCGGCATCGGTACAGGCTGTAAAGGTGAACAGGATCGTCTTACTCGCGAAAGGAACATCCGAAATGTAGGTGCTGTAATTAGCCGATATTCCCCAGAAAAGCAACCGGTCGCCATTATGATATGGCATGGTATACAGGGTAGCAGCGCGCTCAGGATGGTCGGAAGTGATACTATATTCATCAGAAAGCAAGGTGATTTCCGGTACCTGATTGCCGTCGCCCGTACCGATCAGTTTCGTATGATACGCGTAACCGTTCCCCGAAACATACACCACGAACAGGCCTTGCTTGATTCCCCCGATTTTGAAACGGCAGGTTCCGGCCTGCAACTGTTCGCGATACTGCATGATGGTCTTACCGGTCATATCGAGCACCCGGATGGTGGTGAGGCCGGTTTCAGGCACCCTGCAGGTGAGTTGTGATGTATTGATCATCGGATTCGGATAAATCACAATGGGATCCTTGTTGATTTCTGTGGATGGTATCCCGACTGCCTCCAACAGGTGCAACGTGTCGTCGCCGGGCACAGCGATCTGGACGCCGCTGTTGAGGTTATACACATATACCGACGAAACCTTATTCGTATCACCTGTCGCGTCAAAGGTGATGAGGTAATCCTGCGATTGTACCGTCAGGAACAGGAAGCAAAACAGTAATAGGAGGGAGCTTGTTTTCATAATGCATGAGAGTTAAACTCCAAAGATATTCCATTTACCGGTCATATACTATTGATGTCGATATTTTTTTGATTTTTTACAAGAATAAGGCCCGTCCGTTTTAAATACCATCCTGCTTGCTCTTGCTGAGACTTTTCACCAGCGGGATGGCAAGGCGCTCATTCTGGATGAAATAATAAATATTCAGGGTGGACCGCTGAGTTGAAACACATTTATGACCGGTTCCCGGGATTAAAAATTATCTATTCCGGTTCTTCCATACTGAAAATATAATCCAGATCTGTTGGTCTTCAGTATAAACCCGGCGTTCAGACGGGTCCATTGGGCAACAGAAGTATAGGATCCCAATAAAAGGCACAGGAGAAAAAATGCTGTTTCATTGGAGTACCGGTCAACGATTGAATATTAATGGCTGACCACCAGTTTTTGGATCACGATTTCGCGGCCGCTGGAAACTTTTAACAAGTAAAGTCCTGAAGGCAGGTCAGCTGTCGAAATCCTGACCTCCTGGTAACCGGCCGCCGGGGTCGATTTGACGCGGCTGATCGGCGTCCCTTGCAGGTTCAGTATTTCGGCAATGAACGGCCCGTCGGGCGTAGCCCGCGAACGGAGGGTCACCTGCTGGTCGGCAGGATTCGGATAGACCAGGAATTCAGGATTACTTGTACGGGATTCATTCATCCCATAAATCACCCCGCCGCCGGGCAGGCGGTTCACACTGAAGGCATGCCGGATGGTATCGACCACCGCGTTGATCTTTTGCATCACACAACTGCTGTCGGAAGGATTGTAACTACGCGCCCATGCAAAGGCAAGGTCGAGCTCCTGCGTTGTTCCGGGCAGGAATGTGAAAGGCCCGGTGGAACAGGTCCCGCGCCGGTCCTGCGGGTTGTTTTTGGCCGTTTTCTCGGTCCACTCC
>SACF01000035.1 GCA_009928665.1 Alphaproteobacteria bacterium
ACGGTCCCCTTAAGCTTGTTTTTATCCGAGGGAGGATAATTTGAGGAAATGATCAGGATGAAAACCAATGAAGCAATCAACGCCCCGGAAATCAATCCCAAAATGAAAAATTTGTTCTTGAAAAAGGTCAGGTTTAGTTTCATATGCTCAAATTTTAATAAAGGTGATCCTTGGCTAAATCACAATCCGATATTTGACTTAAAATACGGGAAATTTTAAAAAAGTTTGATGTCCGGTTTAAAAATATTCAAAGATAATCGATTTATCCGAAAAAAAATGTTCAAGTGCTATACAAAGAAAGCGGCCTTTTGAGCCGCTTCCCTAATCTTTAAAACGTAAAGATTTACTTTACTTTCTTGCCAAGTTCTGCGCCGGCTTTAAATTTTACGACTTTCTTTGCAGGAATCTTGATTTCTTTTCCGTTCTGCGGATTGCGACCCTTGCGAGAAGCTCTCTTGGAAACAGAGAATGAACCAAAACCTACTAAAGCAACTCTTTCACCTTTGCCCAGTGCCTTGGTGGTAGCAGTAATAACAGATTCCAGAGCCCTTTTTGCTTCTGCTTTTGTCATTTTTGCATCATTTGCAACTGCTTCAATTAATTGAGCCTTGTTCATTTTGCTTGATTTTTAATGAATAACTAATTTATAACCAATGCAAATATAAGCTTTCATTAATAATTGTCAAGGGTTTTTTATAGGAAAGCGTTGAAAATGTTGATAAATTCAAATTTTTGTTAATATCTCTCAATGAAAACGGCTATAAACAAAGGGTTTCAGGGAATATACGACCATAACCACTTACAAAATCCACACTATTCAAGGGTTTTCGGCCGGAAAGCTGTAGCTCCTTTACATATATACATCCATTACCGGTGGCGATCGTCAAGGAATCCTTGCCCGTAATCCGGAAGGTTCCCGGGATACCCGCCCCCTCCGGGAAACCAGGCAAAGCCCTCAGTATCTTGAGGGTATGGATCGCGCCATCATGCGAATGCAGCTGGGTCCATGCTGCCGGAACCGGTGATAGTCCCCTGATGAAATTATGAATCCGGAGGGTATCCCCCTTCCAGTCGATCCTGCAATCCTCCCTGAAAATCTTGGGCGCTTTGCGCAGTTCGATCCCTCCTTCAGTCATGGACTCCTGGGGAGTGCCCCGTTCACCCTGAAGAATACGCTCAATGGTCTTCAGCACCAGTTCCGATCCCAGAAGCATCATCCGGTCGTGCAACGCTCCGGCAGTCTCATCACCGCCGATCGAAACGCGCTCCTGCAAAAGAATACAGCCGGTATCGATGCGTTCATCGAGCAGAAAGGTTGTGAGTCCGGTATCGGTCTCACCATTCATGACCGCCCGGTTGATCGGCGCTGCGCCACGGTACTGAGGCAAAAGGGAAGCATGCAGATTGAAAGTTCCCAGACGAGGCAATGACCAGACCTCACGGGGCATCATCCGGAAGGCAATCACGACCTGCAGATCGGGGTTCAATTCCCGCAATGTTCCCAGGAAAGCCGGATCCCGGAGATTGACCGGTTCCAATACCGGAAGATTTTTTGATCGGGCAAATTCTTTGACCGGAGTTGATAACAGCCGTAATCCCCGGCCGGCTGGACGGTCCGGCGCCGTAACAACCGCCTGAACCGGGTACCCCGCCTCCACGATCGCGCTGAGTGAAGGAACCGCGAATTCGGGAGTTCCATAAAATATCAGATGTGGAAAATCCTTCATAGATATCAATTCAGCAGGGATAAAAGTACAAAAACAAAACAAAACCCGCCGGTTCAGCATCAATCGTACTGCCCCCGACGGGTCCTGATATCAAAACGACGGTAAAAACCGGGTCTATTTCTTTAACAACGATTCCGCGTAGGAAATGTATTTATCAATCTCGCGTCCTTCATTCGACCGGGGATACTCTTCCTTGATCCGCTTGTAGATTTCGAGCGACTTATCCAGCTTGCCAAGTTCCTCGTATGCCATGGCTGCTTTCATGAAAAACAAGGGAGTTGTGAAGTCGTTTTTCCTCATATCGGCGGCATCCATGTAAAGATCAACAGCCTTGTCCACTTGTTTCAGTTCCATGTAAGCATCGCCCATGGCGCCTTTTGCCATCGGGCCGATAATGTTATCATCGCTGCTGAATTTATCAAGATGTTCCAAAGCCTGGTCGTACTTTCCCGTTTTCAAAAAACAGATGCCGGCATAGTAATGCGACAGGTTGGCCGACTTGGTCATACCGTAATCCTCGATGATCGACAAAAAGCCCAGGTACTGCCCGTCTCCGTTCAACGCCTTGTTTAGTGAATCGAGTTCGAAGTACTTCTCGGCCATGAACATCTGGCTCTGCGCCTCCTTTTCACGGGGTGCCAGGTAAAACCGTTTGAATCCGAAGAAACCCAACACAACGACAACGATCACCCCGATAACAATGAGAATGATTTTCTGGTACTTTTCAATGAACTGTTCCGATTTGCTGAATACTTCCTCAACCGCACCAATCCGTTCTTCAGCCTTTTCAATCTTTTTTTCCTGCTTATTGGCCATGTTTTCTGAATTTTGGAGGTGCAAAATTACATTTTTTCCTGAATTTCCGGCATGTCAGGCCAATTTTTTTACTTTTGTCTTTGAATCGACGCTGTTGTCTATGAAGCCGGCCGACTGCCCCGAAAATGACGAAATCACGCTAATGATAGACCTTCTCAGGCCTTTTGTTACCCCCGAACGATTTCTGAAGTTCACCGACGTCCTCCGTTACCGCACGCGCCATCTTACCGTGGTTCTTGAAGATATTTATCAACCCCACAATGCCAGCGCGGTGTTGCGCACCTGCGACTGCTTCGGGATCCAGGATGTACACATCATAGAAAATCGGAATAAATATGAGGTAAATCCCGATGTTGCCCTGGGCTCCTCCAAATGGCTTACCCTGAAAAAATACCACGGTCTCGAAGAAAACACCACCCCCTGCCTGAAAGCACTTAAACAACAGGGATACCGCCTTATAGCCACAACCCCCCATAAAAACGACTATACCCCTGCGACACTCTGCATCGAAAAAAAAACAGCCTTGCTTTTCGGAACAGAACTTTCGGGGCTCTCCCCGACTGCCCTTGAACTTGCGGATGATTTTATCCGGATCCCCATGGTTGGATTTACCGAAAGTCTGAACATCAGTGTCTCAGCGGCAACCCTCATTCATGCCCTCAGCGACCGTTTAAGATCCGCTTCCATTCCCTGGCAACTAACAACAGATGAAAAAAATATCATTTTACTCGAGTGGTTGAAAACTTCTATCCGGAAATCGGACATCATCCTCAGGGATTTTCAAAACAGGATTCGATGATATTTAGATATTTTTATCATTTTTTATATCTTTGCCTTTTATGAAATTAAATAAACCATCAAATGGGAAAAGGAGATAAAAAAACCCGGCGCGGCAAGATTGTCATTGGAACCTCCGGGGTACGCCGCGCACGTAAAAAGAAAAAGACGTTCCGGAAAACGGCAGCGAGCCACGAACCTTTGAATACCGCTTCAATCGTGGAAAAACCGGTTGAAATTGTAAAGGAACCCATTAAAAAGAGTCCGAAAAAAAGTGCGGAAACCACTCCCCCTGCCCCCGAAAAACCTAAAGTTGCCCGGAGTCGGAAAAAACCCGCCGAATCCTCTGAAACCCCTGAGAACCCGGTTGAAGGCTGACTCCCTGATCCGACCTCAAAATTACCCGGAATGATTTGACTCCGGTCTTTTTTCTATGCACCGAATGCATCAGTTGAAACTTTATTTTCCGCTACTGACCGGCCATCAACTCGATCAGTATTGGGAATCGTGCCAGATCTATAGGGAATGGAATTCAAAAATCAATGTCATTTCGCGCAAAGACATTGACCAGTTGCTAACGCATCACATCCTCCATTCCATGGCCATTGCCAGGGTAATTGCTTTTAAGCCCGGAACTGAAATCATGGATGCAGGCACGGGTGGCGGTTTCCCGGGAATACCCCTTGCGATTTTTTTTCCGGAATCACGATTTACACTGGTCGATTCCATCGCTAAGAAAATCAGGGTTGCTGAAGATGTCTCCCAACGATTGGGTCTGAAAAATGTAACGCTGGTGAATGCCCGGTTCGAATCCCTTTCATCACGATACGACTTTATTACCGGTCGTGCCGTTACCAACGTTGCTGCCTTTGTAAAAATGAACGCACCCCTGATTAAAAAAAAGGGCTTCAACGATATCCCGAATGGCATCTTGTACCTGACCGGGGGCGAACTGCAGCAAAGCCTCGAACCGATCATGGCACAAAAAACGGGATATAGTCTGGCAGACTTTTTCAACGAACCCTATTTTGAAACCAAGAAGCTGATTCACCTCTATAACTTTTTGTAAGTAATCATGCTCATTATCAATTATATGTATTTGAATTTCAGATCCCGTTGAAATTGTATTTGTCAGGTTCCTCAGATTTTCTTTACTTCGCTTCCCGATTTAAAAATCCTATTTAACCAAAAAAAAATTAAAACCATGGCTGAACACAAAAAGTTCATTCCCTTTGTCTCCGCGGAGACCAATATGAAAGAATTCACTGTCAGAGCGCTCATCATCGGCCTTTTCTTTGCTGTCATCCTGGGGGCTGCCAACGCCTACCTGGGTCTCAAAGCCGGGATGACCATTGCGGCAACCTATCCGGCTGCTGTTCTCGGAATGGCCTTACTCCGTCTGATGAAAGGAACCATCCTCGAAGAGAATTTCACCCGTACCGTAGGGTCCATCGGCGAATCGGTTGCAGCAGGTGCGATCTTCACCCTTCCGGCCTTCTTCGTATCCGGCATCTGGTCTGATTTCTTCACCCCGGGTCATTATATTACCTCCTCCCTGATCCTGATCGCGGGCGGTGTCCTCGGCATTATGTTCGTGGCATTACTCCGGAGGGTGATGGTTGAGGATGCCGAACTGCCTTTCCCCGAATCGGTGGCCGCTGCCGAAATCCATAAAGCCGGCCAGGGCGGGTCAGGAGGCTCAAAATTCCTGTTCTGGGCAATGGGCCTCGGCGGGCTTATCAAAATTCTGGGCGAACTCAGGCTTTTTCAGTACCTGTGGGAAAAATTCGTCGTCTTCGGCCAACAGACCATCAGCGGAACCATATTCAAAGGCCAGGGAGGTATGCTCCTGAGTTCGCCGGGCGTCAGTCCGGCCTATATGGGGGTCGGTTACATCATTGGACCGAAATTGGGCGCCCTGAACTTTAGCGGCGGTTTACTGGCATGGGGGTTAATGGCTCCCATGATCATGTATTTTTTACTGCCGGGTATCAACTTTCAGGAATGGGCTTCCTTCCTGATGTCGCAGGATTCAACCCTGTCGCTCGATACCGCAATGGCTAAGGTGACCGATCCGACATACCAGATCAACCAGATTTGGAAATATATTGTCCGGCCCATCGCCATCGGCGGAATGCTTGTCAGCGCCGGCTATACGCTCTTTAAAATGCGAAAAAGTCTCAGCACCGGAATTGCCCGGTCGGTAAAGGATGTTAAAAAAGCTGCCACCGGGATCGAGCACAATGTTCCCCGTAATGAAAAAGACATCAGCTTCAGCTGGATCATGGTCGGAATCGGGGCTGTTGCCGTGCTTACGTTCTGCATTACCTACTTCATTTTCCAGACCAATATGCTGATTGCTATTGTAGCCGCTACCGTTATGATCATCCTGGCATTCTTCTTCGCCTCGGTGTCGGGATATCTCGTCGGCATCATGGGTTCTTCCAACAATCCCATCAGCGGCCTAACCCTGACAGCGCTGGTCGTGACCGCGCTGATCCTGGTCGCCCTTGGCGTTCAGGGAGATGCAGGAGTAGCAACCGTGCTGGGAGTCGCAGCAATTGTTTGTGTTTCAGCGGCCGTTGCCGGTGAAATGCTGCAGGACCTGAAGGCCGGACATATCCTGGGCGGTACACCGTGGCGCATGCAGATCGGCGATATCATGGGCGTAATCCTCGCAGGCGCCGTGATGTTTGTCGTACTCGCGTTTCTGAATGACGGCGACATCGCAAGCGGTAAAAACCTGGGCTACCAGGGAGGATTTGGCAGTAAAAACCTTTCGGCCCCGCAGGCAAGTCTGATGGCGATCCTCTCGAGGGGAATCGTCCAGGGACAAATGGCCTGGCCGCTGATCATCGCAGGTATGCTCATGGGCGTCGCCTTTATCCTGATGCAGGTCAAAAGCCCGATGCTCGTCAGCGTCGGTATGTACCTTCCGATCGAAACCACCTTCGCGATCTTCGTGGGCGGACTGATCAAAGGCGCCGTGGATCTCTATTCTGAAAAACGTAAACACAACGATGCTCAAAAGGTAAGGGTTGAAAATACCGGGGTCCTTCTGGCCTCCGGAATGATCGCGGGTGAGGCCTTGATGGGACTGTTGATCGCCATCTTCGCGGTATTCGACATCTTCCTGTACAACTATTTCTCCTTCTTCAAGAATCCTACTTTCTTTATCAGTTTCGTGATCCTGGCCATCATTGCCTATGTACTGATCCAGATCCCGCTGAAAAATGCAGGAAAACCCGACCAGCCGGCCCCGCCTGCCTCGGGAATGTAATGTGCGGTTTATGAACTTCTTTCACCGCCGGAAAATACTGAAAACGGCAAATTTCCTGGATTTGACACCCGTCAGGGTGATGGATCATGAGTTGAACGAAAATGGAAACGTGACCATCCTTTTACCCAGATTCAGAAAAAAACTGGCCTCAACCCTGTTACAGCCCCGGGCGAAAAGCAAATTTATCACCATACGACTCGACCAATTCGGAAGTGAAACCTGGCTGTTAATCGATGGGCAGCGCCATGTCGCTGATATAAGCAATGTTTTGAAAAAAACTTTTCCGGGGGAATTTTTAGCAAGCGGGGAGGCCGAAGAAAGGGTTACCAAATTCCTCTCCCTGCTTTACGACCAACGGTACATAACCTTCGTTGAATTACAGCATGACCGGCACAACGATTAATTTTGTAATTTTGATCCATTAAAAATTAAAATATCTGACTCATGAGCAACACGATTCTGAACCTGGAGCCAAAAGTTCTATGGAAAAATTTTCACAGCCTGACCCAAATCCCGCGGCCGTCGAAAAAAGAGGAAAAAATAAGGGATTTCATGCTCCGGTTTGGGAAAAACCTCGGACTTGAAACAATCATCGATGAAACAGGAAACATCATCATACGAAAGCCGGCGGCACCGGGCATGGAAAACCGAAAAGGGATAATCCTCCAGGGACATCTCGACATGGTTCCCCAGAAAAACAGCGATAAAGTACACGATTTCGAAAAAGATCCCATCGAAACCATCATCGATGGAGATTGGGTCAGAGCGAACGGCACGACCCTCGGCGCCGACAACGGCATGGGTGTCGCGGCCGCCATGGCCATCCTTGAATCAAAAACCCTTGAACACGGCCCCATTGAAGCCCTCTTTACCACCGATGAGGAAACCGGGATGACTGGCGCCTTCGGGTTGAAACCGGGGGTTCTCCACGGAGATATTCTTCTGAACCTGGATTCGGAAGATGAAGGAGAACTTTACGTGGGTTGTGCCGGCGGCACCAACGGTAATGCCCGGTTTGAATATTCAGAGCAACCGGTACCTGCCGGTTACTCCGGATTTAAACTTCAGGTAACCGGCCTGAAGGGCGGACACAGCGGGATCGATATTAACCTGGGAAAGGGAAATGCCATAAAGATCATGACCCGGATCCTTTACACCGGCACAAAAGATCACGGCGTCATGCTTGCTTCCATCGACGGAGGAGGATTGCGTAATGCTATTCCGCGTGAATCGTTCGCAATAATTGCCATCCCCGGAAACCAGGTTTCAGGCTTCAGATCCTTTCTTGATAAAATAACCGAACTTGTAAAAAAAGAACTTTCAGCAGTTGAACCCGATCTGAAAATCGAACTCATCTCCGCTGAAACCCCGGCTAAGATTATTAACCCGGTTACTGTCGAAAAACTTCTCTATACCCTGTACGCCTGTCCGAACGGCGTGATCCGCATGAGCAACGAAATGGCAGGATTGGTGGAAACCTCCAACAATCTCGCGATCGTAAAATCGGAACAGGGAACCATCCGGATCCAATGCCTGCTCAGAAGTTCTGTCGACTCCGCAAAAGATGACCTGGAGCAGATGATGAAGTCGGTATTTGACCTCGCCGGCGCTGCTTCGACCTTTGATGGAAAATATCCCGGCTGGAAACCCAACCCCGACTCCCCCATCCTCAAGGTCATGCTCGATCTCTACCATAAAAAGTTTGGAAAGATTCCCGAAATTAAAGGAATCCATGCCGGACTCGAATGCGGTATACTTGGAGGAACCTATCCAAACTGGGACATGATCTCCTTCGGACCCACCCTGCGCAATCCGCATTCACCCGATGAACGCGTGAATATTGCGACAGTGCAGAAATTCTGGGATTTCCTGGTCGATACCCTGAAAAATGCTCCTGTGAAATAAACATCAATATCTTCTGTTCTGAAAGCGGCTCAAAAGGCCGCTTTCTTTTTTTAATTCTGTACTTTTGATCTTCTCTAACCGGAACCATCATGGTCATTAGAATAAGGATCCTGTTTATGTTGCTTGCCAGTGTCATGGTGATCCAACGAATTGAGGCACAGAATACCCTCTGGGATCTCATCTATTGCCTGAACGGCGGTGAAAACAAGACCGTCAGGATCAGCCGCCTGAACATCCCGAATCCAGTCGGAAAACCAGGATGGAATCTCATCTTCAACGATGAATTTACCTCCGATTCCCTAAACGATCTTTTCTGGAACCGGAGTAATCCCTGGGATGATGGCATTGGCGCATGCCTTAGAAACTTTTCGGTCAATCCCGGTAATGTAGATATCGACGATGAGAGCGCGCGAATCTCAAACAAGGCCATCTCCATCCTTCCCGATTGTCCCTTTTCCGGGGGTGAAATCAAGACAATCAGCGTTAAAGACACCGGTTTTAAGAGTTTCTATTTTTATGCTCCGGCCTATGTCGAAGCACGGGTAAGACTTTTCAATAAAACCGGGCAGGGAGCCGCCTGCTGGCTTTGGGGCGTAGGTACCCCGGAGGACCCCGGAGGTCCGGGCCCCTGGAATGAAATTGATCTTTTTGAACTGAATGGTGTGAACCGGAATATCGTTACAGGAACTTATCACTGGAGCAACGGAGGGGTCCATGTTTCACAGAACCATTCTGTTTACCTTACCGACTCTCTGGGGTTGTACGATCTTACTGCTGAATGGACCATTTTCGGATTAGAGTGGAACACCGACGTCATCCGATGGTACGTGAATAATACCCTCGTTAAGGAACTGGATCTCCATCGCATTCCGCCCTATTGCATCGATGCTTCAACCTACGCGCCTCCCGTCGCTCCCTTCTCCCTGCGCATGGGTACGTCGTACAATAGCGTCGGCAATCAATCACAGCAAGCGAACCCGGCCGATTTTCCACAATCCATGATCGTCGATTATGTGAGGGTCTATCAAAAAGCCGGTACCCCGAAAACACCAGTCCTCATCCACGACCATCTGTGCCAGTTCTGTAGCGACACGACCCTTGTCCCGGCGACCGGGAAGCCTGTTGGAACCCGCTTCTACCCCGGTTATCAATACCAGTGGAGTGCAACTGTCTTTGAGATGATCCCGCAACCCGAAGCCATGCCCCGCCCGCCTGAACGTTATCTTCTCCGGATCCGGGAACATGCGATCCCCGGCGCCGAATATCCGCTTGCCCTCACCTCCGTCGATCCATGGGGCATTACAGAAAATGATACCGTACAGATCTTTATCCATTCAGGAGTACCCCCGGTTCCAACCGACACCTTCACTCCCGAAAGAAAAGATACCTCCTGCTATTACAGCCTGGTCACCCCGGTCCCGGATCATACTTCGGGAAGTGAGTACAGCCTTGACCAGGGAATCAACTGGTTACCGGGCGACCTGGAATACATTGACCAGAACACCTACTGCCGGTTCGGAAGGTTCAAACCCGACACGGTCATTCAACTGCAATTCAGAAATGTAAACGCGTGCGGCGCCTCCCTTCCTCAGGTCTCGGTCATAACAATTCCCCCGCCTGAACCCGGATGCAAATGGCCTGCGGGCAACGATGAACAAATCCCGACACAGGAAACACCCCCTGTGGTTATATTGCCGAATCCGGCAAACCAGTTCATCACTGTACTTCGATCGGGAACTGCCTTCACGGGTCCGGGAGGGACCCTGGAAGTGACCGACATGACCGGAAAGATCCTATACAGTTCCGTTTTGAACGAAACAAGGACCCGATGCGACATCAGCCGGCTGGCCCCGGGAATGTACCTTCTCAGAGTTATAAATCTGGATGGCGTTGCCATCCAGAAGAAATTCATCAGGAATTGATCCGGGTCAACCACCTGCATCCTGAAAAAAATCAATCATTCTTTTGGTTGTATTCATTTTTTTTATACTTTTGCAGTCCCAAAATCATCATGCAATGACAAAGAGAACATTCCAGCCCTCAAACAGAAAAAGAAAGAACAAGCATGGTTTCCGTGAAAGAATGTCCACCGCAAACGGTCGTAAGGTACTGTCTGCAAGAAGGGCCAAGGGTCGGAAAAAACTGACAGTTTCTGATGAAACACTTGACAAAGAATAATTTTCTTTACGGTATTGACCGGATCAATCCATTTTTTAGCAATTTTGTAAACTGAAAGAAGATAATGACATTTATCTTCTTTTTTTATTTTTCTGTGTTCTCATTTTGATCCCTGTCTCATGAAAAACCTGGATTTTAAAAAACTGGCGCCCTACCTTGCCGCCGTGGTCATTTTCCTGATCATAACCTTTGCCTATTTAACTCCCCTGCTGGAAGGGAAGAGACTCATGCAGAGCGATATTATTCACTTCCAGGGAATGTCGAAAGAAATTGTTGATTACCGCGCAAAGACAGGCCAGGAACCGCTCTGGACCAATTCTATGTTCGGTGGGATGCCTGCATACCAGATCTCAACGAAGTATACCGGAAACGTATTGGGCTATACCGACAAGATCCTCTCCCTCGGATTGCCCCATCCGGCAAACCTGGTATTCCTTTATTTTCTGGGATTCTTTATCCTCCTCCTGGTGATGGGCGTCAATCCCTGGCTTTCCATCGTCGGAGCCATCGGCTTTGCCTTCTCCTCCTATTTCTTCATCATATTCGACGCGGGTCACAACTCGAAAGCGCATGCCATTGCTTACATGGCCCCCGTGATCGCCGGTATGATCCTGACAATGAAACGCAAATATCTTTGGGGTGGTTTGCTTACCACGGTTTTTCTTTCACTTGAAGTAAAAGCCAACCATCCACAGATCACCTATTACCTGGCCATGATCGCATTGATCCTGGGAATTTTCAAACTGATTCATGCCATCCGGTTTAAAGAATTGATGCCCTATCTGAAAGCTGTGGGCGTACTCGTCATCGCCGTGGCCTTTGCGGTACTGACCAACCTGACCAGTCTCTGGGCAACCTGGGAATACGGAAAATATACCATCAGGGGAAAATCCGAGCTTTCTCTCAATAAAGCCAATAAAACGACCGGACTTGACAAGGATTATGTGACCCAATGGAGCTATGGCATCGCCGAGACCATGACCCTGTTGGTCCCAAATATCTATGGCGGTTCGTCGAGCCTTCAAATCAGTGAAAAATCAAAGGTCGCCGAAGCGATGAAAGCCAACGGCCTTCCTGATGAATCGGTGCAACAATTTACCAGCCAGCCCCTGCCATTCATCTATTGGGGTTCTCAGCCTTTTACCTCAGGACCGGTCTACGTGGGGGCCATCTTCATTTTTCTTTTTATCCTTGGGTTGATCATCGTCAAAGGACCCGTTAAATGGTGGTTACTATCCGCAACGATCCTGTCGATCATCCTGGCCTGGGGACACAACCTGATGCCGGTCACCGACTTCTTCCTGACCTTCCTTCCGGGTTACAACAAATTCAGAGCGGTCACCATGATTCTTGTTATTGCCGAATTCGCCATTCCGTTGCTTGGAATTCTGGCAGTACGTGAACTCACCGCGAAAGACCGCGATGTCAAAGCGCTGAACAAAGGATTCATGATTGCCCTGATCATTTCGGGTGGTATTTGTCTGATTCTCGCCCTACTCCCCGGCGCATTTTTTAACTTCACCGGTCCCAAGGATGCCATGTATCAGCAACAATACCAGTTCCCAGAATGGCTCATGCAATCCATTCGCGATGAACGCTTGCGCCTCTTAAGGATCGACGCAATCCGGTCACTGGTATTTATTCTTCTTGCAGGCGGGTTGATGTGGACCATCCTGTTCAACAAAATAAAAAAAGAGTACGCGTACCTCATTCTGGGAGTACTTATCCTGGCCGACATGTTCCCCGTTAACAAACGTTATTTCAACAACGACGGCTTTACCTCAAAATCAAGGGTAGAGAATCCATATTCCCCCTCGGATGCAGATAACATTATCCTCAAAGATCCGGCACTCGATTTCCGGGTGCTCAATCTTACCCTTGATCCATACAATGACGCTTCAACTTCCTATTTTCACAAGTCCATAGGCGGATACCACGGAGCAAAACTGCGCCGTTACCAGGAATTGATCGACCACGGTATTGACCAGGATATCCAGACGTTTATCAAGTCGATGAGCACCCTGAACACACCGGTTTTGAATATGCTGAATACCCGGTATCTCATCATTCCGGGTCAGGACAAACGGCCGGCCGCCTACCCCAACACCAATGCACTCGGAAACGCCTGGTTCGCAAAAAACTATCAACTTGTTGATAATGCTGATGCTGAGATAGCGGCCATGAAGGATTTCAAACCCGATTCAGTGGTTATTGTCAATAAGTCATTTGCTAATCAGCTCAAAGGATTCCAACCGACCTGTGATTCGTCAGACGTCATCAATCTGATCCACTACGAGCCCAACAAACTGATGTATGAGTACACCTCACGAAACAAAGCCCTGGCTGTATTTTCGGAGATCTACTACCCAAAAGGCTGGAATGCCTTTGTCGATGGGCAACCCGTACCCCATTTCCGTGCAAACTATGTACTTCGGGCCATGATCCTCCCCGAAGGCAATCACAAAATTGAATTCAGGTTTGAACCGGTTGTCTATTCAATGGGAGAAACCATTTCGCTGGTCAGCTCACTGATCGTGATTGCCCTGGTACTCATTGCAATCTTTTTTGAATTCTGGAAAACGCGAAAATCCCAGGCATGAAAACCGTTCTGATCATCACGTACTACTGGCCACCAAGCGGTGGCGCGGGTGTACAGCGGTGGTTGAAATTCGTAAAGTATCTGCGCCTTTTTAACTGGGAACCTGTCATCTTTTGCCCCGAAAATCCGGAGTACCCTGAACTGGATGATTCTCTGCTGAAGGATGTCCCTTCCGGGATAAAAATCATTCAATTTCCGGTTTGGGAACCCTATTCAGCTTACAAAATCTTCTCAGGCCATAAAAAAGAGGAAAAAATCAATGCTGCATTCCTCACGGAACATAAGAAAAATAAAATTCTGGAAGGGATCGCAATCTGGATCCGGGGAAACCTCTTCATTCCCGATGCCCGCAAATTCTGGATCCGGCCATCCGTTAAATTTTTACTGAAATTTTTCGCGAACAATAAAGTTGATGCCCTTGTTTCAACCGGGCCACCCCATTCAACACATCTGATCGCGCAGGCGCTTTCACGACAGTTGAACATCCCCTGGCTGGCTGATTTCAGGGATCCCTGGACGCATATTGATTTCTACAATGATCTGAAACTTACCCGGTATGCCGATCGTCGTCATCAAATTCTCGAACGCGGAGTCCTGGCAAATGCCTCCGCAGTCACCGTGATCAGCCAGCCCATGGCCGAGGATTTCAACCGGATAGTTCCGCGAAAATATGATGTCATTACCAACGGTTTTGATCCTGAAGATACTGCAATCCCGGATCTCGTGGTACGCGATGAAAAATTTTCGATTGCCCATATCGGGACCCTTGTCAGCACCAGAAATCCTGTAGCCCTATGGGCCGCACTCCGGGAATTACTGGATGAAAACGAAAACTTCAGTAAGGATCTCGAAATTAAATTGGTTGGAAAAGTCGATTATTCTGTACGCGCCTCGATCACAAGTTTCGGACTGGATGGATATTTGCGAAAGATCGACTACCTCCCGCATGATGAGGTCGTCCGTGTCCAGCAACAATCTCAGGTTTTGCTTCTGATCATCAACAATACACCGAATGCAGCGATGATCCTGACAGGAAAATTCTTTGAATATCTTGCAGCGGGAAGACCTGTGTTATGCATCGGGCCGGAAAACGGTGAAGCTGCCCGGATCCTGAATGAAACCCGGGCAGGTCTGCTTGCAGACCACGGGAATAAAGAGACCCTGAAAAAACATATATTTAATTTCTATTCCCGTTACCAGACCGGAACATTGGAGTCAGGAACCTCAGGAATCGAGAAATTTTCAAGAAAAGAACTTACCCGGTCACTGGCACAAATTCTGGACAATCTGAACGCTAACCGTTGAAACATTAAGTTATGACCGTTCGGCAGATTTGACGACGACTTTATCCTTCCACCGCCCCATTCGGTAATACCCCCAGTATAAAATCACCCCCGACAGCCACCCGATCGGGATTGACCACCAGATCCCGGATACTCCGATCCCGGGATTTTTCGACATTACATAGGCAACCGGCAGGCGAACAATCCAAAGGGAAAAAAGACTGATGAACATGGGAATCAGGGTGTCACCGGCACCGCGAAGTACTCCGTTTACCACGAACATAAGGGAAAATAATATATAGCTGGAACCGATGATGATCAGATATTCATAACCCATGGAGATCACCACCGGATCGGTAGTGAACATCTGCATGAGATATTTTCCGAAAATCACCATTACCAGGGAGGTAAATACGGAAAACCCACTGGTCATGAAAACAGTTGAACGCAACCCGATCCTGACCCGGTCAAGCCTGTTTGCGCCCAGGTTCTGTCCGACAAAAGTCGACAGTGCGATGGAAAAACTCATGGCCGGAATAGCTGCAAAACTATCGATCCGGCCGGCTGCGCTGTATGCCGCATTCGCATCCACGCCGAATTGGTTCACGATCCAGTAAAGTCCGACCATCCCTGCCGCAACAAAAGTCTGTTGAAATCCCGTGGGCAACCCGATCCGAATACTTTTCCTGAAAATTTCACGGTCAAAACTGAAATCACGGAACGAGAATTTGACCACGGGATGATAGGTATTCAGATAAGCAATCTGAAAGATGAATGCAGCCGCAACGGAGATCACGCTTGCAACCGCAACTCCTGCAATATCCCAGTGAAAAACAGGAACAAAGATCAGGTCGAGAATGATGTTCAGCACCACCGATCCGACCAGAAAGTAAAGAGGTGTTTTAGAATCGCCGAGCCCCCGCAGGATGGCGCTGGTCCCGTTGAACATAAATAAAAAGATCATCCCGGTAAGAAAAATATTCAGGAATAATGCAGCCCCCGGTACGATCTCCGGCGAAAGGTCAATCATCCTGAAAATCGAGGGAGCTACCAGTATCCCGGCAATACTGACCAGAATCGATGTGAAAAACATGAAGATGTAAAGGGTATCAATGGCCTTCTTGACCTGGTCCATCTTTTTTGCTCCGAAATATTGGGAAATTACAATGGTAAAACCCATCGTTATACCAACTACAAACGATACCAGCAAAAAAATGATCGGGGCTGAAGTTCCAACGGCAGCCAGCGCAATCTTCCCGATGTACCTTCCAACAATGATGCTGTCGACAACATGGTAAAGTTGTTGAAACAATTGTCCGAGAAGCATCGGGATGGCAAATCTAAAGATCAATCTGCCTTCCGCTCCATGGCTCAGATCCTTCATGGCGCAAAGGTAGCGATATTGCCGATATTTCTTATCTTTGCATCAACAACGGTTCGATCTGTCGCTCCGGTCTCCGGACCGGGGAGGAAAGTCGGGACAACACAGAGCGCCATGCTTCCTAACCGGAAGGACCCGGGTATGACCGGGGACAGCAAGTGTCACAGAAAATGACCGCCGGAATAAAACCGGTAAGGGTGAAAACGCGGTGTAAGAGACCACGGTGGTTTCGGGTGACTGAAATCGCGGATAAACCTCATGGGTTGAAAGACCAAGTATACCGGCAATCAAGGGTTGCTCGCCCGATGCCGGAGGGTAGGTCGCTTTAGTTTGCCGGTGACGGTAAACACAGATAAATGACAGAATAAAACAGAATCCCGCTTACGGAACCGTTGTTTTTATCACTCTTGAATCCTGCATAATGAAGATATTATCGATCATTGGTGCCCGGCCCCAATTTATCAAAGCCGCCACAGTTTCCCGGACGATAGGAAACCATAGCGAAATAAATGAAATAATTCTGCATACCGGACAGCATTATGATGAAAATATGTCGGAGGTGTTCTTCCGGGAACTGGATATCCCCCGGCCCGATTACAATTTGGGGGTCGGATCCGGTAGTCATGCGGAACAAACCGGTTCCATGTTAATAGGAATTGAGGAAATACTGCTTCTTGAAAAACCCGATCTGGTGCTGGTTTACGGTGATACGAATTCCACCATCGCCGGTGCCCTTGCAGCCGTAAAATTACATATCCGTGTTGCTCATGTTGAAGCCGGTCTCCGAAGTTTTAACCGTTTTATGCCGGAAGAGATCAACCGGATTGTAACCGACCGGATCAGCGACCTGCTCTTTGCCCCCACGCTTACAGCCATGAACAACCTTCAAAAGGAAGGATTGGCAGAGATCACCAAATTTTCCGGGGATGTGATGTACGACTCCGTCCTTTTTTATATCGATCGGATAAAACGCAATCCTGAACAATATATCACCCCCGGGATACCTGATAAATATCACCTGGCCACTATTCACAGGGCAGAAAACACCGACAATCCCCAAAATCTTAAAGATATATTCACAGCATTTGGTAATATCGAAAAAAACATTGTATTACCGCTGCATCCCCGTACCCGGAAAACGCTGCTGGTACCGGGGAATATTCCGGCCAATATGACCATAATCGATCCGGTTGGATATTTGCAAATGCTTTACCTTACCCTTCACGCCGACAAAGTCCTGACCGATTCGGGAGGACTTCAGAAAGAGGCATATTTTCTGGGTAAACAATGCATCACACTCCGAACCGAAACCGAATGGGTCGAGACCATGCACGACAACTGGAACATCATCACGGGCAGCGACCCCGGAAAAATTGTCAGGGCAATTCTGGCTGATCCTCCTAAAGCCCCGGTTAATAAGGATTTCGGTGATGGAAATGCAGCAGGTGTCATACTCGAAAGCTTGCTCCGTTTTTAACCGTGGAATGTTAATAAAATCCTTGGTTTCCCGGCATATTTATCACCCTGAAATCCGATAAAATTTTGTACTTTTGTTTTATCTTTTTATCTTTATAAAATACTGATTATGACCGATATAGAAAAAGAAATTGCGAGCCAGAATTACACTGCCGATAACATTCAGGTTTTAGAGGGTTTGGAGGCTGTCAGGAAACGCCCGGCGATGTACATTGGAGATGTGAATGTGAGGGGGCTCCACCATCTGGTTTATGAAGTGGTCGACAACTCAATCGATGAAGCACTTGCCGGTTTCTGTAACCGGATCGAAGTCTTTATCCATCCCGATAATGCCATAACAGTGACCGACAACGGCCGTGGCATACCCACCGATTATCATGAAAAAGAAAAAAAATCGGCCCTCGAAGTGGTTATGACGGTTCTGCATGCCGGAGGAAAATTTGATAAGGACACCTATAAAGTATCAGGCGGCCTTCACGGAGTCGGAGTCTCCGTGGTCAATGCCTTATCATCAGTTATGAAAGTCACCGTAAGCCGGGGCGGACAGGTTTTTCAACAGGAATATGCTTACGGGAAACCACTTTATGAAGTAAAAACAATCGGTGCCACTGAAAATACGGGCACTTCCGTGACTTTTAAAGCCGATAACACCATCTTCATTGTTGAAAAATTCGATTACGAAATACTGACCTCCAGACTCCGGGAACTCGCCTTTCTGAATAAAGGAATCACTCTTGTCATCACCGATGAAAGGGAAAATGATGAATCGGGCAATGCTATTACCAATACCTTTTACTCCAAGACCGGGCTCAGCGATTTCATTAACTACCTTGATGAAAACCGTGAAAAACTGATACCCGAACCCATCTGCATGGAAGGCGAACGAAACAACATTCCCTTGGAGATCGCCATGCAATACAACACCTCCTTCTCCGAAAACATTCATGCCTACGTCAACAATATCAATACCCATGAAGGTGGAACCCACCTGGCCGGATTCCGTCGCGCTCTTACCCGGACCCTGAAAAGCTACGCCGAAAAAACCGGTATGCTCACCAAATTGAAATTTGACATCAACGGCGACGATTTTCGGGAAGGTCTCACTGCCATCATTTCCGTAAAGGTACAGGAGCCGCAGTTTGAAGGGCAGACCAAAACCAAGCTTGGCAACAATGAAGTCATGGGTGTGGTTGACCAACTGGTAAGCGAAATGCTCACCAACTACCTTGAAGAACATCCGAGGGAGGCCAAAACCATCGTCAACAAAGTGATTCTTGCCGCCACCGCACGCCATGCGGCCCGGAAAGCCAGAGAACTTGTGCAGCGAAAAAATGTACTATCCGGATCTGGATTACCCGGCAAACTGTCCGACTGCTCCGAAAATGATCCGACCCTGTGCGAAATATACCTTGTTGAGGGAGATTCGGCAGGCGGTACCGCCAAACAGGGACGCGACAGAAAGTTCCAGGCTATCCTGCCATTACGCGGAAAAATCCTCAATGTGGAAAAAGCAATGCAATATAAAATCTTTGACAGTGAAGAAATTAAAAACATTTTCACAGCCCTTGGAGTAACCATTGGAACAGAAGATGACAGCAAAGCACTAAATCTCGAAAAACTGCGTTATCACAAAATTGTAATCATGACCGATGCCGATGTCGACGGAAGTCATATCGCAACCCTGATTCTTACATTCTTTTTCAGGTATATGAAGGAACTTATTGAAAATGGACATGTATATATTGCCACCCCGCCCCTGTACCTGATTAAAAAAGGGAGTACGCAAAAGTATTGCTGGACTGAGGAAGAACGTCAACGGATCGTCGCAGAGCTGTCGAACGGAAAAGAGACGGGAGTCCATATCCAGCGGTACAAAGGTCTGGGTGAAATGAATGCAGAACAACTCTGGCAAACTACCATGAATCCGGAGTTCAGAACATTGCGGCAGGTTACCATCGAAAATGGAACCGAAGCCGACCGTATCTTTTCCATGCTGATGGGTGATGATGTTCCGCCACGCAGGGAATTTATAGAAAAAAATGCCAGATACGCGAATATTGACGTGTAATCCGGCAGGCTAAACATAACCCGATGAACCGCAAAAAGTACATTTACATCATTGCCTCAGTGGCAATCCTGATCATCATCGCCTGGGTTCTACTCTCGAAAAACGACAAAAATCAACAGGTTGTTGCTAAAGTCAAAAAAGGGAATTTTCCGATCGAAGTGACCACTACCGGTGAATTGGTTGCCAAAAGTTCGGAAAAAATATATGGTCCGCAGGGACTCCGGCAGATCCAGATCTGGCAGGTCAAAATTCAGGATATCATACCCGATGGTACTGTTGTCGATTCAGGTCAGTATGTCGCCTCCCTCGACCGTACCGAAATTTCGAATAAAATCAAGGATGAAGAGACCAACCTTGAAAAACTCGAATCCCAACTTACCAAAACCAGGCTCGACACTTCCCTGGAACTCCGTTCCGCACGCGACGAACTGATCAACCTCAAATATGCCCTGGAAGAAAGAAAAATAACACTCGATCAATCAAAATATGAGCCCCCCGCTACCATCCGTCAGGTTCAGATTGACCTTGAAAAATCGCAGCGGGCTTTTGAACAGGCTGAGAAAAACTACAAACTCCGGTATCAGAAAGCCGTCGCGAACATGCAGGAAGTCTCCGCGTCTTATAACCAGGCCCAGCGAAAACTGCAACAAATGACCGACGTCCTCAAAGAATTCAATGTTCTGGCCCCGAAAGCCGGGATGGTGATCTATAAACGGAACTGGGACGGAAATAAAATGGGAGTCGGAGCTACCGTTAATGCGTGGGATAACGTCGTTGCCGAACTGCCCGACCTCTCTGAAATGATTTCAAAAACGTATATCAACGAAATTGATATCAGCAAAGTCAAAGTAGGTCAGGCAGTACAGGTTGGAATCGATGCATTTCCCGAAAAAAAATTCACCGGAAAGGTGATTGAAGTGGCTAATATCGGTGAACAGCTTCAAAACTCCAATGCAAAGGTCTATGAGGTAAGAATCCTGGTCAACGAATTTGATTCCATTCTTCGCCCCGCCATGACCACCAAAAATAAAATTCTCACAAGCGTGGTCGACAGTGTGTTTTTCATCCCCATTGAAGCTATTTTTAATGCCGATTCCGTCGCGTTTGTATACCGCAAAGATGGCTCATCGGCAGTAAAACAAGAGGTAATCGTAGGTCAGTCCAACGACAATGAGATCATTATTCGTGCAGGGCTGACAACCGACGATGAAGTGTTGCTGGTTCCCCCCGAAAAAGCCGACAAACTGAAACTTGAAAAACTCCCGGCCGACATCATTTCAAAATTCCGGGAAAAACCCTCCAAACCCAAAACCGAGAAAACTGCCAACGGACCTTCCGGGACCCAGACCCCGGGAACACCCGTTATTATAAAAAAATAACAGCTTCTTTCCCCGACCGCAGTTCATGAAGTCCCAGGCTAATTTCAATCGCATGTTTGAAAGATATAAATACCTCTTCAATATCGCTCTTGAAGCGGTTTTTCTAAATAAATTCAGATCTGTCCTTACCGCCCTCGGGATCATCTTTGGCGTGGCCGCAGTCATTACCATGATGGCGATTGGCAATGGCGCTAAAAAAGAGATACTCGACCAAATGAAACTGGTTGGGGTAAACAACATTATCATAACTCCGAAACCTGAAAAAGGTAAGAATAAAAATACCGGTTCAACAAGCGAATCAGCCGAGTCAACCGATCAGGGAACGGAAAAGAACAAGGATAAATTTTCACCGGGTCTGACGCTTAAAGATGCCGAAAGCATCGGGTCGATCATCCCCACCGTCTCAAAAGTCAGCCCCGAAGTTATTTTCGAAACCGATATCGTTAAGGACGGAGTGAAAACGACTGCCAAGTTCACAGGGGTTACTCCCGACTTCTTTACGGTTTTCGGATTGGAACTGGATGCAGGCGAGATGTTCAATTCCGAACAATTAAAAGATGGGAAAGCGGTCTGTATCATCGGACCGGTCATAAAATCCAAATTCTTTCCGGTTGAAGATGCAATCGGTAAAGATATAAAATGCGGCCCTGTCTGGCTCCGGATCATCGGAGTCCTGAAAAAAAGAGAGATCAGTCAATCGAGCATCGATAACCTGGGAATCTCCGATTATAACAACTCACTTTATACTCCAATCCAGACAATTCTCCGACGTTTCAGAGACCGGTCGATGATCACATCCAGTTCGCTTCACGGCGGTACGGTTTACTCCGATGGTTGGAGTACTATGTACATGGACCAGAGTTCCGGAGAAACCGGTAAAAACCAGATCGATAAAATTGTGGTTCAGGTCAAAGAAAGCAGCCAGATCGCTCCAACAACCGAGATCCTGAAAAAGATGATGGTCCGGCGGCACGCAGGTGTTGAAGATGTCGAAATTAAAGTTCCCGAACTGCTTCTCAAACAGGAACAACGCACCAAGGATATTTTTAACATTGTTCTTGGCGCCATTGCAAGCATATCATTGCTCGTTGGGGGTATCGGGATCATGAACATTATGCTCGCTTCAGTCATGGAACGTATCAAGGAGATCGGAATCCGCCAAGCCATCGGCGCAACCAAACGCGACATTGTACTTCAGTTCCTGATGGAAGCCACACTGCTCAGCATCAGCGGAGGCCTTGTCGGGATCATCCTCGGGATTGCCCTCTCTAAAATCATCATGGAACTGACCGGAATCCTGACCATTGTTTCGATGGTTTCGATCCTGATCTCCTTCGGTGTCTCCGCCTCTGTCGGGATCATCTTTGGATATATGCCTTCGAAACGGGCTGCAAAACAGGATCCTGTCGAATCCCTGCGATATGAATAGTGTACCGTCATTATTTCCGCTATGAAACCGAAAAACATCTCAATCCTGCTGATCCTGCTGCTCCTGGTTTATTCCGGGTTCTCACAGAAAACGACTCGACAACTGACACTTGAAGAGGCTCTTTCCATTGCAAAAACACAATCGCCCGATGCTCTGAATGCACGTCAGACCTTTCGTTCCAGCTATTGGGAATACCGTTCCTATACAGCATCCAACCTGCCATACCTGACTTTTACTGCAACCTTGCCCAATATCAACCAGACCATTTCGTCACAAAGCATCGACGGCGTACAGTCGTATGCCAGCTATAAATATATTTCGGCTCAGGGAAACCTGGCCCTTTCCCAGAAAATCGGAATAACCGGAGGGACCGTCTCCATTAACTCGTATCTTGGCGCCCAATTCAATGCAGATAAATCGAAAAACCAGGCTCCATATCTCAGTTACCCGGTCAACATTGAACTTTCACAACCCATTTTCACCTATAATTCCTTTCGCTGGGACCGGAAAATCCAACCCCTGAAATATTCAATGGCAAAAAGGAAATACCTTGAAGATATTGAACAAATCGCCGTAAACGCAACGAATTACTTCTTTACCCTGTTACAGTCACAAATTGAAAAAAAGATTTCCCAGACCAACCTTTCCAATTACGATACCCTCTACCGGATTGCACAAGGGAGGTACCAGTTGGGAAAAATTGCCGAGAATGACCTTCTGCAATTGGAATTAAGTTTTCTCAAAGCGCAGGCCCAGGTTCAGAATGCTGACCTGGCGCTTGAAAATGCACAGTTTCGCTTTAAATCATTTCTTCGCCTCCAGGACAGTATGCAGATCATACTGATCCCGCCTAACAATATTGATTTTTTTCTGATCAATCCCGGGAACGCAGTCGAACTGGCCAACCAGAATTCATCCTCCTCCCTTGATTTCAAAAGAAGACTGCTGGAAGCCGCCAGCGGCGTGAATTACGCCAAGACAAACGGAAGGTTTGACGCTACAATCCATGCGCTGATCGGACTCCAACAATCGGGAGCGACCATCCCCGATGCATACCTCAATCCGGCTGATCAACGACAGGTTTCGGTAGGACTGACCATCCCGATCGTGGATTGGGGAGTCGCACGCGGAAAAATAAAAATGGCTCAGTCGCAGGAAGAGATCGTAAAAAATTCAGTTGAACAGGAAATTATTGATTTTCAACGAAATGTATATCTAAAGGCCGTTCAGTTTAACATGCAACAGACCCAGATCATGATTGCCGCGAAATCGGATACCGTCGCCCGAAAAAGCTATGAAGTGATCAAAGGCCGATACCTGATCGGGAAGATCAACAGCATCCTCGACCTGAATAACGCCCAGATCGAGACCGACAATTCCGAAAAAAACTATTATACAGCCCTGCAGACCTACTGGAGAAACTATTTCGAAATCCGAAAACTCACATTGTTCGATTTCAGGAAAAATGAGAATCTTGAACTGGACCTCAGGATCATTAAATGATCGTTAATTTTCATTCTCTTATTAAAATTTATTCTAAATAATATTTATCTTTGCAACAAGCAAACTTAAAATTATTGAATTATGGCAGTATTAGTAGGAAAAAAGGCTCCGGCGTTTGAAGCCGAAGCAGTAATCAATGGCAATGAATTTGTCGACAAATTCTCGCTTTCACAGTACATCGGAAAAAAACATGTGATCTTCTTTTTCTATCCCCTCGATTTTACTTTTGTTTGTCCCACTGAAATTATTGCATTTCAGGATAAGATGGAGGAGTTTGAAAAAAGAAACGTGGCGGTCGTTGGGTGTTCTATCGATTCCAAGTTTTCCCACTGGGCGTGGTTGAATACCGAACGTAATCACGGTGGTATTAAAGGAGTAAAATATCCTATTGTCTCTGATCTTTCAAAAACGATCTCGGCCAATTATGATGTCCTTGCAGGAGAATACATGTACACCGAGGACGGCATCATGGAATTTGAAGGCGGACCGGTTGCTTTGCGCGGGCTTTTCCTGATCGACAAACAAGGAATTGTCCGTCATCAGGTCGTGAATGATCTATCATTGGGCAGAAGCATTGATGAAGCAATCAGGATGGTCGATGCGTTGCAGTTCTTTGAAGAGAACGGTGAAGTTTGTCCCGCCAACTGGCATAAAGGCCAGGAAGGAATGAAAGCGACAGCAGAAGGTGTTGCCGATTATCTGGGCCGGCACTAGATTGAAGATCGGATGAAAAGCCTTCAGGAACTGATCCTGAGGGCTTTTTTATTCCTTCTTCTTGGCCTCATTCCAGTATCGTTCCAATTCATCAAGCGATAACGTATGCATGGGAACCCCGATCGCGGCGGCCTTTTCTTCAATAAACCTGAATCTTTTGATAAACCTTCGGTTTGTCCGCTCCAACGCATCCTCGGGATTTACCTCGATAAAACGTGCATAGTTTATAATGGCAAAAAGCAGATCGCCCACTTCGTGTTCCCGGCTCTTATGGTCTGAACCCGTCACGACTGCTTCCTTCAATTCGTGCAACTCTTCCTGAACCTTATCCCATACCTGTTCAGTATGCTCCCAGTCGAATCCCACACCGCTTGCCTTCTCCTGAATACGATAGGCCTTCACCATTGCTGGAAGCCCTTTGGGAACACCCGAAAGCACTGATTTATTACCCTTTTCCAGCAATTTGATCTTTTCCCAGTTATCTTTTACCTCCTTGGCATCCTTTACGACCACATCGCCAAAAATATGCGGATGCCGGTTTATGAGTTTTGAAATGATGTTTTCCAAAACATCTTTAATATCGAAGGAGCCGGATTCAGAGGCGATTTTCGAATAAAATACCAGGTGCAGCATCAAGTCACCCAACTCTTTTTTAATAGAATCCATGTCACGCTGCAGGATCGATTCAGAGAGTTCATAGGTTTCTTCAATGGTCAGATAACGCAATGATTCAAGCGTCTGCTTTTTATCCCACGGGCATTTCAACCTTAGTTCATCCATGATTTCAAGCAACTTCCGAAATGCAGCAATCTTCTCTTCCATGTTTCAATTTTCAGCAAAAGTAATCATTTCATCCCTCCAATTTATAAATTAACACTCACAGGAACCCACTTGGATAACCCCGATCAGCAATAACAACAGTAATCCTGGTACCTGCCATGCCGCTCCATTTTTATGAGAAAAACCGTGCAGGTCCCCGGGAATTTAACCTTGAGGCATTGCGGAAACTGATGGATGGCTTTACATTTCATGGTAAATTTGCGGGACAATCGACCGACTTTTGACTATCCGGAAAAAAAATATTGTAAAATCGTGTATTCTTACAGGACTGACTGTTCTTCTGACCTTGAACGGAACTTTGCTGCATGCACAGTTTGAACATAGACTTTTTTCCTCAAACCTCGTTTTTGAAGGAAAAATCTATTATGGATTCCTTTACGCCCAACATCTTGAGCTGGAATATTATAATGCACACTTCCCATCCTTTGAAATCAGTATTCAACAGATGACGTTCGGGAAACACCCGTGGGAAAGGGCTTACAACTATCCCCTCATTGGATTATCACTCCTTTATTCGACCTTGGGGAACAATCCATCACTGGGACAGGGTTTTGCCGTGATGCCTCATATCAACTTTCCCCTGTTCAAAAAAAAAGATTTCACCCTGGGATTTCGATTTGCATTGGGTTTGGGATACATTACCAGGTCATTCGACCGACTGACCAATTATAAGAATCTGGCCGTTGGCTCTAATTTCAATGCCGCCGTAAACCTTATGCTGGAAGCCAGGTACAGGCTTAATTACTATCTAACCCTTACAGGCGGGATCGGTTTACAGCATTTTTCAAACGGTGCACTTAAACTTCCCAACTATGGAGTGAATGCCATTCAGATAAATGTCGGACTGGCGTACAGACCATTCAGGGAAAACAAGGAAATTGATGATCGGTTTTATGCCCCAACCGGACCTTATGAGGCAATAATCAGAAGAACCATTGAATTTAATATTGGAGGATTCCTGGGATATAAAAACATGGAAGCCGTGTTCGGCCAGAATTTCCTCGTATATCACCTTTTCGAAAACACTTTTATACCCTGGGGAAGAAAAAGTAAGATAGGATTGGGCCTGGATCTTTCCTACGATCCCTCGCACATCAAAATTCTTGAAATGAGCGATAACCCAGTCGATAATAAATTTAAGATCCTTCGCCCGGGTGTAAATGCAGCATACCAATTGGCCATTTCAAAGATCGCATGCATTGTCAACCTGGGTGTTTACCTTGGCGGAAAAGAAAAAAGCAACGGTCCCCTGTATGAAAAGCTGTCGCTCCAGTATAATTTCTCGAAAAACTTTTTTGCCTCCGTGATGCTTAAAGTTCATTGGGGCCGGGCTGATTACATTGGTTGGGGACTGGGATATAAATTCATAACCAAATATGGAAAAAAGACCATCCATTAAGACACTTTTTTATCGCCTTTCGGTACGGATTGTCCTGCCGATCCTGTTACTACTGTTTGCAGGTTGCAGTAAGGAACAGGGTGTGTGTTTATCAAACACCGGGCCCATAATAAAACAGGACCGCAACATAGATAGCTGTAATCAGATTGATATACAGGATCATTTGAATCTGATCCTGACCGACACACCTCCCGGGACCATCACAGTCGAAGGCGGGAAAAATATCATCGGTGGGATTAAAACAGAAGTGGTTGATGGGATCCTGTACTTATCGAACGAAAACAAATGTAATTGGCTCAGGGACTATGGCATGCCCTTAAATGTTTACGTATCCGGAGAAGGCATCTGGCGCATCGTTTACAACTCCTCGGGAAATGTAAGCACCACAAAGACTCTTACTTACGATTCCCTGAAGGTGGAGATCTGGGGAGGTTGCGGAGTTGTTGATCTTTCAGTTTCCTTAGTCAAAGGAATGTTCAGTTTGAATATGGGTACCGCTGATCTCATTTTGCGCGGAAATTCCGACGAAATCTATTTGTATGCAGGTTCGTACGGGAAGTTTGACGGTACTTCACTGGTGACCAAATGGGCTCATGCCGTAAATAAATCGTCCAATGATTCTTATATCAGGGTGGAGTCGGCCACCGACCCCTCTACCCTGTTGGATGCAACAATTTTATCGATTGGAAATATTTATTATACAGGTAATCCACAGACCATTAAAGCAGATGTCAGGGGCAGCGGTAATGTGATCCCTTTTTAATCAGTAAGCCCGGGCAAATAGTACACGCTGGGAGGAAGGTTTCCCGGAATAAACACAGGTTCCCTCTTCCCGTGGATTGTTGAGTGGAATGACCCGGATGGTAGCTTTGGTCTCCTCTTTGATCTTTTCTTCGGTTTCAGGGGTGCCATCCCAATGGGCTGAAATAAATCCCCCGGTCGTTTCCAGTACCTGTTTAAATTCCTGCCAGGAATCAACCCGGTATGTATTGCTTTCTCTGAATGACAGCGCGCGGTCAAACAGATTCTTCTGGATCTGATCCAGTAAATGGATCACTTTGTTTTCAAGATCCCGCAATTGTAAGACCTCTTTTTCCATGGTATCCCGACGGGCAATTTCCACTGTACCCTGTTCCACATCACGCGGTCCAATGATAACCCGTATCGGAACCCCTTTAAACTCATATTCTGTGAACTTCCAGCCTGGTTTATGGGTTTCACGATCATCATATTTCACGCTGATCCCCTTATCCTCCAGCGATTTCTTAAGAGGTTTAACCACGTTTGATATTACTGATAATTGTTCCTGGTTCTTGAAAACCGGAACAATTACTACCTGGATGGGCGCTAGTTTGGGAGGCAAGACCAATCCGGCATCATCGGAATGCGACATGATCAGCGCCCCCATCAACCGGGTGGATACTCCCCATGAGGTCGCCCAGACGTAATCGAGTTTGTTGTCCTGATTCAGGAACTTCACATCAAAGGCCTTTGCGAAGTTCTGACCGAGAAAATGGGACGTTCCTGCCTGCAATGCCTTACCATCCTGCATCAGCGCCTCGATGGCGTAAGTTTCAATGGCACCGGCAAACCGTTCGGCAGGAGACTTGGTTCCTTTAATGACCGGAATAGCCATCCAGTTCTCAGCGAAATCGGCATAGACATTAAGCATAGTTTCCGACTCTGTAATCGCTTCCTCCCGGGTTGCATGGGCTGTGTGGCCTTCCTGCCATAAAAATTCCGCAGTCCGAAGAAACAACCGGGTCCGCATTTCCCAACGAACCACATTTGCCCATTGATTGATCAGGATCGGAAGATCCCGGTAGGATTGAATCCAGTTTTTATATGTATCCCAGATGATCGTTTCAGATGTAGGCCTAACAATGAGCTCTTCTTCCAGCCGTGCTTCTTCATCCACAATAACCCCGGTATTATCCGGACTGTTTTTCAACCGGTAGTGGGTCACCACGGCACATTCCTTGGCAAATCCTTCAACATGACTCGCTTCCCTACTGAAAAATGATTTTGGTATAAAAATGGGAAAATAGGCATTGGAATGTCCGGTATCCTTGAATTTACGATCTAAAACCGATTGAATTTTTTCCCAAATCGCATAGCCATAGGGTTTAATGACCATACAACCCCTTACAGCAGAATTTTCGGCAAGATCTGCCTTGATTACCAGGTCATTGTACCATTGTGCATAATTATCAGCTCTTGAAGGAAAATCTTTTGCCATTTTAATGAGTTTGGTATAAAATTTGCTATTTTTTTCACCTTTGCGAAAGGCAAAATTACAAAATAAATCAATCCTTATGATGAATCCGGGAAGCCGGCCTTAAAGAAACAAGCCATGAAAAAAGCATCTCTTTTCTGTGCAGTCATCGCAGTAATCATCACTGCCTGTACCACTCAGAAGCAAACGAGTACCGTCGTCAATGATGATGTTTACAGTCCGGGGTACAACAACCGGAGCAACACGAGGGTAAAATTCTCGGAATCCACTACCGGCGGAACACAGGTCATCACATCCCCCGATCTTTCGACCTCCAAAACTCCCGCTTCTTCGACATTTGCCGACGATTACAACGATTATTCTTACTCTGACCGGATCAACCGGTTCAACAGTAAGGATACCAGCAAAGGCTATTTCGATGAATCTTACAATAGTGAGGCTAATGTTTCGGGAGGTGGCGGAAATAATCCGGATGTAAATCTTTACTTTGGAACCGGGATCGGCCTGGGAGGATTCTACGGGTCGTCATTCTCTCTTGGATTCGGTTGGGGATATCCCTACGATCCCTGGGGTTGGAATTATGGTTGGGGATGGAATTACGGATGGGGGTACCCTTACTATGGCTATTCATGGGGATATCCTTATTACGGCTGGTATAATCCATGGTACTACCCCTGTTGCTATTGTTACGGATATTATGACTGGGGCTATCCACCATATTATACCAACACCTATTATGGCTCCAGAAAATCCCTCTACAACACTTCAGGAGACCTGAATGCCCGGAATTCACGCACTTCAGCAAATAATGCATTAACTCCGGAAAACAGAAATTCAAGAACCGGGGAGATTCCCAGCTATTCCAGAAATTCCGGATCCGCCGTTAACAATAATTCCGTACCCAGGGTTAATCCTTCCGGCCAGGAACAATATCGGTATACCAGATCCACAGGAAGCCGGCAGGATGGATACAAAAGATCGATTGTCCAGAACCGTACGACTGTCAGGGAGCAGCCAAAGCCACGTTTCATCAAACCCGAATCTGAAATCAGTAACCAACGTACCACGGGCAATCAACGAAGTACAAATGTTCAGAGGAACGGAGGTACCACCCAAAGTTATTCATCCCCGGTTTACCGGCAACCCAAATCAAGTCAGGAGTACCTCTCACCCAGAACCCAGAATCCGGCATCCAGCCGTTCGAACCAGGGCAGCGCTGTAAGAAACAGCGGCCAAACTAACCAATCCGGATCGCGACCGACGGTCACTCCCCGTTCAACCGCGCCAGGCTCTTATTCAGCTCCATCCCGGAATGAATCACAACGGTACAGCGCACCGGTCAGATCCACCCCGTCCTATTCAACGCCCTCCCGGTCGGGAAGCGGATCTTACTCCCCCCCCTCAGGCTCCGGAGGCAGTTATTCTGCTCCATCCCGCTCCGGAGGCGGCAGCGGTACTGCTACACCCTCAGGAGGCAGCAGTGGAGGCGGAAGACGCCGTTAATTAACCCTAAACTTCCAGAACTATGAAAAAGATATCGATTTTCATCTTTTCCCTGCTCCTAACAAGTACCATCGTACAGTCACAGACCGCAGAAGATGTATTGCGATTTTCCAGGATCAATTACAGTGGAACAGCCAGATTCAACGCCCTGAGTGGCGCCTTTGGTGCGGTCGGGGCCGATTTCTCGACATTGGCCACTAATCCGGCAGGACTTGGGCTCTATTCTGTTTCCGAAATGACATTAACCATTGCCCCAACCATCGGGAGTACGCACACGAATTATAACGGGTCGGAGGCATCAGAAAACCGAGTAAACTTCGGTCTGGGTAATTTTGGATTTGTATTCAGCATAAAACCTTCCAAGAATAGCAACATTCTAAAAAGCATTAACATCGGATTCGGTTTTAACCGACAAAACGATTTCAACAACCAGATGTTGATCAGTGGTGTAAACAAGGAAAATTCCCTTATGCAGAATTATACCAATATCCTGAATGAAGGCAAAATACCACCCTCAACCGTAACTGATACATACCCATTTGATATCGGACTGGCATACGGGACGAATCTGGTTTTTTATAATACAAACAATGAATATGAATGCGACGCCAAATACGGTGGTGTTCTGCAAACTAAACAGGTTAACAGTTATGGTTCAGTTAATGAACTTGATTTTTCGGTCGGTACAAACCTGAATAACACGCTGTTTCTCGGGCTCACGCTGGGAATTCCGATGGTCAGTTATTACGAAAACAGCATTTATCAGGAGTCCAGGACCAACGACACCCTAAAGAACTTCATCTCACTTAAATACCGTTATAATCTGCAAACCCGTGGGACGGGTTTCAATGTGAAATTCGGAATGATTTACAAACCGGTCCAGTGGTTCAGAGTCGGCGCCGCAATCCATTCACCAACGTGGTATCCCGGTATGCAGGACGAATGGTTCAGCAGTATGCAATCATCGTTTGATACTCTGGCATGGAATGCTTCCATGGACTCCCCGATCGGTTATTATGATTACCAGATGAGAACTCCATTCCGGGCGATCGGGAGTCTTGCTTTTATCATCGGAAAATATGGGCTTCTCAGCGCTGATTATGAGTATGTAAATTACTCCCAGGGACGCTTAACCTCCTCGGATGACAGTTTCAGCGAGGTTAATTCTGAAATCGAAAATAATTTCCAATCTTTCGGCAATATAAGAATCGGGACTGAATGGGGAATATCATCCTTCCGTATCCGGGGAGGATTTGCTTACTTCAGCAATCCTTTTAATGAAGGCATTAACAATGGGGAGAAATTTCAGGTTTCGGGCGGACTGGGTTACCGTTCGAAATCCTTCTTTGCAGATGTGACTTACGTTTGGTCCCGGATGAACCAGGACTATTATCTATACGATGCCACTATGGTCAATCCATCACACAATACTTATTACAGCAACACAGTATTGACCACAATCGGGTTTAGATTTTAAGAAAGCTTGGATTATCAATTTACGGCATTGACGATGCCATCATCAACAAGGATCCGGCCGCAATATTCACACACGATAATCTTTTTGTGCATCCGGATATCGAGTTGATGTTGGGGGGGGATTTTATTAAAACAACCACCACAGGCATCCCGTTCAATCTGCACAACAGCAAGTCCGTTCCGTGCATTTTTCCTGATCCTGGTATAGGCAGTAAGTAACCGTTCCTCAATATACTTGCGGTTCTCTTCTGAGTTCTTTATAAGTTCCTGCTCCTCTTTTTCCGTTTCTGCTATTATATCTTCCAGTTCGTTACGCTTGATCTCAATATCATTCTTACGATCCTGTAATTGCTTTTGGTAATTTTCAATTTCTTCTTGCTTCAAGTCAAGCGTCGCCTGAAATTCTTTTATCCTCTTTTCCGATAATTGGATTTCCAGATTCTGATACTCAATCTCCTTGGTAAGGGAATCATATTCGCGGTTATTCCTGACATTTTGCTGCTGATCCTCATACTTCTTGATCAGGGCCTGAGAATCTTTGATGGCATTTTTTTTATCTGAAACGGACCTATCCAAGGCGACCGTTTCCTGGATATAGTTGTCGATCCTAGTTTCCAGTCCGGCAATTTCGTCTTCAAGATCCTGTACCTCAAGTGGGAGCTCACCGCGGATTATCCTGATCTTATCAATCTGCGAATCAATCTGCTGCAGGCTGTACAGCGCAATCAATTTCTTTTCAATAGTCACTTCGGTCTTATCTTCACTTGTATCACTTTTAACAACCGGAGGTACGGATATTAAAGGTTTTGTTTCGACGACCTGTTCAGCCACCGGAGTCTCCTTGGTTGATGTGCGCTTTTCTTTAGAAGCGTCTTTTTTCATCAATTTTGACGGTTTGGAGGTGGCAATCGGCTTGCCCGTAGTTTTTGCCATAATTGGGTATTTAAAAATAATGAACGGGGTTTGTATTCACTTCTGAAATTAAGGATGCAAAATTAGGAAATTTTTCGATTAGCGCATCATGAAACCACTCTTTTACCATCTGTTCGCTTTCATAATGACCGATATCCGCTAAAAGTAATTTGCCTGAGGCAATGAAAAAATCATGATACTTTATATCTGCAGTCAGAAAGGCATCGGCGCCTTGTAGCATGGCGTCAGGGATCAGAAAACTCCCTGAGCCTGTGCACAGGGCAACCTCCCGGATCCGGGAGTCAGGATTCCTGGTGTGACGGATAAAGGGAATATTCAGAGTTTCCTTTACCCGTGCCAGAAAAATATCGGCCGCCAGTGGTTCGGCCAGCGTGCCGATCAATCCCGCACCTGATTCCGGATCGTCGTTTTCAAGTGGTATGATATCATAAGCAACCTCTTCATAGGGATGGCTTTTCAACAGGTTACTGATTACGTTTGATTCGTCGTAATCATGATAGATCACCTCGATTCTGGTCTCTTTTTCAACATGGAATTGATTCAGGGTTCCCACAAAAGGATTGGAGTTTTCGAGCGCCCGGAAGGACCCCTCCCCTTCAACGTTAAAGCTGCATTGATCATAATTGCCGATCCTACCCGCATGCGATGAAAAGAGCGCCTCCCGCACCCGCGATGAATGATCTGCCGGACAGAATGTTATCAGTTTGCGAAGGGTTCCCTTTTGAGGCTTCAGTATCCGGGAATCGGTTATCCCCAATTTTCGGAACAGCTTGGCATTGAGTCCGAACCGGTAATTGTCGAGATTGGTATGCATGGCATAGATCGCGATATTATTACGGGCGGCCTTTGTAATGATTTCGGTTTCAGGGCTTCCTGCTGTTAACTTTTTCAATCCTTTAAAGATAAAAGGATGATGGGAGATGATCAGATTGCACTGCTTTCCAAGGGCTTCGTCCATCACTTCAGAAGTCAGATCAAGGGTCAGGAGCATGCTGTTTATTTCCCATCCCGGATCTCCGTACAAGAGCCCGCAATTATCATAATCCTCCTGCAGGGAGAGGGGGGCCAGGGATTCAAGATATGCGGTAATTTCAGAAAGGACCATATAAGAAATATAATAAGGGTCAAAGATACACATTCTCAACATTCTGGTACCATTTAAGGTGTTCATAAAATGTTTAAAAGTTTCATCAGGTACTGACTTTTTATGATTTAAAAATTCCAAATTTTGGATTTGTAAAGTCACAATCCGTTCCCATGAAAGAACCGGTAATTTTTATCCTGGATAATAATCCGATCCACCGCAGTCTTTTAAAATACCATCTGAATATCAATAAGTTTGAAAGTGTTTATGTATTCCAGACGGCGGATGAATGTTTGTACCGGTTACAAAAAGGTGTGATCCCTGATTTCATAATAACCGACTATGATCCTCAGCATCATTTCGATCATACGCTCATTGCAAGGATTGAAAAATCATCAGCTTTACCCAGGGTTATTTTCTTTGCTTCTTCCGATGACCCGATTCTTGCCATCAACCTGCTCGAATCAGGAGCCACCGATTACATTGTGAAGACCAGCCGACTGGATTACGGGATCAATGAATTGATTAAGAACATTAAGTACCTGATCCGGGCGAAGTTACCGGTTTGATGGTTGTTGCCATTTCATTCCATTAATTAACAGGATTTTACACATTTTGTGTAAAAGAATATTTTTTTTAATTTAGAAGCCTCAAAAATGACGAGGTTTCTTCAAATATTTTTGTATCCATTCTCCATTTGTTTTGGGTTGCTGATGCAATTCAGAAACCTTTTATTTGATTTTCATATTTTCAAGTCGGTCTCTTTCTCCAAACCAGTGATATCAGTCGGTAATCTCAGTTACGGGGGAACCGGGAAAACACCTCATATAGAGTACCTTGTCCGGTTGCTTCAGCCATATGGCCGGCTTGCAACATTGAGCCGGGGTTATGGAAGGAAAAGCAAAGGATTCGTACTTGGCATTCCCGGATCAGATGTTTTACAACTCGGAGATGAACCTGTACAGTACCTGAACAAATTTGAGCACATCGTTGTGGCTGTCGACGAAAAAAGGAAGCGGGGGATTCAGAACTTACTTCAGCAGTTTCCCGACCTTACCGTGATTCTTCTCGACGATGCCTACCAGCACCGATATGTAAAACCAGGTATTTCAATACTGTTAACCGATTATCACCGGCTTTACCCCGAAGATTTTGTTATTCCTTCGGGCACACTGAGGGAATTCAGGTCAAATGCTTCCCGGGCTGATATTGTTATAGTAACCAAGACACCCAAGATATTTTCGCCCATAACCCGGCGAAGGATTCTCGGTGAACTTAAATTGAAGAGCCATCAACAGGTATATTTTTCCTATATACGGTATCAGGACCCGGTTCCATTTATTATACCATCACAGTATGATTTTCCTGATAAGCTCACCAACATCCTGCTCTTTACGGGAATCGCTAATGATTATCCTCTGAAAGAGCATTTATCGAGGATGTGCAGTGAGATTATCACCTTGAAATTTTCAGACCATCATCCATATTCCATAAAAGATATCGAAGAGATCGTCAGGATCTTCAATGATCTGCCTACACATAAAAAGGTTTTGGTGACCACTGAAAAAGATGCCATGCGGTTAAAGGTGGTTGAACCGGGCACTAAACTGGGCAAATTGCCGTTATTTTACGTTCCCATGGAAGTAGCGTTTCATGGAACGGACAAAGAATTATTTGACAACCAGATACTAACGTATGCTACAAAAGATCAAAGAGACCGTTGAATTCCTGGAAAATAGGATCAGCACCAGGCCTGAGGTAGGAATTATTTTAGGTACAGGGCTCGGGGGACTCGTTAACGTCATGGAGATTGAGCAATCAATCTCCTATGAAGATATCCCGAATTTCCCTGTTTCGACTGTAGAGGGTCACCGGGGGCAACTTATTTTTGGTACGTTGAACGGAAAGAAAATCATGGCAATGCAGGGAAGGTTTCACTATTATGAAGGCTATTCCATGAAAGAAATAACGTTCCCGGTCAGGATCATGAAGTTCATGGGCATCAAGTTGCTTATTTTGTCAAATGCAAGCGGAGGAGTTAATCCCGGTTTTGAAGTCGGGGATATCATGATTGTTGAAGACCATATAAACCTTATGAAGGACAATCCCCTGATCGGAAAGAACGAACATGAGATCGGGGTAAGGTTTCCGGATATGAGTGTGGCATATGATCAGGATTTGATAAAGAAAGCATTGAGGATCGCCGAGCGACATGGCATTAAATTACAGAAAGGTGTATATGCAGCTGTTTCGGGCCCTACCTTCGAAACCCCGGCGGAGTATAAATACATCCGGGCAATAGGCGCTGATGCTGTTGGAATGTCGACCGTTCCGGAAGTCATTGCCGCCCGGCACATGGGGCTTACCTGCTTCGCCGTATCGGTGATTTCTGATCTCGGGGTTGTGGGAAAGATTGTCGAAATTTCGCACAAACAGGTAATCGATGCTGCCAGTGCGGCCGAACCTTTTATGACCCGGATCATCCGGGAGCTGATAGCATAAGGTCACTCATACACCACCAGGTCGAGAATTTTAATTTTCCACCTACTGCCCGTTTTCATCTTTTTTTCTGAAAAAGACAGGGTTATCAATCCTGCTGTGGCAACGCCTCCACTGATCAGAAGTGCATCGGGCGAGATCACTGTTTCATTGTTTATGACGTGATTGATTGTAATAATACAGAAGATTCCTAAACTTCCGATTAAGGTAGTATAAGCTATTTTCCTGGGTGCATCAAATCTCTTATACACGGCATTGATCTGCCTGACAGACACCTCGAATGGACGAAAATCCGAAACACAGACCGCACTGTCGTCAATACTCCATAGTTTCCCTTTCAGGAGGGTATCGGGCTTTGAAATTTTCAGTTTGATATAATCTCCGGTCTTAAAAAAATAGCGGTGACTCGTTCCGATTTTCTCTACCATCATGGTTTTCTGTGCAGAAGCGCTTGCCGTGAAGGCCATAATTATGAACAGGAGTAAAATGTTTTTCATGGTACCGGAACTATTAACAGAATATTCCGGAGTGTAAAGATAACCATGAGGGTGGAGGTAAATGCTTAATTTTGCGGAAGGATGAAAAAAAAATTCTTCTACCTTTTCCTGATTTTAATGTTTGTCCGCTGTTCGGATAGTGGGACCGATATACCTGTTGCCGGGTATCGGGATTTATCCGTTGATACAAATAAAAGAGAATTACAAAATAAAATGTATCGTGGTCGGAGTGCCGGGAGACCGACACTCACGCAGGAACCCCGGCATCCCGGAATACGGTTGCGCTCCGGTGTGAAAAGGAAACGCACAAAGAATGACACAACGCTAAATTTCGCTCTTAAGGCGGCGGAAGATTCTGCAAGATTAAACCGGATCACAACGATGCGAAAGATTGACCGGCAAATCGATCTCAATGAACCCATCAGCCGGGAACAAATTTCCGGGCGCCTACACAATCCGGATTACTCTTCCATGGTGATGCTATCGGATGAAGTTTTTCTGGAATTTAGTTTCGACAATGATATTCTGGATTACACCGACCGTTTTTATACAAACGGAATTCGGGTTGAATTGATCCATCCCGGACTCCGGTCGAATCCGCTTGCGGTTACCATGATCCCGTACTGGAGTTCCGCCACCAACTATTACGGGCTTGCCGTAGTCCAGAACATGTACACTCCCTCGACCACAAAAACAGGGGGCATCAAGATCGGTGACAGGCCTTACGCTGCTTACCTTTACTTCAGCACAAAAAAAATCACCAATGATCCGGTTCACCGGTTCAGGCAGACCACCGGGCTGGATGTTGGCATTATTGGTCCGAATTCATACGGTGAATGGGTGCAGCGTGCTTTTCACACTTCGGTTCCGACAAATAATGAGCCGCTGGGCTGGGAGTATCAGATCCAGAATGATTTGGTATTGAATTACAACCTGGCCTATGAAAAAGGGATCGTTTCGGCGAGCCATTTTGAGGTGAATCTTCAGGCTGTTGGACAGATTGGGACACTTTACACCAATACTTCGGGGGGGATTGGATTACGGGCCGGATGGATCAATCCCTATTTTGCCAATCTGGGCGTGGAAAAGGGGCGTATTCTGAGGGGAAAAGGTCTTAAAAAAAACCAGTTCTTTGTTTTCCTGCGGGGGTCCGGAAAACTGGTCGGCTATGATGCCACATTACAGGGCGGGCTCTTCAATAAAAGCAGTGCCTATGTCATTTCACGGGATGAAATATGCAGATTCGTATTTCAGACCAGCGCTGGTTTGTCACTGACTTTGGGAGGAGTCCGCCTCGACATAGAGCAGTTTCTGTTAAGTCCTGAATTCTCAGGAGGTTTATGGCATAAATGGGTACATATTGCGCTTGTTTTTTGCTTGTAGTTGTTGAAAAATAAAAAAACTGTACAGTTAAAATCTGACGGTGAATAAAGGTAATTTTGGAACATGGAAGATAAGAATCTGAAAAAGAGGAGCCGCAAGTACGGCATCAGTGATGCTGTTTACGAGCACGGGAAGATTCCGCCGCAGGCGTTGGACCTTGAAGAAGCGGTATTGGGCGCAATGATGCTGGAAAACGACCGGCTGGCTGAAGTTATTGAAATCCTGAAACCAGAAGTATTTTATAAAGAAAATCACCAGATAATTTTTTCTGCAATTCAGCGGTTATTTGCTCAAAATGAACCGGTCGACATTCTTACGGTCACAGAAGAGTTGCGGAAAAGCGGTGAACTCGAAGTCACGGGTGGCCCGTATTTCATCACGATGCTTACCAACCGCATTGCTTCTGCCGCGAATATCGAATTTCACTCAAGGATTATTCTGCAGAAGTTCATTCAGCGGGAATTGATCCGGGTTTCCTCGGAGATCATCAAGGATGCTTATGAAGACACGACCGATGTTTTCGATTTGTTGGATAAAGCCGAGACCGGGTTGTTTTCGATCAGTGAAAGCAGCATCGGTAAATCGTACATGGATATGCAGGCCATTATCAAAGAGGCCTTAAAAGAGATTGCGGCCGGTCGGAATCAGGAAGGGAGACTGAAAGGTGTCGGATCAGGTTTCACCGAACTTGACCGGATCACCTCAGGCTGGCAGAAATCCGATCTGATCATCATTGCCTCGAGGCCCGGTATGGGTAAGACGGCATTTGCACTTACCATGGCGCGAAATGCAGCAGTTGACTTCAAAAAACCGATAGCGGTGTTTTCACTGGAAATGTCATCAGTACAGCTTGTAACCCGTTTGATTTCAAGTGAAACAGAGATCCCGCAGGAGAAATTGCGGAAAGGGTCGATGGAGGATCATGAATGGACCCAGTTGAATACCAGGATTTCTTCTTTGATCGATGCGCCGCTTTTCATCGATGATACTGCAGCACTCTCCATTTTTGACCTGCGTGCAAAATGCCGCAGGCTGAAAGCACATCACGATGTGCAAATGATCATTGTCGATTACCTTCAATTGATGCAGGGAAGCCAGGATACCCGCGGGAACAGAGAGCAGGAGATCAGCAGCATTTCGAGGGCGCTCAAGACTCTGGCAAAAGAGCTGGAGGTGCCTGTAATTGCCTTATCCCAATTGAGCCGTGCCCCTGAAAAACGAGCCCCTGGCTCAAAGCCTATTCTTTCTGATTTGCGTGAATCGGGATCCATTGAGCAGGATGCCGACATGGTATTGTTCATTTACCGGCCCGAATATTACAAGATTGATGTAGATCAAAGCGGCGACTCAACCTCCGGAGTCGCAGAAATCAGCATTGCGAAAAACCGTAATGGTCCATTAAAAGATGTCAAACTCAGGTTTATTTCGAAATATGCCAAGTTTGTTGATCCTGAGATGGACTATATTCCGGTAAACAATATTCCGGCTAACGAATCGTTTGACGGTTCTTTAAGAACCCGGACGATCATGTCGAAAATGGATGATGAAGATCGCAATGAGATGCCATTTTGAAAAAGTAATTTTTTTGTTTACCTGTTTCTTATTTGCATTTTTACAAAGTGCCCGTTGCGCTTTTATTTTAATTCCCATGGATGAGGATCAACGGAATCACCTGAAGGCATACGGGGTAGCTTACTGGGTACTGCAGCGGGAAATTGAAGTTGATTGGCTTTTAAACTACCGCGGAGGAAGTTTCCTGTTTCCCTATTATAAAATTGGTGAAGAGGAGTGTAAAATCCGGGGGGTTAGTTATCAGGTACTGGCAGATGTTCAGGCTGGAGCGATAAAGCTTGAGATTTCCGACACCCAGGTAAACATGGAGACGGTCAAACTCCACAAGGCCCCGAAAATAGCGGTCTATTCCCCTAAGAACAAATTGCCATGGGATGATGCGGTGACATTGGTGCTCAGTTATGCGGAAATTCCCTATGAGGTAATTTACGATGAAGAGGTTATGTCGGGGATTTTGCCGGTGTACGATTGGTTGCATCTCCACCACGAAGATTTTACTGGTCAATATGGAAAATTCTGGGCCGCCTATAAATCATTTCCGTGGTACCGAGAGGATGTCGCGGCCCAGGAGGCTGCAGCGGCAAGGCTTGGCTACAAAAAAGTTTCGCAGATGAAACTGGCCGTTGCCGGTAAGATACGCGATTTCGTAGCCGGAGGCGGTTATTTGTTTTCAATGTGTTCGGCACCTGACAGTTATGATGTTGCATTGTGTTCAGAGGGGATCGACATTTGTGATGTCATGTTCGACGGGGATGCAGCGGATCCTCAGGCATCTTCCAAGTTAAACTTTGCCAATGGATTTGCCTTTGAGAATTTCACCCTGAATATGAATCCCTACGAGTATGAAATTTCATCGATCGATGTTACGGAGACCCGGCCCCGTATTGTAACAAAGGAGAATGATTTTTTTACTTTGTTCGAATTTTCGGCCAAATGGGATCCTGTTCCCAGTATGCTATGCCAGGATCATGTAGCCATCATCCATGGATTCATGGGACAAACAACGGCTTTCAACAAAAAATATCTTAAACCCGGCGTCGTCATACTCGGGGAGGCGAAAGCTCTTGATGAAGCGAGGTACATTCACGGTGATTTCGGAAGGGGCACCTGGACGTTTTTAGGGGGACACGATCCGGAGGACTACCAGCATCTGGTGGGGGATCCGCCGACTGATCTGAACCTGCATCCCAATTCACCCGGATACCGACTAATCCTGAACAATATTTTATTCCCGGCTGCAAAGAAAGAAAAAAGGAAGACCTGACAATGTTTATGGTTGTCGGTCATAAATTTCATAGGTAAAAGTAAAATCGAGTCCGGGCTCTGTTTCTCCGGGATCCCGCGAGGTAAGGATCCACAATTTTTTATTGATTTCCGGGAAAAAAACATCACCGTCAAATGATTTATTTACCCTGGTAATGTAAAGCCGGTCGGCCAGGGGGAGAAACTGCCGGTACACCGATGCGCCCCCAATTATGAAATTCTCGTCAGCAGGATCGCACAGATCCATCGCATCCTTGATGGAATAAGCCATCTCACACCCGTCAATTAATTCACCGGGTACATCGGTGATCACGATGTTTCTGCGCTCAGGGAGCGGACGCCTTGGCAAGGATTCAAAGGTCCGTTTACCCATGATAACCGGATGGCCCTTTGTGATCTTTTTAAACCGGCGTAAATCGCCCGGGATATGCCACAGCAGATCGTTGTTCTTTCCGATGGCATTATTTTCAGCAATGGCTACAATGATAGAAATCATAGGGGTTCTTATATTGCGATATCACCCTTAATGTGAGGGTGGGACTGGTAGTTTGTTAGTTGAAAGTGTTCATATTTAAAATCATCGATCGATGTGATTTCCCCGTTCAGTAACATGACCGGAGGGGGAAACGGGGTTCTCGTTAACTGCAGGTTCACCTGTTCCAAGTGGTTCAGGTAAATATGGGCATCGCCGAGGGTATGAATAAATTCACCCGGTTTTAGCCCTGTTACGCGTGCAATCATCATTGTAAGTAATGCATAAGAGGCAATATTAAACGGGACTCCCAGGAAGATATCACAGCTTCGTTGATACATCTGGCAGGAGAGTTTGCCATCGGCCACATAGAATTGGAAGATCAGGTGGCACGGAGGCAACGCCATTTGGTCAAGCTGACCCACGTTCCATGCGGAGACAATGTGACGGCGGGAATCGGGATCGGCTTTAATGGAATGGATCACCCCGGCGATTTGATCAATGGTACTACCATCAGGCCGGGGCCACGACCGCCATTGGCTTCCATAAACCGGTCCCAGGTCCCCATCTGCACGCGCCCATTCATCCCAGATGGTCACCTTATTTTCATGTAAAAAACTGATGTTGGTTGAACCTTTCAGAAACCAGAGCAACTCATAAATAATGGAACGCAGATGAAGTTTTTTTGTCGTCAGAAGGGGAAACGAATCCGTCAGGTCAAAACGCATCTGGTACCCAAAAACACTAAGGGTACCGGTTCCGGTACGGTCGGTTTTCCGAATTCCTTTATCAAGAACGTGTTGTAAAAGATCAAGATATTGTTTCATAAGCTGATGGCAAAGTAATACAAGAGTCGGGTGAATATTTATGCAGTTTTATAGCGTCAGAAAAAAAGTAGTTCCTGAATTGTCAGTGTGTGTTCACGTCAGAGAATGCTTTCGGGTCGTGTTTGTGCCGGAAGAGTATTGCGAACAATACCGCAACAACCAACGCGTAACCGGCAAACGCGATCCAGATGCCATGCCAGTCAAATTTTCCAGATGAAAGGGTAAAGTAATTATCGATGACAAGCCCGCTAATCCGGCTACCCAGAAAGGCTCCGAAACCGTTGGTCATGACCATGAACAGGCCCTGGGCACTTGCCCGGATTCCGGGTTCACTCCGGGTTTCAACGAACAAAGATCCTGAGATGTTAAAGAAATCAAAGGCCATCCCGTAAATAATACAGGAAAGAATAATCATCCACAGGCCACCGGCCGGATCGCCCCAGGCAAAAAGGCCGAAGCGCAATACCCAGGCAAACATGCTGAAGAGCATAACTTTTTTTATGCCGAATTTTCGCAGGAAAAACGGAATAGTAAGGATAAAAAGGGTTTCAGAAATCTGAGAAACTGACATAATAATAGCAGGATAGCGAACCGCGATCAGATTCTGAAACTCGGGAATGGAAGCGAAATCGTGAAGGAAGGTATCTCCATAGGCGTTGGTAAGTTGAAGAGCAGCGCCGAGCAGCATGGCAAAGATGAAGAAGAGTGCCATTTTATAGTTTTTAAACAAGGAAAACGCATGGAGTCCCAAAGCCTGGAATAACGAATCCGACTGGGTCCTCCCCAGGGGCGGACATTTTGGAAGGGTGAAGGCATACAACCCTAGAAACAGGGAGGCTCCGGAGGCCACATAAAACTGTCCGGCAGAGGTCTCCAACCGGGTCAGGCTGATCATCCACAGTGCCACAATAAAGCCAATGGTTCCCCACACCCTGATCGGGGGATATTCCCTGATGATATCAAGGTTGTTGCGTTTGAGTGTTGAATAGGACACGGTAATGGCAAGCGCAATGGTAGGCATATAGAAGATCATATTCAGCAGCATCATCCAGAACATTGCGGAAGGGTTATTTAACCGGGGGATCATCAGCAGGATGATGGCTCCGCAGAGATGAAATGCGCCATAGAGCCGTTCCGCATTGATCCACCGGTCGGCAATAATCCCCGCTACTGCCGGCATGAACAGCGAAGCAATACCCATTGTGGAGAAAATTGCGCCGAATTCTGTACCTGACCAGTGTTTGGTCTGGAACCAATATGCCCCGATGGTAAGCAGCCAGGAACCCCAGATAAAAAATTGGAAAAAATTGAGCAGAATGAGGCGTGGTTTTATGGCCATACTTTAAGGATTAGCGTAAATAATCGGGAAACGACCTATTTTCTTTTATTTATTTCATCACGGATCTGCGATGCTTTCTCATACTCTTCATTTTCTATCGCCAATTGAAGCATTTCCCTAAGTTCGGTGAGGGTTGCTTCATGATAGGTAGCGCTTTCGGCAGGGGGTTCAACAGGATTCGCTGATTCTGTCTTCCCATTTTCCGATTCTTCTTCGATCAGGATCCCGGCGGCATTCATGATGTTCTCATAGGTATAAACAGTGCAATTGAATCTCAGGGCCAACGCGATAGCATCAGAAGTCCTGGAATCGATTTCGTGAATGGTTTTCCCGTCGCTGCATACGAGTTTCGCATAAAATATCCCTTCACTGAATCTGTCAATGATCACTTCGAGAAGCTCGATTTGAAAATTATCCGCGAACGATTTGAATAAATCATGGGTGAGCGGTCTGGGTGTTTTTATCTTCTCTAATTCAATTGCAATTGCCTGTGCTTCAAACCCTCCTATGATTATCGGTAACCTCCTTTTTCCCCCGTGTTCCCCCAGGATCAGGGCATAAGCGCCGCTTTGTGACTGGCTGTATGACATTCCGATAATATCCAGGGTGATCTTTTCCATTGTAGGCAGTTCAAAACTCCATTCCCATCAGGACCGACTTGCCTGATAACGATTACAAACTTAAAGAATTTTCGCTACCGGACAAAACATCCTTAAAAATTCCACAACTGTCAAATTTCTTTTTATTTTTGTGAACAGTGGAAAATAATTAAATACATAGATATGAAAAAGACGACTACTTTTCTGGTTTCTCTGTTTTTACCCTTCCTGGGCATGGCGAGTGAGGCAGACCTGAAGATCCCCGAACTCACCGGTCATCAGAACAATCTTTTACTCTTCGGATTTCTGATCTGTTTTTTCGGATTGCTATTCGGGCTTTATCAATTCAGGAAGGTAAAAAAGCTGCGTGCGCATCAATCGATGCTTGATGTTGCAAAGATTATTTTTGAGACTTGTAAGACCTATCTGGTCCAACAGGGAAAATTCCTTTCTATCCTTTTCGTGATCATCGGGCTGTGTATTGCTTTTTACTTTGGGTACCTGCAGGAAAATACTTTTGGAGGAGTTCTTCTGATTTTAACATGGACGGTCGTCGGAATTCTCGGATCTTATGGTGTTGCCTGGTTCGGGATCAGGATGAACACGCTGGCCAACAGCCGGATGGCCTTTGCATCGTTGGAACGGAAGCCCTTGAAACTACTGAACATCCCGTTGGATGCAGGAATGAGCATCGGGGTCATGCTGATCTGTGTGGAACTCATCATGATGCTGATCATTCTGTTATTCGTTCCCCGTGAGCTTGCCGGCGCCAGTTTTATAGGTTTTGCAATCGGGGAGTCGTTAGGAGCCAGTGCGCTCAGGATTGCAGGCGGAATCTTCACGAAAATAGCCGATATCGGTTCCGATCTGATGAAAGTCGTGTTCAAAATCAAGGAAGATGATCCCCGGAATCCCGGTGTCATTGCGGATTGTACCGGTGATAATGC
>SACF01000072.1 GCA_009928665.1 Alphaproteobacteria bacterium
CTTGGCTCCTATTGCAAATATGGCTTATGATGATAACAATTGCCAAATGCATCTGGACCTCAAATTTTTTTAACATTTTTTAATAGACACCAGTGAACACTTATTGTTTTTTATTAAAAAACAGGATGATTTATAAGAAACTAATCCATTAATACTGTCAATCCTACAAGGACAAATCTTGTAACTTTCATGGTAGTCCTTTTTTAATGAATCTGGCAAAATGGAATTTTTATCATATAATGAATCAGCAATTATTTCAAAGTTTGCCGAGTCAATCGGAACCAGATTAAGACTTTGCCCTTTACATAAAAAAGTACTTGTCAAAACAATTATTAATGTAATGAAATTTCTCATTTTTAACTTATGCCCAGTGTTTCATTCATTCCGTAAGGTCCAAAAAGAAAGATTTTTATCATTTCAACAATCGTGTATTTTTCAAATTCATTCCGTTCGGATTGCTTTTTCCAAGCTTTGTCAAATGTTTTTAAAGTATCTTTTTCTGATTTTAGTTTTTCAAATCTTTCTTTTATTTGTTTTTCATCTAATCCAAAATCCAAAAGTTTTTCTAAAGACTCATTTCTTAATTCATCATTTTCAGAAGTCTTGAAAACGGAAATCAACCATTCAGTTTCGTCCTTATGAATTTTCGATTTTGTCATTTAATCTCTAATGTTTCGTTTTCTCAACATTGTCCATAACGGTTGGCCTGTAGACACTGCAAATGTCGATCGATAAATCGAAGGCAATAAGCTGGCATTGTAGTGTTTACAGGCATGTTAGCAAGTGTAATAAATACATTAACAGCAATTAAAGTACATTACAACTTTCCCCTTTTTCTTGGAAAATGAAATCATTCGAATATCTTCTTCTCCAATTAGGTATGAAAATCCAATTGAAGTTTGGTCAGATTTAATTTCATCCCAAATCAATTTATCAGAATAATCTTCATCAAAGCTTTCATTTGGTTGAATCGCTGGGTGCAAAAAGTTATTTTCATTAAAGAAATCCGATATTCGACTCTTTATGAAATCTTCTCTGTCTTTAACCGAGTGTATATCTCCTTCAAATCCATAATTTAACAAATAACATGACGGAAATTCCTCATTCAATATTACAGTCCCGTCACTCTTAATGATTTTAAACATCATCTTTCCATCTATAATGGACTTTCCTTTAATGCAGATGTAAAACTGATCTTGCTTGTCCATTTGAGAAAATGAATGCATTACTCTATTCTCTATTAAAACAGAATCTTCTATTGTAGCAGTACTTTTATTTATGTTTTCAATCTCTGTAATAATTGGTACCGGTGTTAATACTTGCGCTTCTGTCGCTTCCCAATACAAACATAAAATCAATAATATTGATAAAATCATTAAAATAGGTCTACCCATAACGGTGTCTATATTATTATACTTGCTAACTTCCTTATACCACCAACTCCCTTTCTCCTATCTGAATTCACCGGCGGGTGTAAGGCGAATGATCTGTTGCTCCTGTGCACAGCCATAAAGGTAAACAGGCGAATAATTGATATCGGAATGTGGGTCTTAAAAATATTTGTTATAACAAATATAGGTGGTAATATTGAACATAATGAAGTTATTCGAATATATTTTTTCAGGATAGAATAGTCTGGTCATTTCAGTTCAACATGAGAATAGTGTATAACTATTCCGGTTAAAACATGTATAGCTGTACGGTTTTTTCAGTATAAACCCTTTTAACTGTATAGTTTTTTCAGTATAGTACAAAGGAGGGATCACCGTACCATACAGGCCGTAGTCTTAGACCAGACTTAGACAAGTCTTAGGCCGGTCTTAGATAAGAAAAGGTTTTTTAGGGGAATCATGAACCCGCCGAATCGCACTTCGCATTTCACATGTCAGACTTAGTACGTTGTGTTTCACCTTTCATGTTCATGATATGCAAATGTACGAAATATTTCCGGCTTTTTTAACCTCTCTGATTCTGTTTCTGAAAAAAAATTGCTTCTTCCTGATCCCAACCGGTCGTAGTCATAAAATGCCCTGAATCATAATCCTCCCTTTACTGCCCTCATGGGTCAGAAGACTGATAAAACAGTCCATCAACCTGCAACAGGTCGATTTCTGAAATATAGCGTTTATTTTGCATAAAAAACCGGAATGGGGAATCGTCACCACAAAACAAAAACTCATCAAAACAAAAATTATGAAGACTGTTTTTTGCATTGCTTTTCTTCTCATGGGTACGATCGTAACCCTGGTCGCCCAAAAAATTGATTTTTCAGCCTATCTGGCTCCCGTCGGAGGAGTCCATAGCTCAACGCCCTCGGTAACCGACAAGAATGGAAATATTTTTGTCGCAGGAGGGACCAGGGTTCCGATCATTGGACCCGACTGTCAGTTCACTATGATAACCTGTACCTTTTCAGAAAAACCATGTCGAACGATTTTCCGGTAACACGACACGCTATCCAAAAAAAGTATGACAATTCCGCTCCGCCCGACAGCACCTGGACCAATTGCCTTTGGAAATTTGATTTGAACAGGAAATAAAGCAGCCGGGAAACGATCCGGGAGAAAAGTACAAAAAGAAAATACGTTGTAAAGCTAAAAGTTGATTTGTGCGCTAGAACTCATCCGGCAGCTTCTTCAACTGCTCGTAAGTGAACACCGGCCCGTCTTTGCAAACATAAGTCGATCCGATGTTGCACCGGCCGCATTTCCCCAGCCCGCACTGCATCTTCATTTCCAGCGTGGTAATGACATCTTTGGGAGCAAAGCCAAGCTTATCCAACGACAGCAGGGTGTATTTGATCATGATGGGAGGCCCGCAAGTGATCACCTTGGTATTTGCGACTACCGGTTTTACCACCTCTTCCAGGATCTTCGGCACAACCCCGACATTTTCTTTCCAGGTCTCTTCCGGTTTGTCGATGGTGAGGATGACCTTCAGTGAAGGATCCTTACGCCAATCAGCGATTTCATCCTTGTAGCAAAGATCAGCCGAGGTACGGGCTCCGTAAAGGATCGTGAAGTCCTTGTAGTCCTTCCTGTTGTCGATGCAATACTGGATCAGCGAACGAAGCGGCGCCAGACCGATACCCCCGCCCACGAATAGCAAATTTTTTCCTTTCAGATCCTCCAGTGGAAACCAGTTTCCGTATGGACCGCGTATCCCTACTTCATCACCCTCATCAAGCCCGGTGTGAATGTCGGCCGTGACGACCCCGGCGCGCTTGATCGAACAGTCGAATGATTCCTTCCGCGTTGAAGATGATGCAATACAAAAGGTGCATTCACCGGAGCCAAGCAGCGAAAACTCCACAAACTGACCCGGTAGCCAGTTGAACCGTTCCATCATCCCCTCCTCCTTGAATTTGAGCCGGTAGGTACGGATATCCGGGGTTTCCTGGATCACCTTGTCGATCCTACACATCATCGGGACTAAAAGTTGTTCCATATTTTTAATATTGGTTGTTATTTATATGAGGCAATAGGCAGTAGGCAATAGGCAATAGGGATTAGGTTAAGGAGTTAGTTTTTTAATTAGTCCATGAATCATTTTCCCGAGTTCAGTTGTTTTTTCAATCAGGTTTTCAAATTTTGTTTTATCAATAAGGCCTATCCCGAGTCCTATGTGAAGAAATGTCTCCACTTCGTTTAGTGAACCTCTTGCTATCTTAAGAAACTGTTGATAATTCTTGGTACTTCCTCGTCCAAATCCTTCTGCAACATTGGCCGGAATGGAATATGCTGACCTTCTTAACTGATTTGTCAAACCAAATTGTTCCTGGACTGGAAACTCAGATGTTATCTTGTAAATCTCAATTGCAAATCTTACACCCTTCTTCCAAACCTCCAAATCTCTATATGACTCTATTTTTTTCTTTTCCATTTTACACCCAACCCTCTGCCGCCTATTGCCTATTAACTATTGTCTACTGCCTATTGCCTACTGCCAAAGTACTCACAACCTCAAAGATCGATATGTTCACCGGGCAGGAGTTGGTACATTTTCCGCAGCCCACGCACAGGTTCTCTCCGAAACGCTCCTTATAGTAAACGAATTTGTGTAAGGCGCGTTGCCGCCATCTGCGGTATTTCACCGGCCTGGGATTGTGGCCGCCGGCCATCAATGTAAAGTAACCGTTATTGCAGGAATCGTAACTTTTATAACGAATCCCGGTATCCTTTACCTTTTCATCCGAAATTTTGAAGCAATGACAGGTCGGACAAACGAAAGCACAGGTATTGCAACTGATGCAGTTGGCCGACACATTTTCGAATTTCGGTGAATCAAAGATCTTCGACAGCTTGGCATTTACCTCCTTGTAATCCATCTTCAACCGGAAAGAGGCTGCAAATGTTTCATACTGCTGTTTGACCGCTGCCGGGGCAGTTTCGTCCGCAACCTGAAATTCGTTGTTCGAAATCCGTTGTTCGATATTCATTTCCTTCAGGAATCCCTTTCCCTTCTCCGTCCGGGCCTCAATGAAAACCTTTCCATCGGTTCCGTTCACGATTGCCACATCCATTGCATCGGAATGCTCCACGTCGTAGTCGAGCGAGGTACAAAAGCAATGTGTTTCAGCTTTGTCGCAACGGGTTGATATGATCACGGTATTTTCGCGCCGCCGTTGATAATCGGTGTCGATGTAATCCCAGTTATAGACCTTGTCGAGCACTTGCAGGGCACGGGCGTCACAATGTTTCATCCCGAGGATCACCCGTTTACCGGCAAGGGAATCCTCATCGGTCTCCTTCACGGTAGTCCCCGAATGGTCGGCCGTGTATTTCATGATCTTCGCCGAACGCGGAAAGAAGAGCGGTTTGGCGCTCATGATCTTCGCGATCGGAGCGTCGGGATTACACGCCTCAAGGCTCGAAGCCCTCTTGAAATCGTACTTCCCGAATTGTTCAACCGGGGCGTAAGTTTCGTTTTTTGAAATAATGGCTTCGTAGAATTTCGTCAAGCCAGCTTTATCGGTAACAAATAATTCAACGCTCATATCTGAAAATTCGGATTACATGATAAAATCATCAGGGTCCTTCATACTGTATTTGTAAAAAGCGCCGCGGTCGCCTTCGTGCACACCGGCCAGGTGTTCCTGGAAGTTTTCGTAGATCACCCGTTCGTTCCATTTATGTAAGAGATGCAATGGCAGATGACTGGGGCAGGCTTTTTCACAATTCCGGCAGTCGACACACCGGCCGGCCAGATGCAGCGACCAGGTCATCAGGGCATGAAACGCGCTGCTCGTTGTATTGGCGCCATGGTAAAGCGTAGAGGTCTCCTGATCGATACAGCATTTGGCACAATAACACATCGGACAGGAGTGACGGCATGCGTTGCAGCGGATGCAGCTCTCGAAAACCTCCTCGAAATAGGCTCTGCGCTCGACCAGGTTCATGGCGGCTATGTTCTGGATGTCGGCGTTGACCTGGTAAGGGGGTTCCTCCAAGCCTGTTAGGGTCCCATCAATCATTTCGTCGAAGACAACCGGATTGGGATAAATGCATTCGATGCAGTTTTGCATCTTGTTCCCGTTTTCATCTACCACTCCCTTGCATGGAATTCCCACAATATGCAGGTTTTCCCGTTTTACCTGACATTCAGTCAGCAGCAGATTGAGCGCACGACTGTCGCACCCCTTCACCACCAGCCCGATGCGTTTGTTGCGGGTGTGATCCTGCTTAAGATAATTTGTGAGGTTAAATACCGACTTGTCGGTAAAGACCAGCTTCGACACCTCTTTCGGGTCTCTGATCAGCGCCGGAACCTGGTTTTCGTCGAAACCGGTCATACGGTATCCTATGAAAACATCGATCTTGTCTTCGGCGAAAAGCTTCGAAGCGATCTCCCGGATTTGATTCGTATAGTCCATTATTTCTCGAAGTTTTCTTTTTTGTATAAATGAAGCGGGCCCAGTTTTTTGATGTCTTCAGTCACCTTGGCGACTACCTTGGCAAACTTTGGACCTTCGGCGGCCGACACCCAGGAAAACTGGACGCGATCCTCATGGAATCCAACGAAATTCAACAGTTTCTTGGTCACCAGAAAACGACGGCGTGCAAAGTAATTTCCACTGATGTAGTGACAGTCGCCGGGGTGGCAGCCCGAAACGAGAACCCCGTCGGCCGTGGTCTGCAGCGACTTGATCAGAAACCATGGATCAACGCGTGAAGAACAGGGTACCCGGATGATCCGGATGTTGGGAGGGTACTGAATCCGGGAGGTCCCGGTAAGGTCGGAACCCGCGTAGGAACACCAATTGCAGAGAATGCCGATGATCACCGGTTCCCAATCGGGCGGTGCAACGATTTCCGGCTTTTCAATGCTTACGAGTTGATTATTTACTGCTGCTTCCATCAGATTGAAACTATCTCGTTAATAATTTGAGGATCGGTGAAACCTGCCAGACTTATGGCCATGCTGCGGCAAACAGCCACACAGGAACCACATCCCTGGCATACCCCCTCGTTGATCTTCGCAACGGTACGCATCTCCTTGGAACCGTGGCCTATGGGAACTTCTTCGGTGACAATAGCGCCATAAGGACAAACTTTCACGCAGTTCTGACATCCCGAACAAAATTCCTTATTCACGGTTGAGATCATCGGGTCTTTCTTCATGGTATCTCCCGCGAAAATTCCGCAAACCTTTGCCGCGCAAGCCGATGCCTGGGCAACCGTGTCGGGAATATCTTTGGGCGCCTGGGTGCATCCTGCCAGGAAAATACCTGCTTTCGCTGTCTCCACCGGCCTGAGTTTCGGATGGGCCTCCGACATGTAGCCGTATTTATCGTATGAAACGCCCAACAAGCGCGCAAGATCAGGGTTGTCCTTGTTTGGGAACACAGCAGTTGCCAGTACTACGAGGTCAGCCTCAACTTCGACTACCTGTCCGATCTGGGCATCTTCCCCGCGAACCATCAACTTGTCGCCCTTCTTGTAAATTTTTGAAACACGACCACGCAGGTACGTGGCGCCGGTATCCACCTGTGCTTTCTTCACGAATTCTTCATATCCCTTGCCTGCGGCTCTGATATCCATGTAAAAAACATAGGAATGAGAACCATGTACCTTATGATGCAGAAGAATGGTATGTTTGGTCGTGTACATGCAACAGATCTTCGAACAGTACTCAATGCCCTTGGCTTCGTCGCGTGATCCGATACATTTGATGAAGACCACGTTCTTGGGGACCTTTCCGTCGGAAGGTCTTACCGGCACCCCGTTGGTGGGACCATTGGCCGAAACCATACGCTCAAATTCAAGGGAGGTGATGATGTCCTTGAAACGGCCGACACCATACTCTTCATAGGGTTTGGGATCCCAGAGATCATACCCTGTGGCAACGACCACTGCACCGATTTCACGCTCGATAATCTCATCCTGCATCTTGTAGTCGATGGAACCTTTTTCACATACCTTGGCACAAATGCCGCATTTCCCTTTGGTCAGCATGGTGCAATGGGCGGCGTCGATGACCGGTTTGTTGGGAACTGCCTGTGGGAAGGGTGTGTAAATCGCCTTTCGTTTGTCGATCCCCATGTTGTATTCATTCGGAACCTTAACCGGACACTTCTGCCAGCAGGCGCCGCAGCCAGTACAGGTTTTGAAATTCACATAAGAAGCTTTTTTCCTGATTTTTGCTTTATAATTTCCTACGAAGCCTTCAAGTTCCAGCACTTCGGCATAGGGGATCAGTTCAATATAAGGATGCGATGCCACATCGACCATCTTTGGGGTAAGGATGCACTGGGAACAGTCGAGTGTTGGGAAGGTTTCATCCAGTTGAGCCATCTTGCCTCCGATGGAGGGGCTTTTCTCAACGAGTACCACAGGTATCCGGGCATCGGCAATATCAAGCGCGGCCTGAATTCCCGCAATTCCGCCTCCGATCACCAAAGCCCGTTTGGTAACGGGAACCGATATCTCATGCAGTTGTTCATTGGCTATCGATTTGGCTACCGCCATACGGACCAGATCAGCCGCCTTAGCCGTGGCAGCTTTTTTATCTTTCTGGTGCACCCACGAAGAATGCTCCCGGATGTTGGCTACTTCGAGCAGATACGGGTTCATTCCCGCATCACTGAGGGCTTTCCGGAAGGTCTTCTCATGCATACGCGGTGAACACGCAGCTACAACGATCGAGGTCAGCCGGTGTTGTACGATGGCGTCGCGGATCTGCTGCTGCCCGGGATCCGAGCACATGTACTTGTAATCGATGGCAAATTTAACCTCCCGGATGCGTTTTGCCTCCTCAACAACGGCCGGAACATCGACGAAATCGGCGATATTGGCGCCGCAAAAACAAACGAAAACTCCTACTCTTGCCATTATTCAGCCTCACTTTCTGCTTCAACAGCTTTTTTGGGTTTTTTAACTTTTTCAAGTTCCGGTTCAATCTTTCCGATTTGTGCAAGGGCGCCTTCCACCGGAATAATATGTTTCCGGAACATCAGTTCTTTCTCAGGCATTCCGAAGGCAAGCGCCATCAGTTGCGTGAAATAAAATACCGGAAGGTTGTACTTTACCCCAACCTGTTTTTCAATCTGGGGCTGCCGCATGTCGAGATTTGACTGGCACAGCGGGCAAGCTACCACGAGTGCATGGGCGCCGCTTTCCCGGGCCATTTCCAGGATTTTCCCAGTCAGACTAATTACGACTTCTGTATTGGAAATACTGAAGGAGGCGCCACAGCATTCGGTTTTGTAATCAAATTCGGTGGCTTTGGCACCAAGGGCTTCCACGATATGATCCATCGACATGGGATACTCCGGCGAGTCGAACTGTGTAATCGCTTTCGGACGGGTAAGAAGACATCCGTAATAACAGGCCAGCTTCATCCCTGCCAGCGATTTGGTTACCCGGGCTTTAATCGCATCGAGTCCGATATCTTCATAGCAGTACTGTAACATCGATTTGACGGCGACTTTTCCCTGATAGGTCCCTTCATCAACGATTGTTGTGCCGATATCCTTCGACAGGTCCGGATTTTTATCCAGGTGGACCTTGGTTACCTTCATGCGTTGGTAACAGGAAGCGCAGGGAATGGCCATGGTGGTATTGTCAAGTTTCTCGGCTAACACCAGGTTTCTTAGCGGTAGGGCATACGAGAGGGGTTCACTCAGGGTATGGGCCGAAGTGGCGCCGCAACAATTCCAGTCGGGAATTTCTTCCAACTGCACATCCAGGCTTTTCATGACCATTTTTACGGTCTCGTCGAACTCTTTACTGGTACCATGTGCGGAACAACCCGGGAAATAGGTTATTTTCTTCATTTCGGGATCTGATTATTTTTGCTTCTGTTCCAATTTTTCAGCCATTTTAAACATGCGTCGGATCGCCTTGGCGCTCTTGACCGGTTTCACCAAAAGGGGAATTTTCCCCTTCAGCAACGCGGTCGGGGCAAGCATTACATCTTTGAAAAGATCGCGCGTACGTATATTATGTTCAATCATGAGCCGTAACTCGTAACTGCGCCCGTACCTCCTGATCATATCAAGGAAAATATCATGGAATTTCCGGATCGCTTTTACCTTTGCCGATTTGTTGGTGTAATTCTCTTCGAGGGCCAGATGGCGGATGGCTTCCATTACGGCAGGGATCTCGATCTCCCGCGGGCACCGACCCGAGCAGGCTGAACAAGTCAGGCAAAACCAGGTAGAATTTGCCAGATATACCTGCTCTTTCTGACCAAGTTTTACCATTTGCATGATCTCCCGGGGAGGAAAATCCATGAAACTTGAAACCGGACACGTGGAGACGCATTTCCCGCATTGATAACACTCCAGAACATTGGCGCCACTGCGTTTGTTCACATCGGCGAGTAACGTGTTTTTTTCCTGTAATCCAAGTGTGATCATCTTATTTGGATATAAGTTGGAAATGAACGAATTATCAAAATAAATCTTACCAACAGGTCAGATTTGTTAAAAGTTTAACAATACAAATTTAGAAAAAGATTATTTTGGAAAAGTTCTAAATTTCAGCTATTCGGGCAAAAAAAAAACGACCCTGTTTCCGGGTCGTTTTTTAACATTTTCTAAGGTTTACTGAAGCGTAAATTTGATGGGCAGGTTAAACTGTACCCGAACGGGAACTCCGCGTTGTTTACCGGGAACCCATTTAGGCATGGCTTTCACCACACGTTTTGCTTCTTCGTCGCAACCGCCTCCGATGCCACGCAGCACGCGTACATCGGTTATAGAGCCATCGACTTCGACCACAAAAGTCACGAAAACCTTACCCTGGATACCCAATTCCTTAGCTTCTTCAGGGTATTTGATATTCTGTTGCAGGAAGGATATGCGGGCCTCTTCACCACCGGGATAACTGGGTTGCTCTTCAACCACAGTGAAAATTTCTGCTACTTGGGGGGTTTCAATAACTTTTGGGGCCTCCTCCTGTATCTCAACTTCGACTTCCTCAGTTGGAACTTCGGTATTGACTTTTGACGACAGGTCATCCTGTGTAGCAAGACCAGTTTCAATGGTAGTGTCTTCCACAACAACGGGCGCAGTAAACTTTACCTTTTCAACCAAAGCCTCGGGCGGGGGTGGGGGTGGGGGCGGGGGGATGCATGTGGCCACGGATGTATGGAAATGTGTGGTATCCGTGCGTGTATGTCCGTGTCCGTGTGTGTGTGTG
>SACF01000036.1 GCA_009928665.1 Alphaproteobacteria bacterium
CATACAGCGTTACGGTATAGGTTCCGGGGGCGGCATAGGTGTGCGAAGGAGCGGCAATTGAAGAGGTGTTGGCTGTACCCGAGGCCAGATCACCAAAATTCCAGAGGGTGGTGTCGGCCGGTGGCCAGATGTCGGGCGAAAAGCTTACCGGGGCGCCCTGACACCGGCCGCTTTGATGAATGTATGCCTTGTAACGCTGGAGGAATTGGGGCAGGCCCCTGACTGCTATTCTTCCATTTAAACTAACCGCATTAGTGACAAAGTCACAACCCGTTCCCCTGATGCCCGGGTTATTAATAACACTCAATGAATCTTTTGAGATTCTGTTTCCATAGATTTTCCGGTCGGGGCCTAATTGCAAACCCTGCGTTCCCTGATCTGCATGGGGACTCATATAGATCAGTATCTGGCTTTGCATGAACTGCGCAGAATCGGTAAGCGTAGCATCGTATTGACATATTCCCTGGTAAAACTTTTGTTCGGCAATATTCAGGAATTGACCTTCAATGTAAAGTACTTTTGCATCTGAAGAAAATTCGGCAAACCTGGGTCTTGTTTCAAGAGGAGGCAGCGATGGCCTAAATAGAAAAAGCAGGTTTAATTCACCGGTCAGATTATTAAAAGTTCCGAATTCAACAGTTGAATCATTCATGTGACACGAAACAAATTTTGACCCATCTTGTGATATCTTAAGTGCTCCACTATTTACCCCTGTACCGTACAAATATGCGGGGCTTAAAACAGGGGTATTTGAAATGCCATCAACAGAAATAAGGTAAGAGGCATAAGATATTTCTTTTTTTGTAACAATCCATATATCACGATTATTCCTGTGGCGGGTCGCGTGTAATTTGTCACAGGCATCATCAGCTCCAGCAACTGGAATATCTTTCATTCCGGGGACAATTGCTCCCAATCCATTGTCCAAACGCATATCGAGTACCGAATAAAATAATCCAATCTGGGTGACACCGGCATAAAATTTACCTAATGTAAAAATATAATAAACACTGTCGTCATCGATTTTCTTTATGGGAAATACGGGCTGATTATATCCAGTACTTGCAAATAAATACCCATTTTGCATGAACATATGATTTCTGTTGTAAACCTTATATCCGTCAGAATAAAATAAAAGATTTCCGGTTGAATCAGAAACGCTGGCGGTAGCCTCGGAGGCATACATAATACCATTTAGAAGGGCAGTTGGTATTCCTGAATTAAAATCCAAAGCGGCTTTCTCTCCGAAATACCATTTATTAAACTCGCCCTGTGAAAAAGAAAAAAATGGCGATAGAAACAGAATTATTACCAGGTATCTTAAATACTTGATATTTACCCTGAGTCTACCGCCAAAAGAGCTATTCATAAGGATGATCAATTTCATGGCAACTCGGCCGCGAATGATATGTTTTTATTATACAGGACCGGTCCGAGCGTTAAATTTACAAATAAAAAGATTTACGATTACCAGGATGATAGAAGTATTTTAACAGGTTTTTTTGATTCATTTCTGGATTTCTTTAGCCGAAGCTGACAGGATTTGCTCCGGTAAGGGCAGTGAATGAATAACGAACTTTTTTCGTAACTTCGTCTGAAATTTTCAGACATGGAAGGACAAAGTCCGGGTTATGCCGACCTTTTGCATCCGCAGGAGGAGATGCTTGAAGTTGCGCGGCAATCAAGCGCTCTGATAATCGGCGTTCCCAGGGAGGTTTCGGGCCAGGAGAACCGGATTTCGCTGGTCCCCGACGGGGTCGCCCTGTTATGCCGGAACGGGCACCAGGTGATGGTGGAACAGGGCGCCGGGATCACGGCACATTTCACCGATCACGAATACAGCGAGGCCGGCGCCCGGATCATGAATTCATCAAAGGAGATTTTTCAGGCCGATATTGTGCTGAAAGTCGCCCCGCCTTCGCCGGAGGAGATGGAACTACTGCGCCCCAGGATGACCCTGATCTCATCGATCCAGGTTGCGTTGCAGTGTGAAGAATATTTCAAAACCCTGCTTTCTAAAAAGGTCACCGCCCTTGCCTTCGAATTTATCCGCGACCGCACCAAACAATTGTCCATCATCAGGGCCATGAGCGAGATTGCAGGCTCTACCTCCATCTTTGTCGCAGCCGAATACCTTGCAAATCCGGAATACGGCAGGGGAAAGATGTTCGGCGGGTTTACCGGCATCAATCCTTCGGAGGTGGTCATTATCGGCGCCGGGACGGTGGCTGAATTTGCCGCCCGTTCGGCCATCGGACTGGGAGCGCAGGTCAAGATTTTTGACAATTCCGTTTACCGGCTGCGTCGCATCCAGAATAACCTCGGAAGAAGGGTCTTCACCTCAATTCTTCATCCCAAGGTGCTGCTCGAATCGATGCGGACGGCCGACGTTCTGATAGGCGCCCTTCATACCCATGAGGGGAGAACCCCCTGTATCATCACCGAAGAGATGATCCGGCAGATGAAGGAGGGTTCGGTGGCGATCGATGTCAGCATCGATCAGGGAGGATGTTTTGAAACGTCCCGCCCGACCACGCACAAATCGCCGGTTTACAAGGTTCACGGGGTAACCCATTACGCGGTGCCCAATATTCCTTCGAAAGTTCCGCATACGGCTTCGCAGGCGCTGAACAACATCATCGTGCCGATTCTGCTTCAGATGGGGTCGGAAGGCGGTATGGAAAACCTTCTGAAAAATGATGCCGGCGTGAGACAGGGTGTCTACAGCTACAATGGCATCCTTACCAACCCGTTCATCAGCCGTCTCTATAACCTGCCTTTTCAGGATATCGGGCTGCTGATGGCGGCTTATCATTGATTACTTTCATCCGGGAGTATCTGTTATGAAGAAGAGTTGTCGCCTGGTTACGATCGATCGTCCGGTAGTTTTTTGCGGGAACGGCGCACTGAACCATCTCGACCGGTTTCTTACTTCAAACCGGATGAACCGGGAACAAATCTTTATTCTTGCCGACCGGGAAACCCACCGGCACTCTCTTCCCGTTTTGTTATCCGCCTCCTATACTCTTGACCAGGCAAAATATCTGACGGTCGCGGGAGGAGAGGAGTCGAAGACGCTTGAAACAGCGACGGGGCTTTGGGAGCAGATGCTCACTGCCGGCGCCGGACGGAACAGCCTGCTGATCAATCTGGGAGGCGGCGTGATCAGCGACACGGGCGGTTTTGTAGCGGCATGTTTTCACCGGGGAATCCGGTATGTCAACATACCCACTTCGCTGATCGGCCAGGCAGATGCCTCGATTGGCGGGAAAACAGGGATCAACCTGGGCAGGATCAAAAACCAGATTGGCGCTTTTTGCAACCCTGCCGCGATCTTCATCGATCCGGTATTTTTGGCCACCCTTCCCAAAAACCACCTGCGATCGGGATGGGCCGAAGTGATCAAATGTGCCCTGACCGGAGATGAACGTCTGTGGAGCCGGCTCGCGAAACATCCTGTTGAAGCGCTGGTTGAACTTCCGGTAAACGACCGGCTTATCGAACACGTTATCAGTAAAACGGTCGACTATAAGCTTATGCTGGTGAAAAAGGATTTCAGGGAGCGAAACCTGCGAAAGACGCTGAATTTCGGACACACGCTCGGGCATGCTTTTGAAACCCTTTCGATGGAGCGGCAGGGCGAATCGCTGTTGCACGGCGAAGCGGTCGCGGCCGGGATGATCTGCGCCGTCATGCTCTCCCGTTTAAAAACAGGCCTTGATCCGGCTGAAAGCGACAAAATAATCCGGTATCTTCAGGCAGGGTATGGAAAGTTCTCCATCGGAACGACCGATGTGGAGCGGCTCCTTCAGATTGTGGCGCATGACAAGAAACGGAGGAACGGCGCCATCGAATTCACCCTTCTTACACGGCCCGGCAAAGCGAGGATTCAGGTACCGTGCCGGGAAGAGGAGATCGTACAGGCAGTTCGTTTTTATCAGGATTTGTAACAGGATCCCGGGTAAGGATCGGAAAAAAGCGCTGTTCCCGGATATCATTTATGAAATAGTCAATGGCAACAGGCTTTTCAAACGGTGAATAATCATAAGGGCCATTTTAATATAACCTGAAAAATGAGGAGGAGATGAAATATCCATTGGAACCAGGTTCATGCAAATCACGCATGATAATAATGGATATTCCATTTGACCAATGAGATATAAAATTATTGACAAATGAAAAGCATTACCCTGTCGAAGATGGACAGGTCGCTGCACGGAGTAATTCCCTTGCCAGCCTCCAAGAGCATCAGCAACCGGTTGCTGATCATCCAGGAGCTGTGCGGCAAGCCATTCGGGATCTCCAACCTGTCGGAGGCCGACGACACCTTGCTGTTGTCGGGGTTGTTGCGTGAAATGGAGCATGCAAAGCCCGGTAAGCAGGTCCTTTCGCTCGACACCGCGAACGCGGGCACCGTGATGCGGTTTCTAACGGCCTTGCTGAGCAGCCGGCCCGGACGGTGGATGCTGACGGGATCCGATCGCATGAAGCAGCGTCCGGTCGGTGGGTTGGTCGATGCGTTGGTTTCGTTGGGCGCCGTAATCGATTACCTTGGGAAACCGGGTTACCCGCCGTTGCTGGTGAAAGGAACAACGTTAAAGGGCGGCACGGTCGCCATCGATGCGGGGGTGAGCAGCCAGTTCATCAGCGCCTTGCTTATGATTGCCCCGGGATTACCGGGTGGGCTGACGATCAAACTGAAGGGGGATGCGGTCTCTTCGCCTTATCTGAAAATGACGATCGACCTGATGGAACATTTCGGCATCCGGATCAAATCACAACAAAACCAGATCCGGGTAAATCCCGGAGCTTACCGGCCGAAACCCTTTACCGTGCCGGCCGACTGGTCGGCGGCAGCTTTCTGGTACGAAGCGGTCGCCTTCTCTGCCAGGGGCGATCTCGAACTGCCCGGTTTGGTTCCGGGAGCTTTGCAGGGCGATGCGGTATTGGCTGAAATTTACCGGAACTTCGGCGTTCATACTGAGTTCTCGGCATCAGGCGCCCGGCTGACAAGGGAACCGGTGAAAATCGATGGTTTTTATTTCGACTTTACCGACTATCCCGATATTGCCCAGGCTGTAATCGCGACGTGTGTGGGATTGGGCATCAGGGGTCGGTTCGAAGGATTGAAAAGTTTGCAGATCAAAGAGACCGACCGCCTCCGGGCCATAAAAAGTGAAATCGAAAAGCTGGGATTTGAATGCAACATAACAGCCCGCGGTGAAGCGCTTACCGCGATGGAAATCAGCCCGTCCCGGCATAAAACAATCGCCCAGCCCGTTTTCGAAACGTTCGGCGATCACCGGATGGCCATGTCGCTCGCACCCTTTGCCATGCAGCTGGGTTCCGTCCGGATCCAGAATCCCGATGTGGTGGTGAAGTCCTATCCCCGGTTCTGGGAACATCTGAAAATGACCGGCTTCCAAATCATCTGATATTTCCAAAGTAATAAACAACACTGTTGTGGTATTTCCAAATTTTGTTAATTTTGACAACCCTTCCGGTCATCGACGGGTGACAATTCATACCGGCATAAACCGTAATCAGTAGCGATCCGTGATTGTTGATATTTTCATACCCTGTTTTACCGACCAGATCTACCCCGACACCGGGATGAACATGGTAAAGATTCTTGAAAAGCTGGATGTCGGGGTTCACTACAACGGCAACCAGACCTGTTGCGGACAGATGGCCTTCAACAGCGGTTTCTGGGATGAAGCCAAGCGGATGGGAGAGAAGTTCATCAAGGATTTCTCCAACGACCGGCCGGTTGTCGGGCCCTCGGCATCGTGCATCGGGTTTATTAAAAACTATTACAGCTGGCTCTTTCATAATACTGCGTATCATCTGGAATACAAGCAGTTAAAAAAGAATATTTACGAATTTACCGACTTCGTGGTGAATGTGCTCAAGGTTGAGGATATCGGCGCCTCCTTCCCGCATGTTGTAACCTATCACGATTCGTGTGCAGCGCTCCGGGAGTATAATTTAAAGGATGAGCCCCGGCGGTTGCTTTCAAAGGTTCAGGGACTCGAACTGCGTGAAATGCGCGACACGGAAGTGTGTTGCGGATTCGGGGGCACCTTCTCCGCCAAGTTCGAACCCATCTCTTCAGCTATGGCCGAACAAAAGGTGCTCAATGCCCTGGAAACCGGCGCCGAATATATCGTTTCAACCGATTCATCCTGCCTGATGAATCAGCAATCGTACATCGAAAAAAACAACCTCCCCATAAAGACTATTCATATCATTGATGTTCTCGCCTCGGGATGGTAAATTCGAACCGCATTTTTCCGGTCATAATTTTTTTTAACTTTGCAGTAATTTTCATAAGTTACTGTTTAAATATTTCATTATGAAGAGATTCTGTCGCACCGTCGGCGTGTTGTTCATCCTGTTTTCGCTTCTGCACGGAAAATCCTATTCTCAGGACTTCATTGCCGTTGATGACCCCGGATTCCATGCCCGGTACGCATCTTTCGATTTCCGGGATCGATTTGCCGTCAGGATTCAGAGTGACCGGATCAACAACTATTACCTGGTTGATATTGATTCGTTTTCCAACCGGTTTGAAAAGGTTTGGTTTATGAACCTGACCTTTTCAGAGCATCAGCTCGTGAACGTTGTTCCCGACATCACAAAGTCCTATGTGACGTTTATCGCTTCGGTTGTCTATCCTGAAAAAGATATTTTAAACTTGTTGGATGATCTGAAAGCAAAGACCCTTAAGAAATCTGCTTCGATGAGCGGGGAACAGCGGGAGGATTGGCTTGGTAAAAACGATAAATACAGGAAGCCATGAGGAAGATCGGAACTTTGTTATTGCTTGCGTCGCTGTGGCTGATCCTCAGTCAGGTTGCCCGCGCTCAGCAGGGCGGGGGATCCAACGATTCGTGTGAGACTGCCGCCCCGTTTTGTACCGGTACGATTTATTCCTTTCCTGCCGGGGTAAATTCAGGATCGGGCCAGTTGGGACCCAGTTACGGATGCCTGACCACCCGTCCCAATCCGGCGTGGTACTACATGAAGGTCGACAATCCCGGCAACATCATAATCCAGATGCACAGTATACCAAGTGAGGACATCGATTTTTGCTGCTGGGGACCTTTTCCTTCACAGGATTGCTGCGGCCTTCTGACCTCCCAGAAAATCGTTGACTGCAGCTATTCCACGAGTTCCATTGAAACCTGCGATATTCTGAATGCCCAGACCGGCCAGTATTACATGCTGATCATTACCAATTATTCAAATGATCCCTGCAATATTATTTTCCAGCAGACCAGTGGTGCCGGAACCACCGATTGCACCATCCTTCCGCCGGCTTGTGCCAGCAACAGCCCTGTTTGCACCGGGCAGACCATACAGTTTTCCGCTCAGAATGTTGCCAATGCCAGTTATTTCTGGTGGGGGCCGGCAGGTTTTACCTCCGCCCTCCAAAATCCCGTGATCACCAATGCCACTCCGGCCAATTCGGGAGAATATTTTTTACGGATCGAAGTAAACGGTCAGGGAAGCGTGGATACTTCAACCACAAATGTACATGTATATCAACCGGTTGCCAATGCCGGGAACGACACCACCATCATGAACGGGGTTTATACCACCCTCCACGGGAGTTGTTCGGGCGGCAGCGGTAACTATCGCTACAAATGGAGTCCGTCGTCTTTGGTGCTGAACGACAGCATTCCCAACCCGCGGACGGTGAACCTCTTTTCGGCGACCGTATTTACACTCCGGGTGACCGATGATTCGGCCAGTTGCCAGTCGACCGACCTGGTCACCGTCAACATTGCCGGAGGCGCCCTTGGGGTGAATGCCGTGGCCAACCCGCAATCCATCTGCAAAGGATCGTCGACACAACTTCTCGCAATCGGGTCGGGAGGAGCCGGAACCTATTCCTATCAATGGTCCGGTCCTGGCGGATTTTCATCAACGCTTTCCAACCCGACTGTTGCTCCTGCTGAAACTTCAACCTATCATGTCAGCGCCTTCGACGGCTATAACACCGTTCAGACCGACGTCACCGTGAATATTCTCGCGTCACCCGTGCCCTCAGCGGGTCCGAACAAATCGATCCCGAATGGAACCTATACCTATCTATCGGGTTCGGTTGTTAATGGAACCAGCAACTATTACTACAGTTGGTCGCCTGCATCCAAACTCATCAACGCGGGAATCCAGAACCCGCAGACGATAAATCTGAGCGAAACCCAGGTTTATACCCTGACCGTTACCGACCTGATCACAAACTGTGTAAGCAATCCACCTTCCAGCGTAACGGTCGAAGTAACCGGGGTAGCGCTTTATACCCATCCGGTTGCCACACCCCCTTCCATCTGTATCGGGGATTCGACCCGGCTTCATGCGGCAGCAGGAGGCGGGAACATCGGTAATTACACCTATACCTGGTCATCCGATCCGCCCGGTTTTTCTTCTACGGAGGCTGAACCCTTTGTGAAACCGGTTATTCCCACGAACTATCAGGTGGTTGTTCACGATGGTTTCAACCCTGCCACCGGAAATACGACCGTCGAAATTTACCCGCAACCGGTTGTCACATTGGGCCCGACAGATACCATCACTGTTTGTATTTTCGATACGGTGACCCTGGATGCAGGAAATGATGGGTCCTCCTACCTGTGGTCAAATGGCTCCACCGACCGTCAGATACGCTTCGGAACCACCGGAATCGGTTACGATTCCCAGCATTACAGCGTAGCCGTGGCCAATCAAAACGGCTGCCGGGCATCCGGTGAGATCACCGTTAACTTTTCTTTTGATGCCTGTGCCGGAATCAACGATCCCGAATTTATCGGTCGTATTAAAATCTTTCCCAATCCTGCCTCCGGGAAAGTGACTGTTGAAGTTCCCGGCTCTGAACCAGAGACCGGGCTCATCCTGATGAACCTGCCGGGCATGCCGCTCACTAAAATGAACCTCACGAAATCGGGCGATATCCTGAGGGGTACCCTGGATGTATCGCATCTGGCGCCCGGAATGTACCTGGTGCACCTTTTCAACCAGGACCATACCGGAACGCTCAAATTGGTTGTTGAATAGTGGTGAGGTCTCGGTTTTATATCAGGATTGGTTTGCGGGAAAGGATTCTTCTTTTATTCGTATTTTTCATAACAGGAAGCCTCGTGACCCGGGCCCAGCTGGGATGGTATGTCACCGATTGCCCCAGGTCGATGCAACAAGCGGAAGTTTGGTATTTCGGCGAATTTGCCGGTATCGATTTCAGATCGGGAACAGCTATCCCGCTCGACGATCAGAACGTGATGAAAGCCCCGAATTCGGGTTCTGTAATTTGTGACAGCATCGGCAATCTGCTGTTTTTTACCAACGGGAAGATCTGCTGGGACCGGACCTTCACCGCCATGCCCAATGCCACCGGATTATCGGGAAACGGGGGAATGACCCAACCCACCCTTGTTGTTCCGTGGCCCGGCAATCCTTCACGATACTATGTTTTCACAGCCGATATGCCTCCCTTCCAAAGCGCTACCAAGGGCTTTTGTTGCACTTTGATCGATATGACTTTACGCGACGGGTTAGGCGATGCCGTCTCTTCCATGTTAAATAAACCCCTTCTCGATCAGGTGAATCCGAGGATCACCGGGGTGAAGCACGCCAATGGCACCGACTATTGGGTGATCGCCCACCACTGGGGCGATGACGGTTTTTACGCTTACCAGGCGACCCCTGCCGGACTTGCACCGCCTGTTGTCAGCAATGCCGGATCGGTACATGCCGGTACTATTGATGACCAGGATTTTGTGGGCTATATGAAAACATCACCCGATGGGAGCCGGCTGGCCCTGGCCCTGAGCGGAAGCAGAAAAGTTGAGCTGTTTACCTTCAATACCCAAACGGGCAATGTCGCATTCGAGGGATCCTATAGCATTGCAGATCCAATGATGTATCCCTATGGCGTTGAATTTTCACCCGACAATAAACTCCTGTATGTCACCGTAATGCAAAAGCCGGGCTCCGGAATTACGCAGCCTTCAAGCCTTTTGCAATTCGACCTCGCTTCCGGTCTTGACACTCCGGTCGAAATAGCTGTTGTACCCGATATCCGGCTGGCCGACCTTCAACTTGCCACCGATGGGAAAATCTATATCTCTCCATCCATTAGTATCAATCCTTCGGATTATAAGGATTATCTGGATGTGATTTTTAATCCAAACCGAAAGGGAACCGCCTGCAATTACGCCAGGCTCAACCATGCACCCGCTGTTTTCCAGCTTAACGGACGTAAGACGGTTTTTGGCTTACCCAACTTCATCAGTAGTTTCGTGAACATCCCGCATTTCAGCCGGGAGTTTGTTTGCCATCAGGAGGCGACCCGATTCAGGATCACCAATGAAGCAAATATTGATAGTGTTTCCTGGAATTTTGGCGATGGGACCGCCCCCTCCGCCGACCGGATACCTGTACACCAACACCAATCTGCCGGGGTGTACTCTGTAACGCTGACGGAGTTTTTCGACGGCGAATCCTATCCGGTCTCCATTCCGGTGACCATTTACTCCCTGCCCCAGGCGGGACTCCCCGACAGCGTTCTGATGTATACCGGGTCGACGGTCAACCTCAAGGCCAACGAGGGAATCAAGTCCTACCTGTGGTCGCCGACCGGCGAAACAACCTCCATGATCACGGTCGGAGCCGAGGGGCAGTATATTGTTGATGTTGAAGATCTGCATTGTTGCACCAATTCGGATACCACGCGGGTAAGGGTCTTCGAATTTTATATTCCGAATGCATTTACCCCCAACGGTGATGGACTGAATGACGTGTTCAGGGTCGTTGGACTTTACACCGACATCTCCTTTTCCATGAAAATTTTCGACCGTTGGGGGAAACAGGTTTTTGAGTCCGACCGGATCGAATCGGGATGGGGCGGGATATCCGGCGGTGATTATTGTGCTTCGGGCACCTATGCCTGGGTGGTAAAGATCGCGTTCAGGGGGCAGGATATCATCACCCAGGGGGATATTGAATTCAAAGGAACCGTAATTCTGATCCGATGATCCAGGAAGTTTATGCACGGATCATAGTTTCCGAAATGGCTTTGCAGGAATCGTTGGTCCTGAATACCATCAATTTGCTCGAAAGCGGGGCCACCATACCTTTTATTGCACGGTACCGCAAGGAGATGACGGGATCGATGGATGAAACGGTCATCGCAGCCATCCGCGACCGGTTATCAAAGTTAAAAGAGCTGGATGCACGACGGGCTGCCATCATCAAGTCGCTGACCGAGCAGGAAAAACTCACGCCCGAACTCCGCGAAGCCGTTGAAAAGGCCACGACCATGGCCGATCTGGAGGACGTCTATCTTCCCTATAAACCGAAACGAAAGACCCGCGCTTCCGTTGCAAGAGAACGGGGTCTCGAACCGCTTGCGGGGATGATCCTGTCGCAGCGGTACGACGACATCCAGGCCAGGGCCTCGAAGTTCATCGACGAAAGCAAGGGCGTCGCCACAGTCGAAGATGCCATCAGGGGCGCTTGCGACATCATCGCCGAGATCATCAGCGAGGATGGATATACGCGGAAGCGCATAAGATCGTTGTTTCAGCGGGAGTCGAAGATCGTTTCAAAGGTTGTCAAGGGAAAAGACCAGGAAGGAATTAACTTCGAAATGTACTTTGATTACGTGGAGCCGTTGAACCGTGCGCCTTCACACCGTATACTCGCAATGTTCCGGGGCGAAAATGAGGGATTCCTGAGATTGTCGGTTGAAGTGGAGGAGGCTCATGGTTTTGAAATCGTCGAAAAGATATTTGTCAAAGGTAACAATGCTTCCTCTGAACTGGTGAAGGCTGCGGCCGGTGACAGTTGTAAGCGCCTGCTCTTTCCTTCGATCGAAACCGAGATGCGGCAGTGGGCAAAAGAGAAAGCCGATCGGGAAGCCATCAGGGTGTTTGTCGAAAACCTGCGTCAGTTGCTTCTGGCGCCACCCCTTGGCCGGAAAAACGTGCTGGCCATCGACCCGGGTTTCCGGACCGGCTGTAAGGTGGTTTGCCTCGACCGGCAGGGAAAATTGATTCACAACGAAACCATCTATCCCCATCCGCCACAAAATGAAGTCAAGGAGTCGATTCATAAGTTGAAAACCCTGGTCAATGCCTATAAAATTGAAGCCATTGCCATTGGAAACGGGACCGCCGGCAGGGAGACAGAAAGGCTTGTCAGGTCGGTGGCCTTTGACCGGGATCTCATAGCACTGGTGGTGAACGAGAGCGGCGCATCGGTCTATTCGGCATCGGCGGCGGCACGCAAGGAGTTTCCCGACTATGATGTGACCGTCAGGGGATCTGTCTCGATCGGACGGAGGTTGATGGACCCGCTGGCTGAACTTGTTAAGATCGACCCGAAATCAATCGGCGTAGGACAATATCAGCATGACGTGGATCAGAACCTGCTGATGAAAAGTCTGGATGATACCGTAGTCAGTTGTGTCAACCGGGTCGGCGTAGAGGTAAACACCGCCAGTGAGGAGTTGCTGACCTATGTTTCTGGAGTCGGGCCATCACTTGCAAAAAACATCATTTCCTACCGGGATGAATCGGGACCCTTCAGGTCGAGAACGGATTTCAGGAAGGTTGCCCGCTTTGGTGATAAAGCCTTTGAACAGGCCGCGGGATTCCTCCGGATCCACGATGCCGAAAATCTCCTCGACCGGAGTGCGGTGCACCCTGAAAGCTACCACATCGTCGACCGGATGGTGCGGACCCTGAGCTGTACCCTGACCGACCTCATCACCAATGCGGAACTAAGAGGAAAAATCCATCCGGAGGATTTTGTGGATGAGCGGGTCGGACTGCCTACACTGAACGATATCATGGCGGAGCTTGCAAAACCCGGCCGCGACCCCCGCCAACAGTTTGAAATTTTTGAATTCGATAAGACCGTCCACAGCATCAACGATCTGAAGAAGGGGATGATATTACCGGGAATCGTGACCAACATCACCAATTTCGGGGCCTTCGTCGATATCGGCGTTCACCAGGACGGACTGGTGCACGTCAGTCAGCTTGCCGACCGTTTTGTGCGGGATCCCAACGATGTTGTGAAATTAAACCAAAAGGTAATGGTCGAAGTTCTTGATGTGGACCCTGCCCGCAAGAGAATACAGCTTTCGATGAAGGGAGTGCAAAATAAAACCTGACCTTCACCGTTAACAATGTTACCAATTATGCCGGTTTTGAAACGTAAAATACTATTCCTGGTGATGACGGTCGCGGTACTGCTGATCGCCGCACCGGGACAGTCCCAGAAAATCCTTGGAGCCATGAGTGTCGGAATCAACCTCACACAGGTTGACGGGGATATTTTTTACGGGTTTCATAAAGTAGGACTTAATGTTGGTCCCCAGATCCAGGTACCCTTCGGAAAGAACAAAAACTGGTCGGTCAGCCTGGAGTTGCTTTACTCCCAAAAAGGAAGTTATCATAAAGGATCGACCGATTCAACGACTTATCGGCTCAAACAGGATTATGCCGAAATCCCGGTGTTGATCCGGTACACCGATAAAAAGATCATCTCGGCAGGCGTGGGCTTTTCTTACGGGCAACTCATCAACTACAAGGAGACCAAAAATGCCACCTTCGACAGTTTGTTCACGTACCAGACCGGCTTATCGAACAGCGACATCAGCGTGATCGCGGATGTGAGTTTCCGTCTGTGGTACAAGCTCTGGCTGGGACTGCGTTATCAGTATTCGATGAAAAGCAACCGCACCGTTCTGGTTACCGATCCCCTTGATCCGAAAAATCCCTACACCCGGTATCAGTACAACAATGTGATCAGCCTGCGGCTAACCTGGATCTTCAACCAGGAAAAGATCATGAAATCTTCCAAAAAGGTCGACGGCGGGGAGTAAGTAAAATCCCGGGTCTCAGAACATTCTCCGGATCATCCTGAGTTTATAGGAATAGCGGCTGGTTTCCCGGTTGAAGATGCCATAATGGTCGACGGGATCAATTCTTACCCTTCCCGAACTGTGGATGATCCGGGCCGGATCAAGCAACATCCCGACATGGGTGATCTTTCCTTCGTCATTATCAAAAAAGAGCAAATCAGCGGGTTCCGCTTCTGAAATGAGGGGTACGATCGTACCTTCAAACGCCTGTTGTGATGCATCCCGTTTGATCCGGATTCCGTTCATTTTGAATGTGATCTGGGTCAGTCCGGAGCAATCGATACCCAGAATGGACCGGCCTCCCCAACAATAGGGTGCCTGTTCGAAGCTCAGGGCAGTGGTTACCAGTGACTTCTGAATTTCTTCGCGGGATGCTGCCGTGCCGGAGAAAACCGGCGCCCGTTTTGGCTCAACGCCTTCCAGTGAAAAAACCTCATTCCCAATATTCATGTGGTTGCCGGTCATCCCGGGGAGCGAACTGCCTGCAACAAGAGGTATCCGCCAGCCTGAAGTTTCGTTTTTTAAAAATTGTACGGGTTCTGAAACTACCGGGGTATCGTCATTCACCAGTTTCAAATAGGTATCCTGATCGAGGCTGTGGGCCTGAACTGCGAGAATCCATCCCTCGTAACCATCCCACTCCATCCGGATCCGGATCCATTCTCCGTCGGCTTCGAGTATTTGAAACAACTCCCCGAAAAGAAGCTGACTCACCATTTCGGTCCGGTGCAAGGGTGTGGCACGAACCGGTACCGCACCTTGTAAGCAAATTCCCTGATCCATTGTTTTTATTTTTGTCAGACCGGCCGGAACCAGGCTATCATTCAGAGATACTGATTACCGGAGCCGAATAAAGGATCAAAGGTAAAAAAAATCAGCTCCGCGATTTGATTTCCTCTTTGAGTTTCAGCAGGGAGCACGACCCCTGCGCTTTTGTGCAACCCTGACAATGCTCCGGGGGTGATTGGAAAAAGCGGAGTGTCCGCCGGATCGTGATCACCGTTGCGGTGGCGATGATGAGAAGGGTCAGATAAAGTTGCCAGTTCATATTCCCAGGATTAAAGTTCCCGTCTGAAAAACCGTGAAGGAGACCAGCCAGGCAAGAACGGTGGTGTATAAAATCAGGAACAGCGCCCACTTCCAGCTTCCCGATTCCCGTTTAATGGTCGCAATGACCGCGATGCAGGGCATGTAGATCAGGATAAAAAGAAGAAAGGATATTCCAACCAGTGGCGTAAAAAGTTTTGTGCCTTCAAAGGGTCCCGACTGGTACGTTGCCATGTTGAGTTTGGCGCTCAGGGATTGTTGTTTTTCGGGCGTGTGGAAATGTTCAGCCGAGAACAGGACCCCCAGGCTGCTTACCACGACTTCCTTGGCAGCCGCTCCCGTGATCAGGCTTACCCCCATCCTCCAGTCGAATCCCAGCGGGGTGATCACCGGTTCGATCACTTTTCCGATTTTTCCGATGTAAGATCGTTCAAGCCGTTGTTCAGGATTCGATTTGCTCCCTTCAGGAAAATATTCAAGCGCCCAGATCAGGATCACGGCGATCAGGATGATTCCTCCCATCTTTCGCAGGTACTGCTGTCCGTTTTCCCACATATGCCGGATGATCACCTTCACGGTGGGCATCCGGTAGGGGGGGAGTTCCATCACAAATGGCGCCTGGCTGCTTTTGAACAAAAGTTTTTTAAAGATCAGGGAGATCAGGATGGCAAAGAGGATACCGGTGAGATATAGGCCGAAGATGACACTGCCCGCGAATTCGGGGAAAACAGATCCGGCGATCAGGATATAGACCGGCAGCCGGGCGCTGCACGACATGAACGGGTTGATCAGCATGGTCAGCAACCGGTCGTTACGGTCCTTTATGGTTCGGGTTACCATGATGGCCGGAACGTTGCACCCGAATCCCATAATCAGCGGGATGAACGATTGGCCGTGCAATCCCATCTTGTGCATCAGTTTATCCATGATAAAGGCTGCCCGTGCCATGTATCCGGTATCCTCCATGAAGGATATAAACAGGAACAGGATAAGAATATTTGGTAGGAAAACAACGACACTCCCGACGCCGTTTATGATCCCGTCGACCAGCAGATCTTTCAGCGGTCCGTCAGGAAACACGGCGCTTACCGAGGATCCGATCCATGCAACGAGCTGCTCGATCCACTCCTGCGGATACTGTCCCAGGGAAAAGGTAGCCTGAAACATGATCCAAAGAAAGAGAAAAAATACCGGGAACCCAAGCCATTTATGGGTCAGTAGCCGGTCGATCATCTCACTGCGGCTTTTAACAGGGGTCTTCGAAGTTCTGAACCTGACTGTTTCGCGGATCGCCCCGGCAATAAAACCGTACTTGGCATCAGCTATCAGCGTTGCTGAGTCTTCCTGGTAACCGGCTTCCAACCTGTGGATTTCGCGTTCGACTGTCTGTTTCAACAACGGAGCCGCATCGGGCGATTCGGGGCCGGGGATGATCCCTTTATCCTTCTCGAGAAGCTTGATGCTCAGATAACGTGTGGATATCTGGCCCGCGAGATCCTCATTCTGCCGGATCACCGATTGGATCTTTTGAATAGAACGTTCGAGGTCGGCTCCGTAATTGATGTGGACATGCCGCACCACCGGATCCCGGTCTTCAAATACCTCAATCAACCGGTCGAACAACGCTTCAATCCCGGTTCCCTTCGAGCTGACGGTTGGGACAACCGGAATACCCAGCAATTTAGAGAGTTCCCGGTAATCGATCCGGTGTCCTTTTTGTTCGAATTCATCAAACATGTTCAGGGCAATGACCACCCGAAGGTCCATATCGATCAATTGGGTAGTCAGGTAGAGGTTGCGTTCGAGGTTGGAGGCATCAACCACATTCACAATGATATCGGGATTGTTGTTGATGAGGTGGTTTCTGACAAACAGTTCTTCGGGTGAGTAAGCCGTAAGCGAGTAAGTTCCGGGCAGATCGGTAATGTTGAAGGTGTATCCCTTCTGATGGAATCGGGCCTCTTTGGAATCAACGGTCACCCCGCTGAAATTCCCGACCCGTTCATGGGATCCGGAGGCATAATTAAAAAGTGTGGTTTTTCCGCAGTTGGGATTGCCAACGAGGGCAATGTCGATCGTACGTCCCCTTTCATCATTTTCGAAAATCCTGGCTTCCGACGTTTCGATGGTGCCTGCATATGTTCCCTGGAGGTCAGTTTCGCGAAGGGTTCCATCGAATTCATACTCCGGAACGATCTCGATCAGCTTCGATTCACGCTGCCGCAGGGAAAGATAATACCCCATGATCCGGTACTCAATAGGATCCTGAAGCGGTGCGGCTTTTACGACAGTCACACGCTTCCCTTTCACGAACCCCATCTCGGTGATCCGTTTTCGGAATGAACCGCGCCCTCTTACTTTTAGAATAATGCCCGATTCGCCCTGATTTAAGTCGTGAAGGGTCGTCAATTAATTTAGATTAAATTAATGCAAAGATACGGAAAAAATCCGGATGATTAGTAAAAATTAACGGTTTGGTCGAAATTCTGTTCGACTGCCCTTCTCAGGGAACAATGAAAATTTTTCCTTTTTTCACGGTCACGCTGAGTTTCAGCATGGTATTCACCGGCTGATTGTTTTGCAGGGCAGGGCTCCACACGATGTGGGTGTTTAACAGTTTGAGGATCCGATAACCCATTCCCTGGGTTCCGTCATAGGTATCGAGGGTAGAGGCGACAAACTTTCCCTGACAATCGATGTAGAAATTGTAGTTGTAGTAAGCGGTCACCTCCCGGTCGTCGGATTGCCGGTCGATGAGTTTGTTGACCAAAGAATCAAGCGACTGAATCTGGTTTTTAATCCTGGCAGGCTGGGTGGGATAATTGAAGATGGCAAAGGAGTCGCAGGGCGCTGAAAACACGACAGGTTTGTAGATCTGACCTTCCGATGCCACAGTGGTCAGGAGGATAACGATGACTGTCGCGATGATGCGGGAAAATAAAAAATATGTTGATTTCATACCTCTTTTTTTATGGCATAAATGTATGAAAAAAGTGGTATGAAATGCAAGGGGAGGATTATGAAATGCTTCCCGGCCGGAACGATTAACGGCTGAGGGAGGTTATGCCAGAGCTGCAGGCTCGAAAACGGGCTTTACATCCAGTTTCTGCAAATAAGAAATTGCCTCGGGTCCAAGATTAAAAATCAGATCGAGTGCACTCAGATTCGTCAGAAAACCGTGGGCGGGCTCAAAAACCTGATGGTAATGGGGGATGTTAAAGGCGGAAGTGATATGTTTTGAGACGGCAGTTTGTCTGCAGTCGGTCACCCCGTCGGGGTGGGTTTCAAATTTCGAAGTGAACGAGATGTCGACCTTTGCGTTAAGCATTTGGAACAACGACTGAAGCAGGTCGAGGTTCAGGTCGATAAGGTACGGGTGGTTTTTGAAATAGAACGGTTCCAGGTAATCACGATAATAGAGAAAAAACGGGGAATTGTTGTAGGCCGTTTCGATCGAGCGCCAGTGGATCTGTTTCCAGCCGCGCTGGCCGGAGATGCGGATATCGCGCGTCAGGGTGTGATTTCCGTTGACCTTGCTAACCGGAACCGAAAGAACCTGCCGCCCGTTGGGACCGTAAATGACACAATGGTTGCGGCAGGTTTGTTTCTGATACGTTTCGAAGTATTCCATGACCACCGATCCTGCCTGAAGTACAGCTCCCAGATAACTCACCGGGGGAAGATAGGCGGTCGGGATCAGCAGGGTCATTGTTACCGGATATTGTCTTAATTGGCTTTTTCCTGGAGCAGCACTTCACTGATGGCGCGTTTCAACGCGTCTTTCGGAAGCGCGCCAACCGACATCTGCGGCTGATCTTTCATCGGGACAAACAACATCGAGGGAATGCTCCTGATCCCGAAAGCGCCCGCCAGCTCCTGCTCAGCCTCGGTGTCGATCTTATAGATATTCACCTTCCCGGCATATTCGACGGCAAGCTCGTCGAGGATCGGGGCAACCATTTTGCAGGGGCCACACCAGTCGGCATAAAAATCGATGATACAGGGCAGATTTCCTTCAAATTTCCACTCCTGGTTTTTCTCATAATTGAAGACCTTATCGAGAAATGTCTGTTTTGTTAAATGTTCGACCATGATAAATTGAATTAAATATAATTAGATTAATGAATGTGAATTGATTGAAATTTTTACTTACCACCGCCCGGCTTAAGCAGAATCGTGTTGATGGCTTCGATGTAATTGGCTTTTTGCATGGCGCCAACTGCCATCTGAGGCTTCCCGTTTTTCGGAACGAACAGGATTGCCGGGATGGAACTTACATTGAACAAGCCTGCCAACTCCCGTTGCTCGTCGGTATTAACCTTATAAATTCTGATCTTCCCCTTGTATTCTTTCGACAGCTCTTCCATGATCGGGGCAACCATCTTACAGGGACGGCACCAGTCGGCATAAAAGTCGATGATAACCGGCTGATCTCCGGCAAAGACCCATTGCTGCGGATTCTTCTTGTAATCCCAGACCAGTTTCTGGAAGGTGGCAGCCGTCAGTTTCACGACCTGACCATCCGAATTCTCAGCAACCCCGTTTTCTCCGGCAGGACTACCGGTACAGGACGATACAGTAAAGGATGCTAGTAGCAGGATAATAAATGTGAGTTTTTTCATAGGATTTGTTTTTTGACGATGCAAAATTAAAAATAAATTTCATATAAATCGCATAAATATCACTATTTTTTTTACTTTTGCAACAAATTTATTTTCAAGGTGAAATCAATCTCTTTTAAACAACTTGATATTCAGGATCTTTCTGCATTTTTCGATACGGAGGATTCCTGTCTTCAATTCCTGGCGTCGAAGAAATGGGAACAGGGTTATGTTTGCCGGAAATGTGGTCATACCAATTATTGTAAGGGGAAGACACCGCATTCGCGGCGGTGTACCCGATGCAAACATGAGGAGTCGGCGACCGCTCATACCATTTTCCACCGATGTCATATTCCCATAACCGAAGCCTTCCGGATTGTTTATATGGTATGCCATGATCCATCCGTTTCTACCTATGAATTGTCAAGGCAAATAGAATTGCGGCAGATGACCTGTTGGAAACTGAAGCATCGTCTGGTCGAATGCATCAGGAACAAGGGTGAGGTCGATTTGATGTATGTCGAAACAACTCCTTCCGGAGGCTCACTGAATAATGAACTTACAAACAGATGATGTTCCGGTTTCATCAACCGATAACAGGTAAAATCCTTTTGACAGTTGGCCTAATCCAAGCCTGACACTGTTTTGACCGTTGCGGGTCCGAACCTGTTCCTGAAAAACAGTTGTTCCCTGAAGGTTTCTGATGGTTATCGTTGCCGAACCCGCCTTTTCACGGAAAAATTCCACCCGGGTGAAGGCAGAGGCCGGATTCGGAATGATCACAGTCTCAGAGTTCTCTTCCTGTCCTGGCATCCCCAGGGTTGACTTGGGATAGTAAATCTCCCATCCTTTTGCGGTAACGGTACTGTTGGTGAGAAAGATGAGCAGCGCTTTTCCGCTTTCGGCGGTAACAGGATCGGGCAAAGAAGCGGAATCGCAGGCCCCCGAAAGTGTAGCGAGCAACAAGCCGTTCGACTGATCATAAATTTTCAACAGGTCATACACCGGTTCGGTATCAAATCGTCGGAAATAGAGTGTCAGTGGCCCGCCGCTCTTTTTTTCAACCTTCCATTTACACACGGTGTTATTGCGGTAGTTAAATCCGAAGCTACCGTCGGTGAAATCGACCGTATCGGCCAGGATCGACTGGGTGGCGGTACACCAGACCGGCATTTTACAGGTATAGGTTCCGGTAAATCCATGCCCCATGTTGTCTGCCCCTGAGGTAAAATGGATGAACATTTTGTTGCTGGTCCCGGTCAGCGGAGCCGGGATTGTATCTCCCGAAAAAGTTCCCAGGACGGGGTACGATGCGTCGGGTCCGTTGTAAACAGTTAGTTGATCGGCCGGTTCAATACTGATGTGATCCCATGTGAAGGTAATGGATGTCACCGAATCTTCCTCGGTCTGGGGATCGATGAGCCACGAGCAGTCGGATGCCGGCAGGTACCGGTGAACCGGTCCGCTGCCGTCGGTCAGGCTTCCCGCCGGGTACGGAAGAATGTGCTGTCCGGCGCAATAGGCTGGGAAAGTATTGTTAACGGTATCCGGAAAAGCGTTGATGATCATCTCCTGGGCAAGCTTAAAATTATAGCCGCCTGGTGTCAGGTTGGTAGTATAAAAATACCCGTTGTTCTGTCCGCTCCATCCGAAATTGAAATGAAAGAAAGCACTGTCCTGGTAACCGTCGCAAACGAATGCATGGCCATCCACATTGGGAATTGACCAGCCGGCATAGTACAAGGGCATCCGGCGGTCGAGATGCGCGATCAGCACGCTGTCCCAGTTCAGGTTGGTGCTGTCGCGAAAGAGATATTGCGTTTCGGGCGAATACCTGAAAAAGGTCCTGAGCGCGTAGGCAGCCTTGTGGTTGTACATGCCCGATCCGTCGGGACCATAATCGAGATCGCAGGAGACCCCCAAGTGGAATAGCAACTGCGCGATTCCCGGATTTGAAACGGTGGTCGAATTCGTCATATTCGACCAGTCGTAATTTGTACTTCCGAAATCAGCGGAAATCGTTCCATAATCCGGATCCTCGTAGGAATAGCTTCCCGTGCCGGTTCCCGGCCACCGGTAATAATACATCAGTTGTCCCATACACACCGGTACACAGCCTGCGTAAGTATGTCCGCCCGGGCCTGCCGGATCGGCCGGACATTGCCCGTTGTAGGGAGAATTCTGGTTCCAGTTTGAAGTGATGAGAGGAGCAACCGCGCCGCCTGATGTCTGTTTCAGATTCTTTACAGCCTGTGCATCATAGTGCAGGTATCGATCCCAAAGGCGTCTGATTTCGTTGCGGGGCTGAATGGGGTGAATCCGGGCATCCGCAATCTGATCTTCGTATTGTTTCATCCATGCACGGCATTGGGGCGGTGCATCTTCGGTACGGTACCACCCTTCAAAGGAATAGGCCAGCGCCGGGACTACTGCGTCGATGGCTGATACCACTACGAATCCTGCCGGTTCCAGGTTGAAGATATAGAAAACTTCGCGGTCATTGACCCGGATGGGAATCGTTTCCACAACTTTTATCGTTGAAAGATCCGTGGCGGTAAACCGATTGATCTTTTCATGGAAAAAATGAATACCGACCTGCCGTGCGACGGTTTCGGTCACTTCACCGGCTGTCGCAGCAAGTATCGAAAAAAGAATTACTACGACTACAAGAATGTTTCTTCTCATAAACAATATGTTAAAGATGATTCCCGAAAGTTTAGTTTCAAACTCCTTACCCGGTTTTGAAAGATAAGAACCCGGTCCAATCTGACCGGTAGCGCTATAGTTGAAAGCCTTTAAGCAATCCGGCGGCCGGTTATTGGACCACGATTTTTCGGGTAACCGTCGATTGGTCACTCTTTAGATGGATCATGTAGATCCCTTTCGGGAAGCTGGTCAGATCGATCGATTTTTCGTAGCGTCCTTGCTGATTCTGTATCTCGTCGCTGAACAGGATCTGACCCCGGGCCGAGATCAGTTCGACTGTCAGCGTTCTGGTGTCGGTCAACGTCAACCGGATATTCAGCAAATCGGTCGTGGGATTCGGATAGATTACCAGATCCTCAAAGCCCTCTTCACCAGGAGCCGCGGTCATAGGACTATAATCGATATCCCAGCCTTCGCCGCGAACGGAATTGTTGGAAATCCACATTATGAGGACGCCGCCGGTATTCGAAATGACCGGCGCCGGCGGGGTTGGATAGCTGCCCGACAGAGATGCCAGCTGGGCGCTGGTACCCATGTCGTAGATCATCAGTTTATCATTCTCCGCTTCGGTATCGAAACTGTTGACGGTGAGAATGAGTTTTGTCGGCCCCGTCGGGGTGATGGTCCATTTGCAATTCGAAAGGTTCCGGTAATCGAACCGTCCGCTGCCATCGGTCAGGTGTCCCCACGAAGAGGTCATCACAGTGTTGGCATTGCAGAATTTTTTCAGGGTCGTCGAAAAATTCGCCCTCCAGCCTTGTGCCGTTTGAGATCCGTCGGAGGTGAATTTGATAAACATTTTCGGCCCGGTTGAAGTTACGGAGGGCATGGTCGACAGGGAGCCGGAAAAACTGCCCAGCAGCGGTGCGGAGGCGTTGTCGCCGTCATAGATCTGTACCAGGTCGCCCGATGCGGTGTTAAACCGGGTAAAGGTGAGGGTGATTTTATCGATGCTGTCGTCGGGAGCAATAAGCCAACTGCAATCGGTATTGTTCTGATAGTCGAGGATGGGCCCCGAACCGTCTTCAAGGGATCCGAAGTTGTTGGTTACCAACGTATTTCCGGAACAATAAATTGGATATTGGGCCGGATCGGGTGTGATGTGTACGACTGCTGTCTGGTTGTAATTGAAATTGCTGCCTCCCGGGGTCAGGTTGTTGATATTGAAGTAACCGTTGTTGCTGCCGCCCCATCCCCAGTTGAAATGGAACATGTAATCGGTCCCAACCTGTTGGTATCCATCTAGAACAAAGGCATGACCGACCGAATTATCATCTCCCGTATATTGAATGGGTTTACCGGCATCCACATCCTCTTTGAGGAGGGTAACCCAGGAATCGTAATTTGGATAACGGTTTTGCTTGAGCGTGGAGGAGGCGTATTTAAAATAGGATTTCAGGGCATATGCAGTTTTCGATGAGTTGGAACCTGAACCATCCGGGCCGTAATGCATATCAACTCCGATGCCGCAATGCCAGGAGATCAGGGCGAGGGCATCCGATTCAAGGGTGGTCTGATCGGGCATGCCGTTCCAGTCGTAGGTACTGGCCGAAAAATCTGCGCACTGGGGTCCGTAAACCGACTGTTGCGGGTAGATGCAGTGTGAACCCAGTCCTGAGGTGGGATATCTCCAATAATGCATGATCTGGCTCATCGAGGTAGCGATGCAGCCGACCGGGACCCGGCCATAATAGCTGCCTGTGCTGGCTGCATCCTTCGGGCACATCCCGTTGAAAGGAAAATCCTGGTTCCAGAGGCTCGTAATCAGGGGCTCCACGTCGGTGGTGACCAGCGTGTTGTCGAGCAGTGATGGATCGGTGACCATTAACCTGTTCCATTCCTGAAGGGTAGCCGGGTCGGGTTGCAGATTCTTGATTCTGACCGAATTGATCTCATACTGGTAGTTTTCCAACCACCCTGCAAGATTCTCCGGAATATTTTCCCCGGACCATGGCGCGTCGAAAGAGTATCCGAGTACTGGCAGACAGGCATCGTCGGCTGACAGGATCAGATAACCCAGACCTGAAAAGTTGAAGATAAAATAGACCGGAACATCCGCCGTTTTTACGATGAATTCGCGCTCAATGATCAAATCCTGATAGTTGATCTGTCTGTGCAGGTTGTTGGTTAGTCGTTCAAAATAAAAATTCTTCGCAACCAGCCGCGCGTTTTCAATTTCGACAATTTTTGCAAAAAGGCTGTTCCCGGTAAGGAAAACCAAGAGAGTGATGGAAAGGATGATTTTTTTCATGACGGGTTTTGTTAACGTGATACCAAGGGCCGAGATTTATTTGTTACCTGCCAGTTGATCATTGAAAGCAGGTATTGTATTCCTGCTACAAAGATATTAAATCCGTTGATATGATTCAAGAGTTGCTGGTGATTGATTCGTAGAATTGTTCGATTTTGGTTACTTTCGTGAATTCATTTCTGTGTTATGGCAATATTGATCTTAAATATCAAAGAATTGATCCAGGTGGAGGAGCAACCACGGGCAATGGTTTCGGGCGAAGCCATGTCGAAACTCGATACGATTACCGATGCCTGGTTATTTCTGGAGGGTGACCGGATTGTCGATTTCGGAAAAATGCCGGGAGGACGGAATGTCCCGGTCCAAACGGTGAAAGCGGATGTTTGTGGTTATCTGGCCGGGGTCAGCAGGCAGACCGTCACTGTGCCTCCGGGTTCCATCGATGTCATTGATGCCGCTGACAGGATGGTATTTCCCAGTTTTTGCGACAGCCATACCCACCTGGTTTATGCAGGTAGCCGTGAGATCGAATACATCGACAAGATCAGGGGGTTGTCGTATGAGGAGATTGCCCGCAGGGGTGGAGGCATCCTCAATTCGGCCAGACGTTTGCATGATGCAAGTGAGGAGGAGCTGATCGAACAGGCATTACCCCGACTGAAGGAGATCATCAGCTATGGTACCGGGGCTGTCGAGATCAAGAGCGGCTATGGCCTGAATACGGAGGATGAACTGAAGATGTTACGGGTGATCCGAAGGTTGCAGGAGCTGACGCCGGTTACCATTGTTCCGACATTTCTGGGCGCTCACGCCGTGCCTGCGGAATACAGGGGGCGTCAGGGCGCTTTTGTCGACCAGGTGATCGGAGAGATGATTCCGCGGGTTGCCGGTGAAAAGTTAGCCGCATTCATCGATGTTTTCTGTGATCGGGGTTTTTTCACGGTTGAAGAGACTTCGCGGATGCTCGAAGCAGGGATTAAGTATGGATTACAGCCGAAAATCCATGCCAATGAACTCGATTATTCCGGCGGTATCCAGGTCGGGGTTAAGTACCATGCCTTATCGGTCGACCATCTTGAATATACCGGCAGCGAAGAGATCGGTTGTCTGAAGGATTCGGGGACCATGCCAACGGTTTTGCCGGGCGCTGCCTTCTTTCTCGACATGGTGTATGTGCCGGTCCGCGACATGATCAACGCCGGACTACCGGTGGCCATGGCCAGCGATTTCAATCCCGGTTCATCCCCCTCCGGAAACATGCAGTTCATCCTCTCCATGGCCTGCATTAAATACAGGATGCTGCCCGAAGAGGCCATCCACGCGGTGACCCTCAACGGTGCCTATGCCATGGGGCTTGAAAGGGACTATGGAAGCATTGCCCGCGGGAAAAAGGCAAACCTGTTCCTTACAGTTCCCATCCCGTCCTATTCGTTTATGCCTTATGCTTTCGGAAGCAATAAAGTAGCGACCGTTATACTTAACGGGAGGATCGTTTTTAATGAGTGAATGAGTGAATGAGTGAATTAATTATTTATTCGATCACGAGTTTACCTTTTTCATGGATCGATTTTCCGTCGATCATCCAGATGTAAAGTCCCGAAGGCAGGTCATTCTTCTGCAGGGTCATCGGGTTGGATGTGATGTCGCAACTGTAAACTTTTTTCCCAACCGCGTTGAACAGAGCAAACCGGAGCCCGTCGGGATTACCGATGCCTTCGATCATAATCTCGGCGCTGCTTTTCATCGGGTTCGGAACCAGGCGAACGCGTGTGGTAATGAGCTGGGGCTGTTCATTGATGCTGAGATAGGGTGTACATTCGTAACCGACTGGTGCGCCCCACGATTCTATTCCTTTCTTAAAATAAACCAGTTTGTTGTATTCATTCGATTCGGAGTCGTAGCGGAAATACTCCGAAAGTCCCAATCCTTCGGTGTAGCCGAGGGTCAGGGTCACTCCGCCGACCGGAACGGTGAAACAACTGTTTATAAAACGGTACTTGTCGTCGCCTACTCTTTTGGTAACACGGTTATTGTAGGTTTTCATGTACCGGTCGTACTGTGAAGCGTAGATGTTCTTACGTGCGAACTGATCGGGATACCTCCAGATCGTGGAATCATTGGCCAGGGCGGTGAACCTGTATTTGACGTTCAGGGTATCGTGGATATAAACATGGTTATTTCCGGGTTGTGTGAGGGTGCTTTTACAGCGGTCGATCTGGTAAACAACGGAATCGTTATTGGCGCCGTAAGTGGTTTTATTGATCACCGTCTGGATCTCTTTCCAGGTGGTATTCTGACCGGATGATACCGAATTCAGATAACCGCTGTAGTGAAACGCATCACCGATACTGAAATTGTAAACATCTTTCCACCCGTAATCCTGAATGCCGATCACCGGTTTAAGTTTTCCAACGAGGATATATTTGGTGGTGTCGTATGGAACGTTAACCATATCAAATGTTTCTGATAAACCGTATTTCTTGCTCATTTTGAAATACTTGCCATTCCATGGACTGGACACTACGGAGCCATCATTACGCTTTGCGGTGATCTCAACTTTTTTCACCTCATCAAGAACACTGATCACGCTGTCGGATCCGACCGAGACGACTTTTGCCTCCAGGAAGGTGGTGGTTGAGATGTTCACCAGTTTCCAGGTATCGTTCAACTGGGCTTTGGTATGAAGGTACACGGTATCGTTTACCTTATTGAAGAAATAAAAAATTCCGTCCTGGGCGCTGTATACCTTCTTTCCGAAAATGGAACCTTTTGTTGTATCGAGGCATTCGGCCGCCGTGTCGCGGATGGCGCGGAAGGTATTGAAAATGGTATCGCCGACCACCGGGATGGAGAAGCTGGTGGATTTAACGGCCTTAACGATGGTAGTGTTCTTCTTCTTGAAAAAGGTTGGTCCGGACGAACAGATGTTGTTGTAGTTCTGAGCAAGGAGCAGAACCGGCATGGTGAGGAGCAGGGTAAACAGTATCTTTTTCATGGTATATGGAATAATGGGTTAATTTTTGACAAAGATAGCAAAAAATGTCGACTATATAGTATAAATTGCTACATATTTGTCGGAAAAAATTTTTGCACCGTACCCTGAAGAAAATACAGTGCATTTTTCTGCCAGATGCAGCAATACAGAGAGAAGCAGAAACTCTGATAGGGAGAACCCGTTCCGAATCGGTTTAACTTCCTGATGGAATCCAAATCTCAATGGCAGTTGAAATCGGTCGCCGTTCGGATGAATGAAAATCGGAATGTTGTTATCTGAAACCTTCTTTTCCAGACCCGTTACCGGATTGCGGGGTTGTCGAGCGCCTGACGTGTTGCTTCAATCAGGGGCTGTATGGAGATCTCCGAACCAACGGCATTTTTCATCCAGATTTGTGGGATTAACCTGCCGGCAGAATAGATACGGATCACTTCGTCGGCAAAATTCTTACCCTTCAGGTAACCGGCCAGTTGAAAATCGATCAGATGACCCACCGGATAGTTCGACAGGTAGAGCGGGTTGTCGATCATATGCGAATAGATGGCCAGAATCGGGATGTCGTTGATGCCAAAAACCGGGGCATAATATTTATTCCAGATCTCGATGGCGTTTTTCAGAACAGTCTCTTTCAACTGTTCGGGGGTCGCATCGGGATGGCCGTACATCCATTTCCAGACACTCATATCGAGCAGCGAAACGCCCATGATCTCATAGCTTCCCCAGAAATTGTCGAGCGCCGAAAGCGCTTCCTTGGCAGGATCGTTGTTTTTTATACCCAGGAGTTCCAGGTCGCGTTGCTGGAAGGTGAAGGCCAGGGCTTCGGTGAATGCGGTGTTGGGAACTCCCTGCATCAGGTAATTGTCGACGAAATAAAGGGAGATGGTCTGTTCCACATTATGTCCCAGCTCATGGATGGCGATGTTGTATCCTTTGTAATCCATACCGCCGGCGCCGATCCGGGTACGTAGATGGGCCTTGTCGCCTTTCATCTGGGCGCCCCAGGCATGGCCGCTGCCGCGGGCCGGGTCAACGGTAATGTGGCTTGCAATCTCTTTGGCCTTATCGGGTTTGAATCCGAGTTTTATCAACATGTTCGGAATATCGGCCTCAAAAGCACGGGTGTCGGGATATTTTGTCCGCGTTGTTTTGTCGAGTAACTCCATATTCATGGTACTGCGTGCCTTGAAACCATCGTACCAGATATCAAAAGGCTGAAGTGGGCGCTGAAGCCTTTTGCTGATGAGTTCAGCAACTTTTTTTACCTCAGGCGCAGAGCAAAAATCGGTGAACAATTTCTCAACCTGCTCCTGTGGTATCTCCATCCCCCCGTCAAATGCACGCATAATGAAATCGGGGTACATCGGGGTGAAGGGATCCATTTCTTTCATCGCCTTGAAATTATTCAGCAGGTACTCGTAGCGGGTGTTGGGTTCGGGGTTGCAGGCGATCTCTTTACCGTCACGGAAAACCTTGTTCGACATGGGATTCCATTGCAGTCGCGGGTTGTCGATCACGCTGTCGGGAATATCCTGATTGACGATGTGCAGCATGACCTGGTACACCATCTTTTGCTTGAGCAGCCCTTCATCGCCTTTGTTGTAGTTGGCTTTGAGTTCATCGCGAAGGTTCCAGTGGGTGATCAGCTTCATATCGGGATCAAAGTGCGTCTTACCCTGATCGTCGAGCAGATTTCCCATGTAAATGTTGTAGTTGGAAATGTAATTGTCGGCAGCCGTGAGCGCCTCCGAGATTTTTACATTCACGCTGGCCGGTACCCGTGAGGTGAACAGGTCGCCCATCCGTGCAGTAGCCCATTGATGGCGGGTCCAACCGGTTCCCAGTTCTGCTTTCTCTTTGAGGGTGTAAAACGGAAAGTTCAGGGCAGTGACAAATGCCAGTTTATTGTCGAAGAAATCATCGTTGAAATGGGATCCCGGTTCATAAGCGGCAAACATCTGATCGATATCGAGCATCTCGCCGATATCGAGGTGCATGCCCCTTTTCAGATCCAGGCTGATCATGTTGAAATGACCGAACAGGGATTCAAAGTTGCCGGAAAGTCGGTTGAAAAGCAGTTCCAGCCTGGCCGGATCCTGTATATAATGTTGCAGACAGAATGCTTCAAAATCTTTTTCCGCTCCGTCGCTCTTTTTCCAGAGTGTTGCGATCTGGTTAACGCCTTTTTCCATGCGTGATTTGTCGGTTTCGCCATAGCGGGCCGTCAGTTTGTTCAACACGCTATCGACGGTCGCTTTACGGATGAAGGAGTTGGCGGATTTTCCGGAACCGGCCGGTTCCTGTTTACACTGTCCAAAGAGCAATGCGAGGGGCAGTAATGCCCAGATCATTTTTTTCATTTTTGAAAGGTTTTGTGAATCCGGAAACAAAAATAAGGAATTGATCTGTTTATCGGAAACATGTGAAAAAATAAACCGATCAACTGCCGGAATTAAATGCAGTTATACCGCGGAAAACAGCATTTCATACTTTGCAATCCGCTTCCGGTTCGGTTTAAACTGCAAACTTTTTATAATTTTGCAGCCTGAAAAATCAGTTAAAAATCTCTTTATCCGCCATGAAACAACTCATCGAATGTGTCCCGAATTTCTCCGAGGGGCGCGACATGACCATTATCCGCACGATCACAGATGAAATCGAAAAAATTGAAGGAGTCCGTCTGCTCGACGTGGATCCGGGCAAGGCAACCAACCGCACGGTGGTTACGTTTGTGGGTTCACCCGAAGCAGTGTCAGAGGCTGCTTTTCAGGCAATCAGGAAGGCATCGGAAGTGATCGACATGAGCAAACATTCCGGCGCACATCCGCGATTTGGCGGAACCGATGTTTGTCCGCTGGTCCCGGTGGCCGGGATTACCATGGAAGAAACGGCGGAGTATGCCCGCCGACTGGCCGAAAGGGTTGGCAGGGAGTTGGAGATCCCGGTGTATTGTTACGAGGATGCAGCATTTACCGAAGAACGCCGCAACCTTGCAAATTGCAGGGCGGGCGAATATGAAGGACTGCCGAAAAAACTGGAGGACCCCCACTGGAAGCCCGATTTTGGTCCTGCCCGGTTCAATCCCCGCACGGGCGCCATTGCGATCGGGGCACGCGATTTCCTGGTTGCTTACAACATCAACCTGAATACCACTTCAACCCGCAGGGCAAATGCGGTTGCCTACGACATCCGGGAGAAAGGAAGGCCGGTCCGTGAAGGAAATCCGATCACCGGCAAGATCAAAAAAGATGAAAACGGTAATGAAATTTGGATCCCCGGTGCACTGAAAGCCTGCAAAGCCATCGGTTGGTTTATCGAGGAGTACGGGATCGCGCAGGTCTCGATCAACCTGACCAATATCAGCATCACTTCGGTACATCAGGCATTTGAAGTTTCCTGTCAGAAGGCGATGGAGCGGGGTTTAAGGGTTACCGGTTCCGAGCTGGTCGGGCTCATCCCGAAAAAGGCGATGCTCGAAGCCGGGAAGTACTTTCTCCGGAAACAGCAACGCTCCGTGGGAATCTCTGAAGAGGAGATCATTAAAATAGCGATAAAATCGCTTGGATTGGATGACCTGAAACCTTTCAATCCGCGTGAAAAGATTATCGAATACCTGCTTGAGGATCCAAGAGATAAAAAGCTGGTTTCGCTCACAGCCGAAGGATTTGCCAATGAAACGGCGTCCGAGTCGCCCGCTCCGGGAGGCGGATCGGTATCGGCGTACATCGCGGTCCTCGGCGTTTCTCTGGGAACCATGGTTGCCAATCTGTCATCTCACAAACCGGGATGGGATGACCGGTGGGAGGAGTTCTCAGGCTGGGCTGAAAAAGGTCAGCGTCTCAAGGATGAATTGTTCTACCTGGTTGACGAAGATACCCGCGCCTTCAACCGCATCATGGATGCCTTTGGTTTACCAAAAGGATCGGATGAAGAAAAAGCGGTGCGTTCCCGGGCCATTCAGGATGCTACCCGCTATGCAATCGAGGTGCCATTCCGCACGATGAAGAGCGCAATGGAATGTTTCGATATTATTGAAGCGATGGTTGATAAGGGAAATCCGAACTCGGTCACCGACGCCGGCGTAGGGGCGCTGTGTACCCGTTCGGCCGTGATCGGGGCATACCTGAATGTAAAAGTCAACGGCGTCGGATTCAAGGACAAAAATTACCTGACCGCCGTGCTGACAGAGGCCGAGGCATTGGTGAACCACGCAAAGGAGCGCGAGGAAGTGCTGTTGAAAAAGGTGTTGGAGAAGATATCCGCGTAACCGTCAGTTTACCCAGATCCGGGGTGCAGTGTTGCCATGACACAGGTTGCAGTTCCCCGAATTGGTCGTGGTGAGCATATTCTGAATGTCACCCGACTTCCCTTTAATTTGCGGATAGGCTCCCCCGGCAGGCATCAAGGAAGCCGAGGTGAAAAAGTTTCCTTTTCCATCCACTTCAATAGTCCCGATAAGATAAGCCGATCCGCCCGGACCTGAATAGAGAAATATAGTTCCGTCGGAACTAATTGAATCACTGTTTTTTTTATAAACTGATCCGGCCACTGCCCATGCAGGAGCCTCGGATCCGTTGGCATGACATTGGATGCAGGCCAATCCGTTGTGGTGGCTGGTCATTCCTCCGTGATGGGAGGCAAGGACCTCATCCACGGTCAGGGTTTTTTTGCAGGACACTGCAATTGTGAGAAGGATGCCACTGATTATCAGACACAGGGGAATTTTCATGGGAGTTTCTGGCTGTCAGGTTATTTTTTTGGTACTTCGTCACTGGCCGCGGGTTTTGCCGGGACCGTTTCAGCGTCGGACTTTGCGGGCGGTTTGGTTGCCGGTTTTGTCTCGGTCTTCACGGGTTGGGCAGTGGGCTGTGTTTTCCCGGACTGAGTGGTGGTCGGCGCTGTTTTTCCGGTAGTTTGGGTTGCCGGCTTTACAGGAGGTTTAGGTTCCGGGGTGGTTGTCGCTTTCGTGTCGCCGGAAACGGGTTTGGTTCCTTGTTTTGCGGGTTGCGGAGGATCGGTGTTTACCGGCGGTTTCGCGTTGGGATCGGCTTTGGTTTTGGGTTGCTGACCGGCCATTTTGAGTTTTGCCTCTTTGATGAGGGCGGGATCGGGTTTGCCTTTAAACTTTCCGTTGCTGTCGAATTGATAAGGATGGTTCTTTCCATTGACATTCACCAGGGCAATGTAAGAGGTACCGGAGTTCTCAACCACTTTTGCGGCCTGGACGATCTTCGATCCGGGGAGTGTTCCATTGACGTAGGTGCTTACTCCTTTGGGCAACTGGCTGACCGGGATTTCAGCGATTTTACGTTCCTGGGCAATGACCACCACCACAAGGAACAAAGCGGTCAGAAATGCAAATAACTTTTTCATGGTCAATGATTTTCAGGTTATATTGCAAATATAATAAGAATTGAATATAAATGATTCACCGAAAAGGTTCATTTTATAAGGAAGGTAACAGTGAATCCGGCATCAGTTTTTGACACATCTTACCGGGAAGGCATGTACCTTGCTTGAAGGGTAGTATGAAACGCTCGGGTTGATGCTGTTAATACCCCGCGCGACGGCGGTTGAGGGAGAGAGAGGGGAGGAGGTCCAGAACAGGGATCCTGTCAATGTTCCTGTGGTGAATGACCAGGAAGTGTTCTGATAGAGGATTCCTTCGGGCAACCCGTGAAATCCTGAAGCGGGGTGAAGATCTTTCATGGGTGATCCGGCTTTTCCAACACCGGAATAGAAGGTAATCAGCGATTCCCATTCCGATGCCGAAGGAAGGTGCCAACCCGGGGGACACAGATCCTGGTAAGCAGTGTTCTCCTGGTACATCATGAGTTCGGCCCACTGGTAATATCCGCCCGATTGACTGCAGTTAGAGAGGATGTTGTCCTTACAATATTTTTCAGGGGTGCAATTGTCGGTTTGCAATTGACTGTAAGTTGAATAATCGCCGTAATTCAGGTTGACGGCCATCCAGCAATTTGCCCCGGCTCCGGTTCCTGCGAGGAACGTCGAATAGACTTGTGAATCACGGTAATCCGTCAGGGTCCCCGGACAGGATCCCGTTGCATTGGAAGGATAAACGGTGAAGGTTATGGTTTTTTCATCGTAGCAGCCCTCGACATTGGTATATCTGAATGTCACCGGGTATTCGCCGGGATTGAGGACTGTTCCTCCCGAGACCAGGCCGTTGGCCGGGTCGAACACATACATCCCGGGTGAAACAAGGGTGACTCCGGTTCCACTGTATTCTCCGCCGGTTCCCAACGGGGTACCTCCTTTGAGAAGGATCGGACGGCCGTTTTTCGTGGTCACAAGGGGCGTACAGGATTGGAATTCAACCACAGGTTTGGTTCTGACTGTGATTGCAAAGGCTGGTGAAAGGGTGCCGTTTCCGCAGTTGTTATGACCGGCAACCGATAGAATTCCTGAAGTTGCCGTGGCTGAAAAGTCGATTAGAAGGTCCGGCCCATTGTTGTGCAGGGTTACCCCGGTGCCTGAATAGGTCCAGATATAACTTTCGGCATGGGGAATGGGTGAAATCGAATAACTGACCCCATCCTGGCGCTGGCAAACCACGGCGCCTGCAGGGCTGCTGATCATTCCGGCAGATCCGGGAACCGGATCGATCGTTATCGTCAGGGTCGCGGGTACGCCTCCGAGGCATTCGGGATTGAAACCATATACGGTGACACTCCCCGAAACCGCGGAAGTAGTGACCAGGCAGGTTATCTGGTTGGTTCCGGCTCCGCTTGTTATGGTGACACCCGGGGGAACCGACCAGTTGTACTGGGTCGTATAGTTCAGTGGTTGGATGGAGTACGATACCGGCGGTATACCCTGGCACAGGGCACCGGGACCTGTGATGGCCCCGGCCGGTTGCGGACTGGGGTGGATATCGAGGGCCAGGGTTGCCGGGGAACCGTCGCCGCAGAAGGTGCTGTGTCCATAAACACTGATGTTTCCGGAAGCGGCCGATGCCGGGAAATTGACCGTGATGGAACGCGAGTTGTTCCCTGCTGTGATCATCGCTCCGGGCGGCAGGGTCCAGATGTAATCTTCGGCTCCGGGGATCTCCGGTATGCTGAAGACAATATCGTTAGCCGGAGTGCACAACACGGTTGGACCTGTAAGGGGCCCGGCCGGCCCGGGAGTGGTACCTACCTGGACCCAGGTTGTGACGGTAACAGAACCCCCGCAGGCATCGGTAACGGTTACCGTGTACGGATGACTTCCAGGTCCGGGATTGACCGTAATGGTGGGTGATGTGGAACCCGTACTCCAGTGAAAGTGGTAAGTGTCCGACGGAACGAATACCTGGCCTCCGGAGGCAAAGGCAGTAAGGGTGGCTGTACCACCCGAACAAATGGTGACAGGCGGCGCCGTGACGCTCAGTACATCGTTGTATTTGATGGTAAAGGTACTGGTTGCGACATTCGCAACAGCGCAGTTGGTTACCGTTGCCGTGATGATCAATGTCTTGTCGGGCCCGGGAAAGGCGGCCGGTAATGCCTCTATGTGAATGGCAGGCGTCTGGGTCATACCGGTCGGGATGTACATGTGTGCCGGGAATGGATTGGGCAGAATATCGGCCTGGGTTGCCGTTCCTGAAGGATCGATGGTGAGATCGACCGTCACCGTCGCGGTTTTGGGTTCCGGAATGGTATAAAAAAGATCGGTCGCGCTGCACCCGGGAACAAGAAGTTCGCCGGTTTCGGGATTCGAAAAGGTGGTGCTTGGGGTTGTGCTGGTACTCGAAAAACTGTTTTGTTCCAGAAAGATCCCGGAATCAAATATCATATCTTGAATGTCAGAAATGGCTATTTTAATATGATAAGTCTGTCCGCAATTCACACTGTAGCTGGCAGTGAAAACCTTGGTAAACCGGTCGTAAGTGAATATCGTTCCATTTCCTTTCATATAGGGTGGAACCTCTTTCCCATCGCCATTCCACCATGAATAATCGCCCGTAAGGACATGGTAGTCTTTAGAACAAATGTTATTGATGGTCACCGGCGATAAAGAATTGGGTAACAATGCAATGTTCACAGCGTCGTTGGTATATCCCATTCCACCGCTTATATCGCTGGAACTCAGAAAAAAACCAAATGAATCATTGACTCCGCCATTGCAGAAATCATCAAACTCTTCGGAGGCAAAAACATATCTGAATGAAAGATTATCGGTTTGGGGAATGAAATCAAATTCAAGGACTGCCCGATCCTTTGAGTCGCCGCCACCAAGAATTGCAAGGTCCGGGTCGGCGCCGGAGCACATGGCATTGCTTGCATGAGCGCTTGGAACGTTTCTTAAATCCGCATCTTTGACTCTACCTGCAGAAAGAATGATGCCTCCCGCTAGTTTAAGTTGTTCGAAAGCCTCACCGGAAGCCGTGAAGATCCCGATCTGGTCGGCAATGTTCACGGTAACCATATCGCAAACACGCGTACCCATTAAATTCAGCATTTCGCTTGATCCGTTGAAGGTGGCATTGGTCACGGTCACGCCCGTGCCAACCAGGTAATTCTGGATGAATTCAGTCGGTGTCATCGGGATGGCGGTTCCGGAAGTCACATTCACCTGAGCACGGCTTATAAAGGAAATACTGAGTGTGATCAGAAAGGAAACAAGGACGATCTTGCTATGTAATTTTACCGACATCCAATATTTCATAAAAATATGTATAATACAAAGATATATAGAAAAAATGAAGGTAGTCGGTTATAGCAGATGAAAATTTTAATCTTTACTTAATTGACCAGTCGGTTGATAATTCAGGTTCGCTAATTCCTCTTATATTTTCAATCTTTCAGACATCTTACCGGATATGCATCGGCTTTCGATCCGTTGTAATACGAAACGCTAGGTGAGATCGAATTGATTCCGCGTGCAACGGCCTTATCCGTTGATTGCGATGATGTGGTCCAGAACAAAGAGACCCGGGTCTCCCCGGCTGTAAAGGATTCCGGAAGGTTCTGATAAAAAATTCCTGCCGGAAAGGCCCTGAACAGGCCTGCTGTTCCCGGATCACGCAGGTAGGAACCGGCCACACCATTACCTGCCCCGAGTGAGATGTTGTCGATCAGCAACATCCATTCTGCTTCATTCGGAACATGCCAGCCTGGCGGACAAAAGCCCTGGGCACGGTCGGTCGAAGTGTACTGCATAACTTCATCCCACTGGTAAAGACCTCCGTAAGCTGAACAACCGGGATCGGAACTGATGCAATATTTTTCCCAGATACAGTTGTCGGATTGCGGCTGGATGTATGCTGACTGGTTGCCGTACCTCAGATTTTCTTTCAGCCAGCATTGTGCTCCGATCTGGGTGGTGGCATAGATCTGTCCGTCGCGGGGATCTGTGAATGCTGTGCCGCACTGGAACGACGCATTGGAGGCCAGAACCGAGATGGTTTGCTGTGCAGTGGCAGTGCAGTTGTGAATGTTGGTATATGAAAAATAGATGGTATGTTGCCCGACCGTGATTGCAGGATCACCGGGATTGAAAATATTTCCGGTGACGGGGTTCGATGATGGGTTATCGATTCTGTATGCTCCGCCGGTTCCAAGGGGCGTTCCCCCCTTCAGAAGAAATGGTTTTGCATTTTTGGTTGTGACCGGATCGTAGCAGGCGGTCAGGTTGACGATGGGCAGGGCGTTCACGGTGATCGGCAAGACAGGTGACGCTGGCCCCTCGCCGCAATCATTCACTCCCTTTACCATGAGAATCCCGGAAGTGGCCGTTGATGAAAAGTCGATCGTGATTGTATTCCCGTTATTGAAGATGGTAATTCCGGATCCGGTATAACTCCAGTTGTATTGGTTGGCATTTGTAACCGGTGGAATCGAATAAACCTGTCCCTGCCAGGTATTGCAAACCTCCGAAGGGCCTGATATGGATGTGGGCTCACCGGGCCAGGGCTTCATGGTGATCGGGAAGGATGGCGCCTGGCTGGAACAGGAGACCCCGGGATAGGCGATGGTCTCAACCAGCTGAATATCAACGGGAAGTGCATTTCCCCAGGTTACACCGGCAAAGGAATTTGTCGGGCCTCCTCCCGTGGTGATGACTCCGCCCGTCACACTCCAGGCAAAGGTATGCCCGGTTCCCCCTGTAGTAGAGTAAGTATGGGTTGAATATCCGCAGATATTTCCGCCGGTGGCGCTGGTGATCAGAGGCGAAGGGTTTTGGTTGACTGCAACGGGATAGGTGGTAGGATTTGGTGCCGTACATCCAATGCCGATCGAATAATTGATGGAGATGATGTAGGAATTCGGATCATCCCACCGGATGGTGATGACAGGATCGCCGGTGCCGCCACCGTTCAGGATGGTTCTGCCGCTGGTGGGCTGAACGTCCCAACTGTACGTGGATGCCCCGGTCTGGGTGGTATAAGTAACGGTATGGCCGGCACAGACAGCTGCAAGCCCGCTGGTGATCGAAGGTGTAGGTAAAGACTGAACCGCGACGGTTATTGCAGTGGAGTTGAGTGCAGTACAGCCATGTTCATCGGTATAAGAGACACTGATCTGCGGATTTCCAAAGGTAGTCCAGATAACATCTACCTGGTCGGGTAAACCTGGCACCGGGATGATCGACCCGTACCCCGATGGATCAAGACTCCATTGGTAGTTCGACATCGCGGAGGCAGTAAAATACCGGTTGGTCGAGTTTTTACAAACCGATGTAGGGCCTGTGATGATGGGTATCGGTAATGTGTTGACTGTAACTGTCAGTGTAGATGTCAGCGACTGGCAATTTGTGGAGGGGTCGGTATAATTAACCGACAGGGTTTTGGCTCCGGAGGTCGGAAAGGAAACAGATATGGAACTGGTTCCGTTCCCGGTGATGGTTCCGTCGGGTAAGGCTTGCCAGGTGTAACCGTTTTTCCCGGCCTCTGTGGTGAAGATCACAGGGCTGTTCGGACAGAGAGAACCTGTTCCCTGCGAAATGACAGGGATCTGAGGTGTACTCACCGTGATGGTATAACTTGATGGGGTGGCTGATGAACACCCGTTGGCGTCGGTGTAAGACAAATACACATATTGCTGCCCCGGGGCATTAAACATTACGGTGATCTGACTGGTACCGGCGCCACCGGTGATCGTTCCTCCCGACGAGACCGACCAGACAAAATTGCTTACTCCGTTGAGGGCGGTATAGGTATTTCCGTCGATTCCGGGACAGACGGTAACCGGTCCGTTGATCTGAGGAACCGGAAGTGCCAAAACCGTTACGTTATAAATTCCGGGACTCCCGGATGAACAACCATTGCCGTCGGTATAGCCCACATTAACCCACTGGGATCCGGCGCTGCTCCATTGTACCGTGCACGAAGCGGTCCCCTGTCCACCCAGAATAGACCCCCCCGGTGAAATGGCCCACAGGTAGCCGGTCATCGATGATTCGGTCGAATAGATAACCGTCGAATTCAGACAGGCTTGATGCACATTTCCGTTATCATCGCTGATCGTAGGATTGGGCAGGGGATTCACGGTGATCACGATGGTCTGCGTCGATCCGGCACAACTTGCCAGGAAAGGGGCAATATGATAGGTGACGGTCCCGGGCAGGTTGTTGGTCAGCGTCAGCACATCGGAAATGACGGTGACATTGTTGTTGCTTCCCGGGCAGGATTGAATGTTTGGCGAACATGTTGGTGTCGTCCAGCCAAACAAACCGCCTGGAGGGCTGGAAGATAAAGGCATGTTGGTATTTTGTCCGGAACAAATATTCTTTGTCCAGGGTGGATTTGTAACGGGAAGCGGCTTGATGAGCACCTGTTTTACGGTCGGAGGATCACCGACGCATCCGCCGGGATCGGTATAATTGACCGAAACTGTTTTGGTTCCCGGCGTTGCCCATGAAACCGTGAGAAAAGGATCGGTTGTTGATCCGCCTGAGATCAGGGTGGCCCCGGATGGCAGGTATTCCCAGATATAATTGGTCTTCCCCGTTTGAGTGGTGAAGGTAACCGGCGCTTCCGCGCAGTATTCATCTGAAGGGGTATTGATAACCGGGAAATCAAAGGTCGCCACGGTTACGGTATAAGTCGATGGAGTTGCAGCGACACAACCGTACGAATTCTTGTAATTCACAGATAAATAGTGAGTTCCGGCGTTCACCCACTTCACAATAACCCAGGGATCACCCGATCCGCCGCCTCCGATCAGTGTGGCGCCGGGGTAGCTCCAGGTGAATTGCGAGCCTGTACTCTCAGTCGTATAGGTTTTAACATCATTTTGACAGGCATTTGATGCGCCGGTGATGGTCGGTTCAGGCAGTGGGTCGACCGTTACGGTACACGATCCGGACTGAAGGGTTCCGTCGCAGGCCCCGACAACCGCGTAATACACGGTAGTTGTGGCCGGAGAAGCCACAAGCGTGGAACCATAACCAACAAAAGTCCCAACAGGGGGAGGGGCATCCTTATACCAGTTTACACCGCTCGGGTTGAACCTGGTACCCTCACTGGAAGCGGTCCAAACGCCAAGATTCCGGTTAGTTGCCGTGTAGGCCATGGTTCCGTCGATGTTGTGAACCCCCTGGGTTGCACCTTCATTGCTGCTGGGACAATTGGGTTTTATCTGGATGAAATTCTCAATGATACTGCTTTGTTCATTTAAAACGATCATGAAGGTTCCCCGGTCCTCGGTGGAGGTCTGACACCCGAACAGGGGGCAATCGCGCCAATAGACTACCAGTTTTCGGTCGGGTGCAACGCCGGTATTATAATAGTAAACGCTGTTGGGAGCCCCGCCAGCTCCAGGATACCAGTCCTGCCAGGGTGCAAAGATGCAGTTTTTGGGAACGTTTGAATTAGGATTAGGAATTGAGGTTGCGGTGAAGGTGGTCCAATTTTGTCCGGTCGGGTTGGAAAAACCGATCCATCCGTTGGAACCCACCCAGAAACGGTCGTACTGTTGGTTGAAAAAGCAGAAGGAAAATCCGATGGGATAACCATTCGGCGGGGTAGGATTGTCAGGCGGGGCAAAGCAGTCATCGTGGCCACTGGCAGTACATCCCGTAAAGTTGGGGTCGATCTCGGTTCCTCCCGAAAAGGGTGGATGGGCGCTGTAATCGATAATTTCGAAAACATAATTGGTCGTTCCATAATTTCCGCCTATCGCGGTTGCTTTCAACGAGGTCGATTCACCCAGGCAGATCCTGGTCTTACCCGTAATGACGATCTGTGACCGAATAGGAGTAGAAAATGCAGAAAGAATCAGCACTATAAGTAAAAACCTTGTGATGCCAGTCGGTAACATGCTTTTCCGTTTATCCGCGAAAACAACCATTGTGTTTGCCCCAAAACTTTGTTTTCACGAAAAACCCGACACTGAGCGTCGAAGTGTTCATACAGGGGCTTGGAATCAGGCTCATGCTTAATAAGTTGGTTAGGGCATGCAACGCGTGTAATACGATGATTTACCGGTAGGGGTTGTAAAAGTACGAACTTTTTCGGACCTAACACAATATCAGAAGGACAAAACAATGATGAAATAGTTGCCTGAAAACCCTTTCTATTTACGATTGAACATGATTTACGATTGACATGATTTACGATTGACGAATGACATCCATAGGAATCAGGTTCATGCAAATCGCCAATGATAACAATGGATATCCCATCTTTAGCGTTGCAGGTTAGTTTCAACACGAAAAGATATAAGATCATTCTAAAAGATGATAACTGTAAATCCGAAATCGAACCTTCAATTGTCAATTTTCAATTATCCATTGTCCATTGTCAATTGTCTTTCACGCATCGCACCTGGAACGCGTCGGCTTTTGAGGCTTCGTATCGGGAGATGCTTGGGGCAAGGGTATTGAGTCCGCGGGCGACGAAGCGGTCGGTAGTCCCGGGGGAGGAGGTCCAGAAGAAGGATCCCTTGAGGTTGCCGGAGAGGAATGCTTCGAGGTTGTTGAGGTAAACCACGCCGGAGGGTTCAGCCTTGAACTGCCCGAGGGTGTTGAGGTCTTTGAGGTAAGAGCCGGCCACGCCGTTGCCGACGCCAAGGGAGATGTTGTTGATCAGGGTGTTCCATTCCGACTCGTTGGGCACATGCCAACCCGGGGGGCAGAACCCCTGTGCGCGGTCGGAGCCGTTGTAATGCATCAGCTCATCCCATTGGTAGAGGCCGCCGTAGGTGACGCAGTTGGCGTCCAAGGAGAGGCAATAACGCTCGAAGATGCAGTTGTCGGTTTGCGGGGAGAGGTAAGATGTGTTGGAACCGAAGCGGAGGTTTTCCTGCATCCAGCACTGAGCGCCGATCTGGACGGTTTTGTAGACTTTAGGCGGGTTTTCACGTTTGTCGGTGAGGGTGGAGCCGCATCCGGAGAAGAGGGTGGACGGGTCAAGGACGGTGATGGTGACGGCCGGTGTTGAGGCGATACAACCGCTGGCGTTGGTAAAGGAGAAGTAGATGTTATGGGAGCCGAGAGAAGAGGGGGTGAAGTAGGTGGCGGGGTTGACCACGGGAGCGCCGACGGAGTAGATGCCGGTGGAGCCGACGGGCAGTCCGCCCCTGAGCTGAATGGGTTTTGCGTTGAGGGTGGTTGTGAGGTCAAAACAGGGTGTGAACGAAACATTTGGCTTGGCAGCCACGGTGACGGGGATGGTTTTGGAGTCGGAACAACCCAGGGCGGTGATGGCGTTGACACGAAGCTGCGCCACGCCTGCCGAAGACCAGTTGATGGTGATGGGGTTCGCGTTAGCGGAAGGAGAGATGGCGCCGTTGCCCAGGGGAATGGACCAGGTATAAGAGGCCGTTGGGTCGATCACCGAGGTGGAATAGGAGTAGGGGGTCGGGAAATCCTGACAGACCGTTGAGGTGGCCGTCCCGGCGATGGTGACATCGGGCAGCGGGTTGACGGGGAAGGTGAGGGCACCGCCGGGTGGCAGCCCGTCGCAGTTGTAGTTGTTGCGGTAGTTAACGTAAATGGTACGGGTTCCGGGGGAGTTCCAGCGGATGTTGACATAAGCGAACCCATCGCCGCCGGAGATGATGGTACCGTCGGAGGGGATGGTCCAGTCGTAGAGGCTCATTCCGTTTGCGGTGGTGTAGTTGCCGGTCTGACCCTGGCAGATACCGTTGGAAGAGGAAGAGGAGATGACGGGAACGGGACGGGGCGTGATGGTGACGTTATAAACGGTAGAGGAAGAGGTACAGGCAGTGGCATAGTTGAGGTCGGTGTCGGTGACCTGGATCCAGGCGGAAGGATTGGCAGGTCCCCAGTTGACCAGGATGGAGTTGTTGACCGAAGGGCCGGAGATGGAACCGCCGGAGAGGGTCCAGGCGTAGGTATGTCCGGGGATGTTGGGGACGGAATAGGGGACCGAAGGCTGGTTTTCACATTCGATGTGACCGGCGCCGGGTCCGGAACCGCCAGTGATGACGGGAATGGTTGGATTGGGGTTGACAAAGATGGTGGAGTAAGAGACGCCTCCGGGGCAGCCGAACCCGCCACCACCGCTATAGATGGGTGTGATCTCATAGCGGACGGTGCCCTGAGCCAGGGCGGTGGTCTGCAAAATAGCGGGCGGGATGTTGTCGGTAGTGCCTGATGTGATGGCGCCCGAGACGCCCGAGACGTTGATGGCCGTCCAGGTGTAGGTTACCGGGGATACGTTGGCGGTGAAGTTGACCTGCTGGTAAGCCGACTGGGAGCAGATGCTCTGGTTGGCGATGGAGGGCTGGGCGGTAGGACTGGGGTTGACGTTGACCTGGTAAAAAGCCGTTGGACCCTGGCAGGCAAGCCCGCTGGTGGTGATGGTGGCAATTACGGAGTACTTGACATAACCGGGTTCGAGCAGGGTACTGGCGAGGTTTTCACCGGGGATGGTATTGCCCGAGTTGGGGGTAAGGAATCCGTTGATGGCAGAGGTTGGGTTGTTGAAGTTATCATAAGCCATAGCTGTCCAGTTGTAGGAGATGACGGCCGGGGCCAGGACGTTGGTGGCAAGTGCAACGGCGACCATGGTATTGGAGGCGGAGCAGACGGTCTGGGGGTTGGGAGGTGAAGCGGGGAACTGTACGGCAGGCACGGGGTTGACCACAACGGAATAGGAGTAGGGCGTGGCGGGCGAACAGGAGGCAGCTACGGGCATAACCTGGAAAACGACGGTGGCAATGACGTTGGAGTTGTTGGTGATGGTCTCGTTAACATTGCCGGTGCCGGAAGTTGCGGTCATGGTGACACCGGAAGGAAGTGATGGAACAGTCCAGTTAAAAACAGTTGCGGCAACCTGTGATGAGAAGAGGATCGAAGCCTGTGTCCCGGAGCAGATCACCGGGGTTGACGCCGGCCCGAAGGTTACATCAGGTGTAGGGTTCACGGTGATGGTGAAAGACCTGGATGGTCCCTGGCAACTGGTTCCTCCCTGGGCGAAAGTAGGCGTAACTGTGATGGTGGCCACGACCGGCGCCGTTCCACCATTTAAGGCTGTGAATGCAGCAATATTGCCGGTTCCCGAAGCTGCCAGACCGATGGAGGTGTTGTCGTTGCTCCAGTCGTAGGTGGTGGTTCCCCCGGTGTTCAGCGAAGAAAAGGCCACGGCGGTGGTGGAAGCGTTGTTACAGACGGTCTGGTTGTCGGGTTGAACGACCTGCCCCAGCGGGTTGACGGTGATGGTGAAGGTTTTTGTGGGTCCGTCGCAGAGGGTGGTGCCGTTATCAAAATGGGGGGTGACCACAATGGTAGCGACCACGGGCGATAAGCCGGGATTAACGGCTGTGAACGCAGCGATATCCCCGTTGCCCGAGGCTGTAAGCCCGATGGAGGTGTTGTCGTTGGTCCAGGAGTAGGTAGTGGTCCCGCCGGTCAGGTTGGTGGTGAAGGTAACCAGATCCGTAAGGGCGTTGTGGCAGATCACCTGCGAAGCGGGTTGGTTGACCTGTGCCGGGGGGTTGACGGTGATGGAGAAGATCTTGACCGGACCCTGGCAGGTCACCCCGTTGTGGGTGAAGAAGGGGGTGACGGTAATGTTGGCTGTAACGGGCGATAACCCGGTGTTGATGGCGGTAAAGGGGTTGATGTCACCGGTTCCCGATGCTGCAAGACCAATGGCAGTGTTGTCGTTGGCCCAGTTGTAGGTGGTGGTTCCAATGGTGTTTAAGGTGGCAAAGGTAACCAGTGAGGTGGGTGCATTGTGGCAGACAACCTGGTTGCCGGGTTGATTGACCTGACCCAGCGGATTAACGGTGATGGTGAAACTCTTTGCTTCTCCGTGGCAGGTCACCGATCCGTTCTCAAAATGGGGAGTGACGGTGATGGTGGCCACCACCGGCGAAGTTGCGGTGTTGGTAACGGTGAATGATGGGATGTCGCCTGCGCCGCTGGCAGCAAGACCGATGGAGGTGTTGTCGTTGCTCCAGGTGTAGGAGGTGGTTCCGCCGGTGGAGGTAGTTGAGAAGGTTACCTGGTTAGTGGCGGCGTTGTGGCAGACGGTCTGGTTGGCGGGCTGGTCAACCTGTGCCGACGGGTTGACGGTGATGGTGAACAAGGTGGTCGGTCCGTCGCAGGTCACCGATCCGTTCTCAAAATGGGGTGTGACGGTGATGGTGGCCACAACAGGCGAGGTTCCGCTGTTGGTGGCCGTGAACGAACTGATGTCACCATTACCTGAGGCTGCAAGTCCGATCGACGGGGTGTTGTTGACCCAGGTGTAGGTGGTCGTTCCG
>SACF01000145.1 GCA_009928665.1 Alphaproteobacteria bacterium
GACTTTCCTGGTTTTCGGTTCTTCCCAACGACACCGGTCCATGACACGATGACAACGAGGATGAAAATAACATCCGGCGGGAGGCTCCATCATATTGGGTGGTGTTCCCTTTATGCCGGGAGGAATGACCTTTTCCTTTCCGATGTTCGGGAAACAGGAAATTAATCGTTCCGTATAAGGATGAGCCGTATGTTGAAAAATGTCTTCCACCGTACCACTCTCCACAATTTTTCCACCATACATTACGGCTATCGTATCACAGGTCTCCCCCAATATGGAAAGGTCATGGGTAATTAAAATCAATCCCATATTCAGCTCTTTCCGAAGCTTCTCCAATAGGTTTAAGATTTGGGCCTGTACCATAACATCCAGTGCGGTGGTAGGCTCATCCCCAATGACCACCTTGGGATTCAAAGCCAGTGCCATGGCAATCATGGCGCGTTGCTTCATGCCGCCACTGAACTCATGGGGATAATTATGGATGCGACTTTTAGGCATTTCCACCAACTCAAAGAGTTGTTCTGTTCTTTCAAATGCCTCTTTCCGGCTTTTCCTCTCGTGAAGTACGATGGCCTCCGCAATTTGTTCTCCCACCTTCATTACCGGATTCAGCGCATTCATGGCCCCTTGAAAGATAATGGAAACTTCTTTCCATCTCTTTTGCCGTAAGCTCTCCTCCGAGAGCGTCAAAAGGTCCCTTCCTTCCAACAAGATTTCTCCCCCCGCCACTCTTCCTTCTTTGGGTAATAGTCCGGCAATGGACAGGGCACAGGTTGTTTTTCCACAGCCAGACTCCCCTACCAAACCCAAAGCTTCTCCATAGTTCAACTGAAAACTGGCATCTTCTACCGCTTTGTATTCCCCTTTTACCGTATCAAAATAGGTATGCAGATTTTTCACTTCTAACAGCATGGTCTTTACCTCTTTCTCAACTTCGGATTCAAAATTTCGTCAAAGGCATATCCCAATAAGGTAAAGGACAATACCACCAGTACCACACAAATTCCGGGAGGCAGATAATACCAGTATGCCCCCGCACTGGTAGCGCCGCTTTCAAAGGCGTAATGCAACATCATTCCCCAACTGGCGGTAGTGGGATCTCCCAGCCCCAGAAAGCTTAATGTGGTTTCCGACACAATGGCTACGGCAGCCACCAAAACGGTATTGGCAAATACCAAAGGGAAAACATTGGGGAGGATATGATGGGCCATTATGTGGCCGCTACCGGCACCCAAAGAAAGGGTCCTCTCCACAAATTGCCGTTCTTTTACTGACAGAGTTTGGGAACGCACCACTCGGGCGGTTCCCGCCCAACCAGTGATGCCAATAACAAAGATGATATTCCATATGCTGGTTCCCAAAATAGCGGCCAACACCATCATCAAAGGAAGCCAGGGGATTACCATGAAAAAATCCGTGAATCGCATTAAAGCGGTGTCAATCCCCTTTCCAAAGTATCCGGATACAATCCCGATGAGAGTGCCGATTCCCATGGAAATCAAAGTGGCCAGTCCCCCAATGAGCAATGAAATTCGAGCCCCGGAAATCAGATTAGCCAGTACATCTCTTCCCATATCATCGGTGCCCAATAGGTGCTCCTTTGAAGGAGGATTTAAAATTTCCGCCACATCTCCAAACTCCATAGTGGAAAAAGGAACTGCCATAGGGCCGAAAATGGCCACCAACACAAAAATACTAAGGATGACGGCACCCACAAAAGCCATGCGGTTGCTGCGAACCGCCCGCAAGAAGAGGCGTCCTTTCTTATGTGACATTTTCCATTCCATAACAGCCTCTCCTTTCTAATTCTTCACTCTTGGGTCTACATAGGAGTAGGTAATGTCCGCTAAAAGATTGGCCAACACCACACTAACTGTCACCAAAAGAAATATCCCTTGAAGCAGCGGATAGTCTCTTGCACCCAGCGCTTCATACATCAGTCGCCCCAATCCAGGCCAGGAAAAAATGGTTTCCACCTGAATCGCCCCGGCTACTACAAAACCAATATTGATGGCAACAATGGTA
>SACF01000146.1 GCA_009928665.1 Alphaproteobacteria bacterium
CCCATTTTGAATCGTAGCCAAAAATGGAAAGTTGATGCTGGAAAAAGCTTGGTAAGATACGGACATGGTTTTCTTGGCCCGGGTTCCCAGGATGACTTTGCCGTTGAATACGATGGTAACCCCGCGGGATTCCGAATCCACGGCATAGAGAATGCTGTCCGTTAAATTCACCTTGGCATCGGTGGAATCAAAGGTGATGGGCTTTTGAGACCCGGTCAACACCACCGGTTTATCTATATTTTGTACCATATAAGAAAGAGCGGCTGCCGTATAAGCCATGGTATCGGTTCCATGAGTAATCACATAACCGTCGTAGTCTTCATAGGTGTCCCGTATGATTTCCGTCAGCTTCACCCAGATATCCGGATTCATGTTGGTGGAATCGATGGAAGAAACCTCCATGGTATCCAGGGTACATACTTGGGACAAGTCCGGCAGGTAGGATAGTAATTCTTCACCGCCCAAAGCCGGAATCAAGCCTCTGGCCGTCTCGGCAGAAACAATGGTACCTCCCGTGGTCATCAGTAATATTTTCTTCATCCTATCCGCTCCTTATACCATTAAAAATGCGGCTTCCAGCACACCGTCCTTCGTGCCCCGATACTTCACCGCCAGCCAGGAGGGGATTTGCGGGATGCTTTCCAAAGACCATAACATGCGATTTCCTTCCAACCGAACCAGGTCGGGGGCCTTCTTTACCATACTATCCAAAACCTTGGGCAAAAATGTGTGGGCCAAAGAGGAACCCACCGTTTCATAACGCACCACACCATAATGACCCTTGGGTCCAAAAACGAAATCCTCTACATGAAGCACCATATGAAGCCGTGTCTTTAGCATCACCTTCAAGGTCGCCTCCACATGGATGCCATCTTCCCGAAAGGATACCCGGTAGTCTTCCAGCTTCCCCTGGGCCAAATCCATCACCACAGCTCGCCATCCTTCATTGACCATTTCTTCCGGCACACGAAAAATCCCCCGATCTCCTCGCTGCTCATCCAACCCAGAGAGAATCGGCGGAATATATTCCCGGCTGGCTGCCAACAGGCGGACCAACGGTTTTACCCATTCTTTATCCATAAGATGCCTCCCTTTTTCTTTTTATGGTATCATTTTTACCCCCGCTTGTATAGGGTTTGCCCGGATGCTGCTACCTTGTGAAAACCATGGTTCTCTGATACAATGAAGCCATCCTGTTTTCGAGAATATCCAGGCATGTAATCGAGGCAATCATGAAAAAAATCGTCTTCTATATTATCGTTTCTGCCACTCTTTTCAGCACCATGGAAGTGGCATTAAAAATAGCCGGGGCCGGGTTTGATGCCTTCCAACTCACCTTTCTTCGCTTCCTCATCGGGGGGGCCTTTCTTCTCCCATTTGCCTTACGTAGAATCCGAGGGAAAGGAATACAACTCCAAGGAAAAGATTATGCCTATATGCTTCTTCTGGGCATCCTTCTAGTCCCCTTTTCCATGGTCTTGTTTCAACTGGGGGTGGAAAATGCCAATGCCTCCACGGCAGCCGTTATATTCTGTATTAACCCCATGTTCACCATGCTCTTTGCTCACTTCCTCACGGAAGAAAAGCTGAACCGAAACAAGATATTGGCCATCGTCATTGGCCTCCTGGGAATCCTTTTCATGATAGCACCATGGAATATGGCGGAAGGAAACACCTTGGCGGGAACCCTCTACTCCGTCTTCTCCGCTGCTCTGTTTGGCCTTAATAGTGCCATGGGAAGAAGAACGGTCCATCGCATGGGCGGGCTGCCACAAACTTCCATCAGCTTTCTCCTCGGCTCCCTGGCGATGATTCCTCTCCTATTGATATTGGGAAAACCCCTGGTGGCGGGGATTGCTATTGCAAACCTGAATCTACTACTATACGTAGGCATTATGGTCACCGGTTTGGGGTACCTCACCTACTTCCTGACCATGGAACAGGCCGATGCAGCCACTGCATCCATCGTATTTTTTATCAAACCGGGGCTGGCGCCCCTCATCGCTTTGTTGGTTTTG
>SACF01000037.1 GCA_009928665.1 Alphaproteobacteria bacterium
TACTGAAAAAACTATACAGTTAAAAGGGTTTATACTGAAATGACTATACATGTTTATTTGATTGCACTAAATTAGCTATACAAATTCAATTTTCAGACTACACCTGAAACGGACCCCGACGGGGGCCGAAAGGAAATTCCATTAAAAATATGTCGATAAAAATATATGTTATTACACTCTTCGAAATACTATTTTTTTCGATTGGGATTCATACATTTACCGTAATTATCCAAAAACCATCTGCGATGATAAAAAAACTGGTCATCCTTGTTCTCTGTTATGTAATGGCGACGGGCATTTCAGCTGCCGTCGCACAGGTGGGAATCAACGCCGACGGTTCTCTTCCCGACAACTCTGCGATGCTCAATATCAAATCCTCATCCAGGGAATTTCTCCCGCCACAGATGTCGACCATTCAACGTTCAGCTATGGTATCGCCGGCCCCCGGACTGGCCATTTTTAAAACAGACTGTAATGTTATTTAACTTTTCATTCAACAATATTCGATGTAAAAAAAGGAGACCATGAATATTTTTAACATTTTCAGAAAGATCTTATCCTTCTTTAACCTGGAGGCCGAACTGGAACAAAAGGATAGCGTTTACGAGGAAATCAAAAAAGGGATTGTTTTCAAAGGCACCAACCTGTGGATTTTATTTTTCGCGATAATCGTGGCTTCGGTAGGTCTGAACATGAACTCAACCGCCGTAATCATCGGGGCAATGCTTATTTCGCCCCTCATGGGACCCATCAATGGGATGGGATATAGTATTGCAACTTATGATTTTGAGCTTTTTCGAAAATCGATAAAAAACTTCTCATTTGCAATTCTGACAAGCTTAATTGCTTCGACAACTTACTTTGTGCTGAGCCCGCTTTCAACCGCATCTTCTGAATTGCTAGCCAGAACAAGTCCGACCATATATGATGTTTTGATTGCATTATTTGGCGGTTTGGCCGGCATTATCGCAATCAGCAGCAAACAAAAAGGGAATGTAATTCCCGGAGTAGCCATTGCAACAGCGCTGATGCCCCCGTTATGCACTGCAGGGTACGGACTGGCAACCCTGCAGTTTCATTTTTTCTTTGGGGCATTTTATCTATTTACCATTAATACGATTTTTATTGCCATCGCTTCCGTTTGGGTGTCACAGTTATTGAAATTTCCGAACAGGAGCATTATTGACGAGGGTAAAAAGAAAAAAATCAACAGGATTATCAGTTTAATAATTGCAGTGGTTCTTTTACCCAGTATTTACTTTGGATATAAAATGGTAAAGCAGGAAGAATTTTTACGGAGGGCAAATCAATATGTATCGAATGTTTCGCTTTTCGAAGGAAATTACCTATTAAAACACAATATTGATGTAAAATCTAATAAGATTATTTTGGTCTATGGTGGTACGGAACTGACAAAAAATCAAAAACAAGCCATCATTAAGAAATCTCAGAATTTTAATATCAATAATGCGACAATTTTAATCGAACAGGGTTTAAATTTAAGTAGTTTAGATGATAAGAATATTGAATTATATCAACTTAAAGGAGAAATTATCAATCTTAATTTTTCATTAAATAAAAAGAATTTTGAAATAGACAGTATGATAAATCGACAAAAATTTGGGGAAACATTATTGAAAGAAATAAATACGATATTTCCGCAAATAGAAGGTTGTCTGTTTACCGAATCACTTTTTTTCTATGACAATGTTATAACTCCGAACAGAACGCCGGTTGTCGTTTTGTCACTCAGATCAAATATTCGGGATGCAGATAAAAGAAAAATTAATAATTGGTTCAGTCAAAGATTAAAAAGTGAAAATGTGAAAATTTATTATGAGAAGAGCGCTGTACGAAAAGTACGAACGCATTAATGATTCTGCGGGCACTGAGGCATGACGGCCCGCATTAACATAAACTTCTATACCCGTTGGTCAGGTCGTAATGCCGTAGTGACTAAAAGCTCCCGGTGCCGTCCCAGCAGTGGGTGCAGAGCCGCTCTCGGGGCAGTCCTACCGCGGTAATGAGGTCATCCAGTTTTTGGTATTTCAGCGTTGTGCAACGCAGCTTTTTGCCGATGGTTTCGATCATCGCGTGATACCGGTCGGTTCCCGGGGTGGCATATTCGTCGAGATGAGCGTCTTCCCTGCCTTCCAACTCTTTGATGGCTTTTCGTCCCGCCAGGTCGAGCGACGACCGGGAGGTAGAAAAGTTGAGGAATTCGCAGGGAAATATCAGGGTGGGACAAGCCGGTCTTACGTGAACTTCGCGCGCTCCCTGTTCGGTCAGGATCCGCACGTTATCCTTCAGTTGGGTACCTCTTACGATGGAGTCGTCGCACAACACCATCCGTTTCCCCTGGATGATATTCGGGTTCGGGATCAGCTTCATCTTGGCAACCAGTTCGCGGGTAGCCTGGTTTTGGGGCATAAAACTTCGCGGCCAGGTCGGGGTATATTTCACGTAGGCCCGTTTGTAAGGGAGTTTCTTTTCGTTGGAATACCCAATGGCATGGGCTACTCCCGAATCGGGCACGCCGGTTACGAAGTCGACCTCCCCGCTGTCGTTTCGGGCCAACGCTGCGCCACAGCGGTAGCGGCACTCCTCAACGTTGATATTTTCATAGTAGGAGCTCGGATAGCCGTAATAAACCCACAGGAAGGTACAGATCTGCATCCGCTCGCCGGGTTTGCGGATCTGCTCATACCCATCGGCAGTTACGAAAAGGATCTCGCCGGGACCCAGGTATTTTTCGACTGTGAATCCTACGTTGGCAAAGGAGGTGGTTTCGGAACTCAGGGCGAAGGCACCCTCCCTGCGGCCCAGGATCAGCGGGGTGCGGCCGAGTTTGTCGCGGGCGGAATAAATTCCCCGGTCGGTGAGGATGAGCAAGGAGCAGGAACCTTTTAGGTGGAGGAACACATTTTCGATGCCCGCGGCAAAAGTGTCGCATTCATTGATCAGCATCGCCACCATCTCGGTCATGCTGACGGCCGATCCGCTGGTCTCAGAAAAGTGAAGGTGACGGTCCAGCGCGCGTCGGGTCAGCGCCTCCATGTTGACGATCCTTCCCACCGTCACAATGGCATAGGATCCCAGGTGCGAATGGATGAGCAGGGGCTGCGGTTCGGTATCGCTGATCACCCCGATCCCGCTGTTCCCTTTGAACTGGGGCAATTCAGGCTCGAATTTGGTCCTGAAATAGTTGTTTTCGAGATTGTGGATGGCCCGGGTAAAGACGGCCCCGTCATATACGGCCATACCACCCCGGCGGGTGCCGAGATGTGAATTGTAATCGGTGCCGTAAAAAAGATCGGTCACACAATCCTGCTTTGAAATGGTTCCGAAAAGTCCCCCCATTGGAAAAATTGATTAGAATTGGTTTTTATTGATCTATCCGGTCGTGATGTTGCTGCATCAGGCGCTCCATGAACTCGCGGAGGGTCTCGGGTCGGCGGGTTCCGAAGAGAAACCGCTTCCGGTTCCTCAGGATCAACCGGAGCCCCATGTTTCCCGAAACGTTATAAGCCGTATCCATCCGGCCATAGCGGATCCCCCACCCGCCATACTCTTTTATCGGACTGTATTTCACAATCTCCCATTGTTCTATGTCGCGGAGATCGATGTGACGAAATTTGCGTTGAAAGGGAAAGAACCGGTAGCTGATACCCCGGCGGTCAATATCTGTTGTCAGATTCCCGAAAACAAAGATGCCGAAAAGTGCGGCATTCAAGAGTACCATGAGCGCAGCAGTGACGATCAGTCCGGTATCGCTCATCGGATTATTCCCGAAGGATCTGCCTTCGATCAACTGCCGGTAAATCCCCAATCCGAAGATGCCGATTGTGGTCACGGCGACGAACAACAACAGGATCCACAACCAAAGCTGACGGAAACTTTGCCTTTCGTGATAAAGATCTTTTCCTGTACGACTATGCTCCTGCATGGACACCGGAATTTGAAGCGCCAAATTTGCGAAGATATTTTGAAATTGCTGTTACATTTCTAAAGAATGGGATAGTGAATATAAAAATATATCTTTGTAGATATAAACAGATCAGATGAAGATCAGGCCCATTAACGGATTTATCAGGTCGGTGGCGGTTTTTATTGCCGGAAGGATCTCGGGTATTTCATTGTGTCCCTTTGGGATCTACACCGATTTCCCGGATGATCCTGTGATTGTAAACCATGAGAAGATCCACTGGCGACAGCAGGTCGAGATGCTGGTAATTCCTTTCTATCTCTGGTACATCACCGAATACCTCATCAAACGCCTGACACGGAACAAGGGCGACGCGTACCGGGCCATTTCGTTCGAACGGGAAGCCTACACCAGGCAAGATGCAATGGATTATTTACAGACCCGGAAACCTTATTCCTGGACACGCTACATTTCCGGTCCAAGTGCGTGATCCGGGTTAACGCATGCCGGGCAAATCCTCGTGGTTTATGCCGGTTCCTTATTCCCGTTTATTTTCGATGGAACCCACTCTTTTTCCCACCTGGCAATCACAACAGTAGCGAGGCAGTTCCCGATGACGTTGGTGGCGGTCCGTGCCATATCCATGAGTTCATCGATGCCGAGGATGATAAAAATGGGCCACACGGGCAGTCCGAAGCTGGTGGCGGTTCCGAGCAGGATCACCAGGGAAGCCCGCGGAACCCCGGCAACGCCTTTGCTGGTCAACATCAGGGTGATCATCATGATGATCTGGGTCCCGAAAGAGAGATGAATCCCGGCCATATTGGCCACGAAGATAGAAGCCATGGCCAGGTAGAGGGTGGTTCCGTCGAGGTTGAAGCTGTACCCGGTCGGAATTACGAATGATACGATTTTCCGCGGCACTCCGAAACGTTCCATGTTCTCCATAGCTAACGGCAAGGCCGATTCGCTGCTGGTGGTGGCAAAGGCAATGGTGGCAGGCTCTCCCACAGCCCTGATGAAGGGGCGGAGCGGGATTCGAAGCGCCAGCAGGATAGGTAGCAGAACGCCTGCAATGAAGACCAGCAGCGCAAAGTACAGGGTGCCCAGCAGCTCAAAGAGGTTAACCAGCACGCCCAACCCCATGTGCCCCACACTGTAAGCAATGGCCGCGAAGACGGCAAACGGGGCGAACAGCATGATCATATTGGTGAATTTAAACATCACGGTGGTCAGTGAGTCGGCAAAACGGAGCATGGGCGACCGGTATTGCTCTTTCACCATAGCCAGTGCGACGCCGAAAAGTATGCTGAAAACCACGATCTGCAATACCTGTCCCTCGGCAATTGACCGGGCAATATTTTCTGGAAAGATATGCAATACGATATCGCGCCAGCTCTGTGCCTGCACCTGGGGTAATGCGCCGTGCGTCATTTCCGGAGGCACGATCACGCCCATGCCGGCCTTGCTGATGTTGATGGCGGCCAGACCGATGAAGAGCGCGATGGTGGAGACTACTTCAAAATAGACCAGCGATTTCCATCCCATGCGTCCGACCTGCTTCAGGTTGGCATGCCCGGCAATGCCGGTGACCAACGTTCCGAAAAGCAGCGGGGCAATGATGGTTTTGACCATCCGGATGAAGATCTGGCTAACGATGTTCAGCTCCCGGGCGATCAATGGCAGATCGTGCCCGAATTCGGCTCCTGCGACCATGCTTACGAAAATCCAGGTGGTCAGCTTTTTTTTGTGCCAGGCAAAAAGAAAATAACAGATTATCGGAATCCAGCGTAGTATAATGAGCAGCCATCCGGGCGCATCAAATATTCCAAAACGGTCGGCCAGATGCACCGTCACCGCCAGAGTCAGGGTGACAAACAGTGCAGTGAGCAGGCGTCGGGAAGTGAACATGTAGGAGTGGTGTTAATTTACTTTGACCAGTTTCTGCACGGTCGATTGTTCCCCATAAGTCAGCCGGCAAAAATAACAACCCGTGGGCAGATTCTCACCCCGGAGGCTGAGGGTATGGATCCCGGCAGATTTTTCACCGGATACCAGTGTTTTCACGACACTTCCGTAAATATTGCAGAGCTCCAGCCGTACATTTCCTTTTGATGGCAGAGAAAACTGAATCAGGGCGGTTTCCCTGAAAGGATTGGGGCGGACTGAAAGGTCTGCTGATTCCTTCCCGGCGCCAGGGTCTTCAACCCCGACAATCTGGGGGATGATGTGTGTATAGTAAACATCCTGTTCTTCGTTCAGTGTGTTGGCCCAGGCAAGATGGGCGCCGATATCGTCGGACACCATGTCGAAATAATCACCCATTTTGTCCTGTTGCGGGAATCCGGTAAGGGGATTGAAGGTATCGGATAACCGTTTGTTGATTGACCAGCTTGTGCCCTGATCATCTGAATAACAATAGTAGAGGTTTGAATAAAGGGATCCCGGCAGATCGTCGCGGGTATCAAGCCATATCACATCAATCCTCCCGTTGGGAGCTACCGCCATTGTACCGAACCACTGATAATTGACCATGCTCGCGTCATTGTTAAGCCTGACGGGCGGACTGAATGTCATTCCGCCGTCGGTACTCCTGGCAAACATGACATCGCCCGGATCGGTATTTGAGAGGCGGGCCAGGGATCCCAGAACATACACGTTGCCACGTCCGGGGCCATTTGACCGGTCGACACAGATGTTAGCCTGTCCCATAATCCCGACCGGGTTGACGGAAGCCTGTCCTGTCATATATCCATCCATATCGACCTGGTTGGCAAGATCCCATCCCACGTTTCCGCCCGGTATCTGGGCAGTCGATGATTTAACCACGACAAATCCATCCCATATTCCACCACCGACGATGTACAACTCACCATCGGGTCCGAAATCCATGGTTCCCCAATAAGGTTCACCGTCAACCTCAATGCAGGGCTCGAAAGAGCTTCCGTTATTGGCTGATCGCGTAAATGCGCCGGGGTTGCACGAACTGTAATATTTGGTCCAGAAAGAATAGATGTTGTCGCTTCCCGGACCGTTGGTGCGATCGATGACCATCCACTGTTTATCGCCGCCATATGCCGGTGTTCCTGCATCCCAGGTGGCTCCGCCGTCTATACTTTTAAAAACTTTGCAGGTATAAACGCCGTTGTCTGAATTCAGGCTGTTGTAGTAAAAATTTCCCTCCTTGTCGAAATCGAGCACCGGATCCGATCTGAAAATTCCGGGTTCGATGACACCCGGGAAGGTCCACGACAAGCCACCGTCGGTCGAATAACCGTATCCGGCCTGCCTGAAATTACTGCCCACATTGTCGAACTGACGCCATCCGATCACCATGCGGTCAGGATTGTTGGGATCAACCGCGATCGACGGTTCATTGGCAGCATCTCCTTCGATGTTGTTGCCGTTGGCATCCACATTGACCTGGGTGGTGAAGAAACCCGGTTCGTCGTTGCGGTGCGAGGGGGCACTCTTTTTCACGCCGGGCGCCAGGTAAGGCTGATCGGGAATTTCGTGATGGGTCCTGGCACGGTCAATGGCCGGGAGTGGGCGGTTCTGCCCGATCATCAGACAGGGTAGCAAAAGGAACAAGCCTGCCAGGCCGTTCCGTATGGTTATCAGGTTCGTCATATCGCAAAGATACGCACTTTAGACCATCACGAAAATGAAAAATGAATGGTTCAGGGAAAAATGATTACCTTGCGACGGATACCTGATAAGTGACAGAAACAGGATGAACAGACGTTATTATTGGGCAAGAGCGGCATCGTTATGTTGATGATTCACGAAATAGATCTGCGAACCATTATCTTCGTCCTGGGGGTCACTCATCTGATGCAGATCTTGGTCTTCTATCACCAATACCGCATCAATAAAACTTACAAAGGCATCGGATGGTGGCTGATGTGGAGCGCTGCCGAAACCCTCGGCTTCTTTATCATCCTGCTAAGAGAGATCATTCCTTCGCTGCTCCCGGTGTTTATCATCCTGCAGAATTCCCTGATTATAGGTGGTACAGCATTTATCTATATCGGGGTATCCGTATTCCTTGACAAAAAGGTCAATCTGAAGATCCCGGTACTGATTTTCACAACTTTTTTCCTCGCCCTGCTTTACTTTTTATTCGTCTACCCCGATTACAACCTGCGAAGTGTGGTCATATCGTTAGCCCTCTCCGTGTTTGCATTCCTGACCGCGTACCGGCTTATCGTTCACAACATAACCAATATCAGAACATCAGCCAATTTCAATGCAGCCATATTTGTCCTGCACGGGATAATTTTCTTTTATCGTGCTTTGGCACTCCTGATTACCGATCCTGTCGAAAACATCTTTTCATATACCTTCCTGAACTTCCTTCCCTATTTCGACGCTTTACTTGTAAGCCTTATCTGGACTTTCGGGTTTATCATCATGGTCAATAACCGTCTGGCTGCCGAAATATCTGAAGCCAAGGAGGGACTCCAGAAAATCTTCAGCACCAGTCCCGACGCATCCATCCTCACCACCCTTAAGGACGGCTTGATCCTCGATGTAAACGACGCGTACACTACTATAACCGGCTATACCCGGGAAGAACTGATCGGGAAATCGACACGGGATTTTGGGATCTGGAAAGATTTTAATGAACGGTCGAAAGTGATTGAAATTACCCGTAATGAGGGTCAGTGTGACAATTATGAAGCCGTTTTCATCCGCAAGGATGGCACAGAGATGACAGGGCTGATGTCGGCCAACATTATACACCTTCAGGGGATTCCCCATTTGATCAGTATTACGCGCGACATTTCAAAGCGAAAAATGATGGAAGAGTCGTTGCGGGAGTCCAACGCTTTTCTCGAAAACCTGATCAATTACGCCAACGCCCCGATCATCGTCTGGGATCCCCGTTTCCTGATCACCCGGTTCAATCACGCTTTCGAATTTCTCACCGGATACATGGAGGCTGAGGTAAAAGGAAAATCACTGGAGATCCTGTTCCCTTCTGAACTGGCTGATCAATCGATGGCGCTGATCCGCAAGACGCTAACAGGCGAACGTTGGGAATCGGTCGAAATCATAATCAAGCATAACGACCAGTCGCTTCGGACGGTCTTGTGGAACTCGGCCACCATATTTAGTCCCGACGGAGTTACACCGGTCGCCACGATTGCACAGGGGCATGATATCACCAAGCGTAAACTGGCAGAAGAGGTGATCAACATGAAAAACCGGGAGTTGCAGGGGATCAATGCCGAAAAAGATAAGTTCTTCTCTATCCTGGCACACGATCTGCGGAACCCCTTCAACGCACTTTTAGGTTATACCGAACTGCTCACCGAAGAGTACGATTCACTCTCACCCACCGACATTGCCACAGCCATCGGCAGTCTGAGGAAATCATCATTGAACCTTTACCGGCTGCTTGAAAACCTCCTCGAATGGTCGCGTATCCAACGCGGCTCAGTATCCTTTGACCCCCAGCCGGTAAACCTCCGGACGATTGTGAACGAAATATACGATATCGTTTCAGAATCTGCCTCCAAAAAGCAAATCACCATCCAAATTGACATTCCTGATGATATCGCGGTTATTGCCGATCCGCACATGGTCTCAACGATTATCCGGAACCTTGTCTTCAATGCCATTAAATTTACCCGCGATGGGGGAAAAATCATGCTGAGCGCACATGTTGACAACCCCTCATTCGTTGAAATCAGGATTGAAGATAATGGCATCGGGATGTCGCAGGAAATCCTGAACAACCTCTTCAGGCTCGACTGCAAATTCAACCGCTCCGGTACCGCGGGAGAGGCCAGCACCGGCCTTGGATTGATCATCTGTAAAGACTTTGTCGACAAACATGGCGGACGGATCAGCGCCACCAGCATTGAAGGAACCGGGAGTACCTTTACCGTCACCTTTCCGAGATCGCTCTGACCCGAACGGTACCACCCTCCCAGGTATATTCAGCCACCACACCATTTCAATATCTGAACCCGGAATTCTATTTGCTATTATCAAAGAGACCTCCAGGTAATCGGAAGAAAAAGATGGAATAACATTTTTTGATTTTTTGATTTTAATCCCGTATTTTCGCAAAACCTAACAAGTAGAATGTTCTGTTCCTACTTTATTTAGACTTTTCTGATTTTTCAACGGATTCAAATTTCAACCATTTAACCGCACCATAACATTTAGATTTTATAAAACCAAAACACCTATTTCATATGACAACTGTGAACATTTATCTCACCTTCAACGGAAATTGTTTCGAAGCCTTTACTTTCTACAAATCGGTACTGGGGGGTGAATTTTCCTACGTAGGTCGCTTTAAAGAAATGCCTCCAGAGGAAGGGATGCCTCCCCTCCCCAAAGAGATGGAGGATATGATCATGCATATTTCGCTTCCGGTAAGCAAGGAGACGAGGCTTATGGGCAGCGACACGGGAGGCGAATGGGCTCCGGCCTATGTAGCAGGAAACAATTTCTCGGTTTCCATCAACACCGACAGCAAAGAGGAGGTCGACCGGTTGTTCAACGGATTATCGGCCGGCGGACAGGTTACCATGCCGCTGAACATGACATTCTGGGGTGATTATTTCGGGATGTTCACCGATAAATTCGGGATCAACTGGATGATCAGCTACGATACAAAACAGGAAAATTAATTACTCGTCCGGCGCCGGCCACAATCCGTGTACTCTTCAAAACGGGAAACTCTCCGGCCTGCGCCGGATTTTCAGATTTTTTCAAACCCATCAAAAAAAAAGGAAAGACCATGACACAATCAACAGAAAAAGACCCTGTATGTTGTCCCGAGTTTGATCCTGCACCCTGGGACGATAAAATGTTCGAATGGACAAACAAACGATTCCTGAAAGATCACGTATGCACGTTGTTTTACATGCCCCTTAATTTCGGGAAGGTGATGAAACGGCTGAATGGGCAGGTTACCGCCGGTGGCGCCTCCATGCCCGACTGGCTTTGTCTTTCGGATCACACATCAAGATGGAACATGGATTTGTACCTTGCAGTCGACAAAGAGGTACCCGGCGCCGGCAATACCACGCTGAGCGGAAAGTTTTACAGCAAAGTTTATGAAGGATCTTTCGGAAATACCGGTAAATGGTGTAAAGACTATGAAGCTTTAGTCAAATCGAAAGGACTGACCATTAAAAAATGGTACATGTGGTACACGACCTGCCCGAAATGCGCAAAAAAATACGGGAAAAACTACGTGGTTCTGGTAGGGCTGGTCGAATAAACCGCAAATGTCAAACTACTATTCCGAACATCTAAACGCGAATAATCTCCTGCGGTGCTACGAGGTTGCCCCCCTCAGGGTAAAACAGTTTCTCGAAGCAGAGATCGGATTCGTTCTCAGTCGGACCGATGCCGACTCTGTAGTACTCGACTTGGGTTGCGGCTATGGCAGAGTCGCAATCAGACTGGCTGAAAAAGCCAGACAGGTCACCGGTATTGATATATCATCCGATAATATTAAACTGGCAGAGACATGTTTTTCACTACCTAACATCCGCTATCATGTAATGGATGCCATTGCCCTTGATTTCCCGTATGATACCTTCGATATGACGCTATGTATCCAGAATGGAATTTCGGCATTCCGGGTCAATCCCGAAGCCTTGATTCGCGAGGCGTTGCGCGTGACAAGGAAGGGAGGGCTACTTCTGTTTTCAAGCTATTCTGATAAGTTCTGGAATGACAGGCTTCATTGGTTCCATATTCAGTCAAAAGAGGGATTGATCGGCGAAATTGATGATGACCTTACGAAAAACGGCATCATTGTATGTCGCGATGGTTTCAGGGCGGTTACCTGTTCAGGATCAGAATTTCTGGAACTCGCATCAAAACTCAATATCGCAGCTAAAATTCATGAAATCGATGCTTCAACTGTTTTTTGTGAAATGAGAAAGTAAGATTTGACATAATTTTACCTAAAAACATAAACTACAAATCTCATGAAAATTAAATGTGCCCTCTTATTTGCCGGGATTCTCCTTTTGGGAAGTTGCAAGCCGCCGGTCGGGGAACCATCAGAATTCGCATCCGTAAGCCAGGTCGAATCCGGGAAAGCGTTTTCGGTAATGCTGACTGCTTACAGCACCACGTTGATTGCAAACGGCACCGACCAGACCCGATTGAGGATCGCGGTTATCGACAGCCTCAGCCGTGAAATAACAAGCGCCTCCGATTCGCTCAGCGTATTTATCACCGGCGACGGGGCCGTGAAAAATGAGGATGGAACAACCCTGGTCATGAAACAGGATACCGGCGGCCGGATCTACGCCGCCACCAAACTCGAAAATGGGATCTGTCACCTGATTTTTATCGCGGGAAAAAAGCCTGATAAGGTCAAACTTGAAGTCAGATCGGGAAAACTCTGGCCGGGTGGCCATGAAATCCATACCCTTCCGGCCGGTTTCGTGATGATGGAACCAAAACCGGAACAACTGGCTGCAACTGTCAAACCGATCGAAAGGATGATCGGCGCCGATATTTCGTTCCTCCCACAGATTGAAGCAAAAGGGACAAAATTCAGGGAAAACGGAAATGAAACCGATGCCATATTGCTGTTGAAAAAGCATGGATTCAACTATATCCGACTCCGGATTTTCGTCGAACCGGCAAATGAAAAGGGCTATGCGCCCCGCGAAGGTTACTGCGACCTGAACCACACGCTGTATATGGCAAAAAGGGTCAAAGAAGCCGGGATGAGACTGCTGCTCGATTTCCACTACAGCGACTACTGGGCCGATCCGCAGCAGCAGTTCAAACCGCTGGCCTGGAGCACCCTTGATCTTAAATCACTTCAGGACAGTGTAAAGCAATATACTGCACGGGTTCTTTCGGCCCTGAAAAAACAAGGCACTCCTCCCGATATGGTACAGGTGGGTAACGAGATCAATCACGGTATCCTGTGGCCCGACGGACATATCTCCAATCCCGACAACCTGGCAGCCTTACTGAAATCGGGTGTAGAAGGCGTAACCAATGTGGATACCGGGATTCCGGTAATGATGCATCTTGCACTCGGGGGACAAAACAAGGAGGCTGTTTTCTGGTTGGACAACATGATCGCCAGAGGGGTAAAATTCGATATCATCGGTATTTCCTACTATCCCCGCTGGCATGGTACCCTCGACGATCTGAAATCGAACCTCACAGACTTGTCCCGGCGTTATCACAAACCGGTTAACGTTGTTGAATATTCCGATTTTAAAAAACAGGTTCACGACATTGTTTTCACACTGCCCGACGGTCTTGGCAAAGGAGCCTGCATCTGGGAGCCCCTCAATGCCTGGAGCGGGCTGTTCGACCAGGAAAATAACGTGAAACCACTGATGTTGACATACGACTCACTTGCCCGTCAATACCTCAGATAATCCCGGAATCCGTACGTCATTCGTATTCATTCGTAAATCGTAAATCATGTTCAATCGTAAATTTTAAACGTTCACTTAAACTTGTCGGTTTTTTCCAATCCCGGTAAAAAATGCCGGGGTAGTTTTGCATGGTAACCTTTTAAATAAAAACCATGAAACAGTTGATCAGTTTTTTTGAGATTCCCGCGTCCGATTTCGACCGGGCAGTGGAATTTTATGAACATGTCCTCGATGTGACGTGCACGCGGTGCGATTGCGGCGAGGAAAAGATGGCCTTTTTCCCCGATCCTGAAACTGGTCCCAGAGGCGCTGTCATTTCTGCCAAAGGATTCGATCCTTCACCCGGAGGGGTCATTATCAGCTTCTGTGTCGACCGGATTGAAGATGTACTCAGCCGTGTCATAGCAAACGGTGGAAAGGTCTTCATCCCAAAAACAAAGATCGAAGCCGAAGGTCAGGGTTATTTTGCAGTTTTCTTCGATTGTGAGGGAAACAAGATCGGGCTGCACAGTGTCATGGAATGACAGAATTCTATCTCTCCCGCTTTGTGATATTTTCGTCAGAGCCTGTACCAAATAACCTCGTAATTTTGCGAATCTGTAATCTTTTCTGAATGACCTGCAGGATCATCAAACCGACCGGTATTCTTGCCGGGGTGATCGACTATTACTGGATCGTCGAACACCCCGGTAACCGGTCTGTCCATCTCGAATTGGTCTACCCGCAGCTTTTCCTGCAGATGATGTTTTATTTCGGATCCCGTTTTACGCAGCGCCATGCCGACGGCACCTCACTTCAATTGCCTCCGGGATGCATCTGCGGACTAAAGGACCATTATGTCCATGTAGAGGTAACTTCGGGTTTTGGCTTGTTGGGCGTGGTCTTTCATCCGCATGCCGCCCGGCAGATCCTGGGAATCCCCGTTAATGAAATGCGGGGCATCAATGTACCGCTGTCCGATTGGCTCGGACGGGCCGGATCGGAACTCGAAGAAAGGATTTTTCAGGCATCGTGTCACGATGACCGGATCGCGATCCTTGAAGCATTTCTCCTGGGAAGACTTTCAGAACCATCGTATGATCAGCGCAGGATCGCAGCCAGCATCCGACAACTCCAACGGAAACCCTGGGCAATATCGCTGAAAGACCTTGCCGGACAAGCCTGCCTCAGTGACCGTCAGTTTGAAAGGATTTTTGCAGGTTTTGCCGGAACCACGCCGAAACAATTTCACCGGATCGCAAGGCTGAATCATGCCATTGAAATGGCCGGGATTCAAAAACGCGTCAATCTAACCTCCGTTGCACTTGCTTCGGGATATTACGACCAGGCTCATTTCAACAATGAATTCAGGGAGATGACCGGATTGTCGCCCCGTCAGTTCTTCCGGATTTCGTGCGACACGGGATCAGTCTTCTGACCGCCTCCAGCCATAATGAATCATGGTGGCCGGGTCTGTAATACTTCTTACGGTTTCCGGACTTCACAACGGGTGACGATTTCCACGTTTCCTTTAATCATGGCCCATACCGGACACATCGAGTCTTCGGCCATGTGAATTGCTTTTAGCAGATCCGGGGTGTTTGCATCGGGCGATGTAACGAGAAATTCCATCTCGATTTTGCTGAAAGCCATAGGAAGGGTCTCCTGCCTGGTTCCCGTTGCCCGGATGGCCATTCCGGTGACGGTTTTGTTCATTTTCCGCAACAAGACGGCAATGGCAGTTCCGCTGCATCCGGAAAAACTAAGCAGGAGCATTTCAAGCCCGGTGTAACCTTGTCCCTCACCGAAAGGCGGGAAATAGTCCATGATCACTTCGGAGTTATCCCTCGATCTACCGGAGAATTTTATTTTTTGGTCGATTAGTTTTACTTCCGTCGACAAGTGTTGGTGTTCCATGATCTGTTCAGATTAATACGGTGGTTGTGAGTCCCTGTTTGTAATTTCTGGTAAAAGTCGCTAGACCTTAAAGGTAATTTTACCTTCGGATACAAAAGTACAGCCTGTTCTGATTCCCGGCAAATTTTTTCTTGTAAGGGTACCGTCCTGAAGGATACGGATTTCCAGATATTACAACATCTTTTCCCGAAATTGTAACCCGTGGCAGTCAGGATCTGTGCAATTTTGCATCGTCAACCGAAACCAATTCCTGCTTGTTTTTTACCCGGGAATGGTCGCGGAACCCTTAAAAAGATCTTAATACAAACCATTAAAACAAACAAGAATAATATGAAAACAACCGTAAAATATCTGACCGCCGTATTAGTCAGTTTCCTCATCGCAGGAACCGCTTTTGCCCAGACCACCTGGAATCTTGATAAGTCACATTCCAATGTCAAATTCACCGTGACCCACCTGGTGATCTCGGAGGTTGATGGTCTTTTCAAATCCTTCAACGGAACCATGACCGCTTCAAAACCCGACTTCACCGATGCAAAAATCGATTTCTCAGTCGATATTGCCAGTATCAGCACCGACAATGAACAGCGTGATGGCCATCTGAAATCGGATGACTTCTTCAACGCCGAAAAATTTCCCGTTATGACCTTTAAAAGCGTTCTGATGCGGAAAGTAAGCGGCAACAAGTATGAACTGCTCGGGAACCTTACGATTCGCGATGTGACCAAACCGGTGAAATTTACCGTGGTATACGGTGGCACCGTTAAAGATCCTTGGGGCAATACCAAAGCCGGATTCAAAGCCACCACCACCATCAACCGGCTGGAATACGGACTGAAATGGAATTCACTTACCGAAGCCGGCGGGGCAGTGGTAGGGCCGGATGTGAATATTACCCTCAATGTCGAATTTGCCCAGGCAAAATAAATTATTCGGTTTTTTTTAAGAAGGTGGCGCCCATGTGTGCCACCTTTTTTTGTCGATCTTATTCAATACAAATAATACAATTTCGTACATTTGTCATGAACAGTGATCATGAGAACATTCATTATTTTTTTGTTCTCCTTTCTGATGATTCAGACGGGCTATTCCCAGACGGTGACCAACGTGGGTACCGACTTCTGGATTGCCTTTCCTGATAACACGGGAAATGTGACTCTTGAGCTGTTTATTTCGTCCAACTACACCACTTCCGGGACTGTGACCTCAGCTTACCCGGGTGTCGATCAGACTTTCACCGTAATCCCCGGCTCTGTTACCAAGTTAACGATCCCTAGCGGATTACAACTATCCTCTTACATTGAAGACAAGGGCATCCATGTTACCTCTAACGATCCTGTTTCTCTGTATGGGCTGAATAAACGAACAGGATCGACCGATGCATTTCTCGCGCTTCCGACAAATGCCCTGGGAACGGATTACAGAATCGTGACCTATTCTGTTACGACCGGCGTCTACGGCACCAGCTTCAGCGTAGTTGCGACACAAAACGGAACGATCCTCACCATCTTTAACCATCAAACGGGTTCAACCTCCAATATCTCATTGAATCAGGGACAAACTTATGTAACAACGCACTCCATACAAGGGAATGATGTGACCGGATCAAGAATTCAATCCAACTACCCGGTTGCCGTATTCGGATCGGTTCAATGTGCAAATATTCCAGCAAACTGTACATTCTGTGATCATATTGTAGAACAAATGTTCCCTTATTATTCATGGGGAAAAAACTTCGTCACGGTACCGCTGGCCGGTCGTGATGACAGTGGGGATATTTTCAGGATTGTGGCAGCCTCCGACGGCACCGATATTTCGATTAACGGAACCAACGTCACCACCATCAATGCCGGCGATCATTATGAAACGTTGCTTATCGGATATAATGCCATTACAACCTCCAAGGCAACCCTTATTGCACAATTTGCCAAGGGACAAAGTTGTTCGGGACCCAATGATTTGGGTGATCCGTTTATGATGCTGATCCCCCCGAGAGAGCAATTTTTAACAAACTACACGGTGGCAACGGTCCAGGGATTTGCTTCACATTGGGTCAATGTGGTTGCTCCCGGTAATGCGCTAAATGCAATTTACCAGGATGGTGAGCTGATTCCAGCATCTGCCTTTACTCCGATCGGGACTACCGGTTTTTACGGAGCCCGGCGATCTGTTACTGAAGAATCCCACACTTTTAACAGCTCCATTCCTTTCGGCGTGTTTTCTTATGGCTGGAACCCTGCCAATTCATATGGCTACCCGGGTGGCGGCTCCCTCTCACCCGTCGGAACCGTAAGCAACGTGACCATCTCCCCGCCTTCAGCCAGCGGGATTCTCAATGTTTCCACCCTTTGTTTCACAGCCCATGTCACCGATAACTACAACAATCCCGTTGCAGGTGTGCTCGTGAATTTCAATATCAGCGGGTTAGGTTCCCTGATCGGTAATGCCTATACCGATGCATCAGGAGATGCTCAATATTGCTATGCACGAACGGGCGCCACTCCGGGTATCGACAATATCTACGCGGAATGTTTCGGTTTCATCTCCTCTATCTCCATGGCAAACTGGACTTTCACTCCTCCTCCCTGCGTCAACCCTACCGATCCGGGAGCCATCAGCGGCGATCAGACCGGTTGCGGCAGTTTCATTCCCACACCACTGACAAGCATCTTGCTTCCGTCGGGCCAAACGGGGAACCTCGAATATAAATGGCAAATGTCGACAACGGGTCCCGATGCCGGTTTCGTCGATATCCCGGCATCCAATACACCCGACTATACTCCCGGAACCGTTTCACAGACCACCTGGTTTAAAAGGATTGCCCGGGTCGACTGTATGCCCGATTGGATTGGCGCTGTCGGAACCGGAGCCCTGAAAATAACCGTAATAACCCCTGTAACTCCCTCCCTGACCATTACCGTCGATCATTCCCAGGTTTGCGCGGGAGAAGTCGTTATGGTTACGTCAACCCCGATCGAAGGCGGAAACAATCCGGCCTATCAGTGGCAGCTAAACGGTAATCCGGTCGGAACCAACAACCCCGTCTACCTCTTTACCCCAAACGATGGCGATATCCTGACCTGCCTGCTCTTCTCTTCTGTAACCTGTACCACCAGTAATCCCGTGACCAGCAATCAGCAACAGATCAGCGTCCTTCCCCTGTTGCCGGTCGGGATCACCATTACCGCTTCGGCCAACCCGGTCTGCGAGGGAATCCCGGTCACTTTCACAGCCAATGCAGTGAATCCCGGATCAAATCCCGTGTTTCAATGGATGGTAAACGGGATCCCTGCCGGTTCCAATTTACCAAACTTCCTTTTCGCCCCGGGTAACGGCGATGCAATCACCTGTCAACTCACCGCCTCGGGTCTTTGTACCACCGGGAATCCTGCTGTGAGCAACATGATCACGATCTCTTTATTGCCTCTCCCCGATGTAACTTTTACCTGCTGCTTCGACGATAAGACCACGGTAAATGCACGGCCATTCAAGCTTAAAGGCGGACTTCCTTTGGGGGGAACGTATTCCGGTCCGGGGGTGAACTCCGTCACCGCCGTCTTCGCCCCATCCTTGGCCGGCCCCGGCACCCACACCATCACTTACACTTATACAAATGCTCTTGGTTGTCAATCATCCAAAAATTCACTCATTCACGCATTCACTCAATCACTCATTCCCTGTGGCAACGATCTTGTCGATATTCGTGACGGCCGTTCCTATCCCACCGTCCGGATCGGCTCGCAATGCTGGATGCAGGCCAACCTCGACTATGGGACCGCAATTCCCGGATCAATCCACCAGACGGATAACTGCATCCCTGAAAAATACACCGGCAACTCTTCTCTCCTATATGGGACTTCATCATTTTACCAGTGGGATGAGCTTCTTCGTTATGAGCCTGATCCCGGCAGTCAGGGTTTGTGCCCGCCCGGATGGCACGTTCCCTCCGAAAGCGACTGGACTGTACTTTTCAACTACTACAATGGACAAAGCCGTGCCGGGGAAGCATTATGGGATCCTTACCTGAATGGATTTACTGCACAACCCAACGGGCTATTCTATCAAAATACCCTTTGGAGTTATCATGATTTTGCCGTGATATTCTGGTCTTCCACTGCTGTGGATGCCACACGTGCCTGGTCACACGGGATGAATGAAATCGATTTTTCGGTATCGTCCTACCCGGCCATAAAAGCGGACGCTTTTCCGGTACGGTGCCTTCAGGATTAAAAGTTCACCTACGCCAGACTTTTCAACACTTGCTCGACCTGTTCCATCATCTCTTCCGTGAAATCGAGATGGGTTACAAACCGAATGCCCCGGGGGTCGAGGCTCAGGGCATGAATGTCGTTCTCTTTCAGGCGGTCAAGGAATTCCCGGGCGCTCCACCGGGCACCCAGTTTGAAAATTACGATGTTGGTTTCAACAGGGTATACCATCTCCACGTAGGGCATCGATTTCAGAATTTCACCCAGGTACCGTGCACGCGTATGATCTTCGGCTAAACGCGTGATGTTGTGATCCAGAGCATAAATTCCAGCCGCGGCCAGGTACCCTGCCTGCCGCATTCCGCCGCCGAAGGCTTTCCGCACCCTGCGACCCTGTTTAATAAACGATTTATCCCCGATCAGCAATGATCCGACCGGGGCACCAAGTCCTTTTGACAAACAAATGGAAACGGAATCGACGATCGATCCATATTGAGCCGGCGTACCACCCGCTGTGGCAAGGGCGTTGAACAACCGGGCGCCGTCGAGATGAAATTTCAGGCCCTGTTTCCGGCAAACCGCTGATATCCGCTCCAACTCCCCGAAATCATAACAGGCACCACCTCCTTTATTCATGGTGTTTTCCACCTCTACCAGACTGGTCAACGGCCGGTGCGGATCAGAAGCGGGATTGATATGATCCTCCACTTCACGGGCTGTGATCAGTCCGCGCGGGCCATCGAGCAGGCATACCGAAACCCCCGAATTGCGCATCATTCCTCCACCCTCATAATAATAAACATGCGAAAAACGATGACAGATTACCTCATCGCCGGGACGGGTACGCACATTGATGGCAATCTGGTTGGTCATGGTGCCCGACGGACAGAACAAAGCGGCTTCCATTCCGAACATTTCGGCAGCCTTTTCTTCAAGGGCATTCACGGTGGGATCGTCGCCCAATACATCGTCGCCAACCCTGGCGGCCATCATGGCTTCGAGCATCTTTTTTGAAGGCCGGGTCACAGTATCGCTTCTGAGATCGATCATTGAATTTACAATTTAACGGATTTACGATTTACGATTGTGTTTCAGATACCCGGTTCGCATCGGGTTTCCGGGTGCAAGGTAGCCATAATCCATCAATATCGACTACTTTACATGTCCTTGACTTTCAGTATCTCATTCACTATCTTTGATAAAAAAAACCATGGAAAAACCACATCGAATGGCCCAGATTTATGGTTATACCACCTGTCTGGTCGCCGTGATCACCTTCCTGATCTGCCTGGCTAATCTCATTCCGGCAATTATGGACCTGGGTGATCCCCTGCACTCAGGGAACATGTTTATCCCGGCAACTGCCCCCAGCCTCGCATCCTTTGAAAACTATAAAATGGATATTCTGAAATCGAACGTAAAAGAAGGAGAGAAATCCGAAGCTGGTTACATTCCCGATGATCAGACCCTGCGCGCCATGTACCAGGCCGCGCTGAATGACCGGATCACCGCTGCAAAGCACAATACGAACCGGACGATCGTAGTTTCGGGACTGATCCTGGTGATCAGCGTAATCCTTTTCGCCGTGCACTGGATCTGGATGCGAAAGCTGGCAAAAACTGTCACTGCAGCCTGAGTTTCCTCAGCGTCCTGATATCCGATCTGATATTTATCGAATCTGATAAAAACGCATGATTGGAATTCAACCCGGTACAACCCAAAACAAGAGTTCCTTCACCGCGGATATTCAATCCCAGCGTATCGAATCTGTTGGTGCCATCGAGGGTGATGAATTCATTTCCGGTTGCATTGTTGGTATTAAGCAAGAAAGAACCTATTTTACAATTCTCAACGATCAGAGAAGAAACGTTGCATGTTGAAATGTTCAGCGATTCCTGGTCAATGCCCCTGAGGGTAAGGTCACTCAGGTTGTTACAAGCCACCGAACATACTGAAGGAACAACCAGTACCACTTCAATGTAATTTTTTTTCTCGCCGGTCAGTATCAGTAGAAGTTTGGATCCCTGGTACCATATTTTTTTCGTTTTCACAAGATCGATGTTACACCATACTGAAAAATGATCGCCTTTTTGCAGTATCACGCTGACATTATTTTTTGCGATGATCTCGAGATCCCTGAACGATGTCAATGGAATTGCAGCATGTTTTCCAACGTTGTTTCCAGGACGGCTATTAGCATCATAAAATCCCAGCCGTGATTTGCGGCCATTCGCAATATCATCAACTGCCCGTGCGCAGATGACTTCAAAAATCACAAACCAGGTGGTGATGACCACTCCCATGATGATCAGTAAAACACTACTCTTTTTCATTGCCGGAGATATTATTTCTTGATTTGAGTTCCTTGTTGAATTGTTGATACCGCTCGGAGAGCTCATCGAAGCCGATGTTCATCAGCGATAGCTGACGAAAAATACGGGGGAGTTCATGCCCCACAAAATACTCCTTCCGCATGCTCCTGATCCGTTCCACCGCATCGGAAGCGATGAAATGGCCCACTCCGCGCCGGTTCTGGATAATACCCCTTTGCTGCAACTGCTCATAGGCCCGCATCACCGTGTTGGGATTGACCTGAAGGTCGACTGCCAGTTCCCTGACCGAAGGAATCCGTTCCTCCTGTTTCCAGGCATCTTCCAGAATGTGATCCTCCACATAATCGACGATCTGGAGATATATGGTCTGCCTGTCGTTGAATTCCATGGTCATGGCTTAGATCTCCCTTTCTTTTAACCTTAAAAATGCCACGACATACATCCCCGCAGCGAAGATCATCCACATCGTGATATTAAGTTTCTGGATTATTGCCGGAATCATGATCGTGGTATAAGAACCTCCTTTTTTTACTGAAAAATAGGTCAGGTGATCGCCAACAACAAAATAAACATAATTAAATGCCAGCGCTTTAGTAAGATTGAGCATCAGCATATGTTGAGCATAGTAATAGCCCACAAACAGTGAAATGATGAGGAGTATCATGATCTGAAACTGGTATTTCCGGAATCGGACTGCCGAGTACAGCGCTATTGGTTGTACCAGGAGAAAAAGCATTATGGTCGGCATAAAAAAGGCATAGGCTGATTCATGCAGCGACTCCGGACCCCGCCAGATTTCTTTTATGGAAATTGCATGATCGAAAATATTCAGGGTGATCCATGCCGAGAAATAATATATGCAGGTAAAAAGAGGCACGAATAATACCAGTCCGTACAGAAGCCCGATCGAAAACTTCTCTGTCAGAGAAGCAGGTAACATCAGGGTTGATGAGGCGTTTCCGAAATCGGACCACGACCTGAAGATCCTTGCGGAGATCAGCGTGCCGGCGATACACAAAGTGAAGGAATAAAATGCAAGGATCATCTTGTATCCCCCAACCATCGAAAGATAGACCATCAGGATGATCAGGATACCGTAGGCGATGGTGTATGATTTCCACGAACCGGCCCCATGTAACCGGATTAGCTGCCAAAAACGTTTCAGACTGAATGTTGTGTTCATAATACCGGGATTTCGGAATGAAGAAAATGTGTTATTTTTTCAGGTACTTCAAGAGCACCATTGAAAAGGGTTTCAATGTCAACAGGGCCAGGCTCATTATCAAAGTTGGGGAGGATGCAGGCATGACCCATTTCGGTATTCCACGAATACAGCACACCGGGCATTTCCGGCCTCGTTACCGACCTTTGAAATTTAAGTCTCGATCCGATAAAGTCGAGCGACTGATGGATCATGATGCGACGGCCGGAAAGGATCAGCACATGGTCGATCAGGCTCTGAAGATCCCTTACCTGATGGGTGGAAAGAATGATGGTGCGGTCTTCGGAAAATGCAGCGGCAAGAAGACTTCTGAAGGCTGCTTTTGATGGTATATCGAGGCCGTTGGTCGGCTCATCGAGAAACAGATAACGTGTATTGCAGGCCAGTGCGAAGGCGATCATGATTTTCTTCTTCTGGCCATATGAAAGCTTGTTCAGTTTTCCGACAGTGTTCACCTCAAGGTATTCCATGGCCCGTGTAAACTGTTCCCTGCTGAATTGCGGATAAAAAGGAGCATAAAGGCGTACAAGGCTTTCGGCATTTATCAGCGGTAAATAGATCTCCTCAGGCAACAAGAAAATATCCTGTAAAAAACCGGGATGACGTTGTCGGGGGATCCAATGATCCAGAAAGACCTCGCCTCTTTTCGGGAAAGATAATCCGCACATTATTTTCAGAAGGGTGGTTTTCCCGGCACCGTTCTTACCAAGAAGTCCGTAGATGTGACCCGGCTGCATGTCAAGGTTCAGGCCGGCGAAGAGACTTTCACGCTTGCTGTACCAGAAATCAAGATTGCGAATAGTGATCATGATCCATAAATTTAGTGTGTTAGTGTATTAATGTATTAATACACCGCAAAGATAATGCAGAAAAATGAAAAGTCAAGAAAAATTTCAGAATGCTTGATATTTTTTAAAAATGCTTGACATACTGGTCAGAATGTCATATGTTTAGCATGTATTTCTTTCATCGAACATTTCTAAACCATAACATCAAAAATTAAGGAGGAAAACCCATGAAAAAAATGTACAACCTTATTGTGATCGCATTGATGCTCTTTCCCGCAATTACCTTTTCGCAGGCTCCTGCAATAGCCTGGACCAAATTATACCATCCCGTGACCTTCGGAATGGATGTCGTTGCCGTTGCCAACGACGGTTTGCAATTAGCCGACGGGGGTTATATCGCACTGGGTACATCCTATGCCGTGAATGCCTACCTCGTCAGAACCAACGCGTTGGGCGACACGCTCTGGACTAAGCAAATTTTCAACGATTTTCTCTCGGGCAAGGTTATAACCGGAACAAACATTGAACTGGCGGGCGACGGGGGATTTTTCATCTCCGGATTCGGTACAAACATGACCGATGCCGGAGTTTGGCTTCTGAAAACGGATGCCAACGGGAATCTCTCATGGTGGAAATTTCAGTCATACGGAGGAGTTGATACGGTTTTTCTGACAACCGATCTGCGGGTCACGCCCGACGGGGGGGTGATTCTTTGCGGAAGCTATAAGAGCCTGTTGGACTATTTTAATGTATTCATGATGAAATTCGATCAGCAAGGAAATTATCAATGGCAAAAACGCTTCGGAAACGATTTTGATGAAGCAGAGGGATTCTCTATTGAAAATGCTTATGGAGGAGGATATATCCAGATGGTCGGGAATAATTCGGCAGGGATTGAAACACTGCGCCTGATCAAAGTCAATAGTCTGGGTGTAGTCGAATGGGATAAAGATTATCCTGATGTGATGACCTTTGATTATGGTATGGTACGGCAAACTCTTGACAATCACTATATTATTACCGGTGAGGATGACGGCGATTATTTCCTGATGAAGATCACCCCCGACGGAGATATCGTGTGGCTGAAAAACTATGGTTTCGCGGAAACCGAACAGGAGGCCACCAGTGTCGATCCGACCAGCGACGGAGGATACGTGATGACCGGGATGCATAGTCCTGCCGGAACCGCCATTCTTGATATCTGGGTGGTAAAGACCGACGGGTCTGGAAATGAAGAATGGTCCAAAGAGATCAACCTTTACGAATACAACGATCGTGCAGTTATGATCCAGCAGACTGCAGACGGCGGTTATATCCTCTTCGGACAATCGCGTATCAATCCCGAAGCGCTTGACAATGTGCTGATGATCAAGCTGGGACCGACAGGGAATATTGAAGAGCTTTCCGGAAATCAGGGGAACCTGGTGCTTTGCCAGAATCAGCCGAATCCGGTATCTTCCGTTACGACAATAAAATATTCCACCCTCGTCAGCCAAAATATCCGGCTGTCGGTCTCCAATTTTACCGGGCGGGAGATCATGCTGCTCCAGGATGAATACAGGGTGGCAGGATCCTACGAGAAATCTGTCGACATGACCAATCTTCCCTGTGGTATCTACACAATACAGCTCCGTGCAGGCAGCCAGTTCCTGGTGAAAAAAATCCTGAAAGTACAAGACTAAACTGTATTTTTTGTTATTTTGTCTTTCCTCTTTCTGATCTGGGGACAAAAATCAGCTTTATCTTAAAACTTTCTGCCATGCAAGGTCTTATCAGGAAAAATTGGACGCTACTGATTATTACGGGTTTCTTTTTTTCATGTAGTGTCAACGGGCAAAATAATGCTCCAACTCAACAAGTCAGCCCAACCGGACGAACGGTGGTACGGGGCGAACGACCGGCGCCGGATTATTCAGTGGTGGCAGATTCCGTTATCCTTCCCGGCATCATCAGGATCAGAATGGTGGATGATTATTCCGACATCCTGCCATTCATGGATGTTTCGGGAGGTTTTGACGGTTATACACCATTCGGGATCCCTGCTATCGATGACTTAAATAAGGCAGTGGGCGTTAAACGGGCAAAAAAAACCTTTTCCATCGCCCTTCGCGATAAAACCTATGAAGCGCGTCACCGGCAATGGGGGCTTCATCTCTGGTATGATCTTACTGTCGGAGCAGATCAGGATTTGCGGCGGCTGGCAGGGCTTTATGCCGCCCTCAGCGAGGTTGCTCATGTTGAGTTACTGGTTAAGGCCAGGCTTGCATCGGCCGGTAGTAGGATAACAAACGAATGGCTACCCGACGATTCCCTTTTTTCGCTGCAGTGGCACTATCATAACACCGGTCAGATGGGGGGCACCCCTGATTGCGACATCGACCTGCCCGAAGCGTGGGAGCTTGAGAAGGGTGATACCGGAGTCATTGTGGCCATCATGGATCAGGGCGTCGAGTTCGACCATCCGGACCTGGTGGCAAACATGTGGCCCGGGATCGGGTATAATTTCTATGCCGACACGACAGTGGTCGAGAAGTGTCTTCATGGAACGCACGTAGCTGGTACGATTGCTGCAAACACGAACAACGGTATCGGGGTAAGTGGCATTGCAGGTGGCGGAGGATCGGGAGATGGCGTACGTATCATGTCATGCCAGATCATTTCATCCGATAACCAGATAATCGAGGCCAATATTCCAAATGCTTTTATATGGGCGGCCGACCGCGGAGCAGCTATTTCGCAAAACAGCTGGAATTTTCCGTTGGTTTCCCCTTCACTGTTTGAAGCCATCGATTATTTCATCGCTAACGGAGGAGGATCCGCAATGAACGGAGGGATACTGATCTGTTCGGCCGGCAATGCCGACACCAATGAAATCTCTTATCCGGCATGCTATGCCCCTTGCATTGCGGTGGCAGCTACCTCTCACCAGGACATCCGTTCCTTTTTTTCCAATTATGGCCCATGGGTTTCCATCAGCGCCCCTGGCGGGAACCACTATCCCTTCAACGAAGAGGATATCCTGAGCACGGTTCCGGGCGGAGCGTATGGTTACCTGATGGGAACTTCGATGGCCTGCCCTCATGTCTCAGGTGTAGCAGCCCTGGTCGTCTCCTTAGCGAAAGGGTTGCTGAATCCGGTGGATCTGAAGGATATTCTTTTGAACTCCACCGATGATATCAGCAGCCTCAATCCCGGATACGAAGGGATGCTTGGGGCGGGAAGGTTGAATGCGTATAAATCGTTACTTCTGACCCAGGGTTATATGGATCCTGACATTCCGAAACCGGTCGTTGTCTTCTCGGCTGTCGCAGGGAGCGCCGGAACTGTGAAATTACAATGGGAACCGAATGTAACACAGGATTCGGTCCTGCTTGCTTTCAGTAAGGTAAACAAGTTCGGCCCGCCGGTAGGAAACTACAATCCGGGAGATTCGATTATCGATGGCGGTAAGGTGCTTTATAAAGGAAAGCTTTCTGAATTCGTTCAATCCGGTCTGGATTCCGGAACCGTCTGCTTTTACAGTATATGGTCGGTACGTAATACCACTTATTCACTCATTGCAAGAAAAGCAAACGATACCGTGCATTCCTCCCCGCACGGTATGGGAGATATTTCTGCTCCAGCGATGATTGCGATCCATGCTATGCCGAATCCGGTATCTGCTGTTACAACGATAAAATATTCTACCCTCGTCAGCCAGGATATCCGGCTGTCGGTCTCCGACTTTACCGGGCGGGAGATCATGCTGTTGCAGGATGGTTACCTGGTGGCAGGATTCTACGAAAAATCCGTCGACATGACCCATCTTCCCTGTGGCATCTACACTCTTCAACTCCGTGCAGGGAATCAGTTCCTGGTAAAAAAACTTCTGAAGCTACAAGACTGAGCCGGTTGTTTTTATTTTGTTATTCAGGATGTTATTCAGTTGTAAAATACTGAATGATGTCAGCGTAATAATTATACCTTGCTTAGGTTGGTCAATACCGTGAAAGCCATTTATACCAAGCTGGAAAAGGTGTGCAAAAAATGAAATTCCGTGCTTCACGGTTTAACTGCATCCAAAAGAAAAATGCTTTGTACGTTCATTAAGATGCAGAATAGTTCATGGAGGCAAATGATCTGCGGATGCCTTTGAGGTATTCGGCTTTCGGATAACCCATGATGAGGAAGATCCCTTCGCGGCTTTTGTAACGGATACCATGCGCTTCGCGGAACTTGCGGGCGCCGCTGCCGTTCTGGATCATGGGATGAATGGCTCCCAACATACAGGTACCCAATCCCAGCGATTCGGCGGTCAGCATGGCATAGGTGGCGGCAATCAGCGGGTCGGCCGGATCGCAATAAGGAGAACCGTAGAAATAGATCATTGCCGGGGCATCGTAAGTCACCCAATTTTCACCCTGTTTCATCGAATCGATGTATTTGTCGACAAGCGGTCGCATAAAATTCCGGAAAAGCTCGTCGGTTTCCTTTCCCCAGAAGGGTTTCATTAGCGTCAGGAACCAGGATGAGGAGATCCAGCGGATCTTTTCGAGGTACTTGCAAAAATCTTCCGTGAATGACCTGACCTTTTCTCTTGAATCGAAGACGAGGAGGTTGACATCCGAGGGAGGCAGTCCCATCGGGGCGGTCATCGCGGCTTCCACAACCTGATCGATCAAGGCTTTATCCACGGTGGTACTTTTGAATTTCCGGATGCTCCTTCTCCTGATCATCAGGTTCAGCAACGACTGATAACCGGCCGTTTGTTCCTTCGCGGGAAGCGGCAACAGCGCTGCCGGCGAAATAAACCTTCCGGTGATCCGGATGGCATCTTCCGGACATACCATCATGCACTGCCCGCATCCGATGCATCCGAAGACGCCCTGTCCGGTTGGCCTCGCTTTGCCTTCATGTAATTCAAGGTCCAGATCGCTGCATATCGCCACGCATTTACCGCATCCCTTGCATTTGACCGGATCAACTGATATGATCCCGGGTTCTTTGGTTCGTGAAGTTGGAATTGCCATAGGGTTGGTTTTATTGATGATCAAATATAGTCAAATCTTTCAGTGATATTTCATAAATCTGTATAAACCAACTATGGAAATCCGGATATTTGGCCAGGAATTCAAACAACAACTTTATGAAATTTATTTCCATGTTTCACAGCCTTATGCTGTTGATCGCCTTTTCTACCGCAGCTTACAGCCAAAAGGTCCCGGACAGCACGCGTCAGATCCTTACCGCTATCCTCGACCGCTGGCACCGCGACGCGGCAGATGGCAAGCTCGATGCCTTTATCGGTGCGATGAGTTCCACCGGAGTCTATATCGGCACCGATCCTTCCGAACGCTGGACTACCGATGAATTCCGGAACTTTTGTAAACCCCATTTTGCGAAAGGGAAAACCTGGAATTTCAGGCCGGTCAGCCGGAACCTGTCGGTAAGCAAGGATAGTCAAACCGCATGGTTCGATGAAATACTCGACACCCACATGGGTATCTGCCGGGGATCGGGAGTGCTTCAGATGCAGGAAGGGGTATGGAAAATAGAACAATACGTGCTTTCGGCTGCCATTCCCAACTCCCTGATGAAACCAGTGGTGAAAACCAAATGGGGTACCGATTCCCTCTACCTGCAATATCTGGAAGCCGGTATCAAAAATCCCGAGCAGTCGCTTGAAATGAAAGCAATCTTCGACAAAGCCGAAATGGTCGGAACCATCATCCTTTTTGATCCGCAAAAGAATGAATTCATGGGATACAACCCGGCCCGATGGGAGGTTGGATATCTCCCCGCCTCCACCTTCAAGATCCCCAACAGCCTCATCGGGCTGGGAACCGGTGTCATCGACACGAATTACATTTTCAAATGGGATGGGAAGAAGCGAAGAATGGCGCAGTGGGACAGGGACCTGAACCTGAAGCAGGCTTTTGCCGTCTCCTGTGTGCCCTGTTACCAGGAACTGGCCCGCAAGATCGGACCGCAACAGATGAAAGAAAATCTTGGGCGTTTTAACTATGGCAGTATGGATGTTCATCCCGAAAATATCGATCTGTTCTGGCTTGAAGGAAAATCGCGCATCACCCCGCGACAGCAGGTCGAATTCCTGCAACGGCTCAACGAAGGGAAATTGTCCGTTACCCCATCCGTGCTGGCCATTATGAAGGATATTATGGTGAACGAGAAAACAGAGACCTATATTCTCCGGGGTAAAACCGGCTGGGCGATCCGAAATGGCAACAACTACGGTTGGTTTGTTGGCTGGATCGAAACCAAAGGCAGGGTGTTTTATTTTGCCACCCTGGTTGAGCCCAAAGACCAGCAGCAGGTCAGCGACTTCGCGCTGGCCCGTAAAATGATAACCATGGATGTGTTGCGGCATCTGGAGATTATCAGATAACTTTTCAAATTTAGTCCGCCTGCTCTCTGGTCAAAAACAGGAAACCGGGACCTTTGGGAGTACCTATGCGTTGGAAGGATCTCCGGAGAAATGAATGCTGAATTTCCTGAAATAAATATCGAGGTTTCGGGAGTTAAAAATGGAATCATCGCCCGTATTGAGATCAAAAGTTGAGAAACACAAGCTTTTTTGTGACCGTCTGGTTATTCAGGCTGATTTTCAGAAGATATAAACCCGGACGGGCTGGTTCATTCAGGTCATCATTACCATTCCATATAAATGAACATTTTTTCCCCGCAGGACATAATAAATCAGGGAATTGCCTGATCCTGACTCCGGCTGAATTGAAAATAGCGGCACTGCAAATCCCCGTTTCATGGCTTTCAACCTCAATCCTGGCCGCTGAATGGACCGGGTTGGGATAGATGCCGACTTTCATGAACACGGATTCCTGGCCGTGCCATTTTTCGTCAGTGGATAAAGGGATAAGGTGTACGCCCTGAGCCCACCTTGTATTCTTCAGGATTCCTTTTTGCCCGTTGTCCGATCGGTCAAAAGCGGTATCGCCGGCTCCTTCATTCATTTTCCAGTAGCCATACATTCCCTTCTGATCCGGCGAAAGGTCATACCCCATAAACTCTTCAATCTCTTCCCGGGTTCTCACTCCATTCCAGAGCCTGACCTCATCGATGCAACCCCAAAAGCCCTGGTTGCCATTGCGAGCGTTACCAATCACGATGGGTTTTACCCCGTTCCCGGAAAGGGGGCCGTCAGGCGGAGTGACTGTTTCCAGTGGCTGTTCCTTGGCATTAATGTAAATTTTCACCACGCTTGAAGAATCATTATAGGAGACCGCTATATGCTGCCATTCGTCGAGTCTGACAGATCCTGATGGGGTGGCAACGATACTCACGATCCCGCTGGCGTGAACCATCATCAGGGTAAGGCAGGAATCGGGCGGAACAAGAGCTCCCGAAAGGTACGTAAACAGGGAAATGACTGTTTTGTCGAAAATTTTCCCTGAACTGTTTATGCCGAATTTGGTTGGTTTTATCCATGTCTCCAGGGTAAAAGATCCGGTGATATCAGGAATGGAGCTTTGGGTGCACATCATACTGCCCGGGCTGCCGTTGTATTCAAGAGAGCTTTCTCTGTCAAATACCCTGATATAATCTTGCTTTACAATGCTGTCGGTCAGTGAATCGCTTATCGCAACAAGCTTTACTGTGTATGATCCCGGTTTATTGTACACCCACATCGGATGCTGTTCCTGTGAGTCGGTGATCCCGTCATTATCGAAATCCCAGCGCCATGTATGAATTCCCGGACGGCTCACCGTAAGGTTATGAAAGTTTACTTGAAGAACATGATGGCCCGAGAGGCTGTCGGCTGTAAAATCGGGGTTGGTAAATGTAAAAATGTTTTCCCACCAGCGTACCTCCTGGTCCCCGTAACATGCTCCCAGAATATCGGGATCGTTATCGAGATCGAGATCCACCACATGGATCCTGATCATGTCATAGGCAGTATTGCAGAAAACATTTTCTGTAAAATGACCTTCTCCGTCGTTTTCCCACAATGATATCTGGGCTCCCTGCCATGCAATGGACAGGATATCCACATCCCCGTCTTTATCCAGATCGCCGGTCTCACAGGCCCTGGATCCATTGTAATTATTTCTGAGAAGGTGCATTGTAAAATGAAAGGTACCATCGTTTTCGTACCATGCTACCTGGTCGGAGTTTCCGCAGGCCGTTCCGGCCAGGTCCAGGTCACCGTCGCCGTCGAAATCGGCAATCCTGACAGAATTGGCCCCGTCAAGATGATCGTACAATGTGTCCTGGGAAAAATTCTGCTGGCCGTCATTTTTGAACCAGATAATCTGGCCGGGTTTAGCTGTTGCAAGGATATCGATGTCTCCGTCCTGATCAAGGTCGGCGGCAGTCCCCCAGTTGGCTTTGATCCAGTTTTCTTTCAGCATTCTTATGGTAAATGCACCCGTACCGTCATTTTCGGCCCAGGCGATCTTATTGTTATCGCATGCCACCAGGATGAGGTCCCGGTCCCCATCGCGGTCGATGTCGGCGGCATCCACGAAATCGGCGCTGGTCCAGGTAGCATCGGTGATCACATGCTCTGTGAAATTTCCCGAACCATCATTTGCAAACCAGGAAAATTTCCCGGGGGTCTTTGAGGTTGCAACAAAATCCCAGGAATCATTCGCATCAATTTTTGCAGCCACAATGCCCTTTGCCTGGGTAAATCCAGTCGCCACGGTATGTTCTGTAAAATTCTGATTCCCGTCATTTTCAAACCAGCCAATGATATTGCCGGAATTTCCCGTTACCACAAAATCGACAAAACCATCGCCATTGAAATCGGCGCTTGAGATGCATGTGGCGCCATAAAAGTCGTTCATGATCACGTGTTCCTGCAGCAAGACCTGTGAGGCCGTTGGGAATGATCCCGACAATCCAGCCATGATCAGTAATAATGAATACAATTTTTTCATAATCTTTCCTCCTATTTTGAAATGTTTCGAATTAAAGCGCGGGAACCTGGTTTTTCATCCCTCTTCATGTGAGAAGGATGGTTTCCGGGTGTGATAAATTTTTGTCGAATCAAAAACAAATATATCGCGGCCAAGGTGGGATGGAGTCCTGATTTATCGGACAGGATATAAAAAAGGAGGTTAAATCAGTTAGAAAACACGGCCGACCGTTCTGGTTGGTTTTTCATTCGGAATTCAATAGGGCTCATTCCGGTATTTTTCCTGAAAATGGCATAAAACGCCGATTTGGAATTAAATCCACAATCATAGGCAATGGCCATGATTTTCTGGTCATTATTTACCGGATTCCCTAACATTTTTTTTACTGCTGCCAGCCGATAGGAGTTGATATAATCGAAAAAATTCTTTCCAAAGTGCTCATTGATCACCCGGGATAGTTTATGCACAGAAGTATTCAGCTGCTTTGCCAGGTCCTGGATGTTCAGGTCACAGTTAACCCATGGTTGTCCGCTTTTCATGATCCTGTTCAGTTCTGACAACAACATTGTTATTTCTTGATCCTGCAGACCGGATTTCCGGTACTTGAATTCTCTCTCGATGTCAGGGGAAATTTTTCCGGAAATCCTGGCATTGGAAATATCTGTGAGCCGGATTGCAGAAAAAATTCCCTCCTGCCGGTAACCAAACACACCGATACCGAGTAGGTAGATAACAAGAATGATCCCGGAGATCTCTCTAAGAATCAGGGTCTGGTCAATGATTCCATAATCTGCCAGCAGGAAAAATACGGAAGCAATTACGATATGTGCGGCAAATCCACCATTAAGATAAATCAGCCAGTTTAAATTCTTTCTCCGCCGGCTTGAAAAGAAACAATCGAGGATGTTGCGGTTTTTAATAATCATGATCATGGTGACCACCAGGTAAACCAGTACCAGGTATTCCCAGAAAACCTGGATGATCATCCTGTAAACAAAATTATCCATGTATGCAAAAGTGAAAAACGAAATGGTCCCGGTTCCGGATAGAAGATAATCGGTATAGGGTATCATGACGATGCCCAACGGAACCAGATGGATCGCAGATCTCCAGGTCAGTTTTTGATCGGGGAAAAGTAGTGAACGGGAGTATCCGTAAATGGCGGGACCCAGAAGAATCCAGTAGGCCAGGTCGAATCCGACCAGGAATCCTGATCCGGCTTTCATGCCGGTTGTCAGCATATACCGGTACATCAATTCACATCCGACAAGAAAAAAGAACGCCAGCAGGAACAGGGTCGACCGATCCTTATCCCGCCTGATCAGGTTGAGGATCAGGAACAGGATGACCAACCCGAAACCTATCAGGGAGAATGCCTGCATGACGAAATAGATTTAAACAGGATCATCCTGGTAATACTACTTTTGAATGATCATTTTCCGCGTGATGCGTGACCTTTCATAGTACATTGTATAAAAGTACATGCCACCCGTCAGGTCCGCGGTGTTGAAATAGATTTCATGGTTCCCCGCCGGTTTCTCTTCATCGACAGGCAATGCCGCCACTTCCCCAAACAGGTCACGAACAAGTATTTTTACACGGCCCTGACGAGGAAGGAAATACCTTATGGCTGTAATATCACGGCATGGGTCAGGAGCGTTCTGAAACAGTTGCGCCTCAGATTGCAGGAGGGCATGTTCACCTTTAACGGAAACCACGTTATCTGCAAGCATCCAGTATGTAACTCCGTCCCGGTTAAAAAACAGATACTGACCGTCACCCGACACATGCGGAGTAGTCTCATCTGTTTCTGTATTGATGGCGTTGCTCAGGGGAGCGGCCTTTGTCCAGGTTCCGTCAGGCTTTCGGTGCGTGATGAATAGATCCCTTTGGGAAAAAGGGTCCAGAGTCTCGGAGGCATCAAAAAGCATGTAACTTTCATCAGGAGCGATATATGGACGCATCGGTCGGGGTAAATAATGAATACTGTCGCTCATTTTCACCAGTTCCTGATAGAAACCATTGACCAGTTTCGAAACATGGATTTCGATACTATCATTATCCACTACTGAAAGATAAAGGTTCCCGTTAGCGGCAACCGAGGCCTTTATGATTTGGTAATCTCTGACCGGAGAATCCAATGGTACCGGATCAGACCAGCTTGTGCTCAGACGGTCGGTGAACCATACATGCAAACCAAGGAAAGGCATTCCCGGAACCGGCCGTTGGGATATAAAAAACAGCCTGGAGTCATCGGGCGAAAGAAAGGGACTCTGGTCATATCCCACGGAGAAAGATGCCGTATCAAAGTCGGTCCAGTCTCCGCTGTATCCATTCGCAGTCATAAGAAGGAATATGGCTGTAGGAGGAAAATATGTGTAAAAGCATTCCAATCCGTCTGATGTAAAAACGATGGAAGGGGTGATAGCAGGAATGATCCCGGAGGCAAAGACTTCGGGAACTTCGCCCGGGGGATTCTGCCCCAGGTAAGAGCCGGGAGGGATCTGCCCCTGACTTTTCGGATTACCTATCAAACAATAGAAAAGACAAAACCCAATAACGCTATAGATCTTTTTCATACCAGAAAGGTTTGATTTAAAATGCAAAGATAACGAATCGAGGAGCCGCTAAAATAAAGCCGGATTTTCCCAAAATGAAAAAAAATCTGCATCCTGATTAAAAGATCAGATAAAACGGTCAAAAAAGATGATGATCTGCAAAAAGGATCTGATGCGGCAATTCTGTAATTCAGACCTGTTTCCATATTTTTGCAGAAGAATTTTATTCGATGGACAATTCCTATCTTCAGAACGAATACCAGGCCCGGATCAACCGGGTAATGGATTACATTGAGGCAAACCTTGGCGAAACCCATACGCTCGAAGAACTGGCCAATGTGGCGTTATTTTCGAAATATCATTTCCACCGTATCTTTCAGGCCATGACCGGCGAAACACCTTTCCAGTTTCTTACCCGGATCCGGGTGGCAAAAGGAGCTGCCTTGTTAGCCTACAATAACAACCTTACCATTTCTGAAATAGCATATCAGTGCGGTTTTTCGACTCCGGCATTATTTTCAAGGACTTTTCGCCAGTATTTCGGAGTTTCACCGAGTGTCTGGAGAAGTAAAAAAGAGAATCTGCCAGACTTTTCAGGTCACAAAGAAACGGGACCCTGTAAATCCGGCTCAATAGCTTCTTATGTTCCCGAACCGGGAAAGTATTCCCGGAGCAACCATGGAATATCAAAAAGCAACCAGCGACAAATCCAGGGCAACCAAAGAACATCCCACGATGGCCTCTCCATGTACTTTTGCCGGGAAACAAAAACCTTAAAATGGAGGGCAAATATGAAACTGAACAAAAGCATGGAGGTTAAAGAACTTCCGAAAATGACTGTGGCTTATATACGGCATACCGGGCCATACCAGGACAACAGCCAGTTATTTGGCAAACTGATCGGTGAACTCTGCACCTGGGCAGGACCACGTGGTTTGCTGCAACAGAACGACATGGGGATCATCATTTTATATCACGACGATCCAAAGATGACGGAACAGGACAAACTGCGGATCAGTGTAGCAATCAAGGTTCCTGAAAATACGAAAGTTGATGGGAAGGTTGGGAAAATGGAGGTTTCGGGAGGGACTTACGCCATTGGCCGTTTTGAAGTCGAAAATAACGAATTCATGGAAGCCTGGGGTTGGATGTATGGAACCTGGCTCCCGCAGAGCGGTTACCAGCCCGATGATGGACCTTGCTTTGAAGTTTATCCCGAAGAGCCCAGGCAGGGTGAAAAAATCAAGGTTGACATCTGTGTCCAGGTGAAACCCCTTTGATCCTCATCACGAAAGGATGGGCATAACAATGTGTAACCCCCTTCCCATGTCGGGAAAGGGGTTTCTTTATATCAGATCCCGGGTTGGAGACGGCCACCGTGGTCTGACCCAGGTTCCATTATGGTCCGATCACCAGTCCGTTACTGTTGGTATTGAAATTTCCCTGGGCATTACCTGCCCCTGAACGGTTAATAATATCGTAAACATTGGCGTTGATGGTCGGGAAATTGGTTATGGGCAAAACACAGGAGGAATAATCAATATCAGGAAGTGTCGGCGGTTTTGAATTATCATTCTGAGTAATGTTGTTAAAGGAAATGATCGGATTGCAACCGCCAACCCATATCCCCGCGATCATTGAAGTGCCTTGGTGCGCACTGCTGTGGATATGGTTCCCTGTGATGACCACACGCTTGGATGCACCATGTGAAAAACAGCGGATGCCTGCCTGGTTGTTGTAATTGATATTGTTACCGATTATTGATGGTTGGGTCGATTCATAGATGGCTATCCCACAGGAGTTCAGGTAAATGTCGTTGGCGATGATCCGCGGTTCGGCATAGCCAATCATATAAATTCCAATCCCGGAAGTACTGTAATCGGTATGCCCGATTACATTGTCATCAATGGTAGGTTCTGTGGGAGAACCTATTGCTCCGATCATGTAGATCCCGAAATTTGAATTGTGATCGATGATGTTGTTGCTGATTGTGGGCGACGAGTGTTCGCAACGGATGCCTCCCCCGATATTTCTGAGGATCTTGTTCGAAATTACCCATGGGTCTGTTCCGAAACCAACGATGGTGATCCCCCATCCTTTGCAGTCGGTGATCTCGTTTTCCTTAATCCATGGATCACCGCCATTATAAACCTTTATTCCATCCTTTAGATCGGTGCTCTGGTTCGTAATGATATTGTGCAGGATGGTCGGTGAGGTGCCATTGCAAACCACTCCCTTTGTAATGTAAAAATCCTCGATCACGCAACTGTCGGCCCCATTCACGGTTCCATTAATGGTTGTCGAATATTTACCACATCCTTTCAGGTGCACATACTTTTTACAGTTGACTGTTTCGACATATACCCCGGGAAGAACCCACACCTGAAACTGGTTTGTCGGAGTTGGCGAAGAACATGCATTGATGGCGGCAGTAATGGTGGTAAAGTTGGCTCCGGAAGCCGCCACAGTGAACACCCTTGGGATCATCGTCGTGCCCGTGAAACCCGAAAGCTGGATGGTTCCGTCAGGAAATTGAATTCCGTTTCGGGCGTAAACCAAGCCGTTAACATCAAGTTTTGTCGTCGGACTGGAAGTGCCGATACCAATACGCCCGTCATCGCGGACCAGAAGCGAAGTGTCGCTGTTACTGTTCTTGGTGAGAAATGTAACTGTAGCGCTTGTCGAACCTGCACCTTTAATTTCCACCTGTGCGAACAAATCAGGAACCAAGACCGTTAAGGCTATAACGATCATCGGGATTCTAAAAAATGTCTTCATAATGAATAATTTTTAGAAATCATTTTCTTTTGACAATCCAATAATGACTGTTTAACCCGTGAAGGCCGTCAATGAGAGGGATGGAACAATTGACAGCACAAATGAGAAGGAGTAGCCAGGGTGGCCTCCGTGGTTTAATCCTCAATAATACGAAAAAAAAACGTGAAATGCAAATCGTTTGTATTTGTTCGGGGGGAATCAGCCTGGTGATTTTTCCGGGTTGCATTTAGGAACCGGATCAAAGTCCAAAGTTTAAATGCATGTGCGACAACTGGTATAATCCTACTGCGGTCACAATCACTATACTGCCACCGATCAAACCACCTCCAATGCCCGGGACAAGCCATGACAGGTTTGTACGTTCCCGGTCTTTTACGTATAGTTCAATATTTACAATGGATGTGTACGGGATGCTGACACTTTTCCAGCAAGAAAAGTCCGTCAGGGTTCCTGGTTTCAAATAAATATGAACCTCATCGAGTAAAGCTGATTCGTTATGGCCCGCGTTTTTCCGATAGCGGTTGCCTTTGGGGGGATTGGGCGAAGTAGTCAGGTAATCCATTGGGAATTTTTGCCTGACTTGGCGGGAGCAAATTAAATTTTCGCATTTTCTGCAAATTCAGACAAGATTATTTCTAAGTTTCCATTAACTTTCGCTTCGCTTCCGGAATTGGAATTTTTTCATGAATCTCATCGAAATCAATCATCTTTGTAAATTCTACGGACGCTCGCGGGGCATTGACGATCTGAATCTGTCGGTTGTAGCGGGCGACATTTTTGGTTTCATCGGTCCCAATGGCGCCGGGAAATCGACTACTATCCGCATTCTCCTTAATCTCATTTTCCCGACATCCGGAAGCGCACGGATCTTCGGGCTCGACGTGGTCAAGGATTCTAAAAAGATCCGGAGTCAAACTGGATACGTTCCATCTGATGCCAGCATATATGACCGAATGAAAGTAATGGATTTCCTGAAGTACGTCACTTCCTTTTACAGAGTTGACAACATTCAGGAGCGGATTGATCGCCTGCTTGAGGTTTTTGACCTCGATCCCGGCCGGAAAATCGCAGAATTATCAATGGGAAATAAAAAGAAAGTGTCGATCATCCAGGCGATGATCCACCGGCCCGAACTGCTGATTCTCGATGAGCCCACCTCTGGCCTCGACCCGCTGATCCAGTCAAAGTTCTTTGACCTGCTTTACGAGGAGAACCGACAGGGGACCACCATCTTTTTCTCATCCCATACTCTGAGCGAAGTCCAGTCGTTTTGTAAAACCGTCGCAATAATCAAAGCGGGAAATATTGTGGCGGTTGAGGAGATCGCTACCCTCCGGAAAAAACAACTGAAAAAAATCCGTGTTACCTTCCCTGAATCAAGGGATATCCGGGATCTCGGATTGAAGGGCCTCGGACCGATCGAATCGGGAACTGGCAAGACCCTGGTATTCATGTTTTCGGGCGAAATGAACGAACTGATCGCGAAACTCGCCGGCTTGACGGTTGAAAACCTTGCCATCGAAGAGCCATCACTTGAAGAGATATTCCTGCATTATTACCAATAAAAAAGTCAGAAATGAACCAGATCCTTTTCCGGATGGAATTTCGCAGGAATCTCAGAAGCCTGATCATGTGGGCACTGATCATCAGTGCTCTGATCTTCTTCACCATGTCGTTTTTCCGTACCGTGCTGCTTTACCAGCAGCAGATTGCCAGCATGATCCAGATCGTTCCGGCTGTTGCAGTCAAAATGCGCGGATTCTCCAATATCAACGACATCTTCTCCATTATGGGATTTTACACCGCCAACAACCTCATATACATGATGCTGCTGGGAAGTATTTATGCCATCATGCTTTCATCAAACATCCTGCTGAAGGAAGAATACGGTAAGACTGCGGAATACCTCATGTCGCGACCCATTACCCGGAACGATATCTTTTACACGAAGCTTTTCGTTGCATTTCTGAACGTTTTCATTTTAAACGTAATTGCGACCCTTGTCGGCTTTATATCCATTCATATATTTAAAAATACTGAATGTGATTTTTATCCGTTCTTTGTGATTTCACTATACACACTGTTTCTGAACCTTCTCTTCGGTTCTCTTGGGGTACTGATTTCAGTTTTGATGAAACGGGCCCGGTCGGTGACTTCGTTTTGCATCGCCCTGGTTATGGTCCTTTATTTTCTTCATACGATCTCAAGGATGTCGGGTGTTGACGGTACTTTCGGTTATATCAGCCCTTATAAATGGGTTGATGTCAGTGTATCGCAGCCGGGCTACGGACTTGAGGGATGGAGAACTGCCGCCTTCCTCGGGACAACAGCCTTGCTGATCGCGGGAGCAGGATTCATTTACCGGAAAAAGGATATTCTTACCTGATGATCCCCCCGGATCACCAGATCCTTACCCGCAGGGAGTCGGGCCGCCAGAGTTTGTCGCCCTGCTTCACGTTGAATGTGGTATAGAATTCAGGGATATCAGCCAGGGGCCCGTTGACCCTGAATTTCGCGGGTGAATGAACATCACTCCGCACCTGGTTCACGATGGCTTCCGGGCGGTCATTGATCATCCAGGCATAGGCATACCCTAAAAAATACCTTTGATCAGGCGTCAATCCCGCGATCAGCTCTTTGTTTTTATACTGCGGCGTCTTTTGAAAAGCCTGATATCCCAAAACAACACCGGCCAGGTCGGCAATGTTTTCCCCCTGGGTGGCCGATCCATTCACATGCAGACTGTCGGTAACATAATAACCGTCGAACTGTTGCACAATCATCCCCGTTTTCCGGAAAAACCGGATGCTGTCGTCGGAACTCCACCAGGTGTTGAGATTTCCATATTGATCATATTTGCTGCCCTGGTCATCAAACCCGTGGGTCATCTCATGACCGAAAGTTGATCCTCCGATAATGGCATAAAGAATGGCATCGTCGGCCATGACCCGCTCATAGCCCGGGACAATAATGTTGCATCCGGGAACACAGATCTCGTTATTCGACGGATTGTAGTAAGCGTTGTAGGTCTGCGGATCCATGTGCCACTCCGTGCGGTCGACGGGCTTCCCATACTTCGAAATATTGTAGCCGAACCACCATTTGTTTGCTTCAATTACATTTTGCAGATAGGAGGAACGGTTTATCTGCAGTTTGCTCATGTCTTTCCACTGATCGGGATAACCCACTTTCATGATGATCCCGTTGAGTTTCTGCAACGCTTTGCTCTTGGTGGCATCGCTCATCCAGTCGAGCGCCTTGATCCTTTCGGCATACGCTTCCTTGATATTCTTTCCGATCTCCTGAAGTTTTTCCTTGGTCCCCTTGGGAAGGTATTCGTCGACATACACCTGTCCGATCAGCGCTCCTAGTGAACCATCGGTTTCACTGACGACCCGTTTCCAGCGTGGCCTGGGCTCTTTCACTCCACGGAGTGTTGTCGCATAAAAATCAAAATTGGTCCGGTAGGTCTGATCATCCATATACGACGCCAGTCCGCGGATCAGGTGGATCTTCAGGTAATTTTTCCAGTCGGCCAGCGGAACCGATTTCAACAGCCCGTTTATCCCGGTCAGGAATTCAGGCTGTCCGACGATCACCGTATCAACCTTTGCCAGACCTGTAGTTCCAAGGAACCCGTCCCAGTTGAACCCGGGTGTCATAGCCTTTAACCGTACCAGAGTCACCTTGTTATAGTTTTTCTGGGGATCGCGGGTATCCTCTATTTTGCGGGAATGACGCGCGATTTCTGTTTCAATCTTCATGGTTTTTTCCGCGGCATTCTGGGCTTCCTTTTCTGCGTATCCCATAATTCCGTACATGTTCCGCAGGTATTGACCGAATTTTTCGCGTACCTCTTTCGCCTGTGGATCGTTGTCGAAATAATAACTCCGTTCCGGCAGGCTCAGTCCTCCCTGGTTTATTACGACGGCATATTTGCTGCTGATCCGGTCGTCCTGACCAACATAGATAGACAGCACTGGAGAAGATGAAATCATGTGGATAAGTGCGGTTACCTGCGCAAGACCATCGATATTTTTAACGTCGTCGATACGCATTAAATACTCTTTCAGTTCTGAGATCCCCTTACGGTTGAGAGAGACACTGTCCATTCCGGAAAAAAAGAAATCACCGATCTTTTGCTTGTTGCTCCCTTTGGGTTCATCCCTCAGGCCGGCCGAGGTTTCGCAAATATTGCGGATCTGCGCGTTGATGGTGTCGCGAATCAGTTGCCAGAGGCCGTTGTTCTGCTCTGTTGGCGGGATCGGATTTTCCTTAAACCACTTGCCATTGGCGAAGAGGAAAAAATCATCCCCGGGGTTGACCGTCGAATCGATATGCATGGCCAGAGCATCGGGCTTTATACCGGACTGGGGGCCGTTTTTACAACCCGCCATCAAAAAAATACCCGTTATAAGGGTAAAAAAGAACAGTGTATATCTCATAGGATCAGTGTTTTGAATTTCTTTCTTTATGCATTTGGCAAAACAGAAACCGGATATTTTTATGAAATCTCTCAGGAAAAAAGATCGAACACTCCGGATTAAAAAGCTAAAATAAGTAAGTTGAATTTCAGGAAGAAAAAATTTCGTTAAACTGCGTTGTTTTGACGATATTATAACGGAAGATTAATTACAAAGTTGCTTCCTGTTCCTTCGGTACTTTCGGCGCGGATACTGCCACCCAATAAAGTGACATACTCCTGGCACATGATCAGTCCTAAACCCGTGCCCGGTTCATTATTCGTTCCCTTTCGCTTGAAGGGCGAATCAATCCGGAAGAGCCTTGTTATCTGATCGGCCGGAATCCCGATACCTTGATCCGAGACAGTGATTTTAACGGTATCCGCATCCCGGGTTGCAATTACGCGGATCTCTTTATTCTCGGGGGAGAACTTGATGGAATTGTTGACCAGGTTGATCAGGATGGCCTTCAGGAGCCTGGGATCAGAATGAATCGACAATTCAGCGTCGGCGGTCATGGCAAAGCGTTGTTTCTTGGCCTCCGCCCTGCTCCCCAGCACCGCAAGAACCTCCGTGATCACTTCGGCAACCCGGAACTCTGATGGGACACATTCGATCTTTCCGCGCTACGACTGGGTTCATTCAAGCAGGTTTTCTAACAGGTTGAAGGTGTTGCGGATCGTTCCCGTACCACTCACACAATGCTTTTCCATTCATTCCCCTGATGATACCGGGAAGGTACTGTAACTTCTCCGACAGCGAGATGATTTGCCTGCTTAGGATGATTGCCGAATCTTTATCTGCCGGGAAAAAACAACGGAAATACTCCAGCAATATTCTGACTTTGTTTGTGTCCTCGGTCTTCGAGACCGATAACAAGCCCCGCAGCGAATCGCAATTCGGCCGTGTGACCTGGGCTTTTAACCCCTGCATTATCATAAGGAGAGTACCAATGCAAGTACCAGAAATCGTCTCATATTACAAAAACTTTTATCGACAAACTTAAATAATATATGACCGGCACGGTATCAGGAGACTAATTTTCTTTTAATCCGGGTATTTTTTGTATCCGCTTCTAAAATAATTTATTAAAAATTTGGTTTATAACATAAACTGGTTTATATTCGCAACAAAAATAAAACAATATGACCCCGTGAAGGAGCTTCGGACTTAAATTCCGTCGCAAGGGACGGGGAATTTATCAGAAACATTAAATTTTAAGCTATGGAAAACCAACTTTCTGAAAAAGAAAGCCTTGAGCTGATATCGAAAATGATCAGTTCGGCCAAGAACAATCTTCAAAAAGGGACCGGCAGGATATTTCTGTTATGGGGGTACCTGGTCGTTGCGGTGAGTATTGTAAACCTTATTTTGTTGATCATGATACCCGGTGAGGACCGCTATCTCTCTTACTGCATCTGGTGCGTGATGCCTCTGGGGCTGATCTTTCATTACCGTCTGGTAAAGAGGATCGACCGTGAAAGAGGGATTAAAACTTACACCGAACAGGTGCTCGATCATGTCTGGATCGCCTTCAGTATTTCGGTCTTTTCGGTGGTAATCAGCATGGTGGTTGCATCGATTCCCGGGTTAAACGAGCCGGATCATATGCGTACTTTCATGAGTTGGATCCACTGGGCATTTCTTATTCCTGTCATGCTGATTCTCTATGGTTTTGCTTTATTCGTATCGGGCCGGGCCTACCAGTTCATGCCGATGGTCATGGGTGCCCTGGTTTGCTGGGTGATGTCGTTTCTGATCTTCCTGGTCATGCGAAGCGAGCACATCCTTGAACTGCAGCTTGCAGCGTTGATCGTATCCGTGGTGGCCGGGTACATTGTTCCCGGGCATCTGCTTCGTCAAAAGGAGACCAGCCATGTATAAGGAGCTTGATCCGGTGCTTCATTCGCAACTCAGGCTGGCCGTCATGTCGATCCTGATCGGTTCCGATGAAGCCGATTTTGTGTACATCCGTGAAAAAACCGGGGCCACCGCCGGGAATCTGAGCATCCAGATCGACAAACTCAGGGAAGCCGGATACATTGAAGTAACCAAGACTTTCAGGGGCAAGATGCCCCGGACCGTGTGTCGGAAGACCGAAAAAGGGGTGGAAGCTTTCGAAAAATACGTGGAGGCATTAAAGGGGTATATCGGGAATTAGTTTTTTTTCATTTCCAGAACCTCATGCAAAGCATCCGACAGGTTGGCTTTTAATTCATCAATGGTACTTCCCTGGGAACGTGCTTCGGGGTGCTCCTGGATATGTCCGTAATAACTGCCATCGCCGGCTTTTTTGATTATTGCCGTATATTGATTCCTGGCGTTCATAGTTCCGTTTTTACAAAGTTACGATAAAAAGAACGAACCTTTACCGGTTTGTACTGCATTAGCAATTAAAATAATGGGATATTTTCACTAGCGTCTATTAATTTTTGTTAAATTATCTCGTATCTGTTTTATGCACAGTATAATAACTTCTCAAAACCTCGTCGCCCTTTTGAATTCTGTTCC
>SACF01000147.1 GCA_009928665.1 Alphaproteobacteria bacterium
CGGCTATGAAACATATCAGTTTAACGGGCTTACCGTTGAATCGGATTATTTAATTAACACGGCGATTATAAGTGCTAATGTGGAAGCAACCACCGGCGATACCATTGATCTTAGTACGGCCACTTCGCCTGCTGGGACATCCTATATCGAGGACATTGACGGGAGAACAAAGACATTGTTGTTTTCAAACCCTGTCAGTGCAACAGAGCTTCAGGCATTTCTTCGTGATATAACCTTTGGAGCCCCAGCTTCCGGAAGTCAAAGGGTGACAATTACGGCGGATGCCAATACCACGGTAGGAGTATCTTCTACCAATCAATTAACCGCCTATGAGCATGAAGATGGGACTACCCACTATTATGCCTATGTAGATGTAGCAAAAACGTGGGATCAAGCCTATAATGCGGCCAAGGAAATGTATTTCATGGGAATGAGAGGATACCTTGTCACTATCACTTCACCGGATGAAAACCAAGTGTTAAAGAACATATCCGAAAACTCGGCATGGTCAGGGGGTGCCCGAATTCTCTATACGAGTAACGAAGCCATATTAGATCCCAATACAGTTGATATGGGAAATCTTTCGCATACATATGCATCTGCAACAAATTATTACTGGACCTGTGGCCCGGAAGCGGGATTAATTTACTATAATAGTGCGCTGAGTACGGGAGCCTTACAGAACAACGCTTTTTACACGACTTTCGGGGCCTATGGCTCCGGAGTGACAGGGCCTGCTGCATACCCCTGGTATGGGGGAGAACCAAATAAAGGAGGGGATACGGAATCCATCATGCAGGTGAATTTTACCAATCAATCTTGGAATGATTTAGTCACCACCCAGCCTGATACTAAATTTTTCGTAGAGTTCAGTGGATACGATGTGGCTACTGCTGTGACTTCTCAAGCGGGGCTGACGGTTCGAACAGATCCGGGTAATCCCAATTCCAACCTGCAAGATACGGATTATGAGGATATCGTAATTCCCAGTTCGGGAGGAGGTTCTTCCGGAGGAGGTTCGAATGCCGCCAATGTATTGGTCAATGGGGTGTCCCATAATGCAGGAAGTGTGAGTACCTCTCGCAGTGATGGACAGCTAACGAAAACACTGACGGTGGATACCAACCGATTGCAAAGCATTCTGAATAGCCAGCCCACGTCTCCCCAAGTGGTATTGCCCATATCTGGAAATAATGATGTGTCTCAAGGTGTGTTAACGGGGCAAATGGTGAAGAATATGGAAGCGGTGGAAGCGGTATTGAATGTGGAAACGGGTCAAGGACGATATATCTTGCCAGCCTCTGATTTGGATGTAACCGGTTTGTCTGCTCAGTTTGGTGAGGATGTAAATCTGGATGATATGGAGATTACGGTGAAAATTTCCAAGCTGTCAGACCAACAAGTAACGGCTATAGAGAACACGGGAAGCGAAGGCGGGTGGACTTTGATGATTCCGCCGGTAGAGTTCCAGGTAGAAGCTACATATAATGGGCAAACCGTAGAAGTGAACCAGTTCAAAAATTACGTGAAGAGGGAAATACCCATTCCGATAGGAGTGGATCCCATGAAGATTACCACAGCGGTGGTGATTGGCAAGGATGGGAAAGAGACTCATGTACCCACAGAGGTATTCTTGGGTGAAGACGGGCTGTATTATGCCCGAATTCATTCCCTGACCAATTCCGTTTATGCTTTGGTTTACCATGATATGTCTTTTGACGATGCGGTGGGGCTTTGGTATGAATCTACGGTAAACGAAATGGCCTCCCGTATGATATTAAAGGGACGGGATGACGGTAGATTTGACGGAGATGCGCCCATTACTAGGGCAGAATTTGCAGCAACTATGGTGCGGGCATTAGGTCTGGCGGAGGAAGGAACCCCATCCTTCTCCGATATCAGCAGCGATCAATGGTTTGCCGGCGCGGTGGCCAAAGCCAGCCAATATGGGATTATCCAGGGTGTGGGAGAAGGTCGATTTGATCCCATGTCCCACATCACA
>SACF01000148.1 GCA_009928665.1 Alphaproteobacteria bacterium
GGCTTCCATAAGACCATGAACCTCCCCATTTGTGCCTCCCCTTACTTGGGAGTGCCCCTATTATATCTCACCCTCTTTCGGTTTACAATAACAATTATGTATTTCCGGCCACCTTATTTTTTTCATAGGCCAATAATATAATCAGTGCCGTCTTGGCATCCACAATTTCTCCTTGAAGTGCCATTTCTCGTAATTTATCCAAGGGCCATGTTTCCACAACAATGGCTTCATTATCATCAAAAGATGTCTCACCAGGTGTCAAATCCGTCAGAAAAAATAGATGCAGCTTTTCCGTGGTATATCCGCAGCTACTAAAGTAGGCACCCATATACAAAATGGTAGCCGCTTGATACCCCGTTTCTTCTTTCAACTCTCGAAGGGCCGCCGACTCCAATTTCTCTCCCGGTTCCAACTTTCCTGCCGGTGCTTCAAACACCACCTGGTCCACAGCCTTGCGATACTGTCGAATCATAACCATCTGTTCATCGGGAAGTACCGCTGCCATCACCACACCCCCGGTGTGTTCCACAATCTCTCTCTCGGAAATTGCACCATTCACCGCCAATACCTGATCCTTTCGAAGGTTTAATATTTTTCCCCTATAAATCATTTCTGAGTGGATGGTTTTTTCCTCAAACGTCATTTTGGCCTCTTTTCTTCCTTTCATAAAGACTACTCGGTACGGTTCATGATTTTGGATTTCTCCACCGCGGCTTGAAACGCCTCTTTCACATTGTTCTTAAACCCATTTTCAAAAAGTGTATTTACCGCCTCAATGGTGGTTCCTCCCGGAGAGCATACATTCAGGCAAAGCTGCTTTGGTTCCACTCCGGTTTCCAACACCATCTTGGCAGCCCCCAGCACCGACTGGGCCGCAAATCGTGTGGCCATTTCCGGATTCATTCCGTTATTTACAGCACCTTCAATCAAGGCTTCAATATAGAGGTATGTGTATGCCGGAGAACTGCCACTGACCCCAATGATGCAGTGCATCCATTCTTCCGGGACCACCTCCGCTTTTCCCACACTGCGAAAAATTTCCATGGCTTTCTCCAAGTCTTGATTGGACACATTTCGATTGGGGCTCACGGCAATCATTCCCTCTCCTACCATAGCCGGTGTGTTGGGCATGATGCGAATAATTTTCGCCGACAAAGGGAGAATCTTTTCCATATATTCCAAAGATATGCCGGCTGCCATAGAAATCAAAATTTTACCTGCCGCCCAATTCTCTTGTACCAAGGGCATCACTTCTCCGTAACTATCCGGTTTAATGGCCAACATAATGAGATCGTTATGTACCACCAATTGACGAATATCTTCCGTGGTTTTCACCAATAATAAATCTTCCCAGTTTTTCCGACGTTCCGGGTCTTTGTCACAAACCATAATATCACGACTCTCGTATTTCCCGGATTCTACGCACCCTTTCAGGAGTGCACCACCCATATTACCGGCTCCGATGAATCCTAGTTTCATATTCATCCACCCCCTTATTTTCCAAAAAAGACAGTTCCAATTTCCTGGCCTTCCCAGGCCTTACGAATCACGTTATTCTTTCTTCCATTCAGCAAAATCATGGGAATACCATACTCGTTCACACGGCGGGCAGCCTCAATTTTAGTAAGAATGCCTCCCGTCCCGAAGTCACTCTTCCCTAGCACATCGATTTCCTCCAAAAGCCCGTCAATATCCCAGACTTCTTCAATTAATGCGGCGTCCTCATATCGTTTAGGGTCTTTGTCATAGACGCCATCGATGTCCGACAACACAATCAAACAATCTGCATTCCACAAATTTGCAGCCGATGCGCTTAAGGTGTCGTTGTCTCCAATTTTTATTTCGTCCACCGACACGCTGTCATTCTCGTTAATAATGGGAACCACCCCTTCATCTACCAAAGTAAACAGTGCATTTCGTATATTCAATGTTCGATGTTGATCCGAAAAATCCTCTCGGGTCAACAGAATCTGCGCCACATGAACACCGTAATCCCAAAAG
>SACF01000038.1 GCA_009928665.1 Alphaproteobacteria bacterium
TTGTCGGGCCAGCTGTTCAGGGGTGCAAAGCGTTGTTGACCGCTTCCGGCCCCGCCACGACCATCGCCGGTTCGATAGGTACCGGCGCTGTGCCATGCCATCCGGATGAAGAGGGGGCCGTAATGACCAAAATCTGCCGGCCACCAGTCCTGCGATTCGGTCATCAGCTTTTTAAGGTCTTTCTTGACCTCCTGCAAATCCAGACTTAAAAATTCTTCCGCGTAGTTAAAATCCTTTCCCATCGGATCGGATAGCGCGGAATGTTGTCTTAAAATATTCAGTTTTAATTGGTTCGGCCACCAGTCGCGGTTTTTGGTCCCGGTACCGCCAACATTCTGATCGACCCTCGATTCGGGGCTTTTGCTGCTTTGATTAGTGTTATTTTCCATGTTCTGAAGTTTTGTTTTGATTACTATTATTTCTCATGCTGCTTTTTACCATTCCTGAATCTTCCAATGAGCTGAAGCCTGATATCACTGATTTCAAATCCTTGAATTTTATGCGATTTGAAATAATCCGTCAGAAGGGTATTCAGTCCGTCATCGAAATAATCTTCGATCCGTTCTGATTCCGAAGAATACAAATGGTGATGGTTGTCAAGGATGGCATCATACCTCATGACATCCCGGTCGGTTTTGACTTTTTTAAGCAACCCTTTGGCGACGAGTACTTCCAGGATTTTGTAAACAGTGCCGGTTGCAATGTTGGGGTGGTGCTCTTTGAGGAATTCAGAAACATTCTCTGCAGTCGGATGGTTATGGAGGCTAATGACTGCCTCCAAGATTGCAACTCGCTGGGGAGTCACTCGTAATCGTTTTCGGGTAAGTTCGGAACGGATTTCCTCAGTCTTCATGGGTTTTAATTATTATAAGAGAATAATTCTCTTTAAGGAACATGCAAATATAATAATAAATTTACGGATTCAAAAAAGAAAAATACATTTAACATGGTGCGGGGTACGACCCCGGTCACCTTAATAATCACGAAGGCAACGGACCGACATACCCATGTTGTTACCGCTTTCTTTGTCGATATAGCGTACAACGGACTTGCTTTTTTCCACCATCAACCCGAGAATCATTTCTTCATCCGAATGATCCGACCACCAGTAGGTTCCCTTTATTCCCGGCCGGGCCAGGCTGCCGTCGCCCTCCCGGTATCCCGCGAGATTTGCGAACTCAGCCCGGGTTCCATAACCTCTTAATCCTTTCCCGGCATTTTCCTCGCCACCAAAAAACTTGATCACCGAATGCCATTCTCTGAACGTGGGGATATGCCAGCCATTCGGACAAATATTTCGCGCATCCAGCACGGCTTTCCGGTTGTAGAGCCGCCCGAGCTTCCTGATCTGTGCGGTATTGTTTGCATTGTTGCAATAAGCCCCCGTGGATTGTTTTTGCCACTCTTCGTTCCCTGCCACCAGGGGGATCGGCTCCCCATTCGAATAATGGGTAGTCCGCAGGTTCTCTTCCATCCAAACCATACCACCGATTGCCTGCAGGGGGTACAAATTTTCGTCAAAATCGGCAATGCTGTCCCGCAGTAGTTTTACATATTTCAACCGCGTTGCTGAATCTCCGAGGATATTTAACAGACCTTTGGGCGCCAGTTCCTGTTTTACCGCTGCAAACCGTTGCTGATCTCCATCAATGAGAATCGTTTTTTTTGCGATCTGGTCCGCCACCATGCCTACCAGTATACCCGATGCGGTGGAGGCCAGGACGATCAGGATAAATCCAAATCCCTCAACCGCATCTTCCAGTGACTTTCCCTCTTCAGTTTCAAGGGTGTATTGATCGTTCCATCTGGATAACTGAATGGCCCCGAAGGTGATCCCCGTTGCAAATCCCGTCGATGCACCGATGATCTTTCCCATTCCATAGGTTTTGGATGATTGAACCCATAACCTCTGGATCTTGCGGGAATCAATTTCAGATACCAAAAAATTCCCGTTATTGAGCATCTTTTTTCTGACGGTGCTTGTCACCAGCAGGGAGGAATCGCCTACCCCCAGTAAAGCGCCGTGTTTCACCGTCCGGCCGTGGACCGGGGCAACCCAGATGTGGTGAAATTTTTTGAACACCAGGGAATCGTACTGTGCCCGGACCGGGAAGGATACATGTACCAGCATGCATGTAATGAAAGCGCTTGCGATGAAAATTGCGCAGGTGCGACGAATAATCAGATTTGCTTTCATGGGGCCTGATTTTTGAGGGTTCAGGATCTCTCCAGTACCCTTATTTCATTAGTAGTAAAGATACGGAATTCCCCGAAAAAATGTTCTTCTGACCGGGTAAAAATCATTCCGGTACCCATCCGGCCGCCTTGCCGGGAACAAATACAAGATCTCAAAGGTTATTTGTCGCTTACCTTTTGGGAGTTCGCATCTGTATTCATCCGGATACATTTACCTGTTTGCATATTCAGGATCCTTCAAATCCTTTGCTCTGCCAAATCCATCATTACCTAAAGAAAATGATCTTCAAGCGACGGTTTGATCAAACCACATTAATCAGGAGAATATAGGGTTGTGACAACGCCGCAATGCTTCCAGGGAGTGGACCAGCGGGTACAACTTTTCATGATACCACAAGGTGGCAAAATAGAGTCCTATCGGAGCTGGCACCAGACCGCTATTATTGTATGAGCGCCCGATCCACTGCAGGCCCTGAATGCATTTCAACGGTTCGGCCCCGGCGAGGGCGCTGACAGCCAGCGCCGTCTCTTCCACACTTCCGGGAATGCCTTTTGCTGCTCCCCAGCTGCCATCGTCGTTCTGCTGCGATGCAAGGTAAAACCTTGCCTTGGAGATCAGACGGGCGATACGGTCGTGCATTAAAGTATCCAAACCGGTTGATGCCAGGGCATCATTCAGGTAACAGGTTACGCGGGCTGTTCCATAGACCGGGTTCGTTTTATCGGCTTTTTGCTGGCTGCCAAACCACAACGGGAGCCAGGAGCCGTCGGAACGCTGCGCATTTTCAAGAAACCCGAGAGCCCGGTTCGCATGCTTTTTCAATGTCCGGATCCCGTTATCATCATGAACTGTAATGGCTGATGTGCGGTATAGTGCGACAGTTTTCAGCCATGCTTTCAGGGCATGGCCGGTGAGGTCGGCACAGCTGGCGTCAAATGGCAGCCGGCCCCATCCTTTGCAAAAGGTGGGGATGCCGCCATCGCGGTTTTGAAGCCTGCAGAGCCATTTGCAGCCGCGAAGAACGGATACTTTTACGCTGCGGTCTTCTGGATCGAGCGTGAGCAAGGCGAGGATAGCTCCTGCCGTGTCATCGGCATCGGGGACCGACCCGGAGAAAGAGGTCCATCCCCATCCTCCCGGCCGGGCCTGGTTGAACGGGTGGGGGCATCTGTACTGGTTATCCAGCAGGTATTGCTTCAACCGTTCTTGCTTTTCCGCGGTCATCGCTTCAGATATTTCAGGACCCAACGCGTTGATGGCTAAGGATGTCACCCAGGTTGCCAGGTTGGTATCGATGGGCCAGCTACCGTCGGCACGCTGAAGCTTCTGTAAAAAGCCAATGCCCTTTTCAACGACCGGGTGACCGGAATATCCTGATTTGATCAGGCACATGGATACAAAGGCGGTGAGTGGTATGGCTTCAAGAAACCCTCCGCTTTCAGGCATCATCTTCTCCAGTTTAACCAGCGCCGGCCTGATTGCTTTCCTCCGGATGAACTTCATGACAGGGTTGGGCGAGGGTTTATGGTTAAACAGGTAAATACCGACTGCTACCAGCGCCGGGATCGCATAACTGACCACCTGCAGATTAAAAAACCGGTAAAATGGCAAAGGGAGTAATGTAAATTCAAAGGGTAGTTGGGGGATCTCTCTGAGCGCCTTTTCCTCCAACACCTTGCAGACAACCAGCATGGAAAGGATCGGCACTGAAAAAGTGTAGTCTTTCCCGTAATAACTGAGTATGGAACTCACAATTTTTGTTGATCCGATATCCACTCCCTGGCCGAGGAGGTAATGCTCCATATGCGATAGGATCGAAGCGGTTTCTGTGTCCCCCGGGGAGCACATCCGGAAGGCAGCGTAGCATAGAAGTGTGGTGCTGACATTGCTGACGCTGTCGGGGGTGTCGCCAAACCCGCCGTCAGGATTGATGTTCGCGGCCAGCCAGTGCATCCCGCGGGAGACCGGGTCGTGGCAGAGATTCGCGTTGCCTAACTTCAACGCCACCATGGAAACTGACGTAGCCAGGGCGCTCGACGACAACTCCCCATCCCAGAATCCCTGCTCATTCAGGGATGACTGCATGATCCCCGAGAGTACGTGGAATTTTTGCGATATTTCACTTCTGTCAATCATATGCATTCATGGCTCCCAAAGCGAGCAGTCCGTAAAATGTATATTCCACATCCGTTTCGGTATCGGATCTCACAGCGCCAAAACCGCCATCATGATAGAGACAATTTATAAATTCAAGGCAGCCGGGCCGGATCAGGCGCAGATCGCTGTTCATCAACCGAAGGGCAAACAGCGCAGCGGCGGTGGAAAGCAGGTCGGGTTCCCGCGTCTCCTTCAGGGCGGCAAATCCGCCGTTTTCCCGGTAATAGGGACTGAACGGACCGGTTGAAGCGGCAGCGTCCCGGGCATTTCCCGTTATTCCGCAATTACCCCCTGATCCTAAATATGCTACAACCTGCCGGGCGGCTACGACGGTGCAGGGTTTGCCGATTCCCGGCCCGGACGCATCCAAAACTTTCAGCAGCCTGATTACACCCCGATAATCACGCAGAGAGAGCAGGGAAAGGATCACTAAAAACGGAGTATAGCTGTTCTGAAGGAATTCTTTGTCGCCCGATATTTTTCTGGTAGCGTCGGTAAATCTTTTATTTTCCGCATGAACCGGGAACAGCGAAGCATTCAGGATCGCCATGCAAAACAGGTCAATTCCCTGGTGATCCTTTTCCGTGGCGGTTTTTCTGATATAGTCCCGAAGCAACGGGAAAACAGAATCAACTTCCAGCGCTTCGGCCAGGAAAAACCCAAATAACGTGTAATACAGGTCACAATTCCCGGCCCGGTCAGGGAACCCCCCGACACGGGTCTGTTTCGAAATGATCCAATTCCTGACCTGCTCTTTTGATTCCTGGTTGAGCAGACCCACTCCGTGCCTGAGAACCTGGCGGAACGATCCGGCATCGATTATCTTTCGCAGAAGGATTTTCTTTCTCCTGCTGAAAAAAAATCCCGGCACGGAAAGGCTAAACATACTTATTGAAAATCTTTCCGAGAATTTCATGCAAAGCCAGTTTTAATCCCAGGTTTTCCAGGTCGGCAAGGCTTTCCCTGGCCCGGAACAGTTGATCCTGCAGGAAAGCCGTGAAATGACCGACCGTTTCATTCTGTTCAAGGCACTGATAGATCACATCAAAATCACCGGCATTATAAGCGTGCTCCATGACGCCCTGTTCATCTTCCGGCAGTTCCTCCATAAGCATCGAGAGCAGGATCGATGGTTTCCGGAAGCGGATATCGCCCCGGTTGCCCGAGTAGTCTTCGAGGTCATCCATCACCTGGTAAGCAATTCCCGTGAAATGGCTGAACCTTTCCAGCTGATTCAGCGTCAGGGCGTCGGCGCCTCCGATGATCGCTCCCAGGAGCAGGGAGACCCTGAAGGCCGATGCAGTCTTGTTTTTAAAGATTTCCAGGATCTCATCCATTGACAGGATCCTTTTACCCGTCGTTGCCAAAAGTTCGCTGCCCTGACCGAGTGCCATCGATCGGTGTCCATTTGCAATAACACGGATGCAGTCGACAACCGTTTGCGCCGGTAGTCCGCTTTCCGCGATCAAACGGTAACCTTCGCCGATCATCAGATCCCCGGCATTGATGGCGACTGCGACATTATGCTGTTCATGGATGGTTTTTTTGCCGTAGCGCAGCGGATCATCGTCTTCGATATCATCATGGATCAGGGATGCTTTGTGAAAACACTCTACCGTCAAGGCAAGCCGGTTCAGGATAGCCTGGTCCGGTTCCGGGCAAAACGCTTCGTACGTCAGATTGGCGATGAACGGCCTGATGCGCTGTCCTCCGGCCAAAAGGGAATCAACCACAATTTTCAGGGTCGGGTCATGGTGGGTGTCGAACATCCGTTGCATCTGTTCTTCACCAAAAAGGGAGAGCGTCTTGTTCCTGATGTGGTTCAGGTTCAGAAGCCTGATGGCAGGATCCTCATGACCGTAATACAACTCCTGCCTGATCCATTCCAGGTCGGCAATGGTATCTTTGCAACCGCAGGTGATAAGCGGAATCCCGATGCCGGGTACGGCGAATTTATTGACCGACCGGAACATCTTTTGCAATACGTCCATGCAGCCTACTCCGATAACGGCATCCACCTTACCGCTTTCAATAAGCCTTGTGGTGATGGTGGTCCCTTCGGAAACGACGACAACATATCCCAGGTTCTCTGCTTCATGAACAATTCCTGGTATCGAACAATGGCCGCATTCGTCGCATAACAATCCGACATTGTCAACACTGGCCCGGCACAATTGGCTGTTCTTCAGGCATTGGGGAAGAAGCAGGATCCTTCGCCGGAACGGGACGGTTCGGACAACCCTTCGCCACACCGCATTTCCACAGCATAACATCACAAATCCCCGGTGTTGTTCCTCCCATCCGGCCTGTTCCATCAGCAGGGAGGCATATTCCGAGATCTTCTCCCACGAGACCGGGGGCCATGCAGGATGATCCCTGAAGTAGGCGTCAACCTTTGTCCGGATGTCGTTCCGGGTGATGATATCCTCAGGGACCTGAAGAGATAATGAAATGTTATCTGCAATCATCATTCAAACTTTCTTTTCAACCATAAGCGCTCATTCCGAAGAATGCCCTTCGTTTGGCAAACCGGTAAAGCCGGTTTTTTTCGGGAATGACCGGACAGGAAGCATGACTGCACACCACGCAGCCGGCTTTCAACTGTTCATTCAACGACGGCCTTCCCGAAGTATTGCATGCATGATGTTGCCTGGCCAATTCAGGCAGCCATGCCGGGTTTTCCATCAGGATGCAACCCCTTGTCTGTTGGTGGATCCCCTCTTTCACCCCGCGCAGGAATACCGAGTTTTCGTAAGTGACTTTCAGGTCGGCTCCTGCCATACCGCATGAATACTGGATAACCGGGCAGGGCTCGATATGGCCCGCCGGATTGATATGGTGGCTGAGTCCTTCTGCTGCCGGACAAAAGGGATTGCCATCCGCATCCCAATAGGAATCAATAAGCGCAATGGGGTAACGGCTACGCCCGTCGACCAGGAAACGGCGCAGGCGCTCGATCTCCGATGACGACAGGGCCAGTTTATAACAAGGCTGTGCGCCGACCGGGCGATAGATGTAGTACCACAGGTAAACAATCCCGAGGCGGTCCATCATTTCGACAAAGGATCCCGACAGGGCCATATCGATGTTCGATTTACAGACGCTGACCGCCACACCGGTGATCAGCCCGCCGGCGACAGAGGTTTCGATGGCCCGGATGGTCTTTTTGTACACATCGGAGCCTCCGCGCCTGATATCGGCTACGGTTTCATCGCCCTCAAAACTAATCAGAGGAGTTACATTGGCCGTTTTCCGGAGCTCTCCGGCCATTTTTTCGTTCAGCAGGGTGCCATTGGTGAACAGCTGAAAGTAGGACTTCGGATGCATTCTGAAAAGCCTTGTCAACTCCGGGTATAGCAATGGTTCGCCACCCAGGATGCCGAAAAACCAGGAGCCCTGATCATTACTTTCCCGGATGATACGGTCAAGAATATCAAATTCCATATGGTTTATCCCTTCCTCCTGCGATACCCAGCATCCCTGGCATGACAGGTTGCACTGGTTGGTCACGGAGATGAACTGGAAAGCAGGGAAGGTGGATCCGTTCTTTCTCCTTTTTTCAAACCGGCGGAAGGTGTTGAATCCTTTCCAGGCAAAATTGAACAGGAATGACCGGATGCATTTCGGATCGGCACGGAGCAGGTTTCGAAGAGCTGACATGAGCCTGGGCAGTTTGTGGATTATTTTTGTGTGATTTCTGCAGTTTTTTGGTGCGTTTGTAATGATCAGGATGCTTCCCCGGAAGATCCGGCCTGTTTAAGCGCTTCGTCCCTTTCGGTGATCGCCTTTTGCAGGGAATCCTCCCGGATGATCGAACGGCGTTTCATTCTGCGCTGCTCAAGGGCTTGATAGATGTCATTTCCGAGGATTTCATCCGTATCCTGCTGCATACGTTGGATCTCAGATCTTTCGTCGAATCCTTCGGATCCCGCGATGGCGCCGCCCCCGGTATACTTAGGGAAGACAATGGCCACGGCGGGGCAGATCCGTGCACAGGCGGGGCAGTTGTTCTTACAGTTTTGCGGATGGGTGACTGTAACGTTGTCCCCTGATTTCCGGTAAACGCCGAAGAGGCAGAAATCGGCGCACTGGCCGCAACGGTTGCACCGTGAATCGTCGATCACGGGGTACCACGCGGGCCACGAAAGGTTACTTTGCAGGAGCGTAGTACCGGGATTGCCGCAAGATGGGATCTTCATTCTCTCCCCGATGAAATCCCTGATCACCGTCATCAGTCCGGCCGGGTCCTGTTCCAGCAGGTTGAAGAACAGAAACTTTTCCACGCCATCAACCCCGGCGTTGTGCAGCAGAAGCTTTACCGCACGGGAATGACAGGCGATCAGCAATACCTGCCGGGCGCCGTTGACCAGGTTGGATATTTTCCCCGGATCTTCAGCGCACAACCCGCAAAGGTCGTCCAGTATGTAATGGCAGGTTTCATGATGGTTCTTCACAATCCTGGCACCTTCAACCCATCCGGCCATTTCATATCTTGCCCGGCAGCGGCAAAAGAGGATCAAACGTTCATCCATCATCCGGGATTTCTAACCTGTTGATTTACGGGCAAATCTATGAAAAAAAACCATCTCTTTCTTACCGGGCCAAGATTGTTACGGCTTTATCCTTGTGCTTTTCTTTCGCAAACGGGATCATGACAACCAGCTCCGCTCCAACATTGAACCCTGACCAGTCTGTGATAAGGTTGGTCTTTTGGCCGTTGTAATTCAGATGCCCCTTTGTATCGACCCGGTAACCGCCGAAAACAGCTACTCCCAGGATCCCGAAACGATAGTGCACCCCGATTTCCGGATTGAAATAAAAACTGAGAGAATTCATGGTGTATTCATCCGACAACCGGCTGCCGTTCACCTCCAGGTTCTCGTGAAAGCCGGCGTGGGTAAGGATCGTTCCTGCCACCACCTTCAACCGAACATCAAAATTCCTGTGCTGGAATGCCTTGACTCCGAACTGTAGCCCAACTGAGTTGGCAGCCAGCCGGGTGTCGAAATAGTATTCCCCTGAATAATCTGCGGAGCTGACCCGGCTTCCCGAGGAGGAATGGGTATAGAGGCCCCCCAGGCTGATCTTCTTACCAATCATGGTGGTAAAGCTTAACCGGTAAAAGAACCAGGCAGGAAAATCATCCACCACCTCCGATTCGAAGGGCAGCCTCTTCATGATATCTTCATTTAAAGTTTTCAGATCACTCATTGAACAGGCTCCATACCCCATTCCACCCGCGATCTCGAACTTCTGCGCAGGGAGCAGGCAGGGGAGGAATATAAAGATCAGCATCCAAAGGTATCTCTTCATCTCAAAAGATCTTTAGTTTATAACCTTCCATGCTGTACAGGTACTTATCCTTCAGAAGGATGCCATGCTGCCCGATGCTGGTGGGAAGCTCTTTTAAAAGTGCTCCAGTTGAAAGGCTGTAAATCCGGAGATATTCATCGGTATACCCTAAAACCCTGTCGGCCCCGAAGTCAATGTTTCTCAGGTTATTTGCAGTAAGCATGACGGAAGAAACCTGGCTCCAATCAGAAATATTCACTACAGATAAAGTATTCCCCGAAAAAAGAACAACATGGGAAGCGTCCCTTGGATCAAAAAGAAACCGCTTGTTCATATTATTCGGATCATCCCACACCTTTGTAAATTCAGTAGCTGTGAAGCGGTAGCAGTAGTCCCGGTAATTAATCTCCATTAAAATATATTGGCCGTCAACCGAGATATTGCCCATCCAAAACTGCCCGGCCGGAGTTGATGTGTTGATCAGGTGATGGCCGACAAAATCATACAGGAAAAGATTGTCATAATCGGAGATCACACCAATACCGTTATCAGCAATGGTGAGGGTGCTGAACGCAGTAGATGTCGGTGAGATCTCTGACAGGCTGAAATAACTTGTTACATTTGTCTGGACATTGTATACCGTCACTGAACCTGTCGACAGGCCTGCCACGAATTTACCATTCGGAGAGACGGAAAATCCAAAAAGGGAATATCCTCCGGAGGTCACAAGGCTGTCAGTTGCCGTGTTTGTTGAAACATTGTACCTGATGATGTTCCCGGCGTCCCAGTACCAGAGGTCTGGCCCCGGCGGATCAAAAATTCTGTTGCATGTGAAAGAGGGTGTTCCCGGGTAACCGCTTGCCGTAGAGGTATACTCATTTTCCTGGCTATAGTGAATGCCTTTGAAGGGATAGGAGATCATCCTGAAATCGTACCTGAAGGTAAATTTCGGATTCACCAGGATATAGCTCGTACTGTCTGTGTTCAGAATATCCTGGTTAACCACATAACTGCTGCTGTTTTCCAGAAAGGCCTGGATCCTGTATTTCTGGATGTGGTGTACAAAGATGCTTTTGTTCCATGACACTTTCAGATCCTTCTCATTGTAAGGCTGTACCGTGAGTTCAGGAAAGCCGTAATAGTAGTCATAATTACTGTTCGAAAGAAGGTCGAAGCTGTAATTCGGGGGATAGTATTTGTAAACCTTGAGATAGTAAGTGGAAGACTCCCCTATGTATGTGGTATCAAATGCCGAAGTCCGGGCAAGGTCTCTGATAATGGCGATGGTATCGAAATTCCAGTCGCTCTTTAAGCTCCTCAGAAGCACATAGCACCCGAAACCAATTCCTTTAAAAGGGGTCCAGGATACCTTCATATTCCCGTTTTCAGGCGCTGCGGTGGTAATCACAGCACCCAGGGCCGGATTTGCGGATACGATCAGCCACCAGATCTTTTCATATAAAAAATGCTCGGCATCCAGCTTGTCGGCAATACTCCCTGTACCGGTGGAAAGGTAAACGCGCACTTTTAATTTATATGTCCCCGGTGAAGAGACGGCATTCCCGAGCTGGATCGTGAAGTTCCCATCATTGTTGCAGATAGTGTCATGAACGACATCATTGAGGTAAACAACCAGCCATTGTTTCCGCGTCGCACCGGTCGCAATGTTGAATGTTGTGGAATATTGGAAAGAAGAGAGGTAAACGGTGTCGGTGAACGTATTGATATTGAGATGGATGGCCGGCGGGTCAGGATGCGGGTCCAGATCTCTGAAAAAGCGGTCTTTCGACTCGTAATCGCAAGATAGTGCGGTGAATATGAGGGAAACGAATACGAGGGTTCTGATGATGGCGTTGGCGGGATGATGCATGTGCGGCAGGTTGGTTCTACAAATTTATTAAATCTCAGGGAATCAACACAGCTGAAATCCCACAACTTATCCCGTCTCCTTCGGACCTTTTCATTGGGACTTTTTCAATATCCTGCAGAAAACTTCATAAGCAAACTGATAAACAAGAAAAAAATTGAGGCAAAAGCGTCCTGTTACCTGTTAAAGGTCGATTCCGGGATTTTCATGGTGTTATTTTGCCGGAAAAAATCGAAACACTATGAAACGAATCATTTTACAAATCAGCCTGCTTTTATATGCCGGGATTGCCCTCTCGCAGGCAATTCCTCACGACAGCCTTTATTTCGGACAAACTCCTCCGGGATCCATCCCGCAGATTTTCGCGCCGGGACTTATTTCATTGCCGGGAAGAAATGAGGCCGTGATTACCTTTTCACCCGACGGACAATCGGTCTTTTTCTATATCGAAAAGTACCCGCAACCGGGCAATCCGTATGTTATGTTCTCCGAATATGTCAATGATCACTGGAGTATACCCGACACCATCCCGTTCGCTATAGGACGGTCAACCGGAGAACCGTTCTTTGGCTGGAACGGTGACCGGCTTTACCTATGGGCCACCAATGCCATAAATCATCATGGAACCAAAGACCTGAGTTATTCCGAAAAGCAGGGAAACGGCTGGAGCGATCCCATCAGTATGGGTGATCCTCCAAATTCTGAGGCAGTCCAGTTCCACCCGTGCATTGTCGGGGATTCATCGGTTTATTTCAGCAGCAGTGAAGGCCGGATTTGCAGATGTCAGTACGTTGGCGGCCTCTATGAAGGACGGGTCGTCCTTCCCCGGCCACTGAACTTCATCGGATCGCAAACATGGGGTGATCCTTATGTTTCGGCCGGTGAGACTTATATGATCATAAAGGCAATACGGGAAGAGGGATTCGGCGAAAACGACATCTATATTGCCTATCGTAAGCCCGACATGACGTGGACCAATCCTAAAAATCTGGGAAACGATATCAATACACCGGGTGACGAAACTTCCGGTGACATAACACCTGACGGATTATACATGACCTACGGATCAAACGATGATCTGTACTGGGTATCAACTGCTTTTATTGACAGTTTGAAATACACCAACTACCTGCCGTATGTTATGTATCCTGTTCCGGATCAGACGGCCATTACCGGACATTTTTTCAGCTATACAGTGCCCGACTCCACCTTTGTGGACGATGATGGTAACCAAACTCTGAGCTATTCAGCCACGCTTCTAAACGGAGATCCTCTTCCCTCATGGCTGAGTTTCGATTCCATCACGGTCACCTTCTACGGGACCCCGTCGGCTGTCGAAATAATCTATCTGAAGGTGATGGCAACCGATACTGCCGGAAAAACAGCTTCCGATATATTCAAACTCACAGTGCATTTACCCGACGGGACCCAGGAGAAAATTGATGAGGATCTGTTAATCTACCCCAATCCGACAAACGGTTTAATAAATATCAACCTTCCTGAGAATATGCCGGTACCGGTGAAAGCGACCCTGTTCAATGTCCGGGGAGAACGCGTGGAGGAGATGACCATCAATACCGGTACCGCTCTTGACCTGGCCGGTAAACCAAAAGGAATCTATATGATCAGGTTGATCTTAGGGAAAGAGGTTGTAAACCGGAGGATTTGCCTTTTCTGACCAAATCATCGAATAATCCGGGTAGTTGACCGATTTGTTTTTTGATTGCATTACACTTTGTCATCTGGGAATCCAACATAGGTCTCTACATTACCATTCTTATCCTGGTTTCGAATTGTTTCTACATTGTTCTTTCGGTCTTTTCATTGAGATCTTCGAAGATCGGATTTAAGGATATGTTCAGGAACATCCGGACAGCCCCGCAGACAAACTGGCTGCAAATTTTGCTGATGGGATTTATTATCCTGTGGATGGTGAATCTGAACTCATTCGCGATATACATGATCGTACAAAAACCGGGATGGTGCGCTTATACTGCCAGTATTTTTGCGTTGATACTCTTTCTCTTTCTTACGCTTCTGATGTTCCTGATCATGATAAAACCGGATGTCTATTATGTCGTTACAAAATACAGGAACAATAAAGTACAGGAGAAGGACAGGGACAGTTATCTCAGGAAACTGAACCCTTACATGGTTGAGCAGAAACCTTACCTTAATCCCGATATTTCGCTGGAGTCGTTAGCAGCCGAACTGGAAATAAATCCGCGGATACTTTCCCAGATCATCAATGAGTCGATGGGGAAGAGTTTCAAACAATACATTCTGGATTACCGCATCAGAGAGAGCATGAAGATCCTGACCGGAGATAAGGAAAAGAAACTCACGATCCTTGAAGTTCTTTATCAGGTAGGGTTCAACAGCAAGTCGGCGTTCAATTACCAGTTCAAACTTTACACCAGTCTGACCCCACAGGAGTACCGTTCAAAGTGCGTGGCATGAGAAATCAGTTGTAGTTATATTTTTTTAAAATCTTGTCGGCATTCATATTTTTAGGATCTAATTCTAAAGATCTTTTATATGCCGCCAATCCTTCTTTTTCTTTTCCAATTAACAATAAACATTCACCGTAACTGTCAAATACATTTGAGGAATTTGGATAAAGTTCTGTGTTAATTTTAAAAATTCAAGGGCTTCTTTTTCCTTTTTTTCTTACTGGTCTCCGGCGACGTGATTTAATGTTTGATGATCTTGACCGTTTCGATCGTTTCATTGGTTATCATCCGGATAAAATAAATGCCGGAAGGCTTGTCGGATAAGGAAAATATGTGTTTGCGTTCGCCATGCAGGATCCGTCTTAAGATTCTTTCACCTGACATACCATAAATCTCAATAACTATATCGCCGGGTGATGACTGCGGTACCCAAACCACTGCGAAGTCCCCGCTCGTGGGATTTGGATAGATCTGAAATGAGGAGAGAACAGCGACACCTGTAATTTCGGTTTCTCCGGATTCATGGTTTTCTTTCGGCCCTGTCGACGGAAGGGATGGCCTGGCACACCATGGACCACCGGGAGAGATATACCCCCAAATGAAACCGCCATTTTGAACCTTTGTTTCGGGGTAATAGAGAATGTTCTGTCCGGCGATCATGGTGGCGCTTCCACCACTCTCAACCAGGAAGGTCGATCCGTTTCCGGCAACCATGACGGTGTTGATTGCGTTGTAGCAATTGACCTGCCCGTTCGTGACCGTATCATCCGTTATATTTCGAATCAGGGGCACGGCGTTGATAACAACGGGACCGGCAGGCAGTGATTCATCTGAGCCATATATCGCCGTGACCCAGTAAGAATTCAGGCCAATTGCGACCGACACGTCGGTATAGGTAAGTGCAGGGACAGGTGCCGTATTGATTTTTTCCCAATCCCGGTAGATATCGTAACCTGTAAGTACCGGGGTCGAACTTGGTATCGGGGCATCCCAGGCAAGGGTCACCGTTTCAGGGACATACGATACCGTGAGATTTCGCGGGGGATATAAAAAATGGGATGTAAAAGTTACGCAGACTGGGGTACTTAATATCGATCCGTAAAGTGTTCTGACACAGATTGTATTGGTCTGACCATAGATTACAAGTTCGGGGGGGATCTGAAAGGTTGTATCGGTAGTAAAACCGATCAGGGAATCGTTCAGGTAAAAATTATACCCGTTGATGCAAGGATCTAATCCGTACCAATCGGGCCGGCTGTAAACCGCGATGTTGTCAATATTCCAATTGTTGATATTATACGAAGTCGTACCTGCTGCATGGAACCTGATCCTGAATTCCGGGTTGTCAGTTTGAGAAGTGATGTTCAGGTTCTCGGTAGTCCAGGGAATACCTCCATAAGAATTGTCATGGTTTTTCAGTACCGACCAGGAGGTTCCATCCCAGATCTCAACCGCCATGGTGTTCAGGTTGCCTATCTCGTAGTTGTCGAGGAAAATGTCGTACTTAAGTCTCATGATAGGGGCATTAATGCCTGCAATAGGTTTGCTGGTCAGGTATTGATTGTAGTTGGTGACGATGGGCGACCAGTTGAACATAGCCGAAGGAGCGGGATTGCCAATCCCAGAGGATATCTGCCATTTGGTTCCGCCCGAGATGTCCCACTGGTTGGTGGCGAAACTGCCGCTGGCCCAGTTTTCCTGGAATTGGTAACTGATGTTGGAAGGGAAATTCCAGGTTGCCAAAAGGGTTTGGTCGTTGACTGTAACGTTTGTCGGGGGCATAGCAGTATGGGGCAATGAAACCTGAAGGGTTGTATCACCGGTAATCATAAGGGTCAGATTAGCGGTTTGGTATGAAAACTTTGTTACCTGCATGGTGTAGGTACCGTTCCAGATACCGGGAAAATGAACACAGCCTGATGTGTCGGTGATCAAGGTGTAGTTAGTATCCGGGTAAGCTGTGTTATTCAATTTCACGATAACTCCTGCTTTTGAATCGAATGAACAGCTCAGATCGGCACAAACCGTCACATGGGAGGTCCAGTTGTTGCCAATGACATTGGAGAATATGGGGGGAGAGGAACGATACCACGGAGATGAATAGACGGCTTTGACTGCCCAGCGATAGGGGCCGGGATACAATGAAAGCCAGGCATTGTCAGCGATGCTTGTCGTTACAGTCGTTGCAATTGTTGTCCAGAGTTTAGGATTGCTTTCCTGGCCCTGATGCAGTCGCCACACCTGGTAAGAAATTCCCTGCGACTGATCGCCTGAAGGTTCATTGGTCAGCCGGGTTTCCCGGCCGAAGGAGTAATTGACGGATTGCGACGGTCCGCCTGAACCTTTCACAATTGCACGGATCATAAAATTTCCCGGATAGGGAATCCAGGAACCTCCGGCTGCAACGTCTCGTGAAAAACTGCGTAGCTGGTTAACCGTTGTATCAATCCCGGGACCGGCGGCATGCGGAGGAATGCCACCCTGTTTCATGGCAAGGTAAAAATCACCTGAGTTGATAGTGACGGGGTTTGAAAAGACGAAGCTGACCCATCCAAATCCGGTTGGAGTAACAGTTGTACTGTCAACCGGTGTACCCGGCAAGCCACCGGAACCATCTGCAAGGTAAACCACCATGGTGAAAGGAGTAAGCGGAGGGGCGTTCGAAGGATAGTCGGCAGCAAGGCCGAGGTTTACCTTTCCGCCGGTTACCCTGGCAGGCCACTCTAACGGCGTGAATTTCACAGCATTCAGGTTGCCGGCTGAATCGCAGACCGCAAGGGTATCCTGGATGCCGTCATCATAAATAAGTTGATACATCCCTACCGGCTTGCTCCACGAGAGGTTTACGGCGGTTGCCGGCGTTCCGTTCAAAGTAGCAATCAGGGGGCCGGGCGGATAAGCTGTCGGCACGAGCGCGACATTCAAGGTTATAGTTGTTTCCGGACTGAGGTTAATTGTTGTCCAGTAAGGATCATAACCCGTTTTCTCGATTTCGATTGGTTGTGAACCGACAATCAGGAGCTGCGGGGTAAGGTAGACACCCCCGAAAACTGACATGGTATATGTGGTACCGGCGATGGTGATGGTGGCGCCGATAACCGGAAGGCCTGTCGAGGCATCCATAACAACCCCTCCGACCAGGTTATTCGGATTTGACGGGGAATCCGGGTCTTTATACAATGCAACGTTGGCCAAAGGAAAAGGCGTTTTTTTTGTGACCATGGGTAGCGTTCGGTTCAATGGTGTGGAACTCGTTACCATACCGCCGGAGCCATGCCTACCGAACTTCAGGTTATCAAAAACCATGGTGATGCCGGGGGAGGAGCTTCCCGATTCCATGGTCAGGCCGCACTGAGTCACGGGAACCAGCTCTGCTTCCCATCCGGCAGGAAGAACATTCCATGAGCCTGATTCAAAGCTCCCGGGGAATAAAAATGTTTGGTGTGTGAAACCGGAAATTCCGGGAATCAGCGCCGAGAATAACAACAGCATGATGCCCTTTTTTTTAATTGATCTGAAACGTATCATGGTGATGAAATGAAAAAGGATCAGGATCGAATTTGTAAAGTCTTCCTGTCAGTATTTTGTACTAACGAATGTAAAGCAGGATCATAATCAACAAAGTTAATTATTTTTTCGATATATTGTTCATTATCAATAAAATTAGCAGTCCTTTCCTGACAATAATCCGGTTTTAAAAGCGATGAACAGTTGATAGAGTCGTTTGCGAAACAAGAACAGTACTTCAAGATCTTGAATATTCACAAGGAGATAATTGAGTGATACCGGTAAGTCTCCATGCGATGTATAAAAAACCGTATTGAGGTTTTGGTAATGAAGAGGTCTTGAATACTTGATTATCCCGGCAAATTTGTACTTTCGCCTTTGAATAAAACTGCTTCCTGCCTTCGATGGAAACCATCATTCTGTTTGGAGTTCTTGAGGGACTGATTATTTTCCTGCTGATCATCCTGAAGCGGCGAAAGTCCGTTTCCGACTACTGGTTGTCGGCTTTTTTCCTGATCTTCTCCCTCAACACCTTCCTGAGTTATCTGGAAATTTATAACCGTACTCACGGATTTCCTTTCTCACAGGCCTTTTTTATATCAACGCCGCTTCTTTTTTTACATTGGCCGTTAATCTGGCTTTATGTGAAATCGCTTACCGACCAGCATTTTTACTTTAAACCTCTGTACTGGCTGCATTTCCTGCCGTTTGTATTATGTGTCACGCTATTCAGTATCGGGTATTATGTAAAATCGCCGGACTATAAAATTGAAATTGTTGAATCTGAATCATTTAAAAACCAGTGGGATTACCCCGTAGTGATCATTGCGATGGCGCTCTCCTCTCTCGTGTACTTCTCATGGTCAGCCATCCTGGTTGCTCAATATAAAAACAGGATTAAAGGTTATTTTTCCGAAACGTCGAAATATGACCTTGCCTGGTTACGGACGTTGATGATTGCTTCTGCCATCATCTACACGATTATCTATCTGACCTTTGTGGTTGATCTGGCGATTCCTTTGGCCTCCTTCAGCTGGCTTCACAAGACCAGTTTTTTGTTAGGGGCAGTGTATCTTATCGTATTGGGTTTTTTCGGCCACCGGCAGAGGAATCTTTTTTCGGATAATAAAATAGGATTCCAACTTCTGAAACCCGAACCGATCTCTGAAAAGACATACTCCATCGACAAAAAGGAGGATGAATTCATTCACCTGCTTCTCAGCCATATGAATGAGAAAAAGCCTTTTTTAACACCTGAGATCACCCTTTCAGCCTTGGCTGATGAGCTGCGGGTAACCCCGGAATTTCTTTCCGGTATCCTCAACAGCAAACTCGGTAAGAATTTTTTTGATTTCATCAATCATTACCGCATCGAAGAATTCAAAACCCGCTGCAAAGCTCCTGAAAATAAAAATTTCACCCTGATCGCAATCGCCTATGATTGCGGTTTCAACTCCAAAGCGACATTCAACCGGGTGTTTAAAAATGCCACCGGGATGACACCCGGAGCCTATGCGCAAATCTGATACGCATATTTGCAACGATCAGCCGGACGCTTCTTATCCGAACCATAATTGATACCGCCTGATTACCAGGGTCTCACTTTCCATGAGACCTGCTCTTCTTCCTGTTGAGACCCCTTGTAGGTTCATTGAGACTTCCGGGCACTCCAGCCGTTCTATTTTCGTGCCATCAAATTTTAAAAAACACGAAAAATGAAAACAGCTATTATTTACGCTTCAAAACACGGAACGACCGGATTTGTTGCAACTGAGATTAAAAAAAGACTGAATGGCGATGAAGTAGTTATGTACAATCTGAATGACCAACAACGGGTCGAACTGCGCCCTTTTGACCGGATCGTGATCGGAAGTTCCATTTATGCCGGAACCCCGCTGTCGAAGGTCAGAAGGTTTATCGAACAAAATCTGGTGGATCTGCTTCAAAAACAGGTAGGGATTTTCGTCTGCTGCATGTTTTTCGATAAAGCAGATGAACAAATTAACAAGGGATTTCCTGAAGTTCTGCGGAATCATGCCCGGAGCATCAAACACCTGGGCGGCGAATTCCGCTTTGAAGAGATGAATTTCATCGAACGTTCGCTGGTAAAGAAAATATCGGGCACCAGGGAAAGCGTTTCGAGTATTAAATACGAAACCATTGATGAATTTGTCAGGGAGATATCAGCCAACTAGTATGTATAAGTCGTCAATATATTTATACACCACCTAAAAACAAATACCGATATGTCATACTTCATCTGTTTTATCATCGCATTGGGGTTGTTCGGGACCGTCTCCAGCCTCGTGAATCTGCCAAAACAAACTAACGACGCCATCTTTGAGTTCGCTCAGGCCGGTTTTTACAAACTTCCATACAAAGTTTGGATGTCGCTTGTTGTATCTGCCTTCCCGTTCATTCTCGTGATCGTACTTTCACAAAATGCCAAAGGGGAGACCATCCGATCAGAGCCCATTATTGCGTTGATTGCCACTCCATTTCTTTTTCCATTTCGGTTAAACAATGAGCCTATTAAACGATTACTAGTGGCTGATGTAAAGGATGATGCCGAATATGAGGGGATAGAACCTCAGTTGTTCGACAGCGGGGAAAGCGGAAAGGGACTCAGAATCCTGATGTACCGGAAAGACAAAAAGGTTGATGTGTACTGGCAACCAGGCGTTCGTCCCGGTCTTCAGAATCTTTCGATCGGAGATGGCATTGGCGACACCGCCGAAAGCGTGATGTCGCCTTCACGCTTTGAGATGACCAGCACCGGAGTTTACCTCGACATTGTCTTTACCGATAAACTAGGACGCCGGGTCAGGATATATATCCGGGAAAACAATAGTGATTTTCATCCCGTTCCCTTTCTGGCGCCGGTGGGGAGCAATGTAAAGTCGCCAAACAAATTGTTCGCCGTTTACATGAAGGAGTTCGATTTTGTTAAGCGGCAGGGTACAGAAATAAACCTTCAGATTGGCAACCGGGTATTGACTCCGGCAACGTTTCCGCTTCCAATGAACGGCCAGAGGGTTTATTTCATCCGGTATGCAACAAACCTGGTGATCGGAGAGATCAATTCACTGCTTACGAAACCGGTAGTTATCGAAAATGTCCGGCCAGGGATCAATAAGGTCGGAGATTTAAACCTAGCTATTGATGATGATGGCAGAATAAAGGAATGCTGGGTTGATCAGAGAAATGATCCCATCGGATTGAAATTTGACCCTGGGTTCCCGAACCTGCTCGCTTTACCCCGGGATAAAAAAATTCAAGGTCGATGGCAATATGCCGTTTCGTCGAAGGTGCTTTTTGGTGGAACCTACACCCTTCGGAGAGACCAGGATAAAGTCACCGTCGAACTGGATGTGACTCAACCGTGGAAACCCGGCAAGCTTCCTTTCACCTACAGCTTGTTGACCATTTTTATCCGATCGTTCAGAACCTGGCCAACCACCTATAAGTGGACAGGTACCGTTGATCTGAAAAACAACATAATCGTGAATGGAACCTGGGTAAGAAAATAGCCGCTCAGCATCAGATCATACTTACCTGAGCCGTTTTAGTAGGGAGAGAGAAACCATTGGGGTATTTACTTAGTTTTGTATCGACTATTTCCAATGCGGTATATGAACATTTAAATAAAATCAGATGAATTGTATTTACAACAACGATTTTATGAGGAAGTTCCTTCTGTTTTTTGCGTCACTATCACTGATTGTGGCTACAAATGCCCAGGAAGTCAGGAAACGGCCGGCTTTCGAGGTAAATGCCGGATTCGGTATGTTGATCTATCAGACCGTTAACACGCTGGAGAACAGCTTTGGGATCGAGGCGGCCGTCAGGAGCAGGCTGGCAGGTCCGGCCGATTGGCAGGCCGGTGTCAGGCTCGGGTTTGGCCCTGTACGACCTGAATTATTCGGCAGGGTCGTCCTGCAACAGGAGTTCGGGCATTGGAATCCCGACATTGGCATTGAGATGGGTATCACCGCAAGGGCTCAGTTTCAGGAGGAAACCGGATTGCTGAAGGAAAACAGTTTTGCAATGAACCAGTCGACAGGTATTGCCTATGTTGCAATTCATGCAGCGCCGCTGGCATTCAGGGTTTGGGAAAAGTGGCGGCTGAGTTTCCTGGAGCTGGATTTAGGAACCCATTTTGTTGACTTTGGCCGAACACTCAGAGGACAACTAACCCTGTTTTCAATCAGCAGAAAATTTTAGACCATGAGAACAATTATCCTGATACCATTAGCCTTGGTAACCTTCGCGTTGTCATCCTGCAGCAAGGAGGATCCGGATCGTTCAGAGTATCTTACGGCGGCAGCCGTTGCAGCCGACCTTACGACCGACAGCATCATGCCCTGGGTGGAACGATTCTCCCTGGCCCACCTCAATGATACCCCGGTTGACAACACCGGATTCCCTCCAGCCGATCTTTTTCCTTCCGACCACCTGACCCGGGATGCCGCGGTGGGAATGTTCAGTTCGGCGCTGGAATCAATGGGTTACAGTCCCGATACCGCGGTTCTCAGCGATGACGTCAATACCACCTACAATGTTTTTGCCGAATGGCCCGGTACGACCAAAGCCGGAGAGGTGATCCTGGTCGCCGGACACATTGATGCCTTTTATGGAGGGGCTGACGACAATACCTCCGCCATCGCTGCCATTCTTGAGACGGCACGGGCTGTACGAAAGCACAGTTTCGCGCGCACGATCCGGTTTATCGCTTTCGACCTGGAGGAGTTTGGTTCCCTTGGAAGTACCCGTTATCTGGAGAAAGGACTGGCTGATGATGTGAAGGCTGCCATCGTACTTGACCTGATCGGATACGCTTCGGAGGAACCGGGAAGTCAGAAAGATATCATGGGTATCAGATTCCCCGATGTAGGCGATTACCTGCTGGTCTGTGGCAATAAAGATTCTGAATCCCTGACCCGGCAGATCACCGATATGAGTCATTCTTGCGGATTTACCAAAGCGGTGGGAATACTTGCTCCGGGCGACGGTACTTATTTTCTTTCATCGGTGTTCATGCGGAGCGATCACGGATTGATGTGGTACAAAGGGATTCCGGCAGTTTTTTTCACCGATGGCGCAAATTTCCGGAACCCGAATTACCATTTGCCTTCCGATCTTCCTTCGACCGTTAACAAGGATTTTCTGGTAAATAACACCCGGTTACTCACGGCAGCAATTGCCCTAATGGCGGAGGTCCAGAAATGAAAAACAAAATACTTACGTTGATTTTGCTGATCTTGTGCACCCTGCCATCCGGCGCGCAGAAAAACTTAACATTTTCTCCCCTGATTCAACAATGTGGTATGTATTACAGCTCAGATCGTATTACAGCCGATGGTGTGGGACTTGGATTGGGCCTGCACCTTCTTCACCGCACCGGCCTGGCGGTTCAGACTGATGTCAACCTGCTCTGGCTGAACGGAAATTCCATTCCTATCCGGGTTGCCATTGGTTATCAACGATCAGGCAGATGGACGCCAGCAGCCTATCTCACTGTCGATGCAATTGTGGGGCAGCGCACACAGTTTTTGAGTGAAACCGGGGCCAAACCTCCGGTCCCTGCATGGTCGTTTGGCGTCAGGGTTGCACCCTTAAAATTCCGGACTGCGAAAGGATTCCTTTCTGCGCTTGAACTGGGTGTCGGAATTGGTCCCGACAGAGCATTGAACCTTGAACTCACACTGCTTTCTGCAGGAATTTCATTTTAATCCGAATAACTCTGGATAAGTTCTACGCCGTCTTCCGGTAACGGTTCACCGCCAGGGTCGTAGTGGCAATGGCAAAGATGACCAGGGCCACGAATTCGGTCCGGATATCATACAACGTCGATCCTTTCAGCATGACCATCCGGTTGATGCGCATGATATAGACCACCGGGTTTAGCAGGTCGATCTTCTGCGCCCAGTCGGGCATGCTTTCGAGCGGGGTGAAGATGCCGCTCATCAGGATGAAGATGATCATGAAAAAGAAACCGGTGAACATGAACTGCTGCTGGGTGCCCGAGAAGGTCGAGATGAGCAGCGCCAGTCCGAGAACGGCGATCAGGAAGACGGTCGAGCACAGGAAAAGCAGTCCCATGCTGCCTACAAACGGAACGTTGAATACCAGCTTTCCGATGATTATCCCCAGTGCCAGGTCGATCAGCCCGATGATCAGGAAAGGAATGATCTTGGAGAGGATGAATTGGTACTTCTTCACAGGCGTCACGTTCATCTGTTCGATGGTGCCGATCTCCTTTTCCTTCACCAGGTTCAGACCCGCCAGGATAAATCCGATGGCGAGCACCAGGACCCCCAGGATCCCCGGCTGCATGTAGAAGTTGTAGTTGAGCATCTCGTTGTACCAGTAGCGGTTTGTCACCTCGATCTGCGGGATGGCGGTAAAGGTGCGGCTGCCGATTTCACGGGCCAGAAGGTTCATGTTATAATCCATGATCACACCATTGAGATAAGCCCATGAAAGCTGGGCATTCATGGCGTTTATGGCGTTGGCCGAGGCCATCAGTTTCGTGGGTGTCCCTTTGCCGATATCCTTACCGAAGCCTGCCGGTATCTGGAGGATCAGGTCACATTTATTCCGGTGGAGCAGGTCGTTGGCTTCGCGTTCCGAAAAGGTTGCATGCCGGACCTTGAAAAAGGTCGAACCTACCAGTTTGCTGACCAGTTCTCTCGATTCGGTCGACAGGTCCTTGTCGACAACACAGAGATTTACCTCCTTGATCTCGAAGGTCACCGCCGGTACCAAGATCAGCATCTGGACGATGGGTATGGCAAAAATCGCTCTTCCAAGGAATTTATCCCTGAAGATCTGAATGAACTCTTTTCGTATAAGGTATAAGATCGTCCGCATCGCGTGTTTCCTCCTGTATTACTGAAGTCTGATGTTGAATTTCCGCATGCTCAGTCCGATGGCCCCAAGGGTAAAGAGCGTAAGGATCAGGGTCTCTTTCCAGACATAAGGAAATCCCGTTCCTTTGATCATCACATTTTTAATGATGATGATGAAATAACGCGGCGGCATGATTGCGCTGACCCAGTCGTATGCTTTTGGCATGTTTTCGATCGGATAGATGAACCCGGATAACAGGACCGTCGGCAACATCATTCCCACCAGTGATATAAAGATGGCTTGCTGCATGGTTTTCGATACCGTGGAGATCAGAATTCCCAATGAAAGGCTCATGAGAATGTAAAGCATTGCTTCAGCAAGCAGCAGGACGACACTTCCTTTCACAGGCAGATCGAAGACATAACGCGACAGCAGTAAAATGATGATCACGTCGACCAGGGAAAGGATGAAATAGGGGACGATCTTGCCCAGGATGATCTGGATCGGTTTCAGGGGGGAGACCAGCAACGCCTCCATGGTCCCGAACTCTTTTTCGCGGGTGATGGTGATGGAGGTCATGAGGGCGCAGATCAGGATCATGATCAGGGTGATGACGCCCGGGACGAACATGTGCTGGCTTTTCAGCGACGGGTTATAGAACATTCTGACTTCAGGCTGCACACGAAGGGCTGCAGCCTTTCCGCCACCTGCCAGTTCACTGTTGAAATCGGCGACGATCGCTGAGATGTAGTTGGTGGCCATGGTGGCCATGTTGGGTTCTGAGCCGTCGGTGATGATGTTCACCGTTGCCTTGCCCTCGCTGATCAGTTTCGCGCTGAAATCCTTTTCAAAGATGATGACTGCCTTGATCTTGTTGCCCCTGAGTGCAGGGTCGATATCCTGGTAACTTTTCAGGTTCTCGCCCCTTTTAAAAAATCCGGAGGAGCAGATTTTATCCGACAGTTTTTGGGTCATCTCATCATTGGAAAGATCAAGGAAGGAAACCGTCGCATTTTTCAGGTCGGTACTTACGACAAATCCAAACAGCAGGATCAGCGCCCCGGGTATCAGGAAAAGGATGACCATCGTTCGGAAATCCCTGAAGATGTGAAGGAATTCTTTTTTTACGAAAACAAGTAAACGCTTCATAGGCTAATTTTTTCCGGGACGTGCGATACGGATGAATACTTCTTCGATAGATCCGGCCTGGTATTTCTGTTTCAGTCCGGCAGGGGTGTCAAGGGCTTCGATCTTCCCTTCGTTCATGATGGAGACCCGGTCGCAGTACTCCGCCTCATCCATGTAGTGCGTGGTAACGAAAACCGTGATACCCCGGGCGGCCGTTTCGTAGATCATCTCCCAGAACTGACGCCGGGTGATGGGATCGACACCCCCGGTTGGTTCATCGAGGAAGACGATCTTAGGTTCGTGCAGGACCGCAACCGAAAAGGCCAGTTTTTGTTTCAGCCCCAACGGGAGAGAGGCAATCAGCCGGTCGCCGTATTCCTCAAACCGGAGCCGTTCAAGGAGGTTTTTAGTCCGGTCGCGGATCAGTTGCTTTTTCATGCCGTAGATGCCACCGTAAAGCATGATGTTTTCCTTCACCGTCAGGTCTTCATACAGCGAGAACTTCTGGCACATGTATCCGATGTTCTTTTTGATCTGTTCAGGCTGTTTATGGGCATCGTACCCGGCCACGATCACTTCGCCCGAGGTAGGCCTGGAGAGGCCCGAAAGGATCCGAATCGCCGTGGTTTTTCCGGCCCCGTTAGCCCCCAGGAAGCCGAAAATCTCCCCTTTGTACACATCAAAACTGAGATGGTCGTTCGCCACGAAGCTCCCGAACTTTTTCACCAGGTTATGTACCGATATTACTTTTTCGTTCATGGGTGGGGTTATTTCTTTTCCATCAATTCTAAAAACCGGTCTTCAATTCCCGCCCGGGTTTCGGAGATGATGACCCCGGAAACTCCTTTGGATTCAAGAAATCCGATCAGGGAATCATCATACACATCATCCCGGAAGGTTACATGCACCGAGTCACCAAAAGGGTATGCGGTGTTTACCAACGGAAATTCACGCAGGGCCGTGATCAGTTGATATTTTTCCTGGGCTTTTATGCTGAAGAGTTTCCGGCTGAACCCCGCTGTGATCTTTCCGGGTTGATCGACCGACAGGATTTTTCCTTCCTGGATCAGGGCTACCCGGTCGCACTGCATCGCCTCATCCATGTAAGGTGTTGAAACAAGGATGGTGATGTTGTGTTTCCGCAGTTTTTTCAGCATCTCCCAGAATTCGGCACGCGACACGGCATCAACGCCGGTGGTGGGTTCATCGAGCACCAGCAGGGCTGGTTTGTGGATGAGGGCGCAGGAGAGGGCCAGCTTTTGTTTCATACCTCCCGAAAGCTTGCCGGCCGGCCGCTTTCTGAATGGTTCGATATGTGAATAGATGTCGGCGATCAGGTCGTAATTTTCTTTGACCGTTGTCCCGAAAACCGTGGCGTAAAAGTTCAGATTCTCTTCCACCGTCAGGTCCATGTAAAGGCTGAAGCGCCCGGGCATATACCCGATGTTCTTCCGCAGCTCCCGGAACCCTTTCACGCAGTCAAGCCCGAGAACGGTCACCTTCCCCTCGTCGGGAAGCATCAGGGTGGTAATGATCCTGAAAAGTGTGGTCTTGCCTGCCCCGTCGGGACCGATAAAACCGAAGATCTCGCCTTCGGCCACCTCAAAGGAGATATCCTGCAAGGCTTTTACCGCGCCAAATGACTTGGATAAACGATCGGCCGATATGATGGTTTTCGCTGCCATGGAACTATTTTACAAAATTTACCTCTCCCGGCATCCCGATTTTGAGGTAGCCATCGTTTTTAACCAGCACCTTCACGGCATACACGAGGGTTACCCGTTCTTCCTTGGTCTGGATGATCTTCGGGGTGAATTCGGCCTTGGAAGAAATCCAACTGATGGTTCCCTCGTATTTTTTGAAATCCTTTTTGTCACTGTCGATGAGCACCTCCACCTTTTGCCCGACCTTAATTTGCGAAAGCTGGGTTTCACTGACATAAATCCGGATGTAGAGGTTTCCGAGATCGGCAATCTTGTATAACGGCCGGCCCTGAACGGTCATCTCGAAAGGTTCGACATATTTTGAAATCACGGTGCCGGCCACCGGGTTGACGATCCTGCATTTGCGCAACTGATCTTCGACCTGGGCAAGCTGAACCTCAACGGTCCCGCCCTGCTCGGTCAGCGTGTTGGTGCTGGTGCTCAGTATGCTTTTCTGGGCATCGATCCGGGCCTTCAGCACTTCGACCCGCGTGTTGGCGTCGTCGAGCTGTTTCTGTGAGGCTACTTCACCTTTCACCAGATTTTGGATGCGGTTCCGGTCGGAAATCGCGTTGGCAAGCTCCTTTTCCAGTGATTCGAGCTGGGTCTTGATATCCGGACGACCGGTGAGGATCGCCTTGCGGCTTTGCATCAGTTGCAGTTTGGTCAGGTAGAGTTGGGTGCTGTCGATGTAGCCTATTACCTGGCCGGGCGTCAATATTTCGCCTTCCGTAACGGCGAATGCAAGGATCTTCCCGTTTGCTTCGGCCGAAACCACCGTCTCCACTGCTTCAAAGTTTCCTGCCGCGTCGGATGTCAGTTTACCGTTATTGCATGAGAACAACAGGAGGCTGATGGCTGAAAATAAAATGAACCTGAATTTCATACGCTGAATATTAAATGGTTTGAACTAATTTCCTGTTTTTGCCTTGTAATTGTACATATTCATGAGCAGTTGCACCCGGTGCAACGCCTGGTTCCTCTTTGCTTCACTCTCTTTGTTGATGGAGTTGATCAGGTCGTTCATCGAACAGATCCCGTTGTCATACTTCAACTGGTAGGCGTTTTTAATCCTGCTTTTCAGTTGGACAATTTCATCATCGTTATTAATGATCTCCTGTTGTTTTTCGATTTCATTGGATCCCTGTTTCAGTTGCAACGCGTTGTTGAACAAAAAGGTCTCCTGCTGGTTGGTGATCTTGTCCTGTCGGATCTTGTTGAGCTTGTTGTTTTTCGAAAGGCGGTAGAGTCCCGACGTGTTCCATGAAAGGCTGAGACCGGCCACGGCCAGCGAGTTCATGGTTGCGGTACCGAACGCAATTCCCGGTTCAATCAGGATCCCGGCAGCCATCACCCCGAACTTGGGCATCACGGCTACTTTATCGAACGATCCGGAGATATCGGTGAGCCTGAGCTGACTGGCATACAGATCCAGTTCAGGCCGGCGGTTGGTCAGCGAAAGGTAATTTTCGACCACCACCGGCTGTTCCATTTTGGTGGTTTCATTCAGGGCGGTTCCGGTCATGAACGACAGCATGTCGACAAATCCTTTCCGGGTATACAGAAATTCGATTTTCCGCTGCCTTACGTTCAACAGTTCCGCCTTCACCTCATCCACATCCGACTGGTAGGCCAATCCGTTTTCGGAGGTCAGTTTCGCGCTGTTGAGGCTTCGGGTAAGGTTTGAAACGAGGATGTCGAGTTGTTCCATCTGGGCATCGATCACCAGTACCCCGAAGAAGAGTTGGTTGATCCGCTCACGGATCTCGTACATCGTCACATCGATTGATGCTTTATCGGCTGCAGCGCCGGCTTTCGCAACCTCCTTCTGGGTGTGGGTAGCTCCGCCGTCCCAGATGGTCTGGTTGAGCTGACCGATGCCGATGAACTGAAAATCTTTTTTCTCGGCAGTGGGGGCGTTGGGCAGCGAAATGGTGGGCAGTCCGCTGATGATATAGGCGCCGATGCCGGTGATGCTGATGTTTGGAAGGTAGGCTTTGTTGGCATTTGAGATCGTGTACTCCTTCGACTTTTCAATCAGGTCGTACTGTTTGATCAGCGGGTAATTCCTTTGTGCCCTTGCATAACAACTGTCGATGGTAAGCGCTGCAGCCGGCTGGGCGTGAACTCCCGGCCCCGGGAACAGTAAAACACCGAGTAGGACCAGGCTTAGCCAGCATGTGAGCCTTTGCGGGTCACTTTTTCTTCTTCTTATCATGTGGTTGGGTTTTAGATTCATCTGTAATATTGTACCGGTTCATGTTTTCCAGGGCGCTGATCACGAAATCGGCGGCAAAGGTTTTACGTTCTTCAATGTAATCGTTGAACTTCAGTCCGACTTTGCCAAATATTTCCTCGAGAAGTTTTTTCGCGGCAAAAGGAAATACGCTGAGCGAGGCCATGGTAGTCATGATCTGGGGTATTTTCTCGCGGGTGATGTGGTATTTGTCGAGATCTTCCTTATGTTGGCTATACAGTATATCCCACACGTTTCCGATATTTACATTGGCAAGGAATTTCCGGATCCGGTCGGGGTGCCTGTTGATCTCGTTCAGCAGGAAGGCGGGAAGCCGCGGGTTCTTTTGCATAAAGGAGATATGTTCCCTGAAAAAGAACCTGATCTTCTCTTCGAAGGTCAGATTGTCTTCAAAAACGGGAGCAAATTTCTTCAGCATTTTCATCGCGATCATCTCGAACACAGCATCGAACAGGCGATCTTTCGACCGGTAGTAATAGTGAAGCAGCGATTTATTCATACCGGCGCGGTCGGCGATATCCTGCATCCTGGCGCCGTCCATCCCCTTTTCGATGAAGACTTCGGTGGCCGCTTCAAAGATCTTGTCTTCGGTCAGTTTATCATGCTCAGACATGGGTTTTATTCAATTGGTTTAACAAATCAGTTTAACCATTTAAATTAAGTAAATAGTTTAACCAAGCGGTCAAAATTAATATAAAATTACATACGTGCAACATTTTTTAATTTTTTTTTTGGTTTATCGGAACCGGATACTTTTACGTACCGTTACAAACCATCTGATCGTTATGCTTCGGCACAATGAATTTGCGAATGATCGTACCTCAATCGCTCCGTATAACTGAATCTGAGCGATGTTTATTCCGCACAATCACAAGGATTCGGTATACAAGCAAAAGTTAATGGATGGCGGTCCGTCCGGCGCTACTTGTACCTACACAGGTAAGCGGCATCGGCGTTGATTCTGAGCCTGAATTTTTGATCCTTGGCTACTACGAACGTGTCATAGGGTTTATATTCTTTCCAGTTTGATTCGCCCGGAAGCAGTACGGTCATGATTCCTGAGACAACGGTCATATACTCGACCGTGGAGGTTCCGAATTCATATTCTCCGGGGGCCATTACGCCTAAAGTAGCCGGTCCATCTGTTGTGTCGAAAGCAATTGATTTGACTTTTCCTTCGAAATACTCGTTTGTTTTGAACATAGCGGGTCGTTTAAATGTCAAAAGTAAGAAAACACAGGGAATTTCCCGTGGCTTTTCGCGGTCAAAACTTCATAAACCATATGCATCAAACTTAAAAATATGTAACATTTAATTATTTTTGATGTCGAATGAATCTTGAATGTATGCACGGAGGAAAACCGGGGCAAAAGGAGACCACAGACCCAATTCCGACATTGATTTGACCTTAAAGGGAGATATATGACCAATCAATAACAACCAAAAATCCGCATTATGAAAAAGATTCTGATTTCCGTTATTTTGGCCTTCTGTGCGACGACATTGTTTGCACAATCCGGGAAGCCGGAAAAGACCGTGATGAAACCGGCGTTGCTGGTCATTGATGTCCAGAAACAGTTCCTCCCGATGATGTCGAAAGAGGATCAGGACAAAGCGCTGATGATGATGAACTGGTCGATCTGGGTTTTCCGGCAGTACGGTTTCCCGGTCATCAGGGTTTACCACACCAGCGACAAGTGGGGACCCAAACCCGATGACCCTGGCTTTCAGTTTGCCGATACACTGAGGATCCTGGATACCGACCCGAAGATCGTAAAGACATACGGCAGTGCGTTTAACAAGACCGGGCTGGACAAACTGCTCAAAGAAAAGGGGATCAACACCCTATACCTTTGCGGACTGAGCTCGGTGGGTTGCGTACTGGCCACTTACACGGATGCCGCCAATTATGATTACAAGGCCTTCCTGATCAAGGATGCACTCATGGGGCCTGATGCAGTGCAAACCGACCAGATCGAGGCGATCCTCGGTGCCGTCGGACTTGAAACGATCGATTACATGTTCGAGATCAGGGCGGAATAGGTATGAGAAACCGGGTCTTGGTCTTTGTCTGACCGGTCAGCCCAAAGGCATCTACCTGTTGAAATTTTCCGATGGCGCAGCAGTGTTTATCCACAGAATTTGCAGGAATTGATCCCGGCACCGATTTTTATGGTAATATGATCCGATCTTCAGGGCATTTCAAGCGAGACTACCGGCAATGCACATGACAGTCATAGCGGACATATCTGCCCTTTGGAACAGCTCCGAAATGATCTCCGGGCATGTTTACTGCAATGTGATAAAGCTGGTTTGCCCGCAATCGCCCCGGTCATCGAAAAAACAGGCCATCTTGCCGATTTGATTTCCCTGTTCCGGCAGACTGAAATAGGTTTGCCGGAAAAATCCCAAAATGGCAATATTCTTCACAATTCTGGTAATCATCAGCGCATTTATCACCTTTGTGCTTGCTCTTTTCTTTTTGGTAACGCCACGGGGTTCCGCTCCGGAAAACCGCACGCTTGCCTTGCTGTTGTTCATCTTTGGCATGCAGATCATCTATTCGTTTTTCACCAGCGCCTATGCGTTTCAGTATTTCATGGACTGGCATAAATCTATTTTCCTCATCCGGCAAACGGGCTTTCTCACCGGTCCGCTGGTTTATTTCTACGTCGCATCCTTTTTAAAGAAAAAAGAGCTTTCCGAACGAAATTTCCGGCATTTCATCCCATTTGCCTGCAGCATGATCTTTTTGTCGGTTTTCTATAAGTTCCAGGACTCATTTGTAATCTGGGAATCCATCGTCGATCTTTACGATACCATCCTGATCCTTGCCTCCAATTTTATTTACATCGTCCTGTCGGCCCTGTGTCTCCGGTCATCCGGATTAAGTTTTCAAAATCTGTTCAAAACCATTCGGATTGCACCGCACAACACCTGGCTGCAGATCCTGCTGCTGGGCTATATGGTTATCTGGATGGTGAACCTGAATTCATTCGCCATCTACATGATCGTGAAAAGGCCCGGCTGGTGCGCCTACACCTTGAGCGTTTATGCGCTGGTCTTCTTTGTTTTCGTCAACCTCCTGATGTTTCTTATCCTGATCAAACCCGACATCTATTACATCCTGACCAAATACAGGAACAGTAAACTTGAAGACGGGGATAAAGAAGATGGTTTTGCGAGACTGAACTGCTATATGATGGAACACAAGCCCTATCTGAATCCGGATATCACACTCGAGTTGCTGGCCAGTGAATTGGGGATGAATCCGCGATCGCTTTCGCAGATCATCAATGAATCGTTCGGGAAGAGCTATAAAAACTTTATCCTTGATTACCGGATCAAAGAAAGCATGAAGATCCTGTCCGATAAAAAAGCCCGCAATCTTACCATTCTCGAGGTCCTGTATCAGGTAGGGTTCAACTCCAAATCGGCCTTCAACAACCAGTTCAAACTATACACCAATCACACACCCCAGGAATACCGGGCGAAATTCGTCAACTAAGCTGGTCTTATTTGGTTATATAACAATCTGGATCGTTCAGCTCAATTTCTTTTCCGTTTATGTGATTTTGAGACAACCTGGCTGGTGTGCCTACACCAGTAACATCTGCATGTTGCTGATCCTTGTTTTAACACGGGTAATCTGAAATCTGAACTATTATTGGTTCCGAAACCTGTTTCTGAACCTGCAGACAGGGAATCCTTGTTTTATTTGTGAAGTTTTTCACTTAAAACAGATATTCCCATGAAAAGATTGAGTTTGTCATTGCTGCTTGCAGGTTGGTTTATTGGAACTGTCTTATCGCAAAGCATTCCTGATTCTGCCGCCTACCTGGGGCAAACACCTCCCTGACCTGCCAGAAAGATTTTTAACCTCACTCCGGCCCAGGGCTACTACGCGGTTGAAAAAATCAGTCCGTTTACCTGTTACAGGACGACAAGTGTTAACAATTGTCATTGTTTTGCACAAAAAAATTCAACCCACCATGAAAAAACAATCTTCACCTGATTTTTATATTTGTTTCTGATGATGGGCGCATCGTCGCAAATAATCCCCCCTGACAGTTTGTACCTGGACCAAACGCCACCCGGGGAGACTCCTGTTATAATTTGATTACCTATTATCATCCGAATTTATTATTTGATTTTTAACCCTTTATTCATTTAATTCTTTTTATTCCAATGAAATTTCTTATTTTAATTCTTTTGTTGATTTTAACGTTGAATGCATTACCGGGGTATTCAGAGGTTGATCCTTTAAGAAAGCATGTCATTTCTGGAAAAATAACAGATAAAACCGACGGCGAATCCCTAGCAGGGGCCACCGTTTACATCACTGAACTGAAAACAGGCACCGTCACCGACACCTATGGCAGGTTCTCCATCACCCTGCCCGGGGGGAGGTATCGGCTCTCCGTCTCTTACATCGGTTATGCGAAGGAAACCAGGGAGATCAACCTCGATCAGGACATCCGTTTGAAACTGGAACTGGCCCCCGAACAGCGCGAATTGCAGGAGGTGGTTGTACGAAGCGTAAAAGGCGACCAGAATGTGGTCAAGCCGGAGATGAGCGTGTTCAGGATGGACATTAAGACCATTCAGAAGATCCCCGCCCTGATGGGGGAGGTGGATGTGATCAAGGCGATCCAGCTGCTCCCGGGGGTTCAGAGTGTCAGCGAGGGATCGAGCGGATACAGTGTTCGCGGCGGCGCCCCCGACCAGAACCTGATCTTGCTGGATGAGGCCACTGTATACAACGCCTCCCACCTCATGGGATTTTTCTCGGTATTTAACAATGATGCGGTGAAGGATGTCAAATTATTCAAGGGTGATATTCCCGCGAATTACGGCGGCAGGCTTTCCTCGGTACTCGACGTACGCATGGAGGAGGGCAACGCAAAGGGGTTCGAAGTGAACGGAGGGATCGGGATCATTGCCAGCCGGCTTACCCTCGAGGGCCCGCTCCTGAAAGATAAATGTTCCTTTATCCTCTCGGGCCGGCGGACTTACGCCGATGTCTTCCTGCCGCTTTCATCCAACCAGGAACTTCAGAACAACCAGTTGTATTTCTATGACCTGAATGCAAAGGTCAATTATATCGTCAACGACAGGAACCAGGTCTTCCTGAGCGGGTACTTCGGCAGGGATGTATTTTCCAGCCAGTTCGCCAACATGCGCTGGGGAAATGGCACCGGAACACTCCGCTGGAACCATGTATTTACGAAAAAGCTGTTCTTTAACCTCACCGCACTGTACAGCGATTACCAGTACCTGCTCGGGATGCCCAACGGAACGGTCAATTCCTTCGAGTGGAGGGCAAACCTGAGGGACGTCGGCATGAAGGGCGATCTTTCATGGTACCTGAATCCCAAAAACACCCTGCGGTTCGGCGGAAATGTGACCTGTCACATGATCAGCCCCGGAACGGCCAGCGGAATCGGCGCCGAAATTTCTTCTCCGGGGGTTAAGGTTCCTGAGAATTATTCGCTTGAATCGGGCATCTATGCCGTCAATGAACAAAAGATCGGATCTCATTTTATCGCTAAGTACGGACTCCGGCTGTCGCTGTTCCAGAATATCGGGCCGGGAACGGTTTATCATTATTCGCCTGGTCATATCACCATCGATTCCACCTACTATAAGTCAGGGTCGGTGTATAACACCTTTGCCGGGCTCGAGCCACGGATCGGGTTGTTGTATGAGTTCGACCGGAAATCGTCGGTAAAAGTCAGCTATGCCCGCACTTTCCAGTATCTGCAGCTTGCCCAGAACTCCTCGGCCGGTACCCCGCTCGACATCTGGTTCCCAGCGAGCCCGAACATCAGGCCCCAGATATCCGATCAGGTGGCCCTCGGCTATTTCAGGAACTTCCGCAGGAATACCATTGAAACCTCCGTTGAGGTGTACTATAAATCGATGCAGCATGTGATCGACTTCAGGAATTTTGCCCAGTTGCTCCTGGTCGACACGCTCGAAGGGCAAGTCCGGACGGGTAGCGGCTATGCTTACGGCATCGAGTTCCTGGCCCGGCTGAACGAGAAGATTGTCAGCGGTTGGGTGAGTTACACCTATTCCAGGTCATTCCGGGAGATTCCCGAAATCGAGGCCGACCCCTATCCCGCGCCTTACGACAAACCGCACAATGTAAGTGTCGTCGTTAACGTGCAGGTCGCGAAACGGTGGAGCCTCAGCGCCAACTGGGTCTATTCAACCGGGGCGCCGGTGACTCTGCCGACCGGTAGGGCGACTGTTTCGGGCAAAGTCATCCCGATCTATTCCGACCGGAATGCCTACCGCTACCCCGACTACCACCGCCTGGACATGTCGGTAACGTTCTCATCAAAGCCGAAGCCGCAACGAAAATTTTCGTGGGACCTGAATTTCTCCGTCTACAATGTCTATAACCGCCACAACACCTGGTCGATCAATTTTGTCCAGGACAAAGCCGATCCCAACATCACCTACGCGCAGAAAACCTACCTGTTCGGCATCATCCCTTCTGTCACATTTAACTTTCACTTCCGTCAATATGAATAAACGCTTTCTATACTTCAGCCTCATGATCTTTGTTACCGGTTGCAGCGAAAAGATCGACATGAAACTCGATGATTCCCATATCCAGCTTTCGGTCGAAGGCACCATCACCACCGACAGCCTGCAGCAGGCGGTTAAACTCACGCGTTCGGCCGGTTATTTCTCAAATCAGCCGGCCCCGGCGGTCAGCCGGGCCATCGTGACCCTCAGCGACGGCACCGCCACCGACACCCTTCGGGAGGATCTCCCCGCCAGGCCGGGAACGTACGCCCTTCCGCAGTATTTCAGGGGCATGATCGGGAAAACCTACAGCATGGAAATCAAACTTGCCGAACCCATCGGCGATCACACGGAATACAGCGCTTCATGCCGGATCATGCAGAGCGTGACGCTCGATTCGATCTCGGCCATATTCGACCCTTCACTTGGCAAAGAGGGGTACTGGCAGATCAGGATATTCGCACAGGATCCGGGTGATGAGACAAATTATTACCTCTTCAGATATTCCCGGAACGGAGTGCTGGTCTCCGACTCCATCGAGAAATGGTCCATCACCGACGACAGGTTTTTCAACGGAAGTTATATCGATGGACTTACCGCATTCTACCTCAACTACAGCCACTCCTCAGAGACCTTGCACCCTGGTGATACCATCCTGGTGCAGATGTCGGCCATCACGCGGGAATACTATAATTTCATCCTGCAGGTGCAGCAGGCAGGCATCCAGATCCCCTTCTTCTCTGGCCCTCCGGCCAATGTGGAGGGCAACATCAGCAACGGGGGGATCGGCTTCCTTTCGGCTTATTCGAGTTCACGCGCCGCACACGTGGTCTCTAGACCGCCAATGCCATGAAGATCAGGGCAAGAATGAACGCCAAATGCATGAACCCATGAAATATATTCTGTTTGCCATGACCTGCTCCCTGATGGTGCAGGCGACCCTCACCGCACAGGAATCCGTCATCATTGGCCAAGTGAAGGAAATCAACTCCGCTGCCCTGGGGGGAGAAGTCAGGTACCATGTTCATCTTCCCGAAAAATATGCCGGTACGGATGAGCCATTTCCCGTGATTTACCTGATTAATGCGCAATCGACCGCAAACTTTGCCAACGCCTGCGCAACGGTCGACAACCTCAGCAGCGAGCGGATCCCGGATATGATCCTCGTCGGCATCTCTAACACCGGCGTCGCCGGAAATTACTGGAGTTGTCCCGACGATTCGGGACAGCTGAAACCGGCCGCGAGGTTTTACAGATTCCTGGAAGAAGAACTGATCCCCGAAATCAATAAAAACTACAGGACCACTCCCTATAAAATCCTGGCTGGACAGTCGAACAGCGGGCTTTATGTGTTAAACAACCTCCTTTTTCATCCCGCGCTATTCGATGCCTATGTCCTCGCCAGTCCGATGCTGGGATGGTGCCCCGGTTTCCTGTTGAATGAAACCAGGAAATTCCTGGATTCGAACCCCGTGCTCAACAAGAGACTTTACGTCGATTATGGCGAACTGGATTACATCGAAGTGCTGGATACAATTCAGGAATTTGAGAAGATACTCGGACGGAAATCGCCGGAAGGATTCACCTGGAAACTTGAAATGATCCGCAACGACGGCCATGTGCCTTATGCCTCGCTGCACAACGCGCTGCTTTTTTTCTTCTCCGGATGCACGGTCACCCCGGAAATGCGGAAATTCAGCATCGCTCAGATGAAATCCCATTTCGTAGGACTGTCGAAAGCGTATGGTTTTACCGTACAACCCAAAGGAGATGTGCTGTTCGATATGGCCCTGAACCTGAAAAATGAAAAGAAAGTTGATGAGGCGATTGAATGGTTCAGGTACCTGGTCAGCCTTTATCCGAACACGGCGATCTATTATTACGGATTTGGATTAACCTGGGTTCAGAAAGGGGATCTCACCTCCGCGAAGGGATGCTTTAAAAAAGCCCTGGAGATTGATCCGGAGGATGCCCGCTCAAAATCGATGCTCGAAAAAATCGGAAATTAATGGAATACCACATGACCGTGAAAAATGCAGGTCTTTTCTTTCTTGTTGTCCTGATAATTGCTTCCTGCAGGAAGGAAGAGCACGACAGTTTTTCTGTTTGCAACGATCTCATCTTTTCGGGTTGCGACGGCTCAACCCAGGCGGCCTATTGCCTGTTCGGTCTCCGATGGGATAAAACCAATTCCGGGCAGATTCAAACTTCGGACTCGTTAACACTATCTTATTCATTTTTGGATTCAGGTTATATGTTTAATACCCATTCGCAGGAAAATGTTACCAGTTTGTCTTTTGATCAGGTCATCCCTTGTTCTAAAGAGAGCGTCAGAAAGGCCCTGTTGGAATGGGCCTCCGTGGCGCCTTTAAAATTTGCGGAGACCACGAACAACGAAAAGGCCGACATCCGGATTGCCATTGCCGATATCAGTCAGGGAGGACTGGGATATCCGCCCTTTACAAACGAACCGTGTAAGGAGTTGGCCGGTTTGTGCGTCATCAGGCCCATCGCGAATGCCACCTGTGACTCGTATTACTGCCTGGCATTGCATGAGATTGGGCATATCCTTGGGTTGGGACATATTCTCAGCAATAATGTAATGAACCCGAACAAGTGTTATAAAACGCTTCAGCAGGGAGACATTCAGGGGATACAGGCACTTTATGGAAAGTAGGAATGAAGGTGATTGCCCGGCGCTATCTGAAAGAGGTGCAGCCGGGGAAAAATGAAAAATCATATGAAAAAAACGCTTGCTGCATTGTTGATTCTGACAACATTTTCCGTATGTCATGCCCAGGATGATTGTGATTGCAGAAGGGCATTGACCCGGATGATCACAACCGTGGAGACCAGTTACCCAGGGTTCAATGAAAAGACCCCGGATAAAATGCTTTACACGAATTTCAAGGAGAACCTGAATACAAGGTCCTTAACAACCGCTGATCCGGAATGCGTGAAACTGCTGAAAGAATACGTCTCCTTTTTTCGTGATGGCCATATCTCCGTTTTTGCATCAGGCGATGAAACCGGGGAAAAGGCAGCAGGCGGGAAACCAGATTATAGCATGCCCGACACGGCTCGGTTTGCTGAAAGGATCCGGGCGGCAAAGGATCCTTTAGAAGGCATTTGGAGCTCCTTCACCTATAAAGTAGGAACAACCAGGCAGGACAGCATTTACATCGGGTTTATCATAGATGCGGATACCGCATTCTGGAAGCCCGGACAGGTTAAGTTCAGGCTGTACACAGATGGTACCGCAGATTTTTACATGAGGGACCATTCGCTCATTAAAGAGAATTGGAAACTGGTTGATGGATGGATCATGTCGTTTTCGGGAGCCAATTATATCAGGGAGCTGCCAGTCCCTGCACTTACGGAGGAAGAAAAGAGGAAACGGCTGGATGAAGTAGAAGGATTTTATTTCAAGAAACTGACCGACGCGACCTCCTTACTCTGTATTTCAAGTTTCCGTCATGAGTTCCTGGAAAGGATTGGCAAACTGATCGAATCCAACCGCGAAGCAATAGAATCTTGCGGGAACCTCATCATCGATATCAGGAACAACGGGGGGGGAGTTTATGAAGGTTATTCAGGCCTTTATCCCTACATCCTGACAAATCCACTGAGAGGTCTTGGCCAGGAATTCCTTGTGACGCCTACCCTTCTTCGGGAGATAGAAGGATGGTACGACGGGGAGGATGGAAAGGAGACGGTAAGGAGGCTGAAAGTAAAATTTAACGGCAAGACCGGCCGGTTCGTCAATCCCGATACATCCGATGTTTGCATCGACACGGTAAAACGCTCGGTGCGAAGCCCGAAACAAGTCGTCATCCTTGTCGATAAAGGGACTGCCAGCTCAGCGGAAGCGTTTGCCCTTGATGCCAGGCAGAGTAAAAAAGTTAAAATCATGGGTATCCCGACCTATGGGGCGCTGGATTACGGCTCTGCCTGTTTTTTTGATTTTGGCTGCGGTAATTACAAACTGATGCTGCCTACATGGCGGTCGGCGAGACTTCCCGATTTTCCCATCGACAACATCGGGATTCAGCCCGATTTCTATCTCGATAAATCGGTTAAGGACTGGGTTCGGTTTTGTGTGGATTACCTGGAAGAGAAATAATTACCCTGATTAAGCAGGACATGGATAATATTGATATATCCGGAAATACCGTCTCTTTTTCTCACCAATACTATTGCAAAATAAAAACCGACCAGGTCAATGCCGTTATAACGGAGAATACAAATACCATTATCCTTGCAGGGCAAAAGAAATCACCGGGTTTTCCGGTGACCGAAGATGCGCTATATAAATCCGTCAATGAGGGATTGGACCTGATGATTTTATTGCTTGACCAATCGCTCAGGAAGATTGAATATTCAACATACGGAGGAGGCTTAAAGCAGCGAATGATGGATCCCTGCGTAAATTATGCCAAAGGCGGTAAGGTAATTATCTCCTCCATGTGTATTTCGCCTGATTTCCCAGTGACCATGAAATTCGCCGAACCCGATAAAACCTGAACGAATTGTTTATGGAAATTTGATCTGACCAGTAAATAAATCCAGGAATGAAAAAGAAACGAGGCCTCCATCAGTATTGGCTGGAAAGGGATTTGATTTCGAAAGTATGACACGGATGATAATTGTCAGCTTTTTTCGACTGGGGCAAGTGAAAAATCTTGTGTTATTGCTGCTCGCATTTTCAGTTTCCATGAGGCCTGTTTGCTCGCAAACAAAATCAGAATCGAATCAATCTGAATTGATTGGCAAGGCATTAACGGAAATTGTTAATGACGGGAGATCTCCCGGTATGATTGCTGCAATTATTTCAGCGGAAGGTGTGACCGCGGCCGCTTCGGCGGGTGTGCGGAAGGCAGGTTCCGGTATTGCGTTCACCACCATGGATGTGGTCCATCTGGGCTCCTGCACCAAAGCGATGACCGCTGCAATGATCGGCACGCTGGTAGCCGAAGGAAAACTTAAATGGAATACGAAACTTGTTGATGTATTTCCTGAATTGAAGGGAATTATCCATCCCGATTATAACACTGTTACACTATGGCAATTACTTACGCACTCTGCCGGTGTTCCAGCAAATCCGACAGATTGGGATGCCTACGGGAAGGATGAGATCAAAGAGCGGCGCCTGGCGATTCTGAAGGTGAATCTTAAATCGCCGGCTGCCTTCACTCCCGGTGAACACCATTACTCCAATTTCGGGTATATGATTGCAGGATGTATGGCAGAAAGGATAGTCGGTTTAAGCTGGGAATCCTTAATGCAAAAGCGTTTGTTTGATCCGCTGGGCATGACTTCTGCCGGGTTTGGCATTCCGGGCAATCCAGCCCAGATTGATCAGCCATGGGGCCATGGAAGATATGGTGATAACTGGCGTCCAAGTTTATCTTACGACCCGGAAGCAATCGGGCCAGCGGGAGAGGTACACTGTAACATCCAGGACTGGGCTAAGTTTCTTTCCCTTTGGCTTACTGGTAAAAACGCCATTATTGATAGCACGATTTTGAATAAATTAGCTCAGCCTCTTGGTTTTTATGCCGGAGGATGGGGCGTTTCAGAACAACCCTGGGCTAAGGGGAAAGTGCTGTCACATAACGGCAGCAACGGTATCTGGTACGCCACAGTTGCTGTGGCACCTAAGCTAAACAGGGCTTATGTTGTCGTCACAAATTCGCGTGAATTCGGAAGTACCGAAGATATTTGCAGGAACATGCTCAGCAAACTGATCAGGATGGACCAGAATTAACGATGAAGTCGATGTTCCAGGAGTCTATAAGGAAAAAAATTAGTAGTAAATAAAAAGTGAAAATAAAAGCAATTATGATGAAAAGAGTTATTCTGGTCTGCTACTGCTTGGTCACAGTTTCAATTTCCGCTTTGGCCCAGGAAAATAACCCTGCAAAACCGGCAGAGATCAATAATTTTCCCGCTCCTTCGGTCGACAAACGCATCGAACTGCTCAGCATTGTTTTCAGACTGGCCGGCAACTGGGAATATAATGATGATCAGTATAAAAGCTACATTGCTGATATTCATCAGCACTTTGATCCGTACAGTGAGCATGAACTGATCGCCTTTGCAAGGAAACTGAGAGATAACAACGGGGTATCCTTCGATGCCGTCATGAAGATGGCCATACACCTGAGCCCGCCGCCTGAATTGAATCCCGTTGTCCCTTTTACGGAGGATATCCCGGAACGAAGATGGGGCAAAGACCCGGCAATAAAGTTTGTAAAGCTGCTTCAGCAGTTTTATGCTGATGCCCGTTGTGATGCATTTTTCGCAGCACACGAGCAACTTTATAAGACGGTTCCTGAACGGTTTAACAAGGTTTATCGTGCGTTGGATATAACCTGGTACCAACAATACTACGGTGTTCAGCCCAACGGCAGATTAATTGTCGTTCTCGGACTGGGCAACGGATGCGGCAATTACGGGCCAAAAATTATCTGGCCCGACGGGAGGGAAGATAATTATGCCATCATGGGTATCTGTCCGCTCGACAGCCTTGGCGACCCGGAGTACAACACTGACAACAACCTGCCCACCCTGATCCATGAATTCAACCATTCGTATGTAAACCATCTCACCGATCAATATAAACCGGAATTTCAGAGCTCCGGCGAAAAACTCTACGGGATTGTGAAGGAGCGCATGAGGCGGCAGGCATACGGAAACTGGCAAACCATGCTGAATGAGGCGCTGGTGAGGGCTTCGGTGGTACGCTACTACCTGAACCATGACTCCGACACCGGCGTAGCCATAGCAAAAATGATCACGGAATTCAACAACGGATTTTTCTGGATCAACGACCTGGTCAACTGCCTGGGCGATTATGAAGCGAACAGAACCAAATACCCTACCCTCGAAAGTTATATGCCGGTTTTGGTTGATTTCTATAACAAAACTGCAGACAATTCCGGATCTTTGTTTAATATCAAAAAATAAATAATAGTAGAGAAGGGCGATTATCGGGTTAACATTTTGTCTCATTGTTGTTATCATACTTCTTCCGGGGCAAATACCAATAAAATGTCACCTCTGCGGTTTAATATTAAACCAAATGGTTTGAACGGCGGCCATTGTGATAAAATGAAAGAGACATTTGGTGGATCATTCTTCGGATGTATAGACAAAATGAATTAAAAACAATCAATGAAAAGTATGAAAACAACAACTTTGCTTTTGGTTTTTCTCATGACTGCCACAACGCTTCAGGCTCAGAAAAAATTACAAAGTTACGACTCATTTATCCGAAAGGCCGACTCGCTGTATCGTGCAGGCGATTTCAAAAGTTCGGCCTTCGCGTTTTCGGACGCTTTTAAAATTCCTGAGGCAAAAATCACGAAGAACCAGCGCTATAATGCAGCATGTTCGTATGCATTGGCAAACAATCCCGACAGCGCATTTTTGAATTTAAACCATGTTGCAAATTACATGAATTACACCAATTACGGGCATATAACCACTGACCCTGATTTGAAATCCTTATATGCCGACAACCGCTGGAAAGACCTAATGCAAATCGTGAAGACCAATAAGGATAAAGCCTATGCCAGTTTGGATTTTATCACCATAAACGGGTATAAAATTGAAGTTTTTGTGGCCGGTATGCAAAATAATCAATCCGGTAAACCTGTGGTTGTTTTTGAAAACGGAATGGCCGACAACTACACCAGGTGGGCATCAATACTGGATGAATTTTCGAAAACCAATGCAGTTTTTGCCTATAACCGCCCCCGGATTGGTGAGTCGGAAGACGACAGTTTGCCTCCCACCATGAAACATATCGTTGAAAATCTGAGGGCAATGCTGCTTAAGAAAGGACTTAAACCGCCCTATTTATTTGTGTCGCATTCATTTGGCGGCGCTTATACACGGAGTTTCGCTTCAAATTATCCAGACGAAATTGCCGGGCTTGTTTTTGTGGATCCCGTTGATTTTACGAAAAAGAAGGATATGGGCGATTTGCCGTATCTCGAAATTGGTTTAACACAGCACCAGATTGATTCTTTATTCGGGCAACCCTATAAAAATTTCACCGAAAAACTATATGCCGAAATGCCCAGGTATTACGTGGAGGAGGTAAAGATATTACGGCAATTAACAAAGACTGATTTCGCTGAATGCGACAAAATTCCTTTGCCCGACGTCCCGGTTCATTTTATCAAGGCCGGAGGTTTCTCCGCTACCGAACCACCCACTATCTACGACAGGGAGAAAATGTGGCGAATTAACAGTAATATACAAATTAAACGATGGATGGAACTTTTATATCCGCTGAAATATGGTCGTTTTTTTTATAGTTCAAGTTCAGGGCATATGATGCAGACTGATGACCCCGACATTGTTATTTCAAGTATAAAACTGGCTTTGATTGATTATAATAAAACGAGGGAAGAATAAAAGAACAATGATCACTAGCGTCTATTAATTTTTGTTAAATTATCTCGTATCTGTTTTATGCACAGTATAATAACTTCTCAAAACCTCGTCGCCCTTTTGAATTCTGTTC
>SACF01000149.1 GCA_009928665.1 Alphaproteobacteria bacterium
GCGTTATAATAACGCACAAAGATACGATTAATTATTCACTATTACCAAATCCGATATGCCCGACGACTATCATCAGCATGACACAAGTAAGAGCAAAGAAATACTTGGGACAGCACTTCCTGAAGGATTTGGAAGTAGCTCGCCGTATTGCTGAGAGCCTGGAGCTTTCGGGGCCGGCTACCGTACTCGAAATCGGACCGGGTACCGGTGTTCTTACCCAATTCCTGTTACAAAATCCAAACATTGATCTGACTGCCGTTGAGGTGGATTGGGAATCAGTTGCTTATCTGCATACGCATTTCCCCCAACTGAAGGTTATCGAAGCGGATTTCCTGAAAATGGATTTGAAATCATTATTCCCGGATAAATTGTACCTCATCGGGAATTTACCTTATAATATCTCCAGCCAGATTTTCTTTAAGATGCTGGAAAACCGCGACCGCATTCCTCAATTGGTTTGTATGATTCAGAAGGAAGTGGCGGAAAGGATGGCCGCCGTGCATGGCAATAAGACCTATGGTATCTTGTCAGTACTCATGCAGGCTTTTTACTCGATCGACTATCTTTTCACCGTTCATGAGCATGTGTTTGACCCTCCGCCTAAGGTCAAATCGGCTGTTATTCGCCTTACCCGCAATGAAGTGAATGAACTCGGATGCAACGAGCAACTCTTCAAGACGGTGGTGAAAACAGCCTTCAACCAGCGCCGCAAAACGATGCGCAACTCGCTCAAACCCCTCGTGGAGAAAGATAACCCGATGTATGCAGATCCTCTTTTTGATAAAAGACCGGAACAATTAGATGTGGCTGCCTTCATCGACCTGACCAACCGGGTGGAGCGTGCGATGAGAACTTAAAAGGAATTCCAAACATGCGGAAGATTTTCTGCAAACCGTACCGGACCCGCGATGGGGAAGGGCAGGTTAAAAAAAGAAAGGAGTGTAATCATGGCAGAACTCAGGCTATTTTACCAGGAAGATGGTAAACTCAAAATATCAAAGTCAATCGATATCCTGAAAAAAGTAAATCTGAAAGATATGATCTGGATTGACCTGATCGATGTTTCGGATGCGGTTGAAACGGAACTGGAACAGTTTCTTAAAATTTACATACAGGAAGATGAAGAAATAGAAGAAATCGAGATGAGTTCGCGGTATATCCAGACCGAGGACAGCATCGTGGCCAACTCGAATTTCCTGCAGGATAATTTCCAGATGCAACCGGTTTCATTTATTCTGAAAAACGGAATCCTGGTTTCGGTGCGCGATACCGAACTGAAATCGTTCAACGACACGGTGAAAAAGATTTATGCGGATTCTAAGAATTTCATGACAGGTTATCACGTGTTGGTGGCGCTGCTCGAAACCCGGGTGGAATATGACGCGGATATGATCGAGTACATTACCGACCAGATTACCAATTTAAGTAAGACACTGAATACGGAAGATGATTTGAGTCAGGATATCCTGATGAGCATCAAGGATCATCAGGAAAAGGTAATGATCATCCGTCAGAATATTATTGATAAGCAAAGGGTGGTATCAAATATGTTGAAATCGAACCTGTTCCCGCAGGATTTACTACCCCGGCTAACCATGGTTATCAAGGATATCAATTCTTTGTTCGAATATACCCGCTTCGGTTTCGACAGGCTCGATTATCTCCAGGATACTTTCCTCGGTTTGGTTAACATCCAGCAGAATAAGATTATCAAGATTTTTACCGTGGTGTCGGTCATCTTCATGCCCCCGACCCTCATCGCCAGCATGTATGGGATGAACTTCAAGTTTATGCCCGAGCTAAGCTGGAAATTCGGTTATCCCTTCTCTATTTTCCTGATGGTAACCTTCGCCCTGGGGGTGTTGCTGTATTTTAAACGGAAAAAATGGTTGTGATACCGAATGCAGAATTTCGTATACACCCGTAATCGGAATATACACCCGTAATCGGAATATACACCCGTAATCGGAATATACACCCG
>SACF01000150.1 GCA_009928665.1 Alphaproteobacteria bacterium
CTTTTGGGATTACGGTGTTCATGTGGCGCAGATTCTGTTGACCCGAGAGGATTTTTCGGATCAACATCGAACATTGAATATACGAAATGCACTGTTTACGTTGGTAGATGAAGGGGTTGTTCCCATCATTAACGAGAATGACAGCGTGTCGGTGGACGAAATAAAAATTGGAGACAACGACACCTTAAGCGCGTCAGCTGCCAATTTATGGAATGCGGATTGTTTGATCGTGCTGTCGGACATTGATGGTGTCTATGATAAGGACCCAAAACGATACGAAGACGCCGCATTAATTGAAGAAGTCTGGGATATTGACGGGCTTTTAGAGGAAATCGATGTGCTAGGGAAGAGTGACTTTGGGACAGGAGGCATTCTCACTAAAATTGAGGCCGCCCGCCGTGTGAATGAATATGGTATTCCTATGATTTTGCTGAATGGAAGAAAGAAAAACGTGATTCGTAAGGCCTGGGAAGGTCAGGAAATTGGAACTGTATTTTTTGGAAAATGAGGGGGGATGAATATGAAGCTAGGATTCATCGGAGCCGGTAATATGGGAGGCGCACTCTTGAAAGGGTGCGTAGAATCAGGGAATTACGTCAGTCGTGACATTATGGTTTGCGACAAAGACCCGGAACGTCGGAAAAACTGGGAAGATTTATTGTTGGTGAAAACCACAGAAGATATTGGCCAATTGGTGGCGCATAACGATCTCATTCTCTTGGCCATTAAACCGGACAGTTACGGAGAAGTGATGCCTTTGGTACAAGAGAATTGGGCGGCAGGAAAAATCTTGATTTCTATGGCAGCTGGCATATCTTTAAAATATATGGAAAAGATTCTCCCTTTGTCGGCGAAAATTATCCGCATTATGCCCAATACACCGGCGATGGTAGGAGAGGGAATGATTGCAGTAAGCCCCAATCGGAATGTTTCCAATCAAGACCTAGAGAAAGCCATGGAAATCTTTCGTAGTGTGGGAAAAGCGGAGGTGGTTCCGGAAGAATGGATGCACTGCATCATTGGTGTCAGTGGCAGTTCTCCGGCATACACATACCTCTATATTGAAGCCCTGATTGAAGGGGCCGTAAATAACGGAATGAATCTGGAAATGGCCACACGATTTGCGGCCCAGTCGGTGCTGGGGGCTGCAAAGATGGTGTTGGAAACGGGGGTGGAACCAAAGCAGCTTTGCCTGAATGTATGCTCTCCGGGAGGAACCACCATCGAGGCGGTAAATACACTTTTTGAAAATGGGTTTAAGGATAATGTGAAAGAGGCATTTCAAGCGGCGGTGGAGAAATCCAAGATTATGAACCGTACCGAGTAGTCTTTATGAAAGGAAGAAAAGAGGCCAAAATGACGTTTGAGGAAAAAACCATTCACTCCGAAATGATTTATAAAGGGAAAATATTAAACCTTCGAAAGGATCGGGTATTGGCGGTGAATGGTGGTATTTCCGAAAGAGAGATTGTGGAACATACCGGTGGTGTAGTGATGGCAGCGGTGCTTCCCGATGAGCAGATGGTTATGATTCGACAGTATCGCAAGGCCGTGGAACAGGTGGTGTTTGAAGCACCAGCTGGAAAGCTGGAGCCGGGAGAGAAATTGGAATCGGCGGCCCTTCGAGAGTTAAAAGAAGAGACGGGGTACCAAGCGGCCACCATCGAGTATATGGGTGCCTACTTTAGTAGTTGTGGATATACCACGGAAAAGCTGCATTTGTTTTTTCTGAAGGATTTGACACCTGGTGAGACATCCTTTGATGATAATGAAGCCATCGTTGTGGAAACATGGCCCTTGGATAGATTACGAGAAATGGTACTTCAAGGAGAAATTGTGGATGCCAAGACGGCACTGATTATTTTATTAGCCTATGAAAAAAATAAGGCGGCCGGAAATGCATAATTGTTATTGTAAACCGAAAGAGGGTGAGATATAATAGGGGCACTCCC
>SACF01000151.1 GCA_009928665.1 Alphaproteobacteria bacterium
GAATCGGAGTCCATTCTTCATATGCTAAGCACAATGAAGGAACAGGATTACAAACGAGGTGTAATATGAGTCGGGATCGGGCGATTGAATTTTTTGAGCAATACTCCGTTCCTTATGATGAAAACAAGTCGGAGCACAGCCGTGCGGGCTGGATTCAGATTTGCTGTCCGTTTTGCGGGGATTCCGCATTTCATTTAGGGTACAATACCGAAGGCAACTACTTTTCCTGCTATCGGTGTGGCGGAGGAAAGCAATCTTACTCTGTAATCCATGAATTACTGCATTGTGGCTATGTGGATGCAAAACGGATGGCAATGCACTACTTTCACGGAGCCGCCAGATCCTCCCCTATGCCGCAAGCGGGTATTACCGTTTCATCTGTTTCAAAAGTGGAACTGCCAACATCCGGTTCCATTTTGCAGAACAAAGAGGCGTACCTGTATCTCCGAAGCCGCTTCAAGTTCATGTCTGCGTTTGAGTTCAAGGAAATGGTAAGAAATTACAGAATAACCTATACGGACAGCATATATCAGGATTCAAAGGGGAGTTCCGCACAGGCAAACCGAATTATCTTTCCGAATATACTTTCAGGTGAGATTGTATCCTACCAGGGAAGAGATTATACCGGAATGAAAAAAGCGAAATATTTGACGGCGAAAAAAGAGGCGGAAAAAATATTCTGCAAGAGTTTTCTGTGGAATATGGACAATGTGATTACAAATACGATCATGGTGACGGAAGGGGTGATGGATTGCTTGACGGTAGGGGTGAACTGCGTTCACACCCATGGAGTTGAGTTTACACGGGAGCAAGTGCTTGCACTTTATGCTTTTGACCGGGTGTATCTTGCCTTTGACATGGATCAACCCGGACGGCTGGCATGTAAACGGCTGGCGGCTCTCCTGCTGCATCGGTGTAAAGTCAGTATTGTAAACTTATCGGAGCATGACATTAACACATGCCCCGTTTCAGAGATTTTGGAATTGCGCGGATTAGTTCAATAAAGGAGAAAAAGAAATGGGTGAGGAAACGATTGTGGTGAAGCCGGTTGAAATCGATCCCGGTTGTGTAATAGGTTTGGATGATGTTAAAACAGCGGAATCCAGACAGAAAAAGCGGCTGATGAAACAGCTCCCGAATGGAGTTGCTTCCGATTTTGGCTGTGTGCATCCGGTTCCCACACAGCTTGATGAAACTACAGGAATAAGGTTTGATTTTAATGATGGTCTGCGCCTGATGATGCCGCCGGAGGATATTGTGTGGCATGTTACAGTATACAATGATGAAACGAAGGATGTTCTCGGAAAGGAAATGCTTCCGGCCAATAGTTGCCTCGTATACCCCATAAAATATTATATCCGTTACTGTATCCACATTGAGGGCGGTGGGAAGGTCTTTGAGCATACAATGGAGTTAAGGGGAAAGCCGGTCGCTTTCAAAATGTGCCAGAGGACTTTGGGTGATCCAATTGCCCTGTTCTGCAACATTCCTTATTTCTGTCAAAAACACAACTGCAACGCCATTGTATACGCCCCTGAACGGATTGCGGACATTTTCAGGAACCAATATCCTGAAATTGATTTTCGTCTGCTGACAGAGGAGGATACCACACTTCCCTATGCCACATACTATCTCGGTTTGTTTTTCAGTTCAGATGAGAATAACCGCCTGTATCAGCCGCAGGACTGGCGGTTATTTGGGTTGCAGGAACAAAGCCGGAACATTCTCGGCTTGAGTGAAAGATTGGAGGCGGAGCCCCCAAAAGTGGATTTATCCGCACCGCGCAGTATACCTGAAAAGTATGTCTGTATCTCCTATGCCGGGAGCAAGGCATGTAAATTCTGGCAGAATGCCTATGGCTGGTATGAAGTGACAAAATATCTGAAGTCCATTGGCTACAGAATTCTATGCATTGACCGTGATCCCGTATATGGTCCGTATCCAACATGCAA
>SACF01000152.1 GCA_009928665.1 Alphaproteobacteria bacterium
CACCATGGAAGAGATGAATGTTCTTTTTGAGTTAGGGGAGTCCATTCAGAAGAACCCAACATGGTATAGCGATGTTGCCAAAGGATTTATAATGGGGACTTTATTTTTTGAGCCCAGTACACGAACACGCCTTAGCTTCGAAGCGGCTATGCTTAGACTGGGAGGGCAAGTGGTGGGATTTTCCGAACAAGGTTCCAGCTCGGTGGCAAAAGGAGAAAGCCTGGCAGACACAGTGAGAACGGTATCGGGATATACGGATATACTTGTAATGAGGCATCCGAAGGAGGGCTTTGCGAAAGTGGCATGGAAAGAAATTCAGATTCCCCTGATTAATGGGGGAGATGGGGGCCACCATCATCCCACCCAAACCTTAACCGATTTGTTTACCATTCATTGTGAAGTGAAGAAGAAAGGGAAGATGGTGCTAGGCATATGTGGGGACTTGAAATTTGGACGAACCGTGCACTCCCTATTAAAAGTAATTAGTCTTTATCCCCAAGTTGAAATTCATCTTATTTCCCCTCCGGAATTGAAAACCCCGGAATATATTACCCGGCACATATTGGAAAAGCGAAAAGTGCCTTATTTTGAAACAGAACAGTTGGAAGAAAGCCTTCCTCAGTTGGACATTTTATATATGACTCGGGTCCAACGAGAAAGGTTTTTTAATGAGGCCGATTATCTTCGTCTGAAAGATAGCTATATTTTGGATCCGGAAAAGTTAAAGAGAGGAAAGAAAGATTTGGTGGTGCTTCATCCCCTTCCCAGGGTAAACGAAATTTCCAAGGAAGTGGATTCTGATCCGCGTGCACTTTATTTCAAACAGGCAAAATATGGAATGATTATACGAATGGCCCTAATTATGGGGTTGTTGGGTTTAGAGAAAAAGGAGGAGCGACATGATAGTTGATAGCATTCATAATGGGATAGTGATTGATCATCTAACAAAAGGAAAGGGGATGGAGGTACTATCGCTTTTGAATATCGGAGAGCTGGAACACTCGGTGGCACTCATCATGAATGCACACAGCAATAAGTATGGTAGGAAAGACCTGGTGAAAATAGAGAATATGATGGATGTGGATTTAGCCGTGTTGGGATTAGTGGATTCTCGAGCTACGGTAGTGTATATTCGTCAAGGGGTGGTTGTTGAGAAAAAAACACTATCCTTACCGGCAAAGGTGGTGGGAGTGATACAGTGTAAAAATCCACGATGCATTACCACCACGGAGCGGGATGTGCCACAAATATTCCGCCTGGTGGATGAGGAGCAACGTTGTTACCAATGTGAATATTGTGAGGATTTAAGAATCCTAAAAGGAGATGGCATTTATGGATAGAGTGATAGTCAACGGGCGAATCATTGATCCCCTATCCGGCCGGGATGAAGTGGGATGCATTTGGATACGAGGGGGAAAAATTCAGGCCATCACATCAGGAGAAATGGAGCTTCATGATACAGGAGAGTGTATGGATGCTTCCGGATGTTGGATCGTTCCCGGATTTATTGATTTGCACGTGCACTTGAGAGATCCAGGGGGAGTTTGGAAGGAGGACGTGGAGTCGGGACTAAAAGCTGCCGCTGCAGGAGGATTTACCACAGTCTGCTGCATGCCCAATACGAAACCCGCTGTAGATAATGAAAATATCCTAAAATACATCGACCAAAAGGCGAGAAGAGTAGGTGGACCGAATCTGCTGGTGACAGCGGCTATGACCATTGGGCAGCAGGGTATCCGACCCACAGAAATACAGCGATTGATGAACGTAGAAACTCGTGGTACGGAGTTGTTGGGAAGAGGTATCTGCGCTTTAAGCGAAGATGGATATAGTTTAGCGGACGGTCAACTCTTCGCAGAGGTTTTGCAAATAGCCAAGGATAGGAATATCCCAATATTCTCCCATGCGGAGGCGGGACAAGGTTCAAATCCCGA
>SACF01000153.1 GCA_009928665.1 Alphaproteobacteria bacterium
TTTTCTATTATAGCAAGATTTCGCCATTTTATAAAGGACTAAATTATAGTATAATTTAAAATAGTCGACTGTTCTTTGAGGGAGAAGTGAATGAAGAATTTGTTTGTGGTGAATCCGGCAGCCGGAAAAGCGATGGATCCGGAGCCCCTGGTTCAAAAGATTCGGCAAGCAGGCAATGAAATGGACCTGCCTGTTGAAATACATATAACGGATGAGCCGGGTGGTAGTGAACATGTTGTTCGAAAATACCTGGCAAGTGCTCCGGTGAGAGAATCGGTGAGAATATTTGCGGCGGGGGGAGATGGCACACTCAACGAAGTGATTAATGGAGCCTATCCATTTTTCTCTACTCACCAGATTCATATTGGTTGTATTCCCACGGGAACGGGGAATGATTTTATACGCAATTTCCCGGGGAGAGATTTTCTGGATATGGAGAGACAGCTTTCCGCGGAGTCGAGGCAAGTGGATCTGATTCAATATCAGTACAAGACCGCGTTGGGTGAGACCAGTCGCTACTGTGTGAATATGTTCAATATTGGATTTGATTGTGATGTGGTATATCGAACGGGGCAAATAAAGAATGGCCATTTTCTCCACGGCAGTATGGCCTATCTGGCGGGAATACTGGTGACTCTTATCAAAAAAGAAGGGGCGGATTTGACCATACAATTTGATGACGGTTCCGTTCATTCCGGCAAAATACTCTTGATGTCCACCGGGAATGGATGTTACTGTGGGGGTGGAATCAAGGGGATTCCAAAAGCGTTGGTAGATGATGGGAAGATGGATATTAGTATCGTGGAGGATGCCACGCGAAGGCAATTTATGCAATTATTTCCGAAATATGCCAAAGGGATCCATCTGGAAGACCCCAGAGCACAAGAGATATTAACTTATCGCCAGTGCAAGTGGGCCATTGTAACACCAAACCGTGGAAGTATGAGGTTGTGTACCGACGGAGAAATCCAGGAGACCGGAACCATAGAATTGATGGTACAGCCCAAGGCATTGTCATTCTTAGTGCCGAAAATAGAAAGTGGACAGATATAATGAAAATTGGGAAGGACCTGGAAATCGAATATTTTATCGCGGATTCCGCCGGAAATGTCACGTGCTTTGTACTGACTTTGGTCAATCAGGAGTTGTACCAACAGGTGGGCAAGATAATTATGGAAACCTTGGAACCCTCCGTGGAGCAGGTGGCTTATATTTTGGAAGATGGAATGGAAATGTCCGGACACGAATTTTGTGGAAATGCTTCTCGCAGCTATGGCCTGTGGATGGCTAGAAAAGAGGGTCAAAAAGGAGAAGGGGAAGTGATGGTGCGTGTTTCCGGCGCCAACCAACCACTGAAAGTGTTGGTGAACACAAAAACAGACTACACCCAAATTACCATGCCGCTTCCGATGAAATTGGAGAAAATGAATTGGGAGGATACGGGTTTCGAAGCACAAATCACCAAGGTAGAGTTGGAGGGAATCCATCATTATGTGTGCATAGGAGTTCCATATTCCGAGGAATTTATGTCATTGATTCTGGAAAAAGCCAAAGCGGATTCTATGGCACCTGCCCTGGGAGTTTTGTTCTTTGACCGAGAGGCTATGACCATGATTCCAGTGGTTCATGTTCGCGGGGTGGACACGGTGTATATAGAAGGAAGCTGTGGATCGGGGACTACGGCCGTGGCGGCCATGTTGGCGGAGGAAAAGGATGGAAAAGGCGGGGAGTGGTGCTATTGCATCGGCCAGCCGGCAGGAGAAATCGGAGTTACGGTGACCAAAAAAGAAGGGCGGGTTCATTGTATTGAAATTTGGGGGCCGGTAAAAATTCAGGGGAATAAAAAGGGGACCATTTACTTGTGAGAAGAAAGAGTCATTTCAAGATAAGAATACTGAGCCGAAGTTGTTGTTTTTTACTCCTTATGAGTTTA
>SACF01000154.1 GCA_009928665.1 Alphaproteobacteria bacterium
ACTTCGGCCCCTTCGCCGGTGCTCAGTGCCAGTGGCAACATCCCCAAAATGGTGGTGGCAGCCGTCATCAGAACCGGGCGGAGCCTCGATTTTCCGGAAAGGGCAATGGCTTCATACAATTCCATACCACGATCGCGCATCAGGTTGGTAAAATCAACGAGTACAATCCCGTTTTTCACCACAATACCGATTAAAAGTACTGCCCCGAGTGCTGCAACCAGGCTTAATGTTGTACCGGTAAGATACAAACCCAAAATAACACCTGTAAATGCAAACGGGATGGAAAACATGATGACAAAGGGCATGGTAAACGATTCGAATTGGGAAGCCATAACAATAAACACCAGGATTAAACTGATGAGCATCAACAGACCCAAATCCATAAACGATTCCTGTTGATCTTCGTAGGCACCCCCCACATTGGTGATAACTTCCTGGGGAATGTTTACATCCGCAATTTCTGCCTTGATTCGGGTTGCCAGTTCACCCAGTGCAATCCGATCGGGTTTTGCCGTAACCGTAACAATTCGTTCGCGGCGTTTATGTTCAATATTTGGCGGCGACCAATATTCTCTGATTTCGCCCAGCTCTTTCATTTTTATACGGGCTCCTGCCGGTGTGATGATGGTTAATTCTTCCAGTTTGGTAATAGAGTTCCGGTATTCCTCCTTCAATCTCACGCGGATATCGTATTCTTCTCCCTCTTCTTTGTATTGCGAAGCAACCATCCCGCTGATACGGTTCCGGATATTGGTGGAAACCTGTGCTGTGGTCAGGCCGTGAAGTGCCAGTTTGTCGCGATCGAGGACAAACTGCAGTTCCGGTTTATCTTCTTTGCGGCTTACCTGCACATCAATTGCGCCAGGAACAGCCTCCAACTTTTTACGAATTTTTTCGGCCACCGAATTGGTCACATCAAAATCGTACCCAAAAATTTCCACATCCACCGTATTCGAAGATCCCCCAAATCCCTGACTGGCTGTTTCGACGTTGAAATTGATGACTTCAGGCAAAACGGCAATCTCATTTCGTAATTCTGAAGCTATATCCCAGACAGTACGTTCCCGATCTTCCATATCCACCAATCGCATCATAAAATTGATCATATTTGAACCTGTAGTTGAGAAGAGTGAAAACATACTTCCTTCATCATCAGAACCTGACGATGCTGAAACAATTTGTACTTCTGGAAATTTTTTCCGGATAATATTTTCAATATACCGGGCAGTTTTAATGGTTTCTTCGACACGGGTACCAGTTTGCAGTTCAATTTGGGCGGTAATACGGCTTTCGTCTGATTCGGGCATGAAGTCAGTGTCGATAAACTTAAGGAGGAATAAGGAACCCACAAAAATAGCCAAAGCGCTGATCAGAGAAAATACTTTATGGCGTAATGCCCAGCGTAGTGTTTTTTCGTAGAAATTATCAAACCATCCCAGGCCTCTTTCAATGGTACGTTCGTAACTCAACGGTGATGGATTTTTCTTTTTTTCGCGTAAACGCAGAAATTTCGAAGCCAGCATCGGTGTTAATGAAATAGCTGCCAATGTGGAAGTTACCACCGTAATGGTAACAATCCAGCCCAACTGGTTAAAAATAACGCCGGTCATACCGCCCACCAGGGTTAACGGGAAAAATACGGCCACCACCACCAGGGTAGTAACAATTACTGCGAGCCAAACCTCGTTCGTAGCATAAATGGCTGCTTCGCGCGGGGTACTCCCCCGCTCGATATGTTTGGAGATATTCTCCAGGACCACAATCGCATCATCAACGACCATACCAATCGCTATAGACAGGGCGGAGAGTGAGATGATGTTGATAGAGTTACCCGAAACGAACAGGTAGATGAAGGCTACGATCAGGGATATCGGGATAGTCAGGATGATGATAAAGGTGGCACGCCAGCGGCC
>SACF01000155.1 GCA_009928665.1 Alphaproteobacteria bacterium
CATCGAGGGCACCATTTCATTGCTCATCCCTCCTGTCCAACATATTGCAAGCAATTTGTGCAGAGAGGCCACCATCCGTCCACAATCGCACCAATCGTCGCTGAATCTCCGAATTTATAAAGGGGGTGGAAACCGTAGCGCTTAAAACGTCGCCGTAACTTACCATGCTCAGTTCCATTTTTTCCGTACTCACACATACATCCATGGCCTTGATTTCCGATGCAAAGGGCTCCTCCATCCGAATCACACCTACATTGGAAAGAATGGCGGTGTTTTTCCGTTGCCCCAGGTCATAGGCAATTTTTAACGCAATATTTTTAATGAACAGGGGTACCAGCTTAATCCCCATGTTTCGCTCAATGGCAGAAAAAAGGTTCATGCGCTCCGCTAATCGTTCCGGTCGGGTTTCTTCTTTTAATTCTTGGTCTACCCAAATGGTCAATTCCTCCAAGTCCGGCAAATCCTTACCCTTGGGCCAGGATATTAAAATACTGTTGAAAAAGTTTCGAAGAGAATCGGTGGGATAATACTTTCGAAGATCCACAGGAATACTAATCACCAAAGGGGCTTTTTTTCTACGACGAGGCGTAAATTCTTCCCATATGGCCCGCATCAAACAGGCACACACAAAAGCGGTTAGTGTTCCCTGGTGGGATTTAGCCATGGTTAATGCTTCTTTTGCCGGCAAATGGATCCGTATGGCCTTCAGACGATTTTGCGGATACCGAATCCCACGAAGCCGAAGAGCCCGAGGACTTTTGATTCGGCGGATTTTACGTCCGGTGGTGTGATGCTCAAAGCTGTCCGCCTTCATGGCGGACAATGAAGAAGGTAATGTGAGATGAGGAACCACCTCTTCCCAGGGAATCTCCATCCCAAGAGACAGGTACTTTAAAATCAACGCCTTAAAAAAAGAAAGTGCCCCAGCTCCATCCGACAGCACATGAAAAACCTCCAAATTAATGGTGGATTGAAAATATGTGACATCAAAAAGCAAGGAAGGCCGATGCCCGCGATAAAGAGGTCCACAAGGCGGCCGGTCCTCTTGACGAATCTCCGGCACCAAAGATGCGTCCTCCAGATAGTGCCAAAAGATTCCTTTTTTCATGACCACCCGAAAGGCTTCAAAATCTAGGAGGGTTTCTTCCAAAGCATGTTGAAGCTGCCCGGGGTCAATTTCATGCCTCAGTTCACAGGAAAACCGAAAGACCTGGGTCTCCGAGCGATGGGTAGCGGCGGAAAACAAAATAGCCGCATTGTCCAGCTTATGCCAAGTGCGAATGGTGACCCCCTCCTCTCTACATACCTCATTCTAATCTATTTTCTTCCCTTTTTCATCCAAAAATTCACGTACCAGTCTCAAGGTCCTCTCCACGTGAACGAATCGAATGGGGAGATTGAAATATCCATGAAGGGCATTATCCATGCGATAAAGAACCACCCGGTTTCCCCCTTGCTTCAATTTTTCCCCATAGGCTTCTCCCTCATCTCGTAAAGGGTCATGCTCCGCTGTAATCAACAAGGTGTCCGGTTGACGGGAAAAATCCTTGGCAAGAAGAGGTGCAAAATATGGGCTGATGCGATCCTCTCCATGCTGAATATATAGGTCGATGTAATCACAGATCCGCCGGGACGTCAAAAGATAGCCTTCCCCTTTCTCCTTTATCGAAGGGAAAGGAGAATTCGGCCCATGGTCGTAATAGGTGGCAGGATACAGAAGAATCTGTTTGGGTATGGAAAATTCTCCTCGGTCCCGGGCCATGAGACTGACCGCGGCGGCTAAATTTGCCCCCGCACTATCTCCCATTAAGACCAGTCCCGTCTTGCGCTTTCTCTGATATTCCTCCACCTTTTTGGCCGCTTCATAGCAGTCCAACAGTCCGGCCGGAAAGGGGTGCTCCGGCGCCTTT
>SACF01000156.1 GCA_009928665.1 Alphaproteobacteria bacterium
CCTGTATTTTCCGGTGTGTCATCCGAAAACAGAGATCCATTTTCCAACACCCATACACGGTCAGCCACCGCCAGCACCTCATCCAATCGGTGCTCCGACAGGATGACAGTGGTGCCGATTTCCCGGTTAATCTTTTCCACCATGGAGAGAAACTCCCCGGCCGCAATGGGGTCCAGTTGAGAGGTGGGCTCATCCAACAAAAGAACATCCGGCTGAAGCACCATAACGGAAGCCAGGTTCAATATTTGCTTTTGCCCTCCGGAAAGTTCCGATACCTTTTTATAGAACCAGTCCTGTATCCCAAAAAAGCTGGCCATCTCCGTGACCCGAAGACGGATGGTTTCCTGGTCCATGCCGAGACTTTCCAACCCAAAGGCCAATTCATGCCACACTTTATCCGTAACGATTTGATGATCCGGATTTTGAAACACATAGCCAATCCGTTTCGCCTGCTCTGTATCGGTCAGCTCTCCCAACTTCTTCCCAAAGAAAACAACTTCTCCTTCCTTTATTCCGGAAGGTGTAAGGGGGCCTTTCAAGTTTCGGAGTAACGTGGTCTTCCCGGAACCGGACCCTCCGATGACCACCACAAAACTGCCCGTCTCCACAGACGCGGAGATTTGATATAGGGCGGGCCTAATTCTGTCAGGATACGTAAAGCTTAGATTTTCGATTGCAAAAGCTTCCATTTATATTCCTCCAACCCTGAAACAATCAAGGGCAAATAACAAAGAACACCATAGGCGAGAAAAAACATCCAGGTCAAGGGGTGGGCTTCCGGCACCTTGATGGACGGGAAATATTGAATTCGGTATAGCTGATTCACCACTCCCAGGGCCAACATTCCACCCATAACCAGCAACACCACCAACATGCGGCGATCTCTTCCATCCAGTCGATAGGTGGAAAAGGCGGTTCGGCCGGGAAGACCATACCCCCTGGCTTTCATGGAGTCCGCCGTATCGATGGCATTTTCCAGAGACCAGGTCAACATCATAGAAGTTACCTTTATTCCCCTTCGGATTCGGTTTGGCAAGCTGCCCCCTTCCACTTCTCGACCCAATGATTTTTGAGCCTGCAAAATCACTTTGTACTGTTCCTGGAACCGGGGCACAAACCGGAGTACCATAGAAAAGATTAATGACAAAGAAGGAATGAGCCGACCAAAAAGGTAAATGAACTTGTCGCTGGTCATCACCTGGTTGTAACAGGAAAACCACAAGATTACCGCTCCCAACATCAACCCGGTCACCATGCCATAATATATGGACTCCCAGGTAATGGGATTATCCCTTATATATGTAAGAATGGTAACGCCCCGGTGGTTGAACAAGGGATTCACCAGAGACAACACCACCATCATGGGCAATAAAAACAGCAACAGAAACCGCAGAATTTTCTTACCCCCCAAGTACAACGCGTAGGCCAAAGACCCGGTGAAAGAAATCCCCAACAGCACCGGATGCAGAAAAAACATGGCGGTTCCAATCACCATAACGAAAAATATGAAATTCACCACCGGGTGGTATGTGGAAAATCCTTGATTCACTGCTTTCTTCCGTTGGCCTCCTTTTATTCTGCCTGCTTCCCGGTATCTCTATTCTCCCTTTTGCTCCAGATAATCGCCGCCCACATCACGTCCCAAGTCCAAGGTATAGACCCACTCCACCTGGTCCCCATCGGTAAGCCGGTAGGCACTGGCTCCCCGGTTGGGGAAGGTTCCGTTGACTCGATACATCCATCCGGATAATTCCCCCCCATCAAACTCGTAAAGATTATGGATCCCCTCGATATAGGTGCTGTTATATATGGGCGTTCGCGTAAACTCCATATGTATTCCCTGTTGCCGGGTTCCCTTTTGAAGCAGGTCAAAAACCGTAGCACCTTCTTCCAGGGTGATTTCCGT
>SACF01000157.1 GCA_009928665.1 Alphaproteobacteria bacterium
CTTGCCGGTAGAAATACCTACCTCTGCGCCAAAGCCGTACCGAAATCCATCGGCAAAACGAGTCGAACAATTCTGGTATACTCCGGCAGAGTCTACCAGTGAAAAGAATTGATCTTTGCAATGGGAGTCCTCTGTAATAATACAATCCGTGTGATGTGACCCGAATTGATTGATATGGTGAATGGCTTCCTCCAGGGAGGCCACCACCTTTATCGAGAGAATATAATCCAGGTATTCTGTGGCATGATCCTCTGGCGTAGATTCCATCACGGAGATAATATCTCTCGTTTGCGGACATCCTCGAAGTTGTACCACGCCTTCCATTTGTTCTTTTAGTATGGGGAGGAGAATAGGCGCCGATTTTTGGTGAACCAGTAGGGTTTCCACCGTATTACAAGCGGCCACGTATTGTGTTTTGCTATCCCATATGATGGGAAGGGCTTTATTCAAATCTGCGGTTTCGTCTACGTAGATATGGCAAACTCCATCGGCATGGCCCATGACGGGAATGCGGGAATGATCTTGGATAAAACGAACAAATTCATTGCTGCCTCTCGGTATGATAAGGTCAATATAATTTTCCCATTTCAACATTTCCCGTGTATCTTCCCGGGTCTCCACCAACAGGGCGAAGTGGTCCGGCAAACCGGCATCTATCCCGGCTTTTTCTATTATTTCAAACAATGCCCGGTTGGTATGGGCTGCTTCGCTTCCGCCTTTCAGCAACACACCATTGCCGCTTTTCATGCAAAGTGCGGAAATTTGAACTAGGGCATCCGGCCGGGATTCAAAAATTACACCAATTACACCAATGGGGCAGGTAACTTTTTCCAGCAAAAGGCCTTGGTCCAACTGCCTTTTTAACAATATTTTATGGAGAGGATCTTCCATTTGAATCAGTCCCTGGATTCCTTCCGTGACTTCTCTCAGCTTGTGCGAGTCGAATTTTAGTCGATTCAGCAAAGGACTGGGAAGTTGGCTCTCTTTTCCTAATGCCAGGTCTTTTTCATTGGCTTGGAAGATGGTTTCTTTTTCTTGGGACAAGTACTGAATCATTTTTTCCAGGGCTTGGTTGCGAAGTTGTGCTGAGGTGGCAGCCAATTCGAAGCTGCTTTCTTTGACCTGTTGGGCCAGGTGTATCATTGTCATCTATTGTTCCTCCATTTCTTTTCGGATCTTTTGGACTAATTGTCGTATTAATTGGTTAATTAAGGGGTAATTGGTGTTTTCCTTTTCTCTCAGGATAAGGAATCCACTTTCAAACCCCTCTTGGTTTTCAAACGCTTCCTGGGGCAAACCCAGACTGAATAAATCTACGAAAAGCCCCTGGGCCTTCCGAAAAAGAGGAAAAGCCAATTGAAATGTATTTTCCGTTCCATCAAAAGCGATTTTTACACTTTGGTCCATGTCACCAAAGGAGTAGTAACCGATGGGGTTTCGATGTTGAATTCCCGCTACCTCCAGGTAATGGGAACGAAAGTGAATCTGTGTCACAAACAGCTCTGGTGAAACGGGGAATCCCAGATGAAACAACCCTTGGGACAAATCACACTTTTCCGTAATCTTCAATAAACGACTCAGCTGTTTTAAGTCATCCTGATTGTGAAGCAGCACCTTTTCCGCAAGAGCTTGTTCTCCAGATACTACGTATTCTTCGTACAGAGAAACACTTTCCCCTCCGCTGATGCGATCTTCCCGGTGAATCCACAGACCCAGATAATCTTCTACGGTTTTTTGCTTTAAGTTGGGAAGGCGCTTTCTTAAATCGGAAGACTTTTGGATGAGAAGATACAAGTCCAGATGATAAGGCCATCCCGGGAAGGGAATGTTCAGGGCCTTGGCTCTTGCTTCTATAAAAGGTAGGTCAAATCCACGTCCGTTGTAGCTGATAAGAACATCCAGGTCT
>SACF01000158.1 GCA_009928665.1 Alphaproteobacteria bacterium
CGCTCAATGGCAGAAAAAAGATTCATGCGCTCTGCCAATCGTTCCGGCCGGGTTTCTTCCTTTAATTGTCCGTCGACCCAAATGGTCAATTCCTCCAAATCCGGCAAATCCTTCCCCTTGGGCCAGGATATTGAAATGCTGTTGAAAAAGTTTCGAAGAGAATCCGTGGGATAGTACTTTCGAAGATCCACAGGAATGCTAATCACCAGAGGGGCTTTTTTTCTACGGCGCGGCGTAAATTCTTCCCAGATGGCCCGCATCAAACAGGCACACACAAAGGCCGTCAGCGTCCCCTGGTGGGCCTTCGCCACGGCTAATGTTTCTTTTGCCGGCAAATGGACCCGTATCGCCTTCAGACGATTTTGCGGATACCGAATTCCCCGAAGCCGAAGGGCCCGAGGGCTTTTGATTCGTCGAATTTTACGTCCAGTGGTATGATGCTCAAAGCTATCCACCTTCATGGCGGCCAAGGAAGAAGGAAAGGTCAAATGAGGAACCACATCTTCCCAGGGAATTTCCATCCGAAGGGACAAATACTTTAAAATCAATGCCTTAAAAAAAGAAAGGGCCCCGGCTCCATCCGATAGCACATGAAAAACTTCTAAATTAATGGTGGATTGAAAATATGTGACATCAAAAAGCAAGGAAGGCCGATGGCCACGGTATAGAGGCCCACATGGCGGCCGGTCCTCTTGGCGAATCTCCGGCACCAAAGAGGCATCCTCCAGGTAATGCCAAAAAATCCCTTTTTTCATCACCACCCGAAAGGCTTCGAAATCCAAAAGAGTTTCTTCCAACGCATGTTGAAGCAACCCGGGGTCAATTTCATGTCTCAGCTCACAGGAAAACCGAAAGACCTGAGTCTCCGAGCGATGGGTAGCGGCAGAAAACAAAATGGCCGCATTGTCCAGCTTATGCCAAGTGCGAATGGTGACCCCCTCCTCTCTTTCTGCTTACCTCATTCTAATCTATTTTCTTCCCTTTTTCATCCAGAAATTCACGTACCAGTCTCAAGGTCCTCTCCACGTGAACGAATCGAATGGGAAGATTGAAATATCCATGAAGGGCATTGTCCATGCGATACAGAACCACCCGGTTTCCCCCCTGCTTCAATTTTTCCCCATAGGCTTCTCCTTCATCTCGCAAAGGGTCATGTTCCGCTGTAATCAACAGAGTATCCGGTTGGTGGGAAAAATCTTTGGCAAGAAGGGGGGCAAAATATGGGCTGATGCGATCCTCTCCATGCTGAATATATAGGTCAATGTAATCACAAATCCGTCGGGACGTCAAAAGATAGCCTTCTCCCTTTTCTTTTACCGAAGGGAAGGGAGAATCCGGCCCATGGTCGTAATAGGTGGCAGGGTACAGAAGAATCTGTTTGGGGATGGAAAACTCTCCCCGATCTCGAGCCATGAGACTGACGGCGGCGGCTAAATTCGCCCCTGCACTATCTCCCATTAAAACCAGGCCCGTCTTGCGGTTTCTCTGATATTCTTCCACCTCTTTGGCCGCTTCGTAGCAGTCCAACAGTCCGGCGGGAAAGGGGTGCTCCGGCGCCTTTAAATAGTCCACTGAAAATACCCGACGGCCGGTTTCATCCGCCAGCATAGCACAGGTTCTGGTGTAGGCATTGATGTTGCCCAGCACCCAACCTCCCCCATGAAAATAGAGGATAATCTCTTCTGATCCCCTTTTTTTCGGCTCGAAAATACGAACCGGGATTTGATGCTTCTCCGATTCAATGTGGTAATCCCATACTTCATAGACCCGATGTGTTCCTGTGGGAGGATTGGCCAAATTTCGCAGCCATCGATTGGCTTGCAGATTGGCCTTCAAATCCGGTTCCGCATAAGACAGCGCCTTCAACGCGGCCCTCATATATTTATTAATGGCCATAT
>SACF01000159.1 GCA_009928665.1 Alphaproteobacteria bacterium
CCATTATATCGTTTCTGTATTAAAATAAAAGATGCTTCCCTTCATTCTTAATATTCAAACAATGAGGGATAGTCATGACAATTCAAATATTCTGGTATATAATACTTTCCATATTATGATAAACCATGCAGCAAAGGAGCACCCTATGAAAACCTTCAATATTGGCCTTCTGGGCCTAGGAAACATCGGGACAGGAACGTACCGTCTCTTAGAAATGAATCGAGATACCATCGAAAAATCATTGAATGCCAAGGTGGAGATAACCCGAATTCTGGAAAAAGATACTACCCGGGACCGCGGAATTCAGGTGGACCCCCAAAAGTTCACCCAAGACCCGGAGGAAATTTTCCAAGATCCTTCCATCTCCATTGTTATTGAACTTCTTGGGGGAGTGGAGCCGGCTTCCACCTATATGAATCGTGCCCTATCAGAAGGGAAATCGGTGGTAACCGCCAACAAAGCTGCGGTAGCGGCAAACTTTCCCGCTCTGATAAAGACCGCACAAAATCATGGCGTCACCCTTGGCTTCGAAGCCAGTGTGGGGGGTGGAATCCCCATCCTAAAACCCATGTCATCCGTGTTGCGTGCCAATCGCTTCCAAGAGGTTCTAGGGATTGTCAACGGCACCACCAACTATATCTTGAGTCAAATGTCCCAGCAGGGAATGTCCTATCAGGAATCTTTAAAGAAAGCACAGGAGTTGGGATTTGCCGAAGCCGATCCCACAGCGGATGTAGAAGGCATCGATGCTGCCAACAAACTGACGATTTTAACCATGTTGGCCTTTGGAGAATACATTCCTCCCGAAAACATCCCCACAACGGGAATCACTTCTATTACACCGGAAGATTTGGAGAACGCAAAGCAAGAAGGAATGGGCATGAAACTCATTGCCAAGGCCGCTTTGGAAAACGGTGAAGTTCGATGTGAGGTGGCCCCCATGAAACTTCCCTTAACCCACCCTCTTTGTGGCGTTCACCAGGAATTCAATGCCATTTATCTTACAGGCGATGCGGTGGGAGAGCTGATGTTTTACGGAAAAGGAGCCGGTCCTCTTCCTACTGCCAGCGCCATTTGGGGAGATGTGATGGACATCATCGAAACCAAATATCTCGGGGAATGGAAGGAATAGGAGGAAGTAGACATGAATCTTTACCAAAGTTGGCAATCCATGCTGGAACAACAAACAGACCAGAGTTTTGAAGATTTCTGGAACGCATACTCCGATACGGAAATAAAGGCCTACACCCACCTGTTGAAAACACCTGAGCAGCCCATGGAGGGAATTTTCCGGGAATGGGTATCACTTTTTGAAACCCGCCCGGAGCTACTGATGGGATTTCTGGATGGGATTCAGGGTTCACTTCGCAGTCCATTTTCTCTGGAAGATGTGACGGAAGACTCCCATATAAAATTAGATGCGGATTTAGAAAAACTCTACTTCAATATGATGAAGGCAGAGGCGGAGCATCTATATTCCTTGCCGGAATGGGACAGTATTTTCACAGAAGAAGAAAAGCTTCAGATATTCCATGACTATCGTCGATCAAGAACGGTGGTGAAAGAAAAGCAACCGGGACGAAATGATCCCTGTCCTTGCGGGTCCGGGAAAAAATACAAGAAGTGTTGCGGGAAAGAAGCTTCTTAACTTATCTGCATCAAGGGGCCCATCGATAGTTGAATAATGCAAATAACAAAAGCCCTCCTGCTTCCATAAAGCAAGGGGCTTTTTTGTTTACGACCTTTCAAAGCATCTATTATCCCTGAGCGGATTCTCCTCTGCCGGCATTAATATACGCTTTCACCGGAAGTTCTCCTCGCATGGCCTTCAATGCACCCATGGCCAAAGCTTCTAACTCGTTTTCACCCGGCCTTA
>SACF01000160.1 GCA_009928665.1 Alphaproteobacteria bacterium
AGTACCACAGGAAATCGACTATAAATGGATGCCAGGTATTGTTGATCTTCCTCCATAATGATTTTTTCATCCATCCCTTGTGCCTTACTCATATCCTTGCTCTCCTCCCAAAAATTGCCGGGGTTCTGTCGAGCTGTTGATACTCTTTTGAACCGGGGAAGGTCGTGATAACATGGTCCCCATGCCTTTGTCTGAGAACAACTCCATAATAATAGAGTGGGGCACCCGTCCATCGATAATCACCGCCGTATCCACGCCGTTTTTCATCCCATACACGCAACTGGATATCTTGGGAATCATGCCTCCGGTTATGACCCCGCTTCGAATCAAGCCGGGAATCTCTTCCGTGGATATTTTTTCAATCAAACTCTTCTCCTCTTTGTCTCGAAGCACTCCCTTGATATTGGACATGTAGATTAATCTTTCCGCTTTCAGCGCCCCGGCAATGGCGGCGGCCGCCGTATCTCCATTGATATTATATGCCTGGCCCTCTCGATCCACTCCCATCCCCGCAATCACCGGAATGTAGTTTTCACGAAGCGCCGTCTCTATGATTTCCGTATTAATTTCCACAATGTCTCCCACATACCCCAGTTCTTCCTTGCGCTTCTGCTTTTCCGCCAAAATCATGCCCCCATCGCATCCACACAGTCCCATTGCCTTGCCGTTATTTTTAAGGATCAAGGACACTAAATTCTTATTTACTTTCCCGCAAAGCACCATCTTTACAACTTCCACGGTTTCTTTATCGGTACATCGAATCCCGTTCACAAACTGAGTCTTCTTATTCAGCTGTTCCAGCATATTGGTAATTTCAATTCCACCCCCATGAACCAACACTACACGAATCCCCACTGCATTTAAGAGGATAATGTCTCGGATCACCGATTCCTCCAACTCTTTACTTAACATGGCATTTCCCCCGTATTTCACCACGATGGTTTTGCCATAGTATTTCTGCATATAGGGCAAGGCTTCTGCTAAAATTTTCGCCTCGCTGATGACCATTTTCTTCTTTCGCAACATGATTTTTCCCGCCCCTCTTCTACTTTTCTTCTACCATTCATATTATGAATATCAACTCAATAAAATCTACGTCCGATAATCTCCATTGATACGAACGTAGTCATACGTCAAATCACATCCCCAGGCCACACCGTTTCCCGGGCCCTCTTGTAGCTCCACCAGAATTTCGATACGATGTTCTTCTAGGATGGCCCTGGCCTTCTCCTCGGAAAACGGGTAGGTGGCTCCACATTCACAAACTTTTACGGAACCCTTCTCGGAAGAAAATGAAACCGTAGCCAGTTCGAGGTTTGCCTTTTCTCCGGAATATCCAAGGGCACAAAGAACACGCCCCCAATTGGCATCGGCTCCGAAAATGGCGGTTTTCACCAAGGACGAAGAAATCACGGATTTCGCCAGTGCATTGGCACTCTCTTTGGAGGAAGCCCCCTGGACATGACAAGTGATTAATTTTGTGGAACCTTCACCGTCGCCGGCAATCATTTCAGCCAATTCCCGACACGCCTCCAACAGACCTTGGTGAAATGCTTCATAATCAGAAGTTCCTTCTTCGATGGGATTCCCACCGGAAGCGCCATTGGCCATGATCAACACCATATCATTGGTGGAGGTGTCCCCATCCACGGAAACTTGATTGAAAGTGTCCGTTACCACATCCCGCAAACACTTTTCTAAAACTCCCGCTTCCACGCTAGCATCTGTGGTGAGAAAACATAACATCGTGGCCATATTGGGATGAATCATGCCGCTTCCTTTGGCCATTCCCCCAATCATCACCGTTCCTTTTCCCAATGATACGGTTTTCGAAACTTCTTTTGGCATTCGGTCCGTTGTCATAATGGCC
>SACF01000161.1 GCA_009928665.1 Alphaproteobacteria bacterium
CATAACCCGTGTTTACTCGGCGCCATAGATTTCGTTGTACTCTGTGGTGGTGCGCTGGATCTGGGTGTGCATTACAAACCTATTCAGAACCTGATTCTGGCAGCCGCGGTTACGGATTTGGGACTGATGCGCTGGGGAAAACTGAATTCTATCGATTATCAGTTGAATTATAAATTTGATCAGGACGATGCCATAGCATGGAAAAGCAGTCACCCTGAATTTACAGGTACAGATGTGCCGGTTGATAGTATCATCGCAGATATCAGAAATAATTTCGGAGTGACACGTGGCGATAAACCAGGTATCAGTAATTACCTGACTCCCAAACTGAATGTGTCTGCTGAGTATAATATCCTGAATAATTTGCTGGGTGTGGGCGTGTTATCGCGCAGCATGTTTCGTGAAGATCGGTTCCTGCATGAATTAACGGCAGCGTTTAATATTCGTCCGGCTAACTGGGTAAACCTGGCTTTATCCTATTCTATAACCAATGGCAAGGCCAGCAATTTCGGATTCGGCGCTAATTTTAGTACCGGCAAGTTTAATATCTTCCTGTCGGCGGATTATATTCCGTTCCAGTATGTCGGGCTTGACCTGCAGCAGTTCGATCCCGTTATCCCGGCCATTTCTTTACCGCTTGGTTATAATTCCGACCGTATTAATTTTGCTCTGGGCTTTAATTATGCGATTGGTACGAAAAAGGATACAGATAAAGATGGTATCAGCGATAAGTTTGATAAATGTCCCAACACACCGCTGGGCGTAAAAGTTGATAGCCGTGGTTGTCCGATTGATTCGGACAGAGATGGTGTGCCTGATTACCTCGATTTATGTCCGGGTACTCCGAAAGAAGCCCGTGCTTTTGTCGGACCGGATGGTTGTCCACTTGATACCGATGGTGATGGTGTGCCCGATTACCTCGATAAATGTCCCGATTCTTCTTCCAAAGCACGGGGTTTCGTGGATGAACATGGTTGTCCGATTGATACCGACCAGGATGGTGTGATGGATTATATGGATAATTGTCCTGAAACCCCGATGGGTATCGCGGTCGATTCGGTAGGTTGTCCGGTTGATACCGACCAGGATGGTGTGCCCGATTACCTCGATTTATGTCCCGGTTCTCCGGCAGCTTCCCGTGGTTTTGTGGACCCGAATGGCTGTCTCCTCGATACCGATGATGACGGAGTGCCCGATTACCTTGACTTATGTCCGGATACCCCGGTTGAAGCCCGTGGCTTTGTGGATATCAATGGCTGTTTAATTGACGAAGATGATGACGGCGTACCCGACTATCGCGATGATTGTAAAGATACACCTTTTGCTGCCCGCGAAATGGTAGATCATCGTGGTTGCCCGAAAGATTCTGATTTCGATGGAATTCCGGATTACCTGGATGATTGTCCACGCGTACCTGGTCTGCCAGAATACCGTGGTTGTCCCGAAATAAAGAAGGAAGTCAGAACCCTTTTCCAAAAAGCCATGCAAAGCATTCAGTTCAGGGAAGATACCCTGGAATTTACACAGTCATCCTACGCCATACTCGATCAGATCGTGGTGGTGTTGAAAGTGAATGACAATTTCAGCCTCGAGATCCAGGGACATACCGATAACATCATCAGAAATAAAACGGATGCTGCTGATGGCATTGTGAAAGATTCTGTTGCACAACAGAAGGCTGATTCCCTGCACAAAGTTCAGATTTCAGAAGGCTATGCGAAGTTGGTGAAGCAATACCTGACTTCAAAAGGAGTTAATGAGAATCGTCTGATTGTAAAAGGTTTCGGAGATACTAAACCGGTAGCATCCAATCAGAGTCCGGCCGGTCGCAATAAAAACCGGCGGGGGGAATTGATGATTGTTTTTGAA
>SACF01000162.1 GCA_009928665.1 Alphaproteobacteria bacterium
TATTTCCTCGACTGTTGGAGAGAAAATGGCAGTTGGCGGGGACTCTTTCCGGAGGGGAGCAGCAGATGCTGGCAGTAGGGAGAGCTTTGATGAGTAAGCCCAAACTGCTGATGATGGACGAGCCCTCGTTGGGGTTGGCCCCTTTGGTGGTAAAAAGTATTTTTGAGATTATTCAAGAAATCAATCGTGCGGGTGTGAATGTACTGCTTATCGAGCAGAATGCCAAAGCCGCTCTGGAGATATCCGATTATGCGTACGTGTTGGAAACCGGAGTAGTGACGCTCTCCGGCACCGGAAAAGAGCTTCTAGGAAACGATAAGGTTCGGGCGGCATACTTGGGAGAATAAAGTCCCCGGGTAGGAATGAGGGGTTTTATGAAGAAATTCGGGAAAAGGTGGAAGGTTTTCGGGTTAACGGTATGTGTATTACTGCTGGCCGGCTGCCAAACCTATGATAATTTTGTAGCCACGTGGATTACTCATGAAGCGGTGGAACGGTCGGTAATTCGAATCGGCGTATTCCAACCGCTGACAGGGGAAGACAGGGCGGGTGGTGAATTGGAGAAAATGGGCATTGAGTTAGCCCATGAGTTATACCCTACGGCTTTGGGCAAAGAAATCGAGTTGGTATATGGAGATAACCAATCGGACGTCTATGTGGGAGCAACGGTGGCGAAGGATCTAGTGGACAAAGGTGTGAGTGTGGTGTTGGGCAGTTACGGTAGTGTAAACTCTTTGGTGGGAGCCCCCATTTTTGAAGAGGCAAAGGTACCTGCCATCGCCATTAGCAACATTAATCCATTGGTTACTTCCAATAATCCATACTATTGTAGAGTGTGTTTCGTGGAGTCTTTCCAGGGAGTCGCTCTTGCCAAGTATACGGTAGAGCAGCTTCATATCACGGAAGTGGCGGTTATGAGGCCTGGAAACGATGATCGGGCTCAAGCAGTGAGTAAAAGTTTCTCAGACAAGGTAATTCAACTGGGAGGTTCCGTGGCTCTTACCATCGAGTTCACAACCGGTCAAGAGGACCATTCCACCCAACTGAATCGGTTGAAGGACTCCGGAATACGGGTTTGTTTTCTTCCCGCGGGTCTGGCAGACTCCATTCAAATTATTAACCAGGCTAGAGAAGTGGGATTAAATTGCACCTTCCTGGGGACCGATGATTGGGAAGACGAAGCCTTAATTTACCAGGCAGGTACAGCAAGTACCAATATCATCGCCTTCTCCTCCCTGTTTGATGAAGCGGCCGGGACGGAGGAAACGGAAGTCTTTATGACTGCCTATAAAAAGAAGTATGGTGCCGATGCGGTGCCGGATCGAGCCACGGTGTTGGGATATGATGCATACCTGGTGGCACGTAGTGCCATTGTGAAAGCAGGCACCGCCACGCGAGGGGAGTTGATTATGGAACAGATTTTGAGGCACCATGAGTTTCCAGGGGCTTCCGGTTCCATCAGCTTCAATGAAACAGGTGACCCCACAAAATCGGTAGCGATTAAAACCATACGGGATAAAGAATTCACCACAATATTTACGGTAGTACCCAGCTGGGGTTGGGTGCCACCCACAGAATAGAATTGTTGAGAAAAAACAGGAGGGAAAAATGGAAGACAAAATCAGAGAAGCGATGGAGCAAATCAGACCTTTGTTGCAAAGAGACGGGGGAGACATTGAGTTCGTGGAGTATACCGAGGATAAAGTGGTGAAGGTGCGGCTGCAGGGACACTGCGTGGGTTGCCCCGGTGCTCGTATGACCTTGTCCGGAGTGGTAGAGAGAATTCTAAAAGAAGCCTATCCTGAAATCGTCAGAGTAGAAGCCGTCGATTAGTATTCTGGGTTCGGAGGAATCATGAAAGGGAA
>SACF01000039.1 GCA_009928665.1 Alphaproteobacteria bacterium
GTGTACCTCAATTCGACGCTCTTCGACTTCGGGTTCACGGGCGGACTGATCTTCAGGATCGGACGGTAAATGCCGGGATCCCGTCATCCGCCCGGCCGGATGACTTTTGCTTACCGAAACCGGTTTCCCGCCATGACAACAGCTGCATGAATTGCAGTACGGCCGGGAGCCCCGACGACATCACACGTTGTAAAACCGCTCCAGCATGGAACAGCTTTTCGCCATATCACGGTTCGGTTGTCAGGATGTAAGGGAACATTCCTCCAAATACAACGGGCTTCATGTTCACGACTACGAAGAGCTGATGATCGGCCAGGGCGGCGAGATTGAACATGTTATCGACTTCCGGTCGAAACTCCTGCCTGCCCCCTTTGTCAGCTTCATCGCGCAGGGTAAATCCCACCTGGTTAAACCCATGATCCGTGAAGGTTTGTGTGATATCTGGGTGATTAACTTCAAAAGCGAATTCATTCCCGAAACCATTTTTCAGCTTTACGCCTACTACCACGACCATGCCGACATGACCCTGGAACACGACCCCGCCTTCGCCCGGATGGGAACCCTCTGCCAGATGATGTTTGACGAAATGCAACAGCCCATCCCTGAACTCCCGGTGATCAAAAACCTGCTGAATACCCTCTTCGCCATGATCGAATCGGAACGGAGAAAACGGTTCCCCGGTGAAACCGTGGCCCGGACCACGCAAAACACCACCTTTAAAAACTTCCTGAAAATTTTAGAGGACAATTTCCGGCGGCCGGAAGGGGTCGACTTTTATGCCTCAAAACTTTTCATGACCTCCCGCAATCTGAACCTGATTTGCCGCAATGTTTTTCAGAAGAGCGTTTCCGAAATTATCGAGACCCGCAAACTCATCGAAGCAAAGAACCTCCTGATGCAAACCGGGAAAACCGTCGCCGAGATCGGGTTTGAGCTTGGCTATAACGAAAAAGCCTATTTTACCTCGGTCTTTAAAAAGAAGACGGGCCAGACGCCTACCGAGTTCCGGGAAGAGATGGCGAAACTCATTTCCTGATTTCACAACACATTTACCGGTTTCTGTTACCGGTCCGCGATCGGGCAGCAGTACTTTTGCCGTCGTAAAATCCTGTCCCCGGCCTGCATGCTTTGACACGATTCCGGTTCCGGGATACGCCATGCAGCGTTACGATGAGCGCGACAGGAGTGTACTACAGGAACAACCGGATTTTAAATCCGGCAACCTGTTTTCAAATCCGAATCACATGAATGCGAACGTTAGCATCGATCATAACACCCACGCCGACCCCGGTGTCAGAATGCCCGTTCTGTTTGTGGGGCACGGATCCCCGATGAACGCCCTTGAAGAGAATGAATTTGTTGAGGGATGGAAAAAAATCGCCGGAGTCATACCCCGACCCGCGGCCATTCTCTGTATTTCGGCCCACTGGGAAACCCGGGGCACCTTTGTCACCGCGATGAAGCAGCCCCGCACCCTGCACGATTTCGGAGGATTTCCGTGCGAATTGTTCAACGTTCAATACCCCGCCCCCGGCGCTCCGGAAATTGCCGCGGAAACCCGTGAAATGGTCGTGAAAACCAATATCGGAGCCGACGATCACTGGGGACTCGACCACGGGTGCTGGAGCGTACTGTGCCGGATGTATCCCGCCGCCGACATCCCCGTGTTTCAGCTCAGCCTCGACTACACGCAGCCAGCCCGGTATCACTTTGAACTCGCGAAAGAACTTTCGGCGCTCCGGAAAAAAGGGGTGCTGATCCTCGGCAGCGGCAATATGGTCCACAACCTCCGGCTGATCGACTGGAACCGGATGCAGGAACCGGGATTCGGCTACGACTGGGCCATCGAGGCCGGCGAAAAGATGAAAACGCTCATTCACGACGGCAATTTCGAAGCCCTGATCAACTATTCCTCATTGGGAAAAGCATTCGACCTGGCCATCCCCTCGCCCGAACATTTCCTGCCGCTGCTCTACACCCTGGCCCTGAAAGAACCGGATGAGGACGTCAGTTTCTTTAACGACCGGCCGGTCATGGGCTCCATGACCATGACCTCAGCCCTGATCGGATCACCATAACGGCAGGTACCATCCTATTTGCCCGCCCGCGCCAGTTTCAGAATGCGAACAGCGCCCCGGATCACGATGCCGAATACCATCAGCCCGATTACCAGGTCGGGGATCTTCGAACCCGTCAGCCAGACCAGAACACCGGCGCCGATCACACCGGCATTCACGATCACATCATTCGAGGTAAAAATCATGCTTGCCTGCATGTGCGATTCCCGGCTCCTGCTTTTCTGCAGCAACAACAAACAAAGTACATTCCCTGCAAGAGCAAGCGCCGAAATGAGGATCATGGTCTGAAAGGAGGGTACCGGCCCGGCGCTGATAAACCGGCGTATCACCTCCATAAAACCTGCAACCGCAAGGGTCATCTGAAAATAGCCGCTGATCCGGGCCACGCTGTTTTTCCGGGCCAGCGTGCCTCCCACAGCATGCAGGGCAAGCCCGTAAACAAGGGCGTCGGCAAGCATATCCAGACTGTCGGCAACCAGTCCCATCGAATGGGCCAGCAAACCGGTCAATACCTCAAGCACGAAAAAGAAGAGGTTGATTGCAAGCACCTGCCACAACAGCCTGCGCTGCAGCCCGGAACCCTCCTCCGTGTCAAACCCATCAGCCTGAACGCTCCCTTCAAAACGGGTGTCGAAATCCAGGCTGTTAAGGCGTTCCAGGATCACCGCGTGGTCGCCCGCGTGATAAACGGTCAGCGTCCTGCGGGGAATATCAAATTCGAGGGATTGAATGGCGGTCAGATCCTGCAGCTTCATGCGGATTATCTGCTCTTCCGAAGGACAATCCATCTTATGAATAAAAAATTTCGATTTTTTCATGGTCATTGAAAAATCTATCGTATATTTGCGATAAACAATTAATATGGCCTACAAAAGTACAAATTATAACGAGGATGAGGTGCGGCTTGCCCGGTTTGCAAAGGCTATGGGGCATCCTGCGCGGATTGCCATCCTGAAATTGCTCACCTCGATGGATACCTGTTTCTGCGGTGATATCGTGGAGGAGCTGCCCATTGCCCAGGCTACGGTATCGCAGCACCTGAAAGAACTTAAAGATTCCGGGTTGATCCACGGGTCGGTTGAACCGCCTAAAATCAGGTACTGTATCGATCCCGAAAACTGGCAAAGGGCACGGGAGCTGTTCCACGACTTCTGGGAGTATCCCGGTTTTTCACCATCAATAGATAAAAAATGATACGGCCTATAGTCCCTGGTTCGCTGCCCTAAACGAAAAACACGTAACCGCTTAAAAATGACCAATTCTGACTACATTACCGGAACCTACACCTTGGGCGACCTGGAAATCCCGCGGGTTGATACCCGTTGGAGCGCAACCGACCTTTGGGGAACTTTGAAGGTTCGCTGGTCGTTCGGCCGGATGGATTACAAAGTGAAACCGGGTCTCTATGCCGTGGGATCACCCGACCGCCAATCGCTGGTCTTTGTATCGGCCAACTACAAACTGAGTTTCGATCACCTGCGCCGGGCGCTGGAGGGCATGAACGCCTGGATTCTCGTCATCAATACCCGGGGGATCAACGTGTGGTGCGCGGCAGGCAAAGGGATCTTCAGCACCAAAGAAGTCGTCCGCCGGATCCGGATTGACCACCTCGACCAGGTCGTCGATCACCGCAGGCTGATCCTGCCGCAGTTGAGCGCAACCGGCGTTGCTGCCCACCAGGTTCAAAAGATGACCGGCTTTTCAGTCATATTCGGTCCGGTCAAAGCCGCCGATATCAAAGCATTCGTCGAATCCGGCCTGAAAGCAACGGAACCGATGCGAACGGTGACCTTTCCGCTGAAGGAGCGGCTGAAGGTGATCCCCGTCGACATTTTTTACGGAACCCATTATCTGATCCTTATCCCGGCGCTTTTCTTCTTCCTTTCCGGATTATCCTCCGGTGGATATTCCTTCGACCGGACGCTTCAGCACGGATGGAATCCTGTGGTCAACCTCTTCGCCGGCTACCTGACCGGCTGTGTCGTGACCCCGGCCCTGCTGCCATGGATACCCTTCCGCAGGTTTTCGTTAAAAGGTCTCCTGATGGGATTTCTTACAGCCACACTGCTTCTCATTACCGGATCCTTCGGAACAAACCCGCTGGAGATCCTTGCCTGGTTTCTGATGACCGCCGGCCTCTCTTCGTTCATGGCGATGAATTTTACCGGATCGTCGACCTTTACCTCTATTTCGGGTGTTCAGAAGGAGATGAAAGTGGCGCTTCCCGTTCAGATCGCCCTGGTCGCAGTGGGACTGGCCCTTTGGATTGCCTCACTTTTTATAACTTTGTAACATGAATGGATTTGTTTATCTCCCCGATGTAGTGACCCTGGAGCTGGATGCCGCAAAATGCAACGGTTGCCGGATGTGTACCCGGGTCTGCCCGCACGCCGTTTTCGAAATCAGAGACCGCAAGGCTTTCATCCGGAACCGTGATCACTGCATGGAATGCGGAGCCTGCGCGCTGAACTGTGTCACGGGCGCCATCACCGTCAGGTCGGGCGTGGGTTGTGCAGCCGGAATCCTCAACGGGTTGATCCGGGGCACCGAACCCACCTGTGACTGCAGCAGCAGCGGGAGTTGTTGCTGAATCCTTTGTTAACCTTTAACTTCAGAATGATCATGAAAAATTCCATTGGTCCGAAACCCCTCTTGTTAACCAATCCCGTGCTGATCGTCGGTTCCTATGATCCGTCGGGAAAGCCGAACGCGATGAATGCCGCCTGGGGCGGAATTGCCAACTCCAATCCCCCTTGTGTCTCGGTTTCGCTGAGAAAAGCTACTTACACCCACGGCAATATTATGAATCGCAAGGCTTTCACCATCAGCATCCCTTCTGAAAAATATGTCAAAGAGGCCGATTATTTCGGGATGAAATCAGGAAAGGATACGGATAAATTTGAGAGCGCCCGGCTCACGCCCGTCCGAAGCGAAAAGGTGGATGCCCCATACGTCGGAGAATTTCCGGTGGTTCTTGAGTGTACCCTCTTACATTACCTGGAACTCGGGTCGCATACCCATTTTATCGGTGAAATTGTGGATATCAAAGTCGACGAAGAATGCATCAACGAAGCCGGGTTGCCCGATATCACAAAAGTGTTACCGTTTTGTTTCGACCTTTCGAGCCGTTCTTACTATGGTATCGGGAAGAAGCTGGATAAAGCCTTTGACCCTTCCGTCCTGCAGACTTTCGCAACAGGAGCCCGCTAAGCCTACTGCGCGGGGATCAGGATTTAAATTCCTGTTTTTTCTTCCTGCAGATCAGTTGCACTGCCCATTTGCCGGTCTGCGCCGAGGGGGGAAGTCCTCCGCCCGGCACCAGCCACTGTCCGGCCATGTAGAAATTCCGCAGGCCGGGAAGCTGCATTTTCAACGATTTCATCATGTTTTCCCGCGTGGGCATAAACCCTTCATAAGCCCCGTTCCGGACCCCGGTGAAACGTACATCCGTTTTCGGCGTTGCCACATCGGTGGCCTCGATAAATCCACTAATCCCCGGGTAGATGGTCTCGAGACAGGCCGTTGCATCCTTCAGGATCTGCTCTTTTTCAGCCCGGTAGGCATCGCCTTCCAGATCTTTCCACAAATCCCATTGAGTTTCAAATCGCATGACCATCGTGGTTTTTCCTTCCGGGGCCATGGTGCTGTCGTACGAATAGTTCATCAGCGAATAGCCGAATTCGAGCCGCGTGCTCCCGATCGACATCCCCTTCGTGAAGTTCAGGACAATCGGCGCTTCCGATAAAACTTCGCGCCCGATGCCAAACGAGACCTGGACAAGCGGTGGAAAGAGTTCCCAGTTTTTATGGGCATGGTCGAAGGCCTTGGTCACGTATTTCCCGCCGAGCATGCTGTAGATCGTCGAATAGCCGTCGGCCGCGCTGATCACGTAATCAGCCGCGATTGAGGTCCCGTCGGCCAGAACCACACCCCGGACCATACCGTTTTCCACGGTAATTTTTTCGACCCGCTTCCGGTATGAGATTGCGCCTCCCAGCGAGGTGAACCGTTCCACCATCCGCTGTGCCAGGGGATACGAGCCTCCTTTGATGTATCCTGCATTTTTCTGGTTGAACCAGGCCAGCATGAAAATAAAGGCCATCGCCGAAAAATTTCGCTCCCCGTACATCGTGTAGAGGGCTGACCGGATCCTGGGACTTTTGAAATGCAGCCGGTCGAAATACTCCCGGCAGGTCAGCCTTCCGTATTTTCTCACGACCTGGAAGAGGGGGAAGAATTTGGGCATAATGCGGATGTAATCGAGCGGGCTCCGCAACTCCGGCGGCAGGGCAAAAGGTTCGAGAAAGGCGCTCTTTCGCATGGTTTTGCACATCCTGCGGATCGGGACCTCATCTTCGGGGGCGATCCCGAGAAGATACCGCTCCCACCGGTCGATATCGGCATAGATGATAAAGGTATTCCCCTCCCCGTCGATGATCTGCGAATGAATCTCATGGTCAATGATCTCGGTCCGGTCGTTCAGCACGTTGGTCTCTTTCCAGATGTCGTGAAAGGCCCCTTTGGAAGTGCCAACCAGCCAGTGCAGGCAATAATCAAAACGGAACCGGTTGCGCTCCCAGGCAGTACACTGTCCGCCTGCCACCGAATGCATCTCGAGGATTTCTGTATCAAACCCGTTTTTCGCGGCATAGATTCCGGCAGATAAGCCTGCCACGCCACCGCCGATAATCACAACTTTTTCTTTCATATGCTTAGAGTCGATGTAAATTTAACTTTTCAGGAGAAAAACCTTCTATTTACGATTGAACATGATTTACAATTTACGAATGAATCCAGATCAAAAGTAGGAATCAATAATATACCCGGCAACCGCGACCCGGGTGAAAAGGAATAAATTTCCGATGAAAACGGAAATTTAGCTGTTCAGGTTCGGACCGGGCGCCTGCATGATCCGTATTCATGCCTGAACCCTCTTGTTCATTTTATCCACGCCCTTTGCCGGTATCATCAGTACGGGTTGACGCATTTCGAAAAATTGTATATTTATCCCCGGAAATCAACGAGTAACCGGCGCATGCCGCCTTCAATTTCAATCTCTGTCTGAACAACAATCCCTGTTAATCAGAATTGACTCATGAACATTCCCTTCACCCCCTCGCAGTTTTTCGGAATCATCGAAAACTACAATGAAGCCGTATTCCCCACCCAGATCCTCCAGGTGCTGACCTATTTCATCGAAAGTACCCGTCATACAACCATTGTCATGGGCCTCCCCTGCCCCACTACCATCCTGACCTTCGGCCTGCTGCTCATCGCCGGGAAAACCCTTCCGACATACCTGCTGATTATTCCGTTCCTCTGGGCGCTGGTCGGGACCACTGCTACTTTCAAATTCGGGGTCATCCCCGATTACATGCTGATCCTTGCAGCCGTCATCACGGTGATCCTCCGCTTCATCAAAAAAAGGCAGAAGGAGGCCGGTGTCGGCGAGCAAACCATCGATTATAAATCCTCAACATGAAACTCCCGAAACACTTCGCCATCTATTTCAGGGCCTTTTACAAGCCTTCTGAGGCTTTTGAGGCCCTCCTTGCCGGAAATTATTTCCGCGCAGGCTTTTTGTTCATGATGATCCCCCTTGCACTGTATACCCTGATGTACTTCATGCTCTGGGCAGGAAACGGGGCGCCTTCAACGTTTGCTCCCTGGCTGAACATTCCCAGGGAACAATACTACTACTGGAATCGGTTTCTCGTCGCCCCGAGCATGATGTTCGCCTGGTTTGCCGCTGCCTCTTTCATGCAGGTCATTGCCCGCACCCTGAAAGGCTCCGGCTCCTTCGAAGCCACCCTTGGGCTGACCGGCCTGTCGATCTCTGTGGCCATGTGGAGTACGCTGCTGCACGACCTGCTGATGAGTTTTTTCAGCATGACCGGGGTCATAGATGCCCGGCTGCATGAAATAGCCATGAACAGCCCTACTATCTGGCGAAACATTCTCTGGGCCTGTTTTGCCCTGTACCTGTTTGCCTTTCCGGCGTTGTTTTACCGGACGGTGCGGGCGGTGCACCAGCTAAGTAAAGCACGGAGTTTTTTTATCGCCCTTGCATCTTTTCTGATTTTCCAGTTGATCTTCCTGGTATTTAACCGGTGAATGCCCTTGAAAACCTCCCGATTTCTCCATTCCATCCACTGTCAGCCAACATTGTATTTCACCGTGGTAAGTTCGAATTTCCCATAGCAGAACTCCCCTTCCGGCCTAATGTAGATCACATCCGCCCGGTAAGGAAGAATCATTTCGCCGGATGCGCGGTACTCAACGACCGGTGTCCGCCAGGGGTGGTTGATATACTTTTTCCCGTCGGTGGTTTCGAAGCGATCGTGGCTGAGAAAATCGATGAGCCTTCCATCGTCGGCAAAAGTAAGCGTCCCGGTTACCCGGAGGTTACCGTTGGTGAGGGTCGCTCCTGCCTGTAATGGTCCCTTTTCCTCCCAGTGGATTCTCGGGTCGGTAAGGGTAGCAGGCGCCATAAAACACATATCGTTTAACAGCGTTACAGTCTCTCCCTGATCCATCTCCGGTCCTTTGGCATCGGCTACCCGGAAGAGGGAAACCAGCCGGATCTGCATCGTGGCTTTGCCCTCCCGATAAACATGTAGCCCGGCGACCGGTATTCCCGCTTTCATTGCACGGATATAAAAGAACCGACTTAAATCCGGATAAAAGTTATGCTGTTCCGACCTGAACTTCATCCAGCCAGCGTCGGGAGCAGAACGCATGACGCCCCGGGCAGCGACAAATACGTTCTTCACGCCGGGCTTGCCAAGGCATCCTACGAAACGAAGATACCGCTTCACAACTTCGGGAAGGTGGTGTTTATCCTCTTCGGTCACCATTTCAGGCTGCCCGGTAGCCTGATGTTCCATTGCCATAGCAATTTCTTTCCTGTATTGAATCTTAAATCCCATATTCAAAGCTCCTTTTTTGGATGGATGATGAATTCACATTGAATACCCTTAAAATTACACAAATTATCTTTCAGCATAATAAAAAGCCGCCCCCTGAGAGGACGGCTTCATGACCTGAAAAAATTTCTGTCGACAGTTAGAATTTCCCGAATTTCAACCCCACGGTGGCCGTGAAATTGTTCATTATGGTGGAGGAGGTGTTGATCAGATCAAGCCCCGCCACGTACCGGTAACTCACGCCGGCGTTCAGTCGCATGAACTTCAGGATATTGATCTCGGCACGGACCCCGGGCTCCACAACAAAGTACTGATCTTTGTCGATGGTTCTGCGATGTTCGTCACAGTCATCCTCATCCCATTCCGGGTAATCCGGGTCGGTGATGTAGGAGGCATCCCCTCCGCCGATCAGAACCGGGAAGGTAACGTGAACCATCGATTTTGGGAAAAGGGTGTACTCGAGCAGTAGTCCGCCATACCCGCCTTCAAGATATGCACCGGTAGTGTCGGTAACATTCGGATAATACATCCCATTACGGTTGCACCAGCCGCGTCCCGTCAAACCGAGGGTGAAATTGTGGTTGATGATCATACCAACGCTCAGTCCGGCCATCCAGACATCACGTCCGCTGAATTGTGTGTACCCCGGGTCAATCCCGATAACCCAGCCAATCCTGGTCTTTTTCTCCTTCCCGAAAATAGTGTTCATCTCATCCGTTGAATTCGGCGTCTCTGTCTGGGCCTTTACCATAACAACCATGAGCAGCAATGCGACCATTAATGATAATTGTTTCATACTGAATTGATTTTGTTTAATTTGTGAATTGATTAACAGATCGTGTTTTGAAACATTGGATGCATACTGATTTCATATGTTACAGGGGATGGCCGTAAAACAGTTGAATCCGGGTATTCAATCGTTGAATGATACAAAACATCCGATGAACCCAAGAAGGATCCACGTTCGGAAAATAATGGCAGAGATTATGAATGGGGAAGTTAACCGGATTTCAGGCTTTTTCATATACTGAGCCTTTCAGGTGAGACATTTTGCAAAACTACACTTCCGGTTCAAAGAGTTTTGTATGACGCTATGTTCATTCCGACTTTCGCTTTTTTCGCACTTCGGTCAGCTGGTCTCTTTTTTTTGCGGCAGCTCCGATAATTTGAGATAATTCTGCCGACATCTGCACATATTCCTGGTAATCGGAGGGGACTCCGGCTACATTTTGGGGAATATATTGCAGTTCACCGGCCGAAGAGAAGTCATCCTCGGCAATCACCAATCCGAAGTGCCTGACAATGTTCTCTTCAACAATATTATCGAGCGGACTGCTATTTCTCTCCTTCAGGTCGATATTCAATATAGATTGCATTTTAGATTTCATTTCCCGGAAGTCGGCGGTATCATTACCACCCACGGCAACGGATATCAGTTCGCGGGGATCGAAAGCATTGACAACCGTGTACATTGTGGTTGGAGCGCCGAATCCCGTGGCATGAAACCATGCTTTCCTATAATCATCGAAGGTCTTTCCTTCTCTGAGCCTCCGGTGAATGATCGTGATAAATTTCATGGATTACCTCCTTTTTTGTTGGTTCGGATATCAAACTGAATACTATTTTACTCAATGCTGATCGGCTTGTTCGAGCATGATTTGGTAAAATTCATCGGGCATATCGGCCATGGGGACATGAGAGGAGGGTAACTCAAGATCACCGGGTCATAGCAGCTTTACATTCGTCAACCTGCTATGATTCAGTATTATATGAGGTATAATAACAAATGTACTACAAATTTCAGCAAAAACAAAGGTGTTCAAAGCTCATCCCGGTGAAACATTTGATGAAAAGCTGAAGAAAGAGGACCTTCCTTGCTGAAGCTGTGACCAATTAATGATCAGATGGTTTGAAACCCTGGGGTGAGGTACTTTTCAGTTCATGGCCTGACCAGGAGCCGAAGTGTTCCCCAGCAACGTCCTTCCGACCACAGGGTTGCATAACAGATCTCGCCGGAGAGGCCAAAGTTGTCGACCGGGATGAGATGATCGCCTTCGCTAACCGATCGTTCGATACAGCCGGCTGCATCGCCCCGGGAAGTAGTGATTTGGATGAGTATTGATCCCGGCCGAAATGCACGCACGAAAAGATAGGTCCTGTCGCGGAAGGGATTAGGAAAATTCTTCTCAAGGATACAACCGGACGATGGGGACGGGCCCCGGTCTATGATCCCCACCGGGAATTCAACACCGGTGATCAGTCGGATACGGTTCGCATTGTACTCGGATACAAATAAATTACCTTCCGCGGTAAGAGCGATACTGTTGGGACCGTTGAACTGAGCCGAATCAGCAGGGCCGTCTTTCCCCCCGGAGACACCTGTCCCGGCTAATACGGTAACATTACCCGCGGGCGATATCTTATAGATTTTATGATGACCGTATGCAGGAAGGTACAGATTGCCCGACTGCCCCCGGGCAAGGTACTGGATCCGCGATGTGGAGGGATTGGGAACCGTTGCAAATACCGTGACAATCCCGTTTGGGGCGACCTTGTTGACGATACCCGTGTTATAATTTGATACATAAAGGTTCCCGTCAGGATCGAAAACCAGACCGATTGGCCCGCTGAATCCCGATGCGAAGACCGATTCCGATCCCCCGGGCGTTATTTTGCTTACCGTGCCGCCGCCATAGTTCGACACATAAAGGTTCCATTCGTTATCGAATGCAAACGCACTGGGATGGTTCAGCCCCGTGGCGAAGTCGGTCTTCACTCCCGCCGGTGAAGTGCGGGTAATCTTACCGGAATTATAGTCGGATATATAAAGATACCCGGGCCTGGCTTTTCAGCAAAAGACAGCCGGCCCTGCCATCAGTCTCTTTCAAAAGCGGCCTGCGCCTCTTTCACGATATCGAGATACTGGGTTTTGTCGACGGTTACTGCCACGAAAATGATCCTGCCTCCCCTGAATGTTCCGGGAACCTTATACGCACGACTTACGGCATCGCCACTGTCCCATCCCACGCAAAGTCCGTCCCCACCAAGGGAGAACTTCCCAGGCTGGGTCTTCATCGGACCTTCGGCAACGACCTTATCGTTCACATATAACTTCATCGATCCTATAGATTCGTGGTGGGGGCCAGCCTTTTCGCGTTTGAACTCCATGCCAAAGGTGTATTTCCCGGGTTTAAGTTCCGGAGATACGAATTCCTGCTCAGGTGCAATCCCAAGAAAATTGTACACATAGTGCAGTTTCCTGTCCTTGATGAACAGAGAGTGTCCGCCGAAACGCGATCCATGGGCGAAGATGACGCCTGAACAGTCCTTATCGGTAATTTCAACGTCGGTAACGATCATATACGAACGGCCGACCACATCCACCGCTACTGCCAAAGGAACAGGCGAATCGCTGGGGAAATAAATGTATTTGTCACGGGGAGGCTGTCCCGTGGGACGATGAGCACCGGCAAATTCCAGAGCATTCCTGTCGTCAAGCGGAAGCACGAAATTTTTCTCCGCTTCATCAAACCAATCCTTGACCAGTTCCTTGAGTTTTTCAGGATTTTCCTTTGCCAGGTTTTTCGATTCGGCGCGGTCCACATCCACATGATAAAGTTCCCATTCATCCTTATCAAAATTGCCCGTACTGGTCATGGGGGCATGTACGGAAGAGACCTTCCAACCGTCCTTCCAGAGTCCGCGTGTCCCCATCATCGCATAGTATTGAATATGTTTCCGGGTAGGATCATCGGGCTTTGCGGTAAACGTATAGGCCATCGAAACACCGGAAAGCGGATATTGCTTTACCCCGTTATAAACATCCGGCATCTGAAGTTTGCACACTTCAAGGATGGTTGGCACAATATCGACGGAATGGTGGTACTGGTTCCTGACTTCCCCACGGGCCTTGATACCCTTCGGCCAGCAGATGACCAGCGGATCACAGGTTCCGCCGGCATATTCCGAATAGCGTTTGAACATCTTGAAGGGAGTCGAAAAGGCCGCGGCCCATCCGGTTGGTATATGCTCATACGTGTCGGGATTCCCCAGCTCATTGATATATTTGATGTTTTCTTCTATAACGTCGGGATAGCCGTTGAAGAACTTGTTCTCATTGACCGAACCGTTGGGGGAACCTTCTCCTGAGGCACCGTTGTCGGCTGCATAGATGATGATGGTGTTTTTAAGCTGTCCCGATTTTCTCAGATATTCGATCAACCTTCCCACCTGGGCATCGGTATATTCCGAAAATCCGGCGTACACTTCGGCCAGTCGTGAAAACAGTTTCTTCTCCTGAGGGCTCAGACTGTTCCAGGGCCGTACAAAATCAGCTTTATTGGCAATAGATTTTGGCAGGGGATTTAAAGGTGTAAGCTCCGTGCCTTCAGGCAGAATTCCTTTGGCAATCATCCTGGGAAGGACCCACTTGCGGTAAGCCTCATAACCATCGTCGAACTTTCCCTTATACTTGTCGATATATTCCTGCGGACATTGATGGGGGGCGTGATTGGCACCCGGACAGTACCACATATACCAGGGTTTGGTGGGATTGCTTCCATTCTGTTCGCGTATCATGTTGATGGCCTGATCGGCAAGATCCTTTGAAAGATGATAACCTTCCTCGGGATAATACGGCTGATTGATGAAATGATTATCCGAGACAAGTTCAGGATACCATTGGCTTGATTCTCCACCCATGAAACCGTAAAAACGGTCGAATCCCTGTGAAAGAGGCCAGGTTTTCCGATCTCCCGCCATGGAAATATCCTGCGTAGGGACGTTGTGATTCTTGCCAATCCAGAACGTACCATATCCGTTGTCGCGCAAAACACTTGCAATTGTGGCACATTCATCCGGGATACGCCCGTTGGCACCCGGGAATCCTGAAGCACACTCGGCGATCGAAGCATACCCGTTCAGATTATGGTTCCGGCCGGTCAGCAGCGTGGAACGCGTGGGTGAAGAAAGTGCACAGGTATGGAACTGCGAATAGATCAGTCCGCTGTCGGCAAGCATCTGCAAAGTAGGCATGTTGGCCCTGCCGCCAAAGGGAGACCAGAAGGCCAGACCCGTGTCATCGTACAGAATAAAAAGAATGTTGGGTGAGCCTTCGGGCGCTTGTTTGGGAAGGTACGGGATCCAGTCCTCGGTAGATTGACGGATATCCAGCTTCATCTCACCTTTGAATTTTCCGGTGTCGGTTGCGTGTTGTTTGCAGCCCGTGAGTCCTGCTATGGTCAACGGAATCATGCCTAATGACATAGCCTGAGTGGGGATTCGTCTCATAATGCGCTGATTTTTCAAGGTTTAAGTGCAGTGTTTTTTTTGGCACCACTGTGCCGGGGACAACAAATATAATAAATAAATATTTGTTAAATATTTATGCAAAGAATATTTTTGGGAATTTTATTTTAATACATTTGCGGTGTATGCATCAATCATGATTTTTAACGCTGATCACGGAACACCGGGGAGATCGATGCAGTAGGGAATTAATCGTAACAGATGACCTCAAGTTAATTAATACCATCATTTTTCCGAAAATTTTAAACTCAGAAAACTCACATCATGAAAAAAAACTATCTGCTTTTATGCCTGGCTACCATTGCCTTTCTGGGAAACATCACTGCCCAGCCCGATATGAAGGAGACCATGTCGATCATAAAATCCAGCCTCGTCCAGAGCAAAGTCAACATGCGGCAGTATTCCTGGATTGAAACGACCAAAACCTGGATCAAGGGTGAACTGAAATCCACAAAACAAAACCAGTGTTATTACAGCGTGGATGGAAAACTGATTAAAGTTGCCACCGGCGGAACCGTTCAACCTGCTCCTTCAGGCGGAATCAAAGGGAAGATCATCGCCAATAAAAAGGAGGATATGCAGGAATATGTGACCCGGGCCATGAACAAGATCAATGATTACCTTCCTCCCGATGGCGACAAAATCCAGCGAATCTATGAAAGCGGTAAAGTCGCGATCCAGATCCTTGAACCCGGGAAGAAATTCAAACTGGACTTTCCCAATTACATGCAGAACGGCGACATGTTATCGATTTCTGTAGATATAGCGGCAAAGAAACTGCTTGCCCTGTCGGTCGCTACCTGGCTTGATGCACCTTCGGATAAGGTGGGTTTAAATGTTAAATACAATTCCCTCCCCGACGGAACACAATATGAAGCCGGCACTGTGCTGACAGCCGATGCCAAAAACCTTAAACTCGAAATCGAAGAATCAGGATTCAGAAAAGGGAACGGACAGTAATTTTTCAGATGAAGTATCCATAGGAACCAGGTTCATGCAAACCGTGAATGATCCTGAAGTATTTTCAATGACCCATAAAATATAATAATATTTACATATGAAAGCAATGATGATCTTGAATAATGGCTGTGGTGCCGGACAGACCGTAAAAAGCAGGAGTTTATTTAAAAGTCTCATTCCTGCCTTGATTGCCTTTGTACTGACCCTTACCGCAGTCACCCCGGCCCGTTCACAGGTGGTTATCGCGTTGTTGTTCGGAGACAAGCTGAACACACCCTCGCTAAAATTCGGTCTCGACGGGGGAATCAATCTGGCCACCCTTACCAACATCGATAAGTCAAGCTTTACCGCCGGCTTTAACCTTGGATTGTATTTCGACATCCTGCTCAAGCAGAATACAAACTGGTACATCCATACCGGCGTATTGCTGAAATCTCCGATGGGAGGCGATAAGCTGAGTACTTATTCGTTGGCCGATCCCGCGCTGGATACCATGTTTTTATCAGGTCATGTTCAGCGTCAGCTCCGGTATATCAATCTTCCCATCCTGATAAGGTACAAGCTGAAATGCCAGTTCTTTATCGAAGCAGGTCCGATGTTCGGGGTGCTGACAAAAGCCACCGACGTGTTTTATAACACGATATCCGACGAAAATGATGTATCGTACAAGAACAACATTTACAAAAAATGCAACTGGTTTGATGTGGGAGCCATGGGCGGCATCGGTTATCATTTTATGAAAGGGACCGGTTTGAATTTGGGAGTCAGGTATTATTACGGATTCACACATGTTCTTGCAAAAGGCGTTCCCGATCCGGGACAGAATAATTCCCTGTATGTTTACCTGAGCATTCCGATCGGCGCGGGTGAAAAGTCACAGGCAAAGGCCGCTGAAAAAGCAAAAGAAAAAGCTGCAAAACAGCAGGAAAAGAATATGAACAAATAAGGTGAAGGCGATCAGATATTTAGCGGTTGTCCTGTTATTGCTTACGGGTATTGTCCATTTGATTCTGGGATTCATGGCTCCCGGGCGATCAGAGGCTGTTTTAATGATCCTTTTTGGCGTTGCCTATTTTGTCGCGGGACTGACGCTGCTGCTGAAACCGGCCGCAGGAACAATCATGGGAATGATTTTCCCGCTTGCAGGGTTGCTCATCGGGATCTTCAAAATAGGACCAGCCAGTTGGAGCACATTGTTTTGTATCCTCTTTGCCGTTGATGCAATAATTCTGATCTCCTGTTTCTATATCCGGTTTTTCCAACATAAAGAAACATAATTCCTGCAGTAAACCTGCACATGATCACTGCGCCCTCCCCATTGCTTTTCACCCTTCGAGCATTTCCACTTTTTCGCGGAGGATTTCGAGGGTGAGCCGGATCGTTTTCAGGTGAGTCCGGAATGAAAGAATGGCGAGCCGCAGGGTGAACTTCCCGTCGAGGACGGTTGAGGAGATGAATACCCGCCCGTCTTTCACCACCTCTTCGGCCAGCCGTTTATTAAAATCATCGGGATCGCCGGTTTTGGGGATCCAGCGGTAGGTCACAATCGACAAATCCGGTTCGCAACCGGTCTCAAAACCCAGCTTGCCGATTTCACGGTAGAAATATTTTGCCAGCAGCAGCTTTTCTTCAAGGGCTGCCACGAAAGGCTTTGTCCCGAGAAGCTTCAGCGGCAGCCAGAACCGTAGTCCCCTGAAATGCTTGGTGAGTTCGGGTGAAAGGTCGGAGGGAGAGATCTCCTCTCCTTCACCCTGGGCGTCCTGAAGATAGGGAGCCAGGTAATAGTGCGAATTTCTCAGGCTGGCCATCTCTTTCACGATGACGGCGCCCAGTCCGTAAGGCAGGAACATTCCCTTGTGCGGATCGATGCACACGGAATCGGCCTTTTCGATGCCGGCAAATTTCATTTTTCCTTCTGATGTCAGGATGAAGAAACCGCCGTAAGCGGCATCTACATGAAGCCACAATCCTTTCGCAGCGACAATTTTACCGATCCTTTCCAGCGGATCGACGGCGCCCGTGTCGGTAGTCCCCGCCGAGGCAACGATCAGGAAGGGATTCAGCCCATGTTCTTTATCACTTCGGATGGCCGATTCCAGCTCGCCGGCATTTATCCTGTATGCCTGATCCAGCGGGACGTAACGCAGGATGCATTCATTCAGTCCGGCAATGCGGATCGCCTTCTGAACCGAATGATGCGTTTGCTGCGAAAGATAGATTACCGATTTTGTGATGTTTTTCGAGCCAATCCCTTTCGCATCCCTGGCAGTCACGATGGCGATGAGGTTCGCGATGCTGCCTCCCGAGGTGAGATTTCCCGCGGCGGTTTTTGGAAAACCCAGGATCCCCGCCAGCCAGGAGATCAGCATGTTTTCCATGCGCACAGCCCCGGGTGAGCCGAAGAACAAAGCCGCCAGGCGATTTGTCACATCGGCCAGGTAATCGCCCAGGGCCGAATAATAGATCCCTCCCCCGGGGATGAAGCCCAGGTAACCGCCCGATGCCGGGTTCAACCCGTGAGAATCCACATTCGACCTCAACAGGTCCAGCGCCTGATCTATTGCAAGTGGTTCCTCTGAGATCGGGGAATCCAGCAATCCGATCCCTTTGCCGGCGGTGAAATCATAAGCCTTTAAGGTTTCTATGCGGTTTAAAAAATCTTCGCCGTATGCAATGACTTTATCCCGGGTTTTTTTTCGTTGGCCTGCCGAAGGTTCCAGTGCGCGTGCGGCTTTTTCGAGCTGTTGCAGTCTCCGTATCATAGTTTGCCGATTGATCACGGCAAAGGTAGTGAAACGCGGGATGTGCCGCATACTCTTTCATGGCCGGTAACCGGGGAAAAACCAAATCCGGTATACGCCTGTCAGGGATCCCGTCTCAGCACGGCAGTCAGGCAACGGGGACCTGAGCCGTATCCTATAGTTTCAACAGCCGGGATCGTAATGACTTTCATCCCTTTTCTGTCGTAAGCATCAATGATTCGTGTCAGGTGCTCAGGAACTACGATCGTGGTCTCGTTTATGCTCAGATTATTTGCCCCGGCGGTCTCGTCGAGTTTCGTTTCAATCTTATCCCACGATTTCAACGGTTCAGGAAGGGGATCCAGCAAGGCTTCAGGACAATAGGTCATCAATCCCGGCCGGTTCAGCGATAGCAACCAGTCGAGGTGGAAAAGGTCGGGTTTAAGTCGGATCACGTGAACCCGGTATTCGTTACCAAGGAGTTGTTTGAGCCAGACCACACCTTTGGGACTTGTTGCATTCCCCGACATCCCCACATACACATTGTGGCCGTCGACCATAATATCTCCATTCTCAAGGAAAAGGTCGTCACGGGTATAGTGGGGCGATGGTGGAGGAGTAGCGAAATAGGGATTGTCGGTACCCTCGAGCAGCGGCTCCAAAACCCGCCTGATCGTCCAGATGTTGCTCCGCCGGAAGGGAAGATGAAATGAATTGAGCAGAATCACATTGGTTCCAAGTACCCTGAAAAAATCGGCGCCGCCAATGGTATAACTTCCCTTCTGAACATCTTTCAGGTAGTTGATCTCTTCCTTATAATCCTGGGGAATGGGTTTGGTGCGGTGAACCACCACCCCGTGATCGGTAAGAACTTTCTCCAGCCTGTCGATGGTGATTATCATATTTTTCGCCTCTGCAGGAAATGCTTCCAGGGTCTTGATCCCGGCGCTCTCTCTTAATGCCTTTTTCCCTTCCTCCGATACCCAGATCAGGGCATCGACATACCCGGGATCTATCATTCCTTCAACATTTCCGAGGACGACTTCACGCAGCGTTCCCCATTCGTTCCATGCCCCGATGATTCTTTTAGGATCGGGTGCGTTTCCCAAGTCGCCACTGGATGAAATCACACTTTTTCCCGGTGCATTTACCAGGTTATTTGAAAACACATCACCACCGACGACAGCCCCGCCAATGGTCAGTCCGATAGCTTTGAGAGCATTTCGGCGAGAAATTTTCTCTTTCATAAGTCAAAGTTGGTTTTTAGGATCTGATGGATTGGTTTGTAAATGATTATCTGATAAAGAAGAATGATCTGTAAGCAAAATCACAAAAAGGCATCTTTCGCAGGCTGATTGCGGGATTCAGAATAATTCATGCCCCAATACAGCCCGATTAACCATCCATCTACGAAATTAATATATTTTATTATATCGATTTTATGTGCAACGACCCTCCGAAAAAAAATTGTAAATAATCTGATTTCCGGGGATTCATATTAACGAAAACCGGTTGGTGTGTTACGGTTGATACCACACGAAGAAAAGTACTACTGAGAGGCAACGTAAAACAGGTTTATGGTTACAGTTACTAATTAAACCGTAACACCTACGAGTTTATCCTTGAATCTCGTATTTAAAAAAAATAAATTTGTTGCTAATGTTCGCCAGCCTAACTGTATATGAGAAGCTGATTGCATATCTGAAACTGTTCTAAACCAACTAACCTTCTTCGAACACGGAATCCTGCCGTAAGCATCAAGACAACAGGAATAATCATGCAATATTTTATTTTTCCGCTACTGATAATCCATCGCTCACTTGCATTCAGGTAGATGATCCTGTATGGTCAACGAGCAACTGGCCGTTGATTGATAACACTGCACACTTTTCAAGCGACTGCAACTTAACGGATTCTGACGGGGATGGCATTCCGGATAACATGGATGATTACCCAATGGATCCTTTACGGGCGTTCAACAATCTGTTTCCTGCCGCTGGCTATGGCAGCCTGGCATTCGAAGATTTGTGGCCGGGAATGGGGGACTACGATTTCAATGACGTGGTGGTGGACTACCGGTTTCTGACCGTGACTGACGCGTCGAATTATGTTGTTGATGTTGATCTGACGTTCGTGATAAAGGCAAGCGGGGCATATTATCATAACGGTTTCGGGTTTAACCTTCCCGATGCATCTGCTTTGTTTCTTTCCAGGATCAACGCTTTGAATGTTACGGGGCAAGAAATTAAGGAGAATTACATCTCCTTGAAATCAAACGGTTTTGAGAATGGTCAGTCGAAACCCACCGTCATTGTTTTTGATGATGTTTTTAATTCCCTGCCTCATGCGGGATCAGGGCTGGGGGTGAACACCGAGATGACGGCACCGTTTGTCCCCTACGACACCATTGTGGTTCATATCTCAACCGGAACAGAAAAACTTCTGGAATCAGATTTTGCCCTTTCAACATGGAATCCCTTCATTATGGTTGATCAACAACGGGGCATCGAGGTTCATCTTGCCGACCGGCCGCCAACCGATCTTGCGAATGCTGCACTGCTGGGCACCATGGATGATGATTCAAAACCTTCAACAGGGAAATTCTACAAGACCAAAAACAACCTTCCATGGGCAATTGAAATTGTCAGTGCGTTTGAGTGGCCGGTTGAGAAGGTGAAAATAACGGATGCATATCTGCACTTCCTTGATTGGGCAGTGAGCGCCGGTTCTGCATATGGCGACTGGTATCTTGACCATTCGGGTTACCGCGACAGATCAAAAATTTACGACAAGCATTAATCGTTGGGTTTGCCGGTTCCTGTTCAAAAATGCAGGTATTCAAAATACTTCGGCAAATTGAGTTTTCGCAAAATCACAAAGGTTCTGTAAACGATCCCTGATCCGCGGACTTCTCACCGCAGCCGGATCAGCTTCGTGCAGTAAACATTCCCGCCGGTTTTCAGCAGGCAGACATAGATCCCGGCAGGCCACTCCGACGGGGTGATCACACACGACCGGCAGGCAAGATCTGCTGCGGTCAGCGCCCGCCAATAGACCGGTTTTCCCGTCATGTCGCGCACTTCAAGGGTTGCAGCCTGCATCCCGGGTATGCTGAATGAAACGGTGACCGCTCCGTCCGAAGGATTCGGAAAGAGGCTGAGGACCACCGGCTTCCGGGCTTCATTGCCGGCGGAAAGGAGGTTGCAGTTCATGGCGGTTTCGAGGATCTCGTCCCGCCCCTGCCGGATACCCGCAATGGTTGGCCATACTTCGATGTCGGGCACGATCCCCACCCGCTGGGTTGGCGTGTAGTCGGGGTAAAAGGTGCCCAGCCCCGTGAAGTTCGCCGAGAGGTTGCCGGGCAGGGAGATGACCGACACATTGCCGTCGGCGGCTTTGGTCTGGTTCCCGATCTTGATCGCGCCGGGATGCTGCTCGAGCCCCATCACGGTGTACTCCGCCTGGCTGATGGTGCGGATATCAAACAGGATGATCAATTGCCCCTGGTATACTTCCGGAGAATAGCTCCCCACATTTACATTCTTCCAGAACAACACGCCGGGATAATCGATGTCGGGGGTGGTGAACGCCGCAATCTGAAAAGGCTGTGGGAACAGGTAGTTGACCAGGTACCATAAGGTTCCCTGGGGATAATTCCGGATGTCGAAGATGATGGCATCGGTCTCCCACAGATCGTTCATCATCGCGCCGGTCTGGCTCGTGGTGAGGCGCCCCATATCCACATAACCGAATGTGCAGCCGCCTGCCGCCACGGTATCGTACCACACCGGCGTGGTATTCTGTTCGAAAACAGAGAACTGGCTGGCCGACCAGTCGCGCTGAAGCACAGCCGGGTGGATTCCTGCCTGATTTTCGACGGTAACGGGAAACGACCCATACGGGCCCCGCAGGATGTCGTCAAGCACATAGGAGGCTACCGCCGGCGGATTCGACCCATGGGTGAAGGCTTCGAGGCTGTCGTGCAGAATGCCGATATCGACGCCGTCGATGGTGCGGATGATATCGCCCGGCGCGATGACGTTCACCGAGGACGATACTTTGGTGACCACCGTCTCTCCTTCGACCATCGCGATTGAAAACCGCGGGTAATAGCTCCCCAGGATGGAATTTACGACCCCGCCGTTGAGGAAGGCATGCGAATCGTCGATGCGCTTGGCCAACAGCATCACGGCCTTGTCGTAGGCCACCGCGTTCTGTGCCCCGAGGAAGAGCGGGATAACCTCGGCAAGTGTGGTGTCCCACGGCTGATCCATGATGTTTTTATAGGGGAAGAAGTAGTTCAGGATGTTCCAGTAGCGGAAAAGCGAGAGGATGCGCAGTGGCTCCGTCGGGAACTGGCCCGAGCCGCTGTTGTAGAGGATGTCGTTGTCGAAGGTGGGATTCCCGTTTACGAAGGCTTCACCCACGAGGCAGTGCGGCCGAGGCCTGAATCGCACGCGGATGGTGTCGAGCGCACCCCTGACCTGCTGCGTGAAGACCGGGTCCTGGAACCACGACAGGTCAAGGTTGTACATCAGGCTGTCGGGCACGACGGGCATCGGCACGGTGGGGAGCGCGGGGGGGCCCGGACTGTTGATCAGTGTGAGCAACGCCTGGTTGAACGCGTCGGTGGTGGTCGCGGCTTCGATCTGCGGAAGCGCCTGCAGCAGGGCACTGTCAAGGTTGACCGTGCAGTTTGCCGTTTCGGAATGAAAATACTTGACAAACCCCCACACCTTGCAGGTATAGAAAAGCCGTCCGGGATAATCCGGCAGTGACTGTCCGCATACGGTTGCGGCAACCGCCATGCTGAACAACAAGAGGATAATGCGTTTCATGAGATGTGCGTTTATAGCCCTGTACAGCGCCGTTCAGTTCCTGGGTGCCAGCCCCGTTAATGACTTCCATCGCCAAGACAAATTTACGATATAAACCGTCACTGTCAGGTAACGTTTCATGAAAACCCTTCATTACGTACCCGCAAACGATTTCTTCGACAACATGCTGAGTGTTTTTAACCATCCCGGGAGCGTCCCCGGATAAAAGCAATCGACCGGGTTGCTCAAGTTTGCCCCCTGTTTTTCAGAATAGCTGAGACCGCAATCAGCATTGATTTTTCAAAGCTTATTTTTGCTTGAGATTGAGTTTCCAGATACAATTGGTCCAGGTGCTGTCGGGTTCAGCATATCTCAACATTGCAGGGAAATCAGGGGAAATACATAGTGAGGATATCTGCAATACGCCGCCCTTGATATACCTGGCGTCAGGATCCACGACGATCTGCTTTGAACCTCCACTGTATGTTGCATATTCAAGCTTCCTCAGCGTATTGTCAAGCGTTAAAATCACCAGGTCCATGCCGCCACTAATGGTTGAAAACAGTGCGTCTTTTGTTACCGGGAAGTCCCTGGATGAGGATGTGCCGACCAAAACGTATTTCTGGTTTTCTGTTTTTGAAACATAGTTCATCCAATCGGTCCTTGATCCGCCTATAAATGAAGAATATTCAGGTTTGTTCGTTTTCAGATTGAATTTCATGATAAAACCATCCGACTTTCCGCCCAGGTACCTTTTATTTAATGCATTGGCCGTGACCGGGAAATCAGGTGACTTTGTCTGTCCGGCGAGAATACATTGATCGGCATTCTCCACAAAGACAGAATTGACCTGGTCGGTTGAATCTCCCCCGATAAACGTTGAATATTCAATCCCTGACAGGTTCTTGCTGACGATGGTGAAAAAACCATCCTGCGTTCCGGCCATGCTTTTTTGATACGCATTTTTCGTCACCGGAAAATTGGCAGAATAAGTTTGACCGGTAAGTATGATTTTCCCCTTCATACCGAAAGAAACGGATCTCACATGGTCGATGGATTTTCCGCCCAGATAGGTAGAATACAGAATTTTATCAAGATCCGGAGATAAAGCGGTAATGGTTATATCCCCGACATCAAAGCGGTGGAGGCTATCAGGCGGTGATGAATTATCATAGGCCTTTTGAAACGCCCCCTGACTAACAGGAAAATCCGATGAAGTGGTTTTTCCTATCAGGTACAGGATTTTATCATGAAATGCAAGTCTTGTCCAGTGATCGCTTTCTGAACCTCCGACGTAGGTTGATGCGATATACCTGCAATCATTACTGAATTTAATAATGTAATGATCATTTTCTCCTTTCAGTGATTTTTGAACCGCATCACCTGAAACCGGTAAATCACGCGAATCTGTGGTAACGCCTACATACACGTTTCCGGCTTCATCAATGGCCATCTTGAGACAATAGTTTTCAGAACCCGAACCACCAATATAGGTCGAGTAAATCAACTTACCTTCCGGTGACAGTTTCATTAAAAACGCATCGCCACCGGTGGCATCCTCGTCTGTATGCCCCTTATAACTTTTCTGAAACGCGTCGTTTGTAACCTTAAGCCCCCCTCTTGTCCCTCCTGCAACAAAAATATTGCCCTGTTTATCTGTGACTGAAGGAGTGGATGTATGCACGGCCCCGTCGGGAGCCAGGTAGGCTGAAAAAACTATATTCTGGGCTGAAGCTTCAGAGATGGCGCCTGCAGACAGTACAGCGGCAATAAACATTGATTTTATTAGTTTCATGTGCGTCAGATTTTTTTGGTTTTCATCCATTTATCGTGGATAATTTATGAATTTATGCTTTGGGCTCTTCGTATATTTCTCCGTGGTTCACAAAGTAACAAGGAATATGCTATTTTTTGTGAATAAATCAGGTTATTTGTTGTGGCAAATTTTTTCAGCCTATTGAATAAAAATTTTGCCGGTTGAAATTCCATTACAGGAAAAAAGCCTGAGGATATACATCCCTTTATGGCAATCTGTCAGATTTATGCTGATGTCCGACTTGAATGTTCCGGTTTTTATGACTTTTCCATTCAGATTGCATATTTCAAAGGTTGTGCTCTTATCTTCATTTGAGTTAAGGGTAATGGTAACCTCCCCTCCGGTTGGATTTGGAAAGACCTTAAATTCCTGTTGAACTGTTTGCTCAACCGAAACATGATATCCGATTACTATTTTAAATGTTGCCGAAGCCGATGCTCCTGCTGTATCAGTCGCAGTAAGCCTGATATTCAGGGTCTGGAGTTCGGCGGGTGTTCCTGCAAAGGTGACGGTGCTTTCGGTAAATGTTAACCAGCCGGGTAAAGGATTACCATTGGTAAGCGCGGCAGTGTAGGAAAGTGTGTTGTTGCCGTCATCATCCATAAACGTGCTGTCGGGTACCGTAAAACTAAAAAACTGCCCCACAATTCCTGTCTGCTGGGGAATGGGGTTTTTAACGTATGGGGCATAGTTGGTATATTTAAGACTATCAATGAAACCCGATCCGACCCAATAAATATCATTATTCGAAACATAGGTCATGTACAGATTATCATCGGTGATCTCCGATCCGCACTCATTGGTAGCGGTATTGATGATATTTCCCAGGTTCTTCGGATTGGTCCAGCTGCCGTCGGTCTTTTTGTAGGATATATATAAATCGGTGCCCCCGAAACCACCTGAGCGGGATGAATTGAAAATAAAATAACTTTCATCCGGTGCTACGTAAGGATTGCCCCAGGCCATATTCGGATCATTGAATATAGGAGGCATGAGAATTCGTGGGAGGTAAGCGCCATCCTGGAACTTTGAATAGCATATTTTTCCTGAAGAATTCTCGAAATAGATTGAACTGTCGGCCACAATGCAGGGGTGGTACTCATCCTGGACAGTGTTCAAAGGAGTTCCAAGGTTTATCGGTTGACTCCAGTCATTACCAGTTTTCACACTGTAGCACAGATCAGACCCTCCATTGGGATTGGGCGGGTTAAAGGCATAATAGTAAACCCTTTCTCCGCCGGGTGAATAAATCGCCTCTTCGGCCGACCTCGTTACAGAAAATGAAGCAGTATCGGGTGATGTCCAGTGGTTGTTTTCATACCGGATGATCATGGTACGTTTAATCGGCCAGATGCCAAGAGCAAATACCATTTCATCCCCGGCAGGGGCTATCGAAACCCCGTACTCAATTCTCCCGGGTAATGAAATAATTCCGGGGGCAAAGACCTGGGGTATACTACCCGGGGGTGTTTGCCCGAAGTACAGGCTGTCGGGCGGAATGGACTGTGCGATAGTGCAGGTGCAAAAAACTGCAAGCAGGATCAAAAGGAGTGCGGATTTTTTCATGGCTTAATTTGTTTTATGATTTTCGGCACAAATTAAGCGCGGAAATCTCCCGAAGTCGACCTTCTGCATGTAAATGGACTATTTTACCTGACCCGGGAATAAAAGCCGGTACACTTGCACTCTGATTCTCTGAAAAATCCAATTCAAATGCCACCCAGTGCCTTTCTGGCTGCCTCAAATTCGGGGTTGATTTTCAGGACCTGTTTGTAACACTCCTTTGCGCGTACGGTCTCACCTGCTTTGGGATTTACGGTGAAACCATATTCACCCGACAGGTTATCGATATTAAGATTTTTGATCACATATTCATTCCACTTGCGCATTGAATTTTCATTCTTACCGAGCTGTACCTCTTTCAGATATTGCCGGGTTACCGTCTCCATATTCTCAACTGTTTGTTTATAAATGGAATCAACCCGGGCGACTGTCCGGGGTTTCAGGCCGATTTCTGTTTCCATCTTCCGTCTTTCAATTTCACAGATATCGAAATAGATGTTTAAAAAAGGGGTCGTATATGGTTCTTCCGGGAGATGAAAAATCGTTTTGGCGGCATCAAAAACAGTATATGAACTGCAGTGGACGGTATCGCCTAATGGTATTACATCAAGCAAAATCTGAACTTTCAGGCGATAGAGGTTGCTTTGAATGCTGTTGTTAATCTTTTCCTGCGGATAGACTTCGTTTTGCGACAGGTTCCTGTTCAACCGTATTCTTTTATAGGAAGACCAGAACGTATAGTACCATTCATAAAACTTTGAAAATGTGGAATCAGTCCCCTGATTAATTTTCAGGAAATCCTTGCCGTAATTACCTTCCCTGAAATTTATCAGATGGCCGCTACCGGAAAAAAATCGCAGATTTTCCTTTTGCTTTTCGGTATGACGCAGGGTGAAAATATTGTTCCAGAAAAAATTATTGTACGGTATGAACGACATTTTCCGGTAATCATCAAAATCGTTATCATACTCGAAATATGGCAGGATAAATGGATCGTCATAATCATAAAAATACAGGAGCCCTTTGGTGATAATATTCCTGGTGATGACTGAAGTACGGTCGACGGTTGGTTTTTCTCTGACGCTTTTATAGGCCACATCATAATTGAAATCAATATGATCCGGTATAACGGCGTCTCTTTCCTGTTTAAATGTAAAAGCGATGTTCAGGTTAACCTTTGAAAGTGAATCCACGGGAAACAATGGAAGAAGGGGATGCTTTGCGGCATTCATGATCGTCAGGTTAATTTTGATAAGTGAGAAGCTTTCATGATCGATCCATACATCCCCCAAAAACAGCTGATATCCTTTTTCCTGGGCCGGAATTTTATGGTGTACATTTTATCATCGCCCGGAGCAATTTCAACCCGGTAGTATTTTTTTAATTCCCTTTTGGTTAACTGGAGTGGGTTGAGAGGATAATTTTCGTTCCTGGTCGTCAGGTTCAGCCTGCTGATTGCTGCCGAGGTGTTAAGCGTTAAAAAATAACGATCGTCCAGTACAGCCAGTCCCATTCGTCCGTTTTTGAACCGCAACTGATCAATTCTGTTTCCGGTCAGATAAGCGTTATAATAACATTCCAGTTGTTCGACCGGCTGTTCTCTGGCTTGTGTTTCAATTCCATAGAAAACCTTTGCTGTGCGCCTGGTCTGATCCTTTAAAAGGCTCTTTCTGCAACGTTCCAGAATATCGAAAATGTAGTCGTCTTTTGAATGAATGACCACCTCGCCCAAAAGAATATTCTTCCGGTTCATGAGAACAACAGGGTTGGTGAGCAAAAGGGAAGCAGGAATTGCCTGTGGTTCGTATCCGACATAGGAAAAAAGCAGCGTGTCTTTCTTTGGGTTGACAGAAATCGTGAAGGTGCCCTCTCCGTTTGTTATCGTCCCTTTCGTACTCCCCCTGACTGATACACTGCAGTACAGCAGGGACTCATTCGTCTGATGATCTCTTACCCATCCATCGATCGTAGATTGTGAATAGGAGACTGTCGTAACGTACAGCATGATGATGATGACGAATGTTCTCATGTTCTGCCAGGGATCAGAATTTTCACCTCATCAGCGCTCAACTACCGATTGGACATAGGATACCCAGTCTTCCTCGGGGATGGTTTCATCGATGAAAAAATCCGGCTGAACACCTATGCCGTCGATGGGAAAGTCGGGGATCCTGAAACTGGTGGTCATGCAATAGATCAGGTTGAACAAGCCGTCGGGCGATTCCACGATATGAATATTGGAGAAATCCAGCACTCCAAAGGTAGGCCTTCCGAAGACCTTCACCTTGAGACTTTGTTTTGCTTTTAATAAAAACGACTCATCGGTACTGCCATTATACTGATTGCAGATGATGGCCACCCTGGAAGGGGTCTGTATCGCCTTGTATGAGCTGTCAATGGAAACCCTTGAACTATCCAGGACAATAAAGCGGCCCGGATTCTGTCTCATTTTTCTTGCAACATTCCGGCAGTATTCCGACTGCGCCGGATCTTTGATCGTGTTTGCCCAGTCGTCATACTGCTCTGCGTTAAGTTCCGTGGCATAGTATTGCATTTCTATTTCCCTCAATGGCTGGGTGTAGATGTAAGGCAGCAGTTGAAAGAAGGACAGGTCACTGCCGCCGGTGCCGTTCCTGATGTCAATGATCAGGTTCGGCTTGGTCCTGATCAAACTGTCATACTTGCTGAGCACACTGTCGATCAGGGTTTTTTGTTCATACTGAAAGGAAGGGATCCTGAGATATAGTGTATTCCGGCTCAGGCTTTCAAGGAAGGGATTAGTCGACGAACGCAGTTTTATATAAAGCTGGTCACTCTGACTGAGTTCCTGCTCCGGATAAACCTTCAGCCAAAGCGTATTGATCATCATCAGCAGGTTACCCGATTTGCCAACTATTCTGGCTGTTTCATTCTTCCGGCTGTGATCCCGCATGGAATAGATCATCGAAAAAGAGGAATCATCCCTTAGCGTAAGTTCGGCCTTTTTCTGTCCGGGCACCCAGTAGATGCTGTCGGCTTTTATAATGAATGCGGTAAACTTTCTGCTGTTTTCTGCCGATCGAATGATCCCGATCGTGTAATTGTTGTCCTTCCATACCCCTTCAATGGGGTGCGTTTCCCCTGCTTTCACCCTTAGCAGGTCTTTTAACCCGGATTCTATCAGATTAACCGTTTCTTCATTTTTGTAAAGACTGCGGATGGAGTCTTTGGATTTCTCTGAAAGCTGCGGATTTCCCGAACCCTGACCGTATCCTCCTTTCGGATGGATCCCGATATGTCCCTTCCTGAAAAAAGCAAGCCAGTCCTGCATGACCTTCAGGCATGCATACATGGAATCGGTCTGCATGGCCTTCTGCCTTGATAATTCAGTATGTTTGACATATTCATCCAGACCCTTTTTTTCAATCACATAGCTGAATCCTGCATCATTCGTTTTAAATGTACTGACCATCCAGTCAAAATCGGCCACACAGTTGCAGTTTTGTGAGAAAGAGCCCGGGAATGACAGCGTGAGCAGTAAAAAGGGAATAATTGATTTTTTCAAGGCAACTATCTTATTTTATAATGATTACAGAAAGGCTGAATTTTTTATAATCAATCCGGTTTCACCCAGAATTTATCCGGGTTGTTGGTACATTTCGGATTGTTTGCTCTTGTCCTGGGGATTACGCCTGTATATTCGACCGGCAGCAACAGGTTGCATTTAATCTCTCCGCCACTGCTGACAAAACACATAAGCGCATACAGGTTCTTTGCCATATAATAATAAAGATATTCCTCTTTTGTTACCGAACTCCGGTGGTTCCAGTTTGCTTCGGGATTCAGGATCAGGGGCTTGTTTTCAATCAGCCTCTGCCTGACTTCCGCAATACCCAGCAGTTCACCTTTCTCGTTCATAACGTATGCGTCATTGGTCGGATCGACCCACACCCATTTGTTCAGGCTATTTGAATAGACTGTATTGATTGAATGACAGTCAAAATCAGTTGAATCTTTTGGCAAACAAACAACCCGCCTCGATTTGAATCCGGCGGCCAGGTAGCAATTGTTGAGAATATTCGCCAGCGATCCGCAATCGACGGTATGATGACCGCTGATACAAATATCCATGAGGTTATGGATGGAAGAACAATTCGGGGCGTCCTTTGTGCCGTCGTGTGGAAAGGTATTATGGACCCAGTGAAGCAGGCTCAGAATCTGGGAAACCTCATTCCCGCCACCTATAACCGAGTCCAGTTTAAAATCCTTTCTGATGTGAATCAGGCCTTTGTCACTGACCGGTTTGTAAGTAAATTTTGCCAGTTCACGGCTGTCATTGAAATCATACTTCGATGCTTTTTTCAGGATGTCAAGGTAACTCACCGGCTCGGTCTTTTCGTATTTTATCTGCGTAAAAGCGGAGTCTTTCCCGTTAAGCAGAATTACGAAATTATATTCATGCCCGGGTTTAACCTTAAAGGAAATTGAATCCAGGTCGGTGTAAAAAGTTACCCGTTTTGCTGAAGTTTTATAAATGTCAGGACGGGCGGAAGGAACAATGGTCCATGTTGCTTTTTTAAGGTTGTTACCGTCTTTAATATCCACGGTTTTTGAATTAGCCCTGATCACCTTTATCTTTTGCTGGGCAAAAAGTGAGGATACTGTCAGTAGGATGCAAAGCGCAATCAGAATACATGTTTTCAGTTTCATGATTTTTTTTTACCGGAGTCGTTGATGTTTTAAGGAATTCTTGTGCAAATTACGTAAATGACGCAAGTCTGGTCGACCTGTTACAGGTAAGTGGACTGATTTTTTTCATTTATGCATCCATTAAATGCCCGTCAGGGGTGGTTTACCGAAATCCTGATGTTCCCGAAAACCCTGCAGGATTATTGATTCAATATAAATCTTATTAATAATGATTCTTTTAGTAATCATTAAAGATATTTTTTATATTTTATGATTATCTTTGTAATCTTTGTATGCATAATTTACAATTCTAATTATTATTCTTATATTTGCATTCTATAGGCTTCATAAAAGAATAAAATTATGATTAATTGATCCTTTAGTAATCATAATAACTATTAAAGATATGGATGTACAATCACTAAAGCAGAACTGGTACAGTATGAGTGATCCGGCAATCGTTGAGGAGCTCTGTCATACCCTGAAGCAGATACGGTTGCAACAAAACCTTACTCAGGGACAGCTGGCTGAAAAAGCGGGGCTTTCACGCTCTGCAATAAGTAAAATCGAGCTCGGTAAGGTTTCCGTCTCCATGCTTACAGTTGTCCAGGTACTCAGGGTTTTACAGCAACTTCACCTGCTCGATGGCTGGAAAAGTGCATCAGCCGTAAGTCCGCTTGAAGTTGCAAAACTCAAAGCGAGGAGCCGGTTAAGGGCCTCAGGCAAACCGATCCGGAGAAATATGGAGGAAAGTGAATGGTAGTAGTTGCCAATGTTTTTCTCTGGGAGAATTATGCAGGAGCTGTATATTGGGATCAGTCTTCAGGCATTGCCAGTTTTCAGTTCGATCCCGGCTTCTTCCGCCATGGCTGGGATATCTCACCTATAACCATGCCCATATCCGGTTCAGGCCGGGAACGGATTTACAGTTTCCCGGGAATTCCGGCTGAAACATACAGGGGCCTTCCCGGATTTCTTGCTGATAGCCTGCCCGATAAATTCGGGCACCAGCTAATCAATACCTGGCTGGCCATTCAGGGGCGCCCTGAAAACAGTATGAATCCGGTGGAGATGCTTTGCTATATGGGCAAGAGGGCGATGGGCGCCCTGGAATTCCGGCCGGCTACCCGTATCGAAGGAGGCAATTCCGGTTTTCTCGAGATATCCGGGCTGGTTGATCTGGCTAAAAAAGCATTGCACAGAAAAGGCTCGCTGGATGTTAATATTTCAACGGATCAAAAACAGGCATTGCTCGATATCATAAGGGTTGGCACTTCAGCAGGTGGCGCCCGGGCGAAAGCAGTGATCGCTCTGAACAAACAGAATAAAGTCAGGTCTGGTCAGCTTGAAGCGCCTGAAGGCTATACCCACTGGCTGATTAAACTGGATGGAGTGACTGACGAAGAGCTTGGCGATCCGAAAGGATACGGACGCATAGAATATGCCTACCATTTAATGGTTCGGGATTGCGGTATTGCAATGACCGAATGCCGGCTTCTGGAAGAGAACGGCAGAGCACATTTCATGACCCGCCGCTTCGACCGCAGCGGTCATAATTCGAAGACCCATATGCTCACCTTGAGTGGCCTTTGTCATTACGATTACAATAACCCATTGGCTTACAGTTATGAACAGGCCTTTCAGGCGATGCGAAACCTCAGGTTACCCTATCCGGATGCCGATCAGCTTTATCGCCGGATGGTATTTAACGTGATTGCTGCAAATCATGACGATCACACCAAAAACATCTCATTTCTGATGGATAAGTCAGGACAATGGCGGCTTTCTCCGGCTTATGACATGACTTTTGCATTCAAACCCTCTCACCAGTACCTTTCGCAGCATCAGCTTTCTCTCAATAACAAGCGTACGGGGATCACCGGAAACGATCTCCGGTCGGTGGCAGAGCGTATGAATATTAAAAAATCGCATGAAATAACAGACCAGATCACGGAGGTGGTAAGCCGCTGGCCGGATTATGCTTCTATGGCAGGCATCCCCATAAGCCAGATCAAGGCTATCGGGAACGCACATCTTCTCCATTTATGAACAATTCGCAAGCCGTAACAGCATCACCTATTCTTCGAATTTTCAAACTACTATTTTCAGATAATCCCTACAAAACTTCTTGTAAGAAGGAAAGCAATAGGGTGTAACCTTCTCACCAGGCCTGAATTATTTCATAATACATACTTTCGTATTGTATATCATGGATTTACTGTTCACTGAAAGAAAGTAGATCCCGTGGCTCAGGCCCGACACATTCAATTCTGCAATGACGGTATCAATGGGTTTGTTATACACCGCCACCAGGTTGCCGTTCAGGTCGTACAGCGATAGCGTGGCATCTTCACGCGCAAGATTCCTGCAGTCGACGTAGATCAGATTTCTTGCCGGATTTGGGTAGACGGAGATCTTCTTGCTGACATCGCTGACCTGGTTAACTGCACTAAAGAAAGGATCGCCGTTTGGTAAGGTATTGGTGATGAAGGAGTGGATGATCCTGTCGGTGTTCGTTCTCAACAGTTCGACCGATGCCATGCGGGATGGCGACGTATAATCCCTTGCAAAGGTATAACACAGGTCGAGTTGCTGCCGGTCGCCCGGTTTGAAGGTAAAGGGTCCCATGGAAGTCATTCCAAGTCTGCGATTGGGTGCCATTCCCGAAGGTTCATCGGTCCAGTTTTTCTGACCATTGGGTGGCGCACAACCCGTTCCCCAGTTCAGGGTGTCAGATTCTCCCGGAAACATGAAACTGCATGCCGGACCGTATCCGCCGTATGATGAATGTCCACACCCCCCGTAAAACATATTGGTTCCATCATACAGGATCCCCTGCATGTACCCGTAATATTGCGGTGCGAATGAGGGCTCCTTGATAAAGGTGTATATGTCAAGGTAATGGGCAAGGTTGACGAACTTTGTCATTCCAAAACGTTCATTATCAGCTACTTTATCGCCAAAATTTCTACCGTTTACGCTTGCATCGCATAATTGGTGGCCCTGCTGATCAAGGCTTGGATTGTCAATTCCATCGGGATCCATGAATGGACCAGCCAGAATGGTCGACGACTGTGCCGGTGGATTTTCGCCATAGGCATAAGATTCTCCATTACCATCAACATCATATCCGTTATAACCGAAAAACATATTCCGTTCAACATCACACCCAGTATTATCATCACCGAAAAAACCTATGTCGAAATCGGTGAAGCACCCCAGCCAGGCATCATGATATTCGATATCCGACCGGTTATAAATGTCGTAGCGCATGAATATTGTGTTGTTGAATGCACTGTCTGATGCATAGTCGAATGCATAGGCCCAGCCGTGTATCTCCACACCGACTTTACCGCCTCTCGACTCGGTGTGTTTATCGCGGTGATCATTGTAAATGAAGAAAACAGACTGATCTCCGTAAATGGTCGGATAATCGCCTTTTATGGGATTGTAATTTCCGTCTTTGTCATAGTCGAAAAAGGGAGCAAGATTGGCAGCCTGGCCGAGCGCTACAGTGCCATGCGCGGGCCATGAAGCAATGGGCTCGATGGGTTTGTAGCCCGCATCTGTAAAATGGTTCCTGTGATACTCGATATCCTTTTTGTTTACCTTCCAAACCCGGTGCCAGTAACGGTCGTATTCCGGAGAATATACGGCAGGAAAACTGACAGGGCCCGCATAGAAATCCATATAATATCCCGGATCATATCCGTTGGAAGGTCCTGTCCGTTGACGTTCACCTGCAAAATGCAACGAATCATCGGGATCCAATCCCCCAATCCATAAACATGCGGCACCAAGCGTTCCTTTCTGACCCTCTTTCGGAACAAAAAAACCAAGTCCATTTTCTGTGTATTTCGCGAAATGACTTCCAAAGGCATTGATTCGGGCTTTCACATTGTTGATATCCAGAAAGTCATAAGACCGGTTTAGGACCGGGACGCAAAAATCGACGATCGAAATGGGTATTCCATATTGCTTCTTCTTGAGTAAGTATGTGACTGTGTCAATGCCTCCATTGTAGAGATCGGCCACAAACATTGCAATGCTATCCGACAATTTTAAGGTCATCATGTGCGGGATTTGATTTACCCTGAAAATATAGATCGAATCCTGGGGGTTGGGATTATAATCGTTCTTCAGCAGGTTTATCGTGACGGGTTGGCCAGCCTGAATGGTAAACGTATCAGGACGTGCAAGAAAACAGGTGGAGTCCATCCGGTAGGTGATTTTTACCAGAGCCCAGTCAGAACAAAGGGTAGTATCGTCGGTTCGCCTGATCTGGTATCTGACGTATAGTACATATTGATCCCTGTTGAATATGGGATCCTCGTAAACAATTTTCTGATCGGGGGTTATCGATGCGCCGACGACTGCCTTTATCGCACAGGTACAACCGGCAGGGCAATAATCATTCGCAAGAACATCAATCGTGTGTTGGGTAAATGATTTATAAATCGTTGAATCGGGATTAGCTACGGGTAACGAAGGATTCGACCTGGCCGCAATGCCCTCCGTTGCCGGAACGATCACACTCTGACGGGGTTTCACGGGTTTGGAGCGATCCGTCGTTAAAAAGTCAATGCCGGTCGCACCAGACGGTACGATGGATGCAGGGTTCCCGGCTTCGGATTGTGGACGACCGTAAACAACTGCCGCAAGAAGAAGCAGGAGGATGAAGGAGCGTTTTTTCATGACCAGAGAAATTTTCTGATAAAAAGGTTTTTTGATGGGTCATCACTTCCCAAAGAAGAGGTTGATGTCAAAATAAAGCTGATCGATGCCGTATTTATTCTGTGCAACGTTCATTAAATCGTACATTTTCTTTTTCTCGGTGACCAATGCCTATCCTGTGAAATTCAGCCCCAGCGCGTTTAAAACAGCGTATTCATCGGTGATCTTTACAACAACAAATGCGGTCCTGGGCGTTTTACCATCGCCCGACGAGATAATGGCTCTGATCAGTTTGTCGTATTTGAAAAGCCAGGAATAGGATGAATCCTTGATGCCCAGTTTATCATAGGCAATCCCTTTTATGAAGATCTGTTCGATATTAAATGGAAAATCGTTCAATATCATATCGGTGTACCTGAGAACCTGGCGGAAATCAATGGAATCGGCGGGCTTGTTCAGGCATATATTCAGGGCCCTTATCGAATCGTGTCGTGCATTCGGTTTGTAATCCTTCCGGTACGCTTGTCCGTAATAGATCAAAACGTAGTCATCGGCCGTCAAGGTGGTGTCATTAGCCATAAACCGGTCAAACAGCTTTTCATAAGATTCGCTATTCGCCATATTTTTGACCCTCTTGAAATCAACCGGCTTATTTTGTCCGAACACAAAGAGTGTGGTCAACACTAAAACCTGGATCAGTGCAAATTGTTTCATGGGGTTGGGGCGTTTAAAATGGTCCGCAGTTAAATGATACAAACCATGCACTTTTCTGCTTTTCATTGTTAATTGTACCGACTTAGTTAACAAATCCTTCCAGCTGCAAGACCTTTATAAAAGGTGGAAAAGTCAATAAACGTCTGAGCGAATTTCGATCATATGCAACATTTCTGTTGTAATACCATTCCAACGTTTGACTGACCTCGATTTCATCTTTCTGGAACAGTTTTGCAGAAGAATCAGCATTCGTAAGGTCAATTCCACAATCTAACCGTACCAGTGTTTTTGTTTCGGGGAGGATAAAATAAAAAGGGGTTGCGCCAAAACCTCCCATCCATCCGGTTGAAAAACCGATGCTGGTGATTTGATCCGAACAGTTGGAGAATGCGCGAAATGAACCTGCAGATGAAAATATATTTTCATCATGAATCAGGTATATTTTGGGCGAACCTGACACATGATTTTCTGAAGGGATAATAGTTTCCCGGTATTTCTTTGCCAGGAACTCCTCTCCGGTCCATAATTGCATTTTTAAGCATTTCTGATACTCCTCAATTCCCAAATATTTTCTGGTTAAGGCTGAGTTTTTAAATCCCAAAATATATTCATAGGAAATTGTATCATGTATGAACATGCTCATAATCTTCTGCCATACTGCATCATCGCCACCATAATTACCACTGATATTAATAACAACCAGGGTGAACTTCTTGTTCCGGCAGAAATGGGATAATTTCTTCATGAATTGATCATTCAGAACCATTTCATTTAATCTGATATATAGCATGTTGTACTTCCTGAACAATTTTATGACGGCATTGTCATAAAGGCTTACAAGCTTTATTCCCTTCAGGCTGCTTTTTTGATCGGGGAATACGGTCAGATGTTTGATATTTTCGTTCTCATCCCGAAAATCGACATACACCGTGTCATTGAGCAATAACTTATTCGTTATATAATTATTCGAATAGAATCTCCTGTTTTTCAGATCGAACTTTGGCATATTGCTTCCCGAGGACAATATTCGTGAAAGGGAGTCATACAAATCAATATGGTTCAGGCTTTGCACTTTCCATCCGCAGGCAAACACCTTATGTTCCGTTTTGAACGTATTGGTCAGCACATAATTTCCATTGATATACCGGTGCTGGACCCTGAATGGCCTTCCGGGCGCATCACTGCTCAATGAATTCTGGTATTCAACGAGGTTGTTAAAATTTCTATCGGCCTGTTGTAATTGCATCGAATCAATCATTCCCGACAGATGCTGTTGCTCCGGAGCCGGTAGTTGTTCAAGCATATATTTGAAAACTGCAGGAGGAACAACCGAAGCGTGACCGTCGAGACATTTTTGCAGCGTTGCACTGATCAGCGCCATGAAATCGTTCGTACTGGTAATAGTATCCACATATTTCCGCTGTTTCTCAATCTCCTTTAAAATGTCGATACCTGCCAGATCCTTCCAACTCTGCAATCGCGGATCCATCTCCCTGATGATGGCAACCAGTGAATCAAAATCCCGGATGAATTCTTTTTGTGAAGGTACCTGGGCAATCGCGGTGATGTTGAAAAACAGAAGCAGGAATCCTAAGATCTGTGACTTATATTTCAATATGCTTTTTTGCATTATCACTGTAATTTTGTCTTTATTTTCTGCTCATGATGACAGTAAAATTTATGGGCTTGTTTTACACCTCAACTTTCTGTCCTAATTTTGGGGAGTATAATAGGGATTACATATATCCCAACTACCATGTGTGGTGGTAAGAAAATTTATAATGCTTATAATGTGCTGTTGAATAGATTGTTAACAAATGCAACTGTAGAAGACCCGTTTGAAAATTGTTTAGAATATTTTGGCATTTCAATTTTAGATGCTTACTTTCATAAGAATAAATGGTTTTATAATATCCGAAAACTAAAGGACTGACCTTCTATAACATTAGAGCCGACTTTAGATAGTTTAAAGATTGTTCAAATTCAATTCCGTTCGCAAAAATTAAAATTTCGTCACCAATACGATTTGATGCAGATTGGGATAGTTTATAGACAACTTTGTTCTGTTGAGCATAAAGATTTAGAATAAAGTCATGATTGTCATATGATACCATCCACTTTTTTTGCATTTTATGAACATATCCAGAAAGAGCTATATGATCTTCTATTGAATAAAAATTCATATATAAATCAGCTCCTTTTTGATAATATGGTGGATCTAAATATATAAATATTTCCTTGTTACTCTTATTTAATTGTCCAATAAATGATAAACCATCAAGATTAGAAATATTTATCCTATCTCTAATACTCGCAATTTTTTTAATTCGACTTATCAAATCATTTTTGTTGAATCTTGCATTAATTTTATATTTACCTTGTTGTTCAAGTCCTCCAATCACACCACCTTTAATTACCCCTGATATATTAGTTCTGTTTAAAAAAAAAGTGGCCTTCGCTAATTCCAAATAATCTACAGAATCCGCATTCCTATGAATTTCCCGATATTTAATCCAGTTTGATGTTGTAATGTCTGTTTTTTCAATCCATTCACAAAACTCGTCTGGTCTATATAAAATACTTGACCAAAATGCGTATATTGCTTTATCAAGGTCGTTGATATAAATATTATTAACATAGCCCTCGAATAACAATCTAAGTGCTAATCCTGCACCGCCAGCATATGGCTCTGCGTAGTTAATTCCGATTAATTGATTTTCGTAAAAAATATTTGCAATAAAAGAAAAGATACAATTCTTTCCACCAGGATATCTTAAAGGTGAATAATTTATACTCATTGGGGCTCCTCCTTTCCATGAGAAATTGTCAAAATCTCACCTATAATAATAGACATAGCCATTGTCTGCTCTAAATTACTAGATGATTGATAATTATGTGCACCGGTATGTAGTAACTGAACAATACTATTTTAGATGTGCAACTTTTTTTCTGTAAAATTATTAAGCCACGTTTAACTCTTTGACCCTCTGTGGGATTTTCGAAGGCAGCGGAGCATGCTCCGCTGCCTTCGAAGCGATTTCTTTCTCCCACTCCCACAGGGGGGCCATATCGAGATATTTTTTTCCACTGACCCAATCTTCATCCCATTCTTTTGCAATAGCGCCGTACAACCGAACACAACTCTCTGGATTTGGAAAGATCCGTACAACTCTTCCACGTCGCTTAAATTCCTGATTGGTCCTTTCAATCATGTTACTGGTCCGTATTTTTTTCCAATGATTCTTTGGCGTGACAGTAAAGACGGTGAGGGTTTCCAAGCCTTGTTCCGATAAAAATGTGCTAAATCCTAAAAAAGGATCAGCCCAGCTTTCTGCCATTTCATTGAGCCGCTGTTGGGCTTGTTCGAAATTCTGGCTTGCCCATACCTCTACCAACTGATCATGGACTTGATTCCGATACCGGTTTGGAACCCAATCCATTGCATTCACCAGAAAGTGTCGCTGACACCGCTGCCAGGGTGTTCCCGGATAGTGTTTTTTAATAGCATTCCGTATCCCTGAATGATGATCACTGGTAAATAATCTTACACCCTTAAGTCCACGTTCCTTGAGGCCTTCCAGGAAGTGATCCCAGCTTGTATTGGTCTCGCCCCAAGCAGTCTCTATAGACAAAAAGCGACGAAACCCATGCTGATCTATCCCCAAGGCTGTAAGTACCGCTATATCGGTTATTTTTGAGCCTATACGACATTTATCATAACGGGCATCAATGATCACGTAGGGGAAATCCTCCGTAATTGACCGATTACGCCAGGCATCCAGCTCCGCATCAAGCTGACCGGCAAATCGACTGATCGTCTCTGATGAAAAATCACGCCCAAGAAGTTCTTCGGTGATCTGTTTCATCTTCCGGGTGGATACTCCTTGAAAATAGGCTTCGGCCAGCGCCAGAACCAGAGCCTTCTCACTGCGCTGGTACCGTTCCAGGATACTGGGATAAAATTGTCCATCCCTGGTTTGAGGTATCGCAAGGTTCAAACACCCTACACGAGTGTTTAGCTGTCGTGGCTTATAGCCGTTACGGTAGGTTGTGCGATCTTCCGATCGCTCGTAGCTGTCAACTCCGATGTGAGCATCCCGCTCCATCTCCATGATCGACTTTAATCCGATCTCAATGATCCTTCCCAATAAGTCTGAACTTTTGGTCTCGGTTAATAAATTTTGGAACTCATCCAAAAAATCTTTTGTAACTTTCGTTTGTGTTTTAGCCATGGCTGATATTTTTAAGGTTATGACGTTATACGTCATTTTTTCAGCCGTGGCTTTTTTAATTTTACAGAAACAAAGTTACACTACGACTATTTTCAGTAACATTTTGATTTGATAGTGTAGTTCTAATATTTCTATCCAAATTCAATTTAGCAGAAGAGAAGTAGCATTTTAAGTAATTTTCAAGTTTTTTATTGTTATCATCCCTTGCAGCTGATTCACATAAGATTCGTAAAGACATTCTAATTATTCCAGGAAATGTTTGAGACAACTTATGACTATTATTTAAATAAAACTTGAATAAGTCAACTATATCTCGATAAAGATTACTCACTTCGCCCATTCGAAGATACAATTTTCCACCAAAAATTTCATTACCAATTTTTGGAATCCTCTCAGCCTGACGATGTGTTTGCTTCTTTTCATTAGGTGAAGACTTAAAATTTAAATTCACCGGATGAAAACTGTTGGTTTTATTTTGGTCTACTAAACGTTGAGAAGTAGGGTCTAAAATTTCAATAATTTTTCCCCTATGTTTACGAGTACTAATTTCCTTTGTCTCTATTTTATTAGAGATGTCCATAAGGATTGTGTATGCATCCTCATCAGAATACACGCTGCTTAATCTATTTTTAGGAAAAGAAAATCCTAATGATTTTAAAATATCCTCCTTGAATATTTCTTCTTTTACAAAGCGTTGATTCAAGTGTCTATTATTTGTAATGATACTTGTATCTTCATCAAGAATAAGAAATGAGCTTTTGGGTTCTCCCATAAATTTATGAAGGAAGATATCTCTTTCTAAAGGTTGCCAAGAACCAGTATCACCATGTTTTCTTAGAATATTATTAAGTGCTATTTTTTTTGAACAAACATTACATGGTATTTCATAAGGAAACTCAGGTATATGAGTATTTGTACCCGATGGAACAGTCACAAGTCCATATTTTATTTTACCTAAAATAATTCTTCTGTTCCCATCATAAACAACAGGCTTGTCTCCGTGCATAACGACTGTTGGAAGTTCACTAAAATCATAATAATCCCCCATTTCTTTTGCCAATTTAGATAATGTCCATTTTGACAAATTATCATCTAATGCTCTATTAACAATATCTTGATCTGTAGCATCAGCATTTATAGGGTCACGAGGATTTTCAGTCCATAAAACTAAATCCCTTAACTTTATGTATTTTACTTCTTGGATCATTATTTGTTAGCTAAGTAAGTGCTTTTTATATTTTTCGGTTAGCTCTTCAAAATCAACAACAAAAGCATCTACATCGTGACTATTGTTTTCCATCCATAAGTTGATAATTTTAGCACAATTTCTTCCCCAAAGATCTTTCTGCAAATTGAACCATCGCTTTGCTTTTTCTCTATTAGTTTCAATCTCTTGTAAAGTAATTTCTTGAAACGCGAATTGTTTTGTGTACCCAGTATAAATTTTATTCCAAAGATCCGATTCATCTGGGAGACTATATAGCAATACTCCGGTAAAAATTTAGCAATGACTTTTAACAATCACATGTTTGTAAATACCTGCTGGATGGGTTAAACCCAAAAGAGAAAAGCATCTGTTTTG
>SACF01000073.1 GCA_009928665.1 Alphaproteobacteria bacterium
CGAATGATCCCGGCATGAAAAATGGCAATGTCGGATGTGCCACCGCCAATATCGACAAGCACTACGCCTGCTTCCTTCTCTTCTTCACTCAGAACTGCCTCCGCCGATGCTATGGGTTCAAGGATCAGTTCCACGACTTCAAGTCCGGCCTTCCTGACACATTTATAGATGTTTTTTGCTGCCGCGGTCTGACCGATAATGATGTGAAAATTGGCCTCCAGCGAGCTTCCGATCATCCCTTTCGGGGTAAGAATGCCATGCTCCCCGTCAATACTGAATTCCTGAGGTATCACATCAAGAATCTCTTCCCCGGGATTCATGTTGAGGTTGTACATGCTGTTGCAGAGCTTGTCAATATCTTCCTGGCTGATCTCTGCTTCACTGTTCTCGCGGATCATGCTCCCCCGGTGCTGCAGGCTTTTGATATGCTGCCCGGCGATTCCCACATTGATGTATTTAATATCGACTTTTGATTTGGCTGCTGCTTCCGCTATCGCCTCCTTGATCGATTGAACTGTGTTGTCAATGTTGGCAACCAAACCACGACGTACGCCAATGGAAGGGACTTTCCCATACCCGAGAATTTCGATCTTCCCGAATTCATTTTTCTGGCCCACGATGACAGCGATTTTTGTTGTGCCAATATCAAGGCCTACGATGATGCCTGAGTTTTTCATACTGTTATATTTTTGAACACACCACTTGATTCTTGAATTTTATATTGATAACATTGTACTTATTCCAGCCGACTTTATTCAACCCCAGTTTATAAAATGCGAACAATTTTTTGAATTTATGGTCAAGATCTTCTGCTGTGCCCAGTAGAATGACATGATTTCCAAGCCTCGGAATGATTTCAAATTCTCCCGACTCGTCGACAAATACCTGGTCGGTCAGCGCCTTGAGGAAGGGATCATGGTTTATGTACATGGCCAAGCGGTAGAGATTGGTCAGCTGAGAATCATGGTAGATGGAATCCGACAACGCCATAATATTGACCCTGTAACCCGGATTTTTCATATAGGGAAAATCAATGTTGCCATTCGCAACCAGCACCCGGGCTGAAAAACCACTGCTGACCGGTAATAAGGCTCCCGACTGATCAAGGTAAAAATTTTCAAATTGATTGTTGATGATCCTGAGGAGTGGCTCCCGTTGTTTTACCCGCACAAACAGAATTCCTTCATTGTCCTCATAAACTGCCACCCGGTCCACGTAAGGCTGCTTACGGATCAACGTTTCAAGGATTCCCGTATTGACAAAACCCAACGGTTTTCCTTTAACAATCCCAATATTTTTAAGGATTAGCGAATCGATAACTTCTTTCGTAATAAGTACATCGGCTAAACCATAATCGACCCGGATATCCAATCCACGACAGGTTCTGGAATATTGTCTGACTTCTGTAAATCCGACCAGAACCCCGGCGCCGGCGACGAGGAGGATCCAAAAAACGATTTTCAGGATTTTTAAAAATTTCTTCATGTTTCGTTTGCCCCTCCCAGAATTTCAATGATGGGTACTGCCAGTTGATCAATATCCCCGGCTCCCAGTGTTAATAACAATTCAGGTCGCATTTGAGCCAATGTTTCCGGAACTTCCGCCTTTGTGATCAGCTTTTTGTAACCAGATGTGATAGAATCCATAAGCATTTCCGATGACACCCCCGCGATAGGCTCTTCGCGGGCCGGATAAATATCGAGCAGGAGCACTTCATCCAGAAGAGATAAAGATTTCGAGAATTCCGGGGCGAAGTCCCGTGTACGGGTGTAAAGATGCGGTTGGAAAATTCCGGTTACTTTCCGGCCCGGGTAAAGTTCCTTTACAGCAAGAATACACGCCCGGAGCTCTTCAGGGTGATGGGCATAATCATCGATATAGACCAGATCGGGGCGATTGATCCGGATATCAAATCTCCGGCATACTCCCTGATAGGTGGACACCGCTTTCCGCAAGTCATCAGCGGGAATACCCATGAGGTAACCTGCCGCTAAGGCCGCGACAGCATTTTCGAGATTGAACCTGCCGGGCAGTCCGGCAATCAGATCCCGGATCGCTCCACCCGGATGTACAAAATCGAAATGGTATTGGTGATCCTCAATCCTGACATTGGATGCATGAAATGTACCTGTTTCATCAAGTGCATAGGAATAGGTACGATAACCTTCTCCGGGCTTTCCGGTGATCCCGGTCGTGGTTTTGGAGATCAGACTTCCCCCGGGTTTGATACGGGAAGCAAATTCGGAAAAGCTTTGCTTTAATGCTTCGTGTCCGCCATAAATATCAAGATGATCGGCATCCGTTGCAGTTATGATTGCAATTTCCGGTTCCAGATGCAGAAAAGAGCGGTCATATTCGTCGGCTTCAACAACACAATAACACGGATCATTCTGCTTTGTTCCTGGCTCCGGTAACTGGCATAAATAGTTTGAATCATAATTCTTCGAAATACCACCTAAAAATGCAAGATGATATCGATCAGAAGACTGGAGCATATGGGCAATGAGTGTTGATGTCGTTGTTTTACCATGTGTTCCGGCGACCGCTACAGTCGGGTAATTCCGCGAGATCATACCCAATACTTCGGCCCGCTTCTTCAACGGCGTCCCAAAGGCCGACAGGTACTGAAACTCTTTATGGCCTGAAGGTATGGCCGGTGTGTAGATGGCCAGGTCGAGACCCGACGGTATCTGGCGAACATCCTCTGAAAAATGAATCTTTATTCCTGCTGAAGCAAGCTGATCGGTGAGTGGGGTGCGGGTTCTGTCATAACCGTGAATTTCAACCCCGTTTTTTAAAAAATATCTTGCCAGGGCGCTCATCCCGATTCCACCGATACCTAAAAAATAGATCTTATGCAACCGGTCGATGTAAATCAAATGCAGGGAATTACCGGGATTGCCTTCCCGGGGAATGTTTAGAAGCTCCAAAGCCTCTGCAGCTATTCTGGAATCTGCATCCAGGATTCCAAGCGCAGTTATGTTTTTACCCAGTTTTAATTGCTGTTCTTCATCCTTCAAGATCGATACCAAGGTGGTCCCGAGCCCGGATTCTGCATCCGAATCCCTGATCATCAGGGCTGCACCGGCTTCGACCAGAGCCATGGCATTCCGCGTCTGATGATCCTCTGCAACATTGGGTGATGGGACTAGGATAACCGGTTTGCCGATCAGACATAATTCTGCGATCGCGATGGCTCCGGCACGGGAAACGATGAGGTCTGCCGCGGCATAGGCAAGATCCATACGTTCAATGAACGGACAAACATGAACCGGCCCAAAATCCAGCCGACCTCCCGGGTTTTCTCCGGTACTTTCAACATTACCCGACCAGGCATTCAACTGTTCCCTGATTTCCGGAAAGTAATTCCTGCCGGCCTGCCACAGAATCTGAATTCCGTCGGGTAGGAAATTCTGTGTTGGACCGGAATGATCTGAACCTGATTTCAGGTGATCTGAAATAAGTCTCAGAATGGATCGGTTGATGGTTCCTGCTCCCAGGCTGCCTCCGATTATTAATATTGTCTTCTTAGAAGATGACATATTAAAATAGTCCAGGCCTATTGCCTTTTTTTCATGGATATCGACGACACCAGCCCGAACCGGATTCCCGGTAACAATAGTCTTATCAACCGGAAAATAGTTTTCCATCCCGCGGTATGCCACACATATTTTACTGACTTTTTTAGCAAGTATCCGGTTTGTGACGCCGGGATAAGAATTCTGCTCCTGTATCAGCGTCGGAATTTTACGGTCGGTAGCGATTCGAAGTACCGGACCGCTGGCATAACCTCCCACACCGATAACCAGGTCAGGTTTGAAATCAGAAATAATAGATCGTGCCATGAACAGGCTGTGCAACAACCGGAACGGGAAAATGAGATTGCGCCAGGTCAGCTTCCGTTGAAATCCGCTTACGGGAAGGCCTTTGATGCGGTAACCTGCCGCCGGCACACGTTCCATCTCCATACGGCCCTGAGCGCCAACGAAGAGAATATCGGTTTCGGGAACTTTTTTTCTGAGGGCATCGGCAATCGCAATGGCTGGAAAAATATGCCCGCCTGTTCCCCCGCCACTGATAATTATTCGAATCATGCCGCTGCTATTGCCTGTGAATTTTCTGAAATGCCTGAATCCTGAAGGACCTCAACCTCGGTCCCGTTTTTGGTCTCGATGTCGGAAACCCTGCTGACACTTAAAATAATGCCGATGGAAATACTGGTGAACCAGATCGATGTTCCGCCCATACTGACCAGTGGAAGGGTTTGCCCTGTTACGGGAAACAAATCTACTGCAACAGCCATGTTGATCATCGCCTGGAAGACCAGGCTGAACCCAATCCCGATGCTCATAAGTGATCCGAAGTTTCCTTTACATCGGCTTGCAATCCGGATTACCCGGAAAAAGAGAATCAGATAGAGGAATAATAAAAATGTCCCGCCGATCAGGCCATATTCTTCAATGATTATTGCAAAGATGAAATCTGAATAGGGGTGGGGAAGAAAATTCCTTTGGGTGCTTTTCCCGGGCGACTTTCCCACAAGCCCTCCCTGTACAATCGCGATCTTTGCCTGATCAATCTGGTAGGTTGCGTCGGGATCTGCTTTCTCCTTGTGTATGAAATGATCCACGCGCGAAATCCAGGTGGTTCCTCTGGGAAACAATGTGGGGAAGGTTTTTGCCAAAACAAAAATAAGAACGATCCCGACCACACCCAGGGCAACCAACGACAACATGTACTTGAGGCTGATCCTTCCGATGAACATAAGAACCATGCAGGTTACAAAAAGTATGGCTGCGGTTGAAAAATTGGCGGGCAGGATCAGGATGGTCACCAGGATGACCGGAATAATGACCGGTAAAAATCCTTTTTTGAAATCTCTGACCAATTCCTGTTTTTTACTTAACGTCCTTGCCAGATACATGATCAGAAAGAGTTTGGCTACATCGGAGCTTTGAAAGGTCAGATTGATGATCGGGACCGTCAACCACCTGTTGGCCTCATTCAGGTTAGTTCCCGAAAACAGCGTGATCATCAGCAAGGGTAAGGTCAGATAAAGACCGATCTGCGATATCCGCGAATAATAGGTGTACTTGATCAGGTGGGTAATGTACATCAGTCCCAGCCCGAAAGCAAGAATCATGAAATGTTTTAAAAGATAGTACTCCGTGTTTCCATGCTGTTTCTTGTAAGCCAGGGTTCCCGTCGAACTGTACACCGCGAGCAATGATACGACACACAGAATAATCACGACGATCCAGATCACCTTGTCACCTTTGATATTTTTTACAAATGCCAACATCCTGCTATCGTTATAGATTCTTCACTGCGGCCCGAAATGCCTCGCCCCGTTGCTCATAGTTCTGAAAAAGATCAAAAGATGCGCAAGCCGGAGAAAGAAGGATCACGTCGCCTTTGGCTCCCATGTAATAGGCAGTCTGTACAGCCTGCTCCATGGAGGTTTCATCGACCAAAGGTATTTCCAGACTGTCGAACGCCTGGTGTATGCGCCGGGTATCAAGCCCAAGGCAGACGATACCCTTGACTTTTTTTCTGACAAGATGACGCAGGATCCCGTAATCATTATTGTTCTCCACACCCCCGGTGATCCAGATGACCGGCCGGCTCATATTCTCAAGTGCATACCAGGTGGCATTGATGTTCGATGATTTTGAATCGTTGATAAACTCCATGCCATGGATCACCGCGATGGTCTCAAGCCGGTGTTCAACCTGCTGAAACCCTGAAAAACTTTCCTTGATGAAATCTTTCCTGATCTCGCGGATCCTGGGGCCGATCGATGCTGCAAGAGATTCATAAACATTGACGTGTCCCTGTTTGGCTAATGCTTCTAAGGTCATGGTCTTTACCTGAGTTTGAGTGTAACAATGGTGAGTACAGCCAGCATGATTCCTACTATGAGGAACCGCATGACAATTTTTGATTCGTGGTAACCAAGTTTCTGATAATGATGATGGAGTGGCGACATTTTAAAAATTCTCCGGCCCTCTCCATACTTTCGTTTTGTATATTTAAACCAGGTTACCTGCAATACGACTGAAAAATTTTCGGCAAGAAAGATCCCGCAGAAAATAGGGATCATAATCTCTTTACGGATCATAATGGCAAAGACGGCTATGATGCCACCCAGGGCCAGACTGCCCGTATCGCCCATGAATACCTGTGCCGGAAACGAATTGTACCATAAAAACCCGATGCAGGCGCCGACAAATGCTGATATGTAGATCGCCAATTCGCCTGTGTTGGGTATATACATAATATTCAGGTAGTTGGCAAAGACAATATTGCCTGATACATAAGCCAGTATGCCCAGTGTAAGCCCGATGATGGCCGACGTACCAGTCGCCAAACCATCCAATCCGTCGGTAAGGTTGGCTCCGTTTGAAACCGAAATGATGATGAAAATCACGATTGGAATGAAGACAAGCCACGTCCAGTTTTTTGCCCCATGACCCATCCAGGTGATCAGCCAGCTATAGTCGAATTCGTTATTCTTGACGAATGGGATTGTTGTTTTTGTTGACTTGACAGGTATTTTAGAGTAGATCCTCGTTTTTTCAGCTCCCGACTCCATGTTGAACACATCGCTGGTTGGAACATAGGCGGTTTGTCGTACCCGCTCCCTGATCACTACCCCATCATTAAAATACATGATGAATCCAACGATGAGCCCGATCCCGATTTGCCCCATAACTTTGACCCTCCCGGGCAATCCTTTTTTATCCTTTTTGAAAACTTTGATATAATCATCCAGAAATCCGATCGCACCCAGCCAAATCGTTGCAAAAATCACCATGATGATATAGATATTATGCAGCTTTGCGAAGAGCAGCGCAGGGACCAGGATGGCTGCAAGAATGATCAGTCCGCCCATGGTGGGTGTTCCCTGTTTGATACCCTGCCCTTCCAGGCCGAGATCCCTTACTGTTTCGCCGACTTGTTTTGCACGCAAATAGTTGATCAATCGCTTACCAATGATCATCGATATGAACAGGGAAGTAATTAGGGCAGCGGCAGCCCTGAAAGAAATGTACTGGAAAACCCCCGTTCCGGGAATATTGAATGCATCGTGTAACCAGGTAAATAAATAATACAACATGGTTTACTGATTTACAATGTCCACACTTCTGAAAGCTTCTTCGATGACTTCACGGTCATCAAAATGATGTCTTACTCCCTGAATTTCCTGGTAGGTTTCATGACCTTTCCCGGCAACCAGAATGATATCGCCGGGCCTGGCCAACGCATAGGCTGCCCGGATGGCCTCCCTCCGGTTTTCAATCGTGAGTACTTTAAACGATTGATGCATTTCAACACCTTCTTTCATCTGGTCAAGGATTATCCTGGGATCTTCGTTTCTCGGATTGTCCGAAGTCAGGATTACCCGGTCGCTCAGGGTGCAGGTAATCCTTGCCATTATGGGTCGTTTTGTGGTATCCCTGTTTCCTCCGGCACCAACCACGGTGATCAGCATCTCATTATGCGTCCGGATTTCGTTGATGGTTTCCAGTACGTTTTTCAGGGCATCGGGTGTGTGGGCATAATCGACAATGGCAGTTACCTGTCGGGATGACACGAGATAATTGAACCTTCCGTCGACCGGATTCAAATTGCTGAGGCAGGTCAGAACTTCTGTCCTGTCCTGGTCCAGAAGCGCTGCCGTAGCGTAAACAGCAAGAAGATTGTATGCATTAAACCGGCCGACCAGTTTGAACCAAACCTCTTTCTCATCCAAAAGCAACTGCAATCCCTGAAATTGATTTTCGAGGATCTTCGAATGAAAGTCAGCCATCGATTGAAGACTGTAAGCGTAAACCGTGGCGCGGGTGTTTTGGGTCATCACGTACCCGTTGCGGTCGTCCTTGTTTACAAGCGCGAAAGAACCGGAAGGTAACCGATCGAAGAATGCTTTCTTTGCTTTCAGATAGGAATCAAAGGTCCTGTGATAATCGAGATGATCATGGGTCAGGTTGGTGAAGATCCCGCCTTTGAAAACCAGACCTGCTATTCGCTGTTGGTCAATGGCATGCGAGGAAACTTCCATGAAACAGTAATCACAGCCGTCGTCAACCATCCGCGAAAGCAGCTCATTCAGGCTCAGGGGATCCGGAGTAGTATGCGAAGCAGGAACGCTGGTGTCATGGATGCGGTTTACGATTGTAGAGATCAGCCCGCTGCGATATCCAAGACTTTTGAAGAGTTCATAAAGTAAGGTTGCCGTTGTGGTTTTACCATTGGTCCCGGTTACCCCGATCAGCAGCAATTTTTCTGAAGGATTTCCGTAAAATGCCGAAGCCACCACACCAAGCGCGTGAGCCGAAGATTTGACCTGGATATAACAGGTTTTTTCCCGAAGAACCGCAGGCAAGGTTTCACAAATAATGGCAACGGCGCCCTGGTCCAGGGCCTTGTTGATGAAGTCATGTCCATCGAAATGGGTACCCGAAGTAGCGATAAACAGATCGTCAGGCCCCACCATTCTCGAATCAGACTGTACCTTGCAGATCATACTGTCGGTACTGCCTGCAATAGCAAGTGTTTCCAGATCCTTAATTAAATCCCTTAATTGCATCAAGCTGCTGTCTTGGATTTGAAATTTTTTAATTCGAGTTCGATCACGACCGGCATCCCCTTGTGAATGAGGGAACCAGGTTGTACGGTTTGCCTTACCACAGTTCCTTTTCCCTTCACAAGAACATTCATGCCCATTCCTTCCAACATGTAAATTGCATCCTTCAGTCCCATACCTTTCACATCGGGCATAACTCCACATGCAACAGGTTCGGCAGTAAGAATAATTTTTTCATTACTCAGGCCGGGTTGCGCCCAAACAGATGTTCCGCCCGACTGAACGATATTGAAACCCATTGCTTTATATGCATCTGAAAGATCCAATTTTTGGCCTTTCTGAGCGACCGGAACCAGCGAGAGGGTGGAATCGAAGGGTAAAGGAATGAGGATATCGGGTCTGATTGCGAACAGCTTATCTGATAATTCTCTGAATACGGGTGCCGCAACGGCCCCTCCGTAGTATTTTCCCTTCTTCGGATTTACAATGACAACAATGCAGGAATACTTGGGATCGTCGGCAGGGAAATATCCGACGAAAGAGCCTTTATACTGGACCTGTTTCGTTCCCTGCCGGTATCCTTTGTTGCCTGCCGCAATCTGTGCGGTGCCGGTCTTCCCTGCTATTTTATAAAACGGCGATTTGATCGAAGCACCGGTTCCTTCTTCAACAACTCCCTTAAGCAGGATTTGTGCCTTTTTAATTGCCGCGGGTGATACGATCTGAGGGTTGATAACCACGGGATCGAATCGTTGAACGACATGTCCGTTCCGCCTGATCTCTTTTACAAACAGCGGCTTTACCATTTTACCATTGTTGGCTACCGCGTTGTAAAGAGTCAGAAGATGGATCGGGGCCAGTGAGATTTCATAACCGATCGACATCCAGGGCAATGAAAGCGCCGACCAATACTTGCTTTTCGTGGTCTTGATATAAGGCTTTCCTTCACCGGCGATCTGAAGGTTTAAAGGCCGGTTGATCCCGATCCGATACAGTCCGTCAATGTATTTTTGGGGCGTGGCGGCATAGG
>SACF01000074.1 GCA_009928665.1 Alphaproteobacteria bacterium
CGGCATGGCTGGTTCAGACTTGCGTCCATTGACCAATATTCCTTACTGCTGCCTCCCGTAGGAGTCTGGTCCGTGTCTCAGTACCAGTGTGGGGGTGAATCCTCTCAGAACCCCTAGACATCGCAGCCTTGGTGAGCCGTTACCTCGCCAACTAGCTAATGTCGCGCATGCTCATCCAAAACCGCCGGAGCTTTGATTATGATGAGATGCCTCACCATAATAATATGGGGTATTAATCCCGATTTCTCGGGGCTATCCCCCAGTTAAGGGTAGATTGCATACGTGTTACGCACCCGTGCGCCACTCGCCACCAGATATTGCTATCCGTGCTGCCGTTCGACTTGCATGTATTAGGCCTGCCGCTAGCGTTAATCCTGAGCCAGGATCAAACTCTCCATTGTAAAAGGAAAATTTAATCTTATCAGGTTTAACTATTACCAAAAGAAATTAACAAGTTAATTTTCTGGGATATTTGCTACTACATTTACTTCAGTCTTTCAAAGAACATTATTCATTTCCCCTTTCAGGTACTTTGTTTTAAAATCGGACTGCAAAATTACAACCTTTTTTCTTTCTACCAAACTTTTTTAAAAAAAAATCTAAAAAAGTTTTCCTCTCTCCTGAACCAACCCCACTGCCAACTTGTTACGAAAGATTATATGCAATCAGAATCAAAGAACATCGAAACGGGAGCGCAAAATTATAAAAATTTTCTTATCAAAACACTGTTTCTATAAAAAATTTGAAAAAATTTTTCGCAAACCTATCTAATAAATTAAATAATAACATGTTACGATTAAACTTTTTTTTGCTATCTTTGTATCCGTTTCCAAATATAATATTGTACAACCCTAAAATGTAAACTGTCCTGTGAAACAAATCCTGTTTTTCCTGATATTCACCTGGCTACTCTTACCTGCCCTCGCCCAGGATTCTATCCCATCCCTCTCCGCCAAACCCAGAAACCCTGATTCCTTCTGGCGACGACTCTCGGTCGGCGGCAACCTGGGCTTTCAATTCGGCAGCGTTACAGGTATAACCGTATCCCCCGAAGTGGCTATCCGAACGGTTGACCAACTTCATGTTGGTATCCGTTTACAATACCAGTATTATAACTTCAAGAACTATTTCCTCAATCTCGATAACGGGGAACTTCTCAGTTATGAATCGAGCGTTTATGGAGGCGGAGTGTATCTCCGTTACTACCTTTACAGTTTGTTTCCACGTAATTTCCTGGGTAATTTCTTTGCTCATATCGAATATGAATACCTGACCTACTCACGGCCCTATACCCTGACCTATGGCGGGCATATTATCGATCCATACGGAAATCCCTATGAACCCGGGAAGCAACAAGTGGAAATAAACAGCCTTTTTGTTGGGGGAGGATACCACCAGCCCATTGGCAACCGCGTGTTTTTAGACCTGATGCTCCTGTTTAACCTGAATGATTCGTACAATTCCCCTTATTCTAACCCGATATTCCGGATCGGAGTGGGGGTCGGATTGTAATGAAGGCTTGTAAAAGATTTGAGGAAACCGGCATTGAACCGACCTCTTTAATCCTTCCCGGGGAATAACCAGGCCCCGGACAGAAACACACTGTCGCATGCCGGTATTCTCACCGGATTGTAAAAAGCCACCCCAGCGTTTGAAACATAAAATCGGTCCAGGCTGCAACCTGATGAATCGGCGGTACTAGCTGAAATGACAGTTCGTTTGTCCGGCCGGCCACATCGATAATGTCCCTTGCATAACCTATAATCTGAAGGATCCCGTCATAATTGAGTGATCCGGGTGTATCGGTAAAAGTGTGGTAGTCGTTGTGCAAACCGGTGTTGAAAAACAACACCGGGATTTTCGATTGATAAAATGGAGCATGATCAGAAAAAGGCAGTGATGCTTTTATCGTTTTGATCTTAAAGCCGGGTCGGGGCGTGGCTTTGATGATTATCTTCCAAGCCGGGGAAGAACCGGCGCCTTCGATTTCAAGAAGATCTGAATTCCAACCCAGCCTGCCGATCATATCCAGATCCAGCATAAAGCGTATGCTTTTCAGGGGTAACGTGGGATGCCTGACAAACCAAGAGGAGCCAAGCAGTCCTGTCTCCTCTGCGCCAAAGGCAATAAAAAGGTAGTTGTTGCAGGTATCGGCGTGTGTGGCAAAGTACCTTGCAAGTTCCATCATGCCGGCAGTCCCGCTGGCATTATCATCGGCGCCATAATATATATGTCCCTTTGAATCAGCGCCCAGGTGGTCATAATGAGCGCCTATAAGGATCGTCCGGGATGCATGATTGTCCTTAAACCCGATTACATTAATATATTCAGTCGACCGATGGTCGACCGAGACCTTAAATTCAACCGGACTTTCGTTGTGTTTCGAAAGCCATTTGCCTGTCTGATGGTTTACATAGAGTGCAAAACCGTCAGCCGGGTCAACAGTGTTAAAGGCAAACAGCGAATCTAAAAGTTCGGAACCGGCATTCCAGAATATCACGCCGAGGGCTCCCCGGTCCAACGCTTCCTGCAATCTGATACGGGGAACCAAACGGAAGCGGTCAGCATCGGAAACCCGGATTCCGGGGGGTGTTTGCAATTCGACCAAAACCATCTTTCCATTCAGGTCACCCAAGGGTGACAATTGATCCAGATTGCTTTCCGGAAGAACCAGTCCCTGCCTGCCGTTGACCAATACCGATGTGCCGTTTCCGTTTTTGGAATAGGCAGTCATACCGAATTCATCCCGGTAGGTCAGCGGGTGGCCACGGGCAATGAGTTTATTTCCCCAATTCCATAACGTCTCAGGAACCCTGAATTTCTGAAAGTACGATGTATCGCCGGAACCGGCAGGTTTAATTCCTGTTTCCCTGAAATATTCAGCAATGTATGTCGCTGCCCTGACTTCAGATTCTGTTCCGGCCAGCCTTCCTTTCAGTGAATCCGAGGCGAGCAGGTAAACATGGTGAACGATCCTCGCCCTTGCTAAAGAGTCGATCCCATCCGGAATCTGATGGTTTCCCTGCACCACGAGCGGAAATACCAAAAGGAGGATCAACCTTGGGGGCATGGATCGGCTATACGATGGGGATATTTTTCAGGACTTCGAGGGTCAGTTTCCAGAATTTAACCGTTGAATCGATGTCGAGCCGCTCATCGGGGGAGTGTGCGCCTTTAATGGTGGGGCCGAAGGAGACCATGTCCATGCCCGGATAAATGGCTCCGACCAGTCCGCATTCCAATCCTGCATGAATGGCAAGGATCTGGGGCTCCTGTTGAAAAAGGCGGAGGTACGCGTCGGCGGTGAGACGGAGAATGGCTGAATCGGGATCGGGTTTCCATCCGGGATATCCCTGCGATTGCTCCACATCTGCGTTGATCATGTAAAAGGTGCTGGCAACCATGTCGCCCACATCCTTCTTGGCTGTCTCGACAGAGCTGCGCTGACTGGTTGTGATCACGATTTTCTTATCCATGAATTTCACGGATGCGAGATTCGTTGAAGTCTCTACGAAATCGGGTATTTCGCGCGACATGGCTATTACGCCATGGGGGCATGCATACAGTGCATCGAGGAGATCAGTCTGGAGTGAATCGACCAGCACGGAGCCTGGCATTGTAGCAGGTTCGGTTTTAAAGGACAGTGCCGGCTCGGTAATCCTGTATTCTGACTTTATTTCTGATTCATACTTTAGGGCATAGGCAAGAAAATCCTTTTCCTGATCGGAGTGAACGGTGATCACGGCAAATGCTTCCCGGGCAATAGCGTTTCGCAGGTTGCCTGCGTTGATATCGGCAATTGCTATTTCAAATTGTTCTTTTGCATTCCAAAGGAACCGGTTCAGAAGTTTCACGGCATTGCCAAGTCCCTTGTTGATGTCGTCACCCGAATGACCTCCCCGGAGCCCGGTCAGACTGATTTTATAGGGTTTATGATTGGCCGGTATTTCTTCGGTTTCCAAAGGCAGGGTTGCCACGGTATCCTTCCCTCCCGCGCAGCCGATGAAGAGTTGTCCCTCATCTTCCGAATCCAGATTGATCAGAATTCTTCCCTTCAGCAAGTCGGGTTTTAGTCCGAAAGCCCCGGTGAGTCCTGTTTCTTCATCCATCGTAAAGAGGGCTTCAATGGGTCCGTGTTCTATCGTATCGGATTCAAGAATGGCCAGTGTTGCAGCGATTCCTATCCCGTCATCAGCGCCCAAAGTAGTTCCCCGGGCTTTAACCCAGTTGCCCTCAATCCGGGTGAGGATCGGATCGTTTTCAAAATCATGGACCGTCTCAGCATTTTTTTCACAGACCATATCCATATGGCTTTGAAGGATGACTGTTTTCCTGTTCTCAAAACCGGCTGAAGCTGCTTTGCGAATCAGTACATTGCCTGTCTCATCAAGGTAACAAGGGAGTTGATGCGAAACTGCAAAATTTCGCAGGTAAGCTGCGATCCGGGCTTCTTTTTTAGAAGGGCGGGGTATTTTGCAAATTTCGTTGAAATAGTGCCACAGCCGTGATGGTTCGAGGGAGAGGATTTCGTCGTTCATAGAGATTAAATTTGTCGTTGATTATACTGCTTCAAAAATATTACTTTTCGCTTTATAATGGTGATATTTTTCTACTTTTACCAAGAAAAATCAATATTGAAACCATTGCGAATCAAATTTCCAAAAATCACATTTTACCGTGGAATTGCCTTCCGCTACAGCATCTTCTTTCTGGTGGCGATCACAATCATCCTGTTTATACCACTGGTAGTGGGCTATGGGACGTCAAGTGTGCTGATCATGTTACAGGCGCAGAATGATGCCACCACCAAGACGAATCAAACGGTAACAAGGATTGAGAATGTGTTACAGCCCACAGAGCTGGTTCCGCAGACGCTGGTGCGGGCAATGGAAAATCCCAACATCAGCAACACGGATGTGATGCGCATTGCACGGGAATTTATTCTTCAGCATCCTTATGTATTCGGCACATGCCTTGCATTTGAGCCTTACCAGGGTGAACCCGGATCGTATTGGTACGCCTCCTATTCTTATGAGAAAAATGGGCATCTTCAGTCAAAGATCTTGGGAAACAAGAGTTACGATTACTTTAAGATGGATTGGTACCGGTTGCCCAAGATCACCGGGAAGCCTTCCTGGACGGAACCCTATTACGACAAGGGTGGCGGCGATACCCTGATGTGTACCTATTCGGTCCCGGTTTTCAGGAACCTGAACGGCACCAGGAAGTTCGTCGGAGTGCTGACGATGGATGTTTCGCTAGCCGGTTTTGCGAAAATTGTCAGCGAAGTCAAAGTCTCTGATACCGGCTATGGCATCCTTATTTCAAAGCAGGGTAAGATCATGGTAAGCCCCATATCCAGTCTGACAGATAAAAATATTCTTGACGTGGCCCGGCAGGGGAAGGGGGTTGAAACCATGTGGGCTATCCGTGATATGTTAAAAGGAAATGAGGGATTCAGTAGCATGGACGGGCTGGAAGCGAAGAAAAGGCCGAGTTTTCTGAGCTATGCTCCGGTTCCCTCCACGGGATGGTCGTTTGGCATCATTTTTCCGGAGGATGAACTCTACGATGATATGTACAGTTTTATCAAGGTCATGTCGTGGATTTTCGGAATCAGCATTACCATATTATTGATCACGACGGTTCTGATCACGCGGCGGATGACCCGTCCGATTGTCCGGCTGGTTGAGGCGACCCATAAGATCGGCCATGGCGAGTTTGATACGAAGCTGCCGGTACGGAAATCAAAGGATGAAGTAGCGCAGTTGACCCGGGCTTTTGCCGAGATGCGGGATGAACTCAGATCCTATATCATCAACCTGGAGGAGACCACTACTGCCAAAGAGAAAATCGAGAGTGAACTCAAGGTAGCACACACCATTCAGATGGATATGCTGCCCCGGGGTTTTCTGACGCCCGACAACTGGGATTTATACGCGATACTGAATCCGGCCAAGGCCGTAGGAGGTGATCTTTATGATTTCTTTTACCTCGATCCCGATCACCTTTGTATTGCGGTTGGCGATGTGGCCGGCAAAGGGGTTCCCGCGGCCCTTTTCATGATGGTGACCCGGACGTTGCTCAGGGCAAAGGCATTGGCAGGCATTCCGATCAACATGGTGATGGAGAGCATCAATCGGGAACTGTGCCAGGACAATCCGAACCAGATGTTTGTAACGTTTTTTGCAGCTGTCGTAGACCTGAAAAACGGAACGATGGAGTTTTGCAATGCCGGACACAATTTTCCGTTGGTGGTAGATGGGGGCGTTACCGTGAAGAGGTTGAAGGAACGTCACGGATTTCCGCTGGGGGTGCAGGAAAGGGGGCGTTATAATGCAGGTTTTTATACTTTCAGTGACCGGGAGGTACTGGTACTGACGACCGACGGGATCACCGATGCATTGAACACGCGTGAAGAATTTTTCAGCGAAATCAGGCTTCAGGAGACCTTGTTGCGGATGGCAGGGAAGAGCGCCCGGGAAATCACGACCGGCTTGTCGGATGAAATTGAGAAATTCTCGGAAGGTACCGATCAGGCAGATGATATAACCATTCTTGCTCTGCAATACCAAGTGATCACGGATATAAAGCGCGATGTTATGAATTATGAAATGCTGAAATTAAAGAACCAACTGACCGAACTTGATCGGATTGCCATAAAAATTGAGGAGATTTCGGAGCAATGGAACATACCCCCTAAGGTTTCGATGGAATTAAATCTGGTCATTGAGGAACTCTTTACCAATGTGGTTTTCTATGCATGGGACGACCAGTCGGAACATGAAATCCTGCTGGAGCTGACAATGACCGGACCGGATGCCGTGCAGGTCAGGCTTACCGACGACGGGAAGCCTTTCAACCTGTTGGAAAAGAAGGTGGATGATGTTTTTGACAAACCATTGGAGGAACGGAAAATAGGCGGATTGGGGATCCATTTTGTGAGAGAAATGATGAGTGAAGTTTTATATCAGCGGAGCGATAATAAAAATATCGTAATTTTAACCAGGAAATTTTAAACCAAAACCGAAATAACCTTTATGGAACTCAATGAACAGAAAACCAGTCAGTGCGTAATCCTTGGAATTACAGGCCGGCTCGACACGACCAATTACAATGTATTGGAAAAGAAGTTGTTGGAACTGATCGATGATCATAATGAAAAGATCCTCGTTGAATGTTCAAAGATGGACTATGTGAGCAGCAGTGGTTTAAGGATCTTGTTGATGGCATTGAAGAAGATCACAATGGTCAAGGGAAAATTCGTCTTGTGCGGGTTGCAGGAGAATATCCGTGAGATCTTTGAAATTTCGGGATTCACGAATATCTTCGAAATTTACGGCACTCAGGAAGAGGCGCTGAAGGTGTTTTAATGTTGCGATATATTCATTATACCGACCCCAACTCGGAAGAGATGGTGAGGGAACTTGACCGGATTCCGCGATGTCCGGGCACCTGTTTCTTCATGGACATCAACAAATCAACCGACATGAAGTACCTGGGCGGTTTGAAAGATTGGGGCCGCAAGTTGAACAACACTTTTAACAACCTTTTGTACGCCAATCACTTTCAGCATCATGTCGTGAAAGGGATCGGGGATGAAATGATGCTGTACATTCCCGACGAGGTTCTGAAGGCCAAAACCACGAACAATACCTGTTATGCCTTACTGGAGGATATCCACGCGGGATTGTTCCTGATCAAGAACCATCCGGATCCCGATTTGTTTCTGAACTGCAAGGTGGCCATCCATCATTGCAGTGAGGTTTACAATATCACGTTTTTCGAAGGGGCGGACGATTATTACGGGAGTGACATTGATCTTACGGCGCGGTTGATGACCAAAAGCGTTGAGAACCGGATTGTGATGAGCGAGACTTTTTATCAAATGGTACTGACGGATCTCCGGGCATTGCATTTGGCTGAGGATTCAGGTTGTTTATCGGAGGTTTCCGCACCTTACCGTGAATTGTTCAAGGGAGTTCCCGTTCCTACGGTGTACCGCTATATTGATGTTTAATTCAGGCAGGAGTTCTGCCGGATAGGGTTCTGACTGATAAAATTTTTTCGGGAAAGGGAATATGATGATCATTTACCTGATTCTGGTACTGACCGTAATTGCCAGCGGATCGTTGATCTTTTTTTTCAAATCGGGCGATCAGCGGTTGATGAAGTTTTTACTTGCTTTCAGCGGGGCCTTCCTGATCGGGATCACGTTTCTGATTCTGATCCCGGAGGTTTACCGGGAGGCAACCGTTTTCACGGGGCTGTTTGTATTACTGGGATTTGTTCTTCAGCTTTTTCTGGAACTCATTACCGAGGGCGCCGAACATGGCCACAAACACACGCATTCGGACGACGAGCGGGTGTCGCCCTTTCTCCTGCTCATCGGTTTATGTATCCATGCATTCCTTGAAGGGATGCCCCTGGTAAAGAATATCGGCGACGGGCTGACCCGGTCGCTGGTCAGCGGAATCGTGGTTCATAACATTCCGATCTCACTGACCCTGATGGGGTTGTTCCTGCACTACGGTTTGTCGATGCGGAAAGCCTTTGTATTCTTATTTGTATTTGCCATGATGACGCCCCTGGGCTCGGTTTTCAGCCGGATTCTGGATTCTTCGCTGACCGTGTCGGTTGCGTCCTATTTCAATTATATTCTTGCCGTGGTGGTGGGTATTTTTTTACATGTATCTACTACCATTCTTTTTGAAACCGAGGAGAATCACCGGTACAATATGCAGAAATTTGTCACGATCTTATCAGGACTGGCGATCGCTTTTGCGATTTCTTTTTTTGAATGAGAAATCTTTGTCGGTATTAAAAAAATATTTACTTTTGCAGTCCCTTTTGAAACCCGGAACCCTTAACCCACACCGCACACAGATATTGCCCAGGTGGTGAAATTGGTAGACACGCTACTTTGAGGGGGTAGTGGCCTCAGGCTGTGCAAGTTCGAGTCTTGTCCTGGGCACCCGGTGAGCTGATTCGCAGGAATCAAAACTCAGGGTCAGAAATCCGGACAGATTTTTGTCCGAAACCGATTGACGTTCTTTCATAATTGCCCGGATGGCGGAATTGGTAGACGCGCTAGTTTCAGGGACTAGTGTCCGTACGGATGTGCAGGTTCGAGTCCTGTTCCGGGCACAAATAATCAAAAGTAAAACCCCGTAGATCAATGATTTACGGGGTTTTTAATTTTTCAGGGTGACGGTAGGGGTGACGGTAAAAACTATGGATTTGGAGTACTGTTGATTTTATTGAATAGATTTCTAATCCAATGAGATTTAATTTTGGATGTATCGATGCAGAAAGTAATTGATGTTGAATATCAATTATATACATGTAAATGGCAACATTGGGGCAACACAGAATGATATTTTAACTGAAAGTGCATCACAAAGAAAGGAAAAATCGCACCCTGATCCAAAAATAAAAAACTCCGGAACCTCCAATTAAGTGGTCCAAGTGGTTTGCATTGAAATATTTATTCTAAAGTATCTTTTGGCACTGGACTCAATAAAGAATGGAGATCGCCATGGGATAGGTATGTCCAGACGTGAACGACGTTTAATATCCTATATCAAATAGGGGAGAAATTATGTTTTTTG
>SACF01000163.1 GCA_009928665.1 Alphaproteobacteria bacterium
GACTATTTTCATAGTCTGTATCACGAAGCCTTGGTGGCGCTCTACCAAGAAGGATTTTTAAAGCAAAGATTTTACGGCTCCGTCTATATGGATCGTGATGTGGACCCCAAGGGATTGGCGCAAAAGCTGATGCAAAATAGAACCTTGTGCAATGAGATGAATGGGCTGGTTCACTTTACCACCCTACACCTTCTCCGGGACGAAAAGATTCCGGAAGGGTTCGGATTGAGCCGGGAGGGACTGGAGGCATTGGCAACCGCCGCTTCCGACCGCAACTTCCATCTGCTTTTGCAGGTTAGAGGTTCTCAAGCATTGCAGGAGACCCTGGAAACCATGGACCGGATGGGAAGAGCCGGGGGAAGAACTCCCTGGATTCTTTCCACAGATGCGGAAATATCTTCGGAGTTGCGACAAGAAATCGGAAGCATCGAAGAGTGGACCGTGATTCCCGACATGGACTTCGAGGATAAAATCCCGGTGATTACGGGAAAACCCATGGAGGAAATTCTGGACACTTACCTTCAAAAACCCGCCATGCTATTGGGAGAGGAAGATGTGTTGGGAAGGCTGGAACCGGGAAGTCACGCCGATTTTGTAGTCTTTGATCAAAACCCGGAAAACAAGGAAGCAAAGGTGCGGTATACCTTTTTAGATGGCCAGCTGGTATATGATGCTACAGAAGATCGGCCGGAAAAGTGGTACCATGAATTTTTGGAACAATGGCAGCAGGAGGAGGAAGAATAGATGAAAGAAATGCCTCCGAGAGCCGCTTGGGTGGAAATTTATTTGGAACATCTAACCCATAATGTGAAGGAAATCCGAAAAAGAGTGGGGCCCGTGCCCGAAATCATGGGCATTATCAAAGCAGACGCATATGGACATGGCGCTGTTGCGGTAGCGGACACACTGAAGAGAAGCGGCGTATCTTCTTTTGGAGTAGCCACTTTGGAAGAAGCGGTTCAGTTGCGAGATGCCGGAATCAAAGACTCCATATTGATTTTAGGTCTCACACCGGACGCCCATTGGTCTTGGGTAATACAATATGATTTGATGGCGGTGGTATGCAGTTTAGAGAACGCAAAGGCCTTGTCTTCTTTGGCTACCCAGGCGGGAAAACAGGTTTCGGTTTTCATCGCTTTGGATACCGGTATGGGACGTATTGGATACTTGGTGGAACAGCCGGAAGAAGAAAAAACCGCCCGGGAAGAGATCCGACAAATTCTTGCGTTGGAATCTCTCCAGGTGCAGGGATTGTTTTCCCATATGGCCACAGCAGATGCTTGCGACAAAACCTTTTCTCAAAGGCAAGAGAAAATCTTTCTCCGTTTTCAAGAGGCTTTGGAAAGGGAGGGCATGATTCTCCCCAAAAAAACCTTGGCTAACAGTGCCTCCGTCATGGAATTGCCATCGGTCCATTATGATTTGGTTCGTCCGGGAATTATACTCTACGGATGTGTGCCTTCGGAGGAAGTGGATACCTCTATCCTGGACCTGAAACCAGTGATGTCGGTGAAGGCCAATATCATTCATCTGAAAAAAGTGGGTGCCGGATTTTCCGTAGGATACGGAAGAACTTTTATCACAAAGGAGCCCAGCCTGATTGCTACCTTGCCTTTGGGATATGCCGATGGTCTTTCCCGGTTGTATTCCAATCGAGGCAGAGTTATTTGCAACCAAACCTTTGCACCCATTGTGGGAAATATATGTATGGATCAGACCATGATAGACGTGACCCATGTTCCTGACGTAAAATTGGGAGATACGGTGACCTTGTTGGGAAGAGATGGAAACTTGGAAATCACGGCGCAGGAAATGGGCAAG
>SACF01000164.1 GCA_009928665.1 Alphaproteobacteria bacterium
GTGGACACGGGAGATGCAATGGGCTGATCCGAAACAATGACGGTACAATTGGCGGTGCCACCTCTCATTTCCGGCCCATAGCTGGGCATAAAGGATACCTCTCTTCCGGAAATCATGGCGCCGTATGAGAGTATTTGACCCATTAGCAACACGCCTTGCCCGCCAAATCCCGCAAAGAGAAATCGCTTGGTACTCATCACTTCACCCCCTCTGGACTGCGAAAACACTTCAATGGATACACAGGAATCATGTTATCCTCCATCCATTTGATGGCTTCTCTGGGGGGTAGCCCCCAATTGATGGGACAGATGGATAGAAGTTCAACAAAAGCAAAGCCCAATCCCTGATGTTGGATTTCAAAAGCCTTCGTGATGGCCTTTTTCGCTTTTCGTATATGCGCCGGACTATTTAACGCCACTCTTTCCACATACACGGCACCTTCTAAGGTGGACAACATTTCCGCCATACCAATGGGGCTTCCCGTCAATTTGGGATCTCTCCCATGGATAGCCGTAGTGGCCTTTTGACCGATCAACGTAGTGGGCGCCATTTGTCCGCCCGTCATTCCATAAATGGCATTATTTATGAAAAAGGTACAAAATTTTTCTCCTCTATGAGCAGCATGAACAATTTCACCCATTCCAATGGAAGCCAGATCCCCATCTCCCTGGTATGTGAACACCCACCTTTGTGGATGCACTCTTTTGATACCGGTAGCCACCGCCGGGGCCCTACCATGAGCCGCTTCAATCATGTCCACATCCATATATTGATGGGCCAGAATAGAACACCCCACCGGACAAACTCCGATGGTTTCTCCCAATTTATCCTTTTCGTCCAATACTTCCATTATCAAACGATGTGCCACTCCATGGGTGCATCCCGGACAATAATGGGTCTCTTGGTCTCTCATGCCTCTTGTTACCTCAAATACCGGCTTCATCTCATTCACCCCCCTCGATAATCTGGATGGTTTTTTCTATGATCTCCTCCGGGGTTAGTAGCATACCCCCAGTCCGTTGAATCAAATGAACCGGTTTCCGCCCGGCCACACCCAGTGCCACATCCTGAACCAGTTGTCCTTTCGATAGCTCACAGGAAATAACTTGCTTGGTCCCTTCCCACAAATTGTCAAAGGCCTTGTAAGGAAATGGCCAAAGAGTTTTAGGCCGTATTAAACCCGTTTCCAGCCCCATATTTTTCAGTTCTGCCATGGCCTCCTTCACCATGCGTGACGTGGTGCCAAAAGCCACAAAAACCACCCGGGCTTTTTCCAGATTCGTTTCCTCCCAATCCACCATTTCTTTCTCCGCCTGCTCATATTTCTTCCACAGGGTTTCCACATGTTGTTCCAGTAAATCCTGTTTTAAATAAACCGACTTAATGGCATTTCTCTCCCGCTTTCCTTCATGGCCCGTCAGTGCCCAAGGTTTGGTCTTTAACATGGCCTCCAAGGAATATACTCCTTCTCCAGTAGGAAGCTGAACAGGCTCCATCATTTGTCCCAGCATCCCATCGGCTAAAATCAGTACGGGATTTCGGTACTGGTCCGCAATATTAAATCCTTCCATAATCATATCTATGGCTTCTTGAATCGAGGCCGGAGCGAACACCAATAAGTGATAATCTCCATTCCCACCCCCTCGGGTAGCTTGAAAATAGTCGGCTTGTCCCGGTTGAATGTTTCCGATTCCGGGACCACCTCTCATTACATTGAGTACTACCACAGGCGCTTCTATGGATGCCAGGCCGGAAAGACCCTCTTGCATCAAAGCAATTCCCGGAGAAGAGGAAGAAATAAATACTCTACC
>SACF01000165.1 GCA_009928665.1 Alphaproteobacteria bacterium
CACAGGCCCAAAAATATGGACCTGAATCCGTGACGTTTTTTTTAACCGTCACTTTTTCTTTTATTTTTACTTTTTTTACATGCCCCGAAACGTTATTTCTACCGTTTCGGCGAACCATTTCCTAATATTTTCCCTCTTTCCTGGCCTCCTTTCCAAATTTTAGGGCGGGGAACCCCGTTTTTATTGCATTTTTTCATTTTTACGGACAGCCCTCAACCTCCCGCCCATTTGGGCGGCCTTCTTATGTCATCATGCAAGATGCTTGTCAGCAATAACTTGCAAATAAACGCTCAAACGGATCAAACCATGGGCACTTCCTGCTTATCTTGAGCATGATCCGACCTCCGGACTTCACCAATTTCCCTGCGACATTCACAAGGTTCTGCATCACACTTCTTATCCTGCGCCGTCCGACATCGAGCTTGACCGGAAGATCGCTGGGAAACGAGAGCAGGTCGCATCCCATTTTCCTTAGCACGTTGAACGCAATCATTGCACTTTTGAGGACAAGGGAATTTGTCAGGAACTTGCCGGAAGGAAGACGCTCGACATCCATGTCACTTTTCAGTTCGCTGTGAAATTGCTCGGAAGTGCCGTGGGCATGATAAAGATCGACTATTGTCCCAGGCCTGTCTGTAAGGTTTGTCCAGTAGGTCTCAACCTCTATGTCAGGGAGAAGGTAGGCCTGTCCTTTGCTGTCAGTAGTCCTCTGCACAACCCTGAATACCATTCTCGTCGTCCCATATCCGTTCACATCCCTGAAGACTTCTCCCGTCCAGACTTTTTTACCGGGGCGCGGCTCTTCCATATCTCCGACCGCCATTGCAGTCATAAGCCATACATCGAGAGGCTCCTTGCGAAGATTTCTCTTGATTATGAAGCGCAGGTTCTCCTTGTCCTTGAACTCGGCAATGTTTTCATCCGAGTCGTTCCCGGAGTCGAATCTGAAAAGCACCTTGCGCCTGGTGCTGAATGCCTCCTCTACAATGGAAATAGTATCACGTATGAATTCCGGCGTGCCTTTCTGGCAGTGCTGTTTGCCTGGCCGCAATTCGCAGTTGACCATGTACCCCTCAAGGCCGGCATATGCGAAATTCGGCGCGTACCCGTCATACCTCTTGTAGGTCCATGAAACGCCTTCCTTCTTGCTTCCTGAATTGTCAAAACAGGATACGTCAATATCGACTGGAAGATATTTGCCCGAATCAATGGACAGGGAGGAAAGAGGACACTCCTTCAGCAGGCAGACATTGAACGATCTTATTGCGGCATCGAACTTTCCACGGGCGCCGTCAAATCTTTGGCGCAATGTCTCAGATGAAGGTATCCTCTTGATGTCCAGCATTATACGGAACAGATCATCATCACTGAAAAGCTTGATGTCATCATAGTTGGTTCTTCCCATCACAAGCAGGCCGATGTATGAGCGGAACACATCCTGATTGGATATGTCCGGCTCGCTGATTCCAACTTTTATCTTGTTAAGCTCACTGCCGATTTTCAGACTCTTCAAAAGCGCACCGGCAACCGCAAGCCCGCTGTTTGATGTCAGAATTTCATCCGTTCCTTCTACTGTCAGCCTCATTACTCACCTTCCGGGTTATTAGTTATAATTTTTTATAATAATCATAACTAATTATACCATAATAACTTATATAGGTCAATGCCTGTTTTTACTTTTTTTTGTCACTATTTCAGGTATATGATATGTCGCTCATCATCACTGTGACCAGGACGCCGCCCACGATTCCGCAGATATCGCCAATCACCACAAGCATTGGAACGACCAGCGTCAGCGCTATTATTT
>SACF01000008.1 GCA_009928665.1 Alphaproteobacteria bacterium
TGCTTCATTGGTTTTCATCCTGATCATTTCCTCAAATTATCCTCCCTCGGATAAAAACAAGCTTAAGGGGACCGTTTCGGGAACGTATACCCCTTCGGTTGGAGATGAAGGCACGCGGCAGGGCGTCGTTTCGACCAATTGTGGCATGAAACCGTTGGTAGTTTTCGACAGCGATCCTACCCAAACGCCCATAATTTGTCACCAGGATGATGGAGTGGAAGCCGGCCGCGTGATTGTCACCCAGGTAAGCTCTGCGCTGTTTTGCCCAAACGGAGGCATTCATGTCGAAATGTTGGTAACGCAGAATTAACGGGGGGATTTCAATTCCACTTTGGTACGATTGATAGCCCGCGCGGCACGTTCCCAATCAATATAACCAAGATTTCAATTCCACTTTGGTACGATTGATAGACCGAGAACATCGCCGAGTTTTCCCGGGTCCTTTATATTTCAATTCCACTTTGGTACGATTGATAGGGACGTAAGGAAAATGTCAAACAACGCCCTTTTCCATTTCAATTCCACTTTGGTACGATTGATAGATTAAGCTTGCTCAGAAGCTTGACCTTATACCTTAATTTCAATTCCACTTTGGTACGATTGATAGCCATCCGGAGCCTGGGCCACCGATTATGAAGCAAATTTCAATTCCACTTTGGTACGATTGATAGTCGTGATGCTGACCTTGTCGTTTTGTACCTCCATATTTCAATTCCACTTTGGTACGATTGATAGTCTGATCCTCAGACAACCGATCAACCCGCTCCACAACGTATTTCAATTCCACTTTGGTACGATTGATAGCGCCGGAATTAAGTTGAAGGCTCATTGGATAGGTATTTCAATTCCACTTTGGTACGATTGATAGACTGGCCTGTCGAAACGCCCCGTCAGATACGGTTATTTCAATTCCACTTTGGTACGATTGATAGGTTGGTGTGTCAAAGAGGGTCATTCTGTTTTCACAAATTTCAATTCCACTTTGGTACGATTGATAGGCAGGATGGAAAACGTATTGACACAAACGGAAGTAATTTCAATTCCACTTTGGTACGATTGATAGTATACCCCGTCTATTTCTGTCATTGGAGATTCATATTTCAATTCCACTTTGGTACGATTGATAGTCGTACTTGGTGCATTGCTGATCGGTGGTTTAATAGTTTCAATTCCACTTTGGTACGATTGATAGTTATACCTGTTAAAGTAAACAGGTGTATAATGGCTGTTTCAATTCCACTTTGGTACGATTGATAGCTGAAGATTGGTTTCGGTTTCGTAATTATTCTTTTGTTTCAATTCCACTTTGGTACGATTGATAGCCTACGCCGGAATTGCCCAGGCAATGGCCGATCAAGTTTCAATTCCACTTTGGTACGATTGATAGTCGTCAACGATTTAACCAAGATGCCGGGGATTGGACGTTTCAATTCCACTTTGGTACGATTGATAGAAAGAGACGGTATCGGCAGACTGCATTTTTACAATCGTTTCAATTCCACTTTGGTACGATTGATAGGAATAAGCTTTTACAAACAGGAAAGAGTATTAACGTTTCAATTCCACTTTGGTACGATTGATAGAGGTTAACATTTCAGTTAATGATAATCGATTCTTTGTTTCAATTCCACTTTGGTACGATTGATAGTTCCAATCACCGACACCCGAATTAATGATTATGTTCATGTTTCAATTCCACTTTGGTACGATTGATAGCCATTATATCTTAATTGGATTTTAAGAACTGGATTTGTTTCAATTCCACTTTGGTACGATTGATAGAAGCCCTGATCATCAAAGAAAAAATTCTGACCGTTGTTTCAATTCCACTTTGGTACGATTGATAGTTCGTCCTGGTATTCGTTCTTTACAAACCATTCGGGTTTCAATTCCACTTTGGTACGATTGATAGTTACCGCTGGTAATTCTGATGTCTACCGTTTCGTGTTTCAATTCCACTTTGGTACGATTGATAGTCATTTTGCTGTTTGCGATTCTCAATAGCTTGTTGTTTCAATTCCACTTTGGTACGATTGATAGCTCCTACCCATTTCGGCGGATGCGGGAAAAAAGCAGTTTCAATTCCACTTTGGTACGATTGATAGACAAATCTTATCAGTTAAACCAGAACTGAGACCAGTTTCAATTCCACTTTGGTACGATTGATAGTCGACGTTGAATATGCCAACTGCATTAGAGAGGACTGTTTCAATTCCACTTTGGTACGATTGATAGTTTTATAACTGGATAACAAAGGATCCCGCCAATAGGGTTTCAATTCCACTTTGGTACGATTGATAGTTGCGTTTGAATTATTCGATTGTGACGCTACAAGTTTATGTTTCAATTCCACTTTGGTACGATTGATAGTCGGACTGGAAGAGTATCCGCTGCTTCTCTTTAGGTTTCAATTCCACTTTGGTACGATTGATAGAGTCGTCCGACTGTTCTTCGGTTTCCTGCTGTGATCGTTTCAATTCCACTTTGGTACGATTGATAGTCCTTCCCGTTCCTGGATACATATATTCCCGATCGTTTCAATTCCACTTTGGTACGATTGATAGCCAGGTGCCATGTTCGTCAACTTTGTCCGCTTTTGGTTTCAATTCCACTTTGGTACGATTGATAGCCTTTGTCTGACACAGATCCTGAAGCGTCGAGATGTTTCAATTCCACTTTGGTACGATTGATAGTTCACGACGATACAGTGATGATGATGAGCTGCTTTAGTTTCAATTCCACTTTGGTACGATTGATAGGTACTACTGAGGGAAACGGCTTAAATAATGAACAAAGTTTCAATTCCACTTTGGTACGATTGATAGATCAAGATTTAATTACTTATTTATAATATGGGTTTACAGTTTCAATTCCACTTTGGTACGATTGATAGGTTTTAGGCGAAGTTATCGATACCCAACAGAAGGTTTCAATTCCACTTTGGTACGATTGATAGTCTGCAACTGATGATTTCGGCAAACCGGTTCCGGTGTTTCAATTCCACTTTGGTACGATTGATAGAAATTAAGGAACCGGCCTTCGTTGGTGATAAAGTAGTTTCAATTCCACTTTGGTACGATTGATAGCTACTGGATAGCAAGCGGTGCTGATAAGATCATTGCAAGTTTCAATTCCACTTTGGTACGATTGATAGTTCATTGTCCTTGCCGCTGCCCTGCGGTCTTTTTTGTTTCAATTCCACTTTGGTACGATTGATAGTTACGATGGGAAGCACCGGTAAAAGAACCCAACGAGTTTCAATTCCACTTTGGTACGATTGATAGGCCTCATTCCAGGCCGCGCTTGCGAAAACCGCTACCCGTTTCAATTCCACTTTGGTACGATTGATAGAATCTGGATGAAGAAAGTACTATCATAATTTATAGCTACGTTTCAATTCCACTTTGGTACGATTGATAGGTTCCGCGGGATCATGGGCAGCTGACGGTACTAAGTTTCAATTCCACTTTGGTACGATTGATAGTCTTCCCGGTATCGAACCGGTCGGGGCGTATCATGTTTCAATTCCACTTTGGTACGATTGATAGATTCAAACCGGCTGAAATGTCTTCTAATTTCTTTAGTTTCAATTCCACTTTGGTACGATTGATAGCCGCCGGTAAATCAGTTGCGCTTGCCGGCACATTATGGTTTCAATTCCACTTTGGTACGATTGATAGTGTCTTGTAATAATGCCGGAGGTGATAGTTTCGAGTTTCAATTCCACTTTGGTACGATTGATAGTCGAAACCGGAACCGGCCGAATTGACTTGTGCCCAGTTTCAATTCCACTTTGGTACGATTGATAGGCAATCGCAGGTTTTGGATGGCTTACGACCGCACTGTTTCAATTCCACTTTGGTACGATTGATAGCCTCCGGCGGTGCGGTATATGGCTTCGTGGTACCATGTTTCAATTCCACTTTGGTACGATTGATAGTTTACTGAAACCCGAATATTGGATTTATGAGCACCCAGTTTCAATTCCACTTTGGTACGATTGATAGAATCGTACCGGCCCATGGCAGCCTGCCTGGCTTTTGTTTCAATTCCACTTTGGTACGATTGATAGTGGGTATGCATGGGATCAATCATATGCTGGAAATAGGTTTCAATTCCACTTTGGTACGATTGATAGAATGAAGCGCACCAGGGATTTCCGGGTTTCAATCGTTTCAATTCCACTTTGGTACGATTGATAGCCTTTTTCTTTTTATCAAAGAAGATACGAACCAGATAAGTTTCAATTCCACTTTGGTACGATTGATAGTTCCATGTAAGACGCTCAAATTACCTTATTGTAAGTTTCAATTCCACTTTGGTACGATTGATAGTTTCGATGAAGCGCTTAAATTCAAAACGCTTAAAAGTTTCAATTCCACTTTGGTACGATTGATAGTGATCAGCTCCACTTCGCTGCATCAGGCTTCCTTGTTTCAATTCCACTTTGGTACGATTGATAGTTTTTCGTGATTTTCGATCAGGTATCGCTCATCATCACGTTTCAATTCCACTTTGGTACGATTGATAGGCATTGCTGCAGTCTTTGACATTCGTTCTTTACAGTTTCAATTCCACTTTGGTACGATTGATAGCCGTTGGCTGGGCAAAAATAAAAAATTGATTATCAGGAGTCAAGAAAAATAATTATTGAAAAAACCTGGTGAAAATGTCGTCGATGTATGATGATATAAAAAACCCCGGTAATCGACAATCTTTAAATTTACTGATAATGAGTGCATTGTGTTTATTCAACTTAATAGAACTTCATTTTCTCCGCGCTGAAATCTTCCTTCGACGACTATAAAATATGATCGAGCGTGCTTCTTTCATGGCCGATGATCTGTTTCTCAAGCCAGTTTTGGTTACGGCTGCTGAAGATGATCAGACTGTCGATCTCTTCATCCATGATTCTCTTTGCCCGATAAATCAATTCCTTCAGCTTAACCTCAGTAATCTCTCCCTCGAATACTGAGTTCTGGATCCAGTTGACATATTTCCGGCAGAGCTTGAGCATCTTTCCCACTCGTTTCTCTCCGATATCATAAACCAAAATGATATACATTATTTACATTTATGTGAGTCGGAAATCAAATGTCAAATGTAGATTTCTTAAACTGAAAATCGTTAATCGCTTTCACCACCATATTTTAAAAGGTTTGTACTCTTCAATCTCAAGGATGTGTTTGATTAATTTGAAACATTCCAGTTTGATCAGGTGCTTGTAACTCACATTTCGTTTTAGCGACCGGTGCTGGATAGTCTCATTCAATCTTTCCTCAAAAGCCGTGATGAAAATCTTTTTTCCTTTCTGATTTAAAAGGCAGCGGTTCAGGTTTGAATCAAAATGTTCCTTTCTGATCTCCCTTTTATTGATCACCTTGAAAATCACCCGGTCGACCAGGATCGGTTTGAATATTTCCGCCAGATCGAGCGACAACGAGTACCTGCGCTCGCCCGGTGCATGGAGAAAGCTGATTACCGGACTGAGCGGCGTTTGGTGGATGGCTCTCAAACATTGCGAGTAACACATCATGTTTCCAAACGATATCAAAGCGTTGACTTCATTCTGCGGGGGCTGTTTCGTGCGTTCACCCATCTCAAAACCCTGCAGAATCAAATTGAATGCTTCATAATAATTCAACCTGATATTTCCTTCAATCCCCATCAGTTCATCCGTGGCATTCATGTCGGGAATTCTCGAAACATAGGATTCCATCAGTGTAATGAAGGGTTCGGTGTCCTTTCCCCGGTTCTGATAATATTTCAGGTTCCTGATCATGTTAAATGCCGCGCCTTCTATAAATTTTCTTGCAATTGTCATCCGTTTCTCCTTCGACTGGTGTGCATTCACCTGCAGGAGGAGCAGTTTTCCTGATAACTGGTAATCGCGGGGCATAAACGAACCTGAGTAGTTTTCATGATAATCGAAAAAGTGAACGGGAATATCATTCTTCCCCAAAAAATTATACAGGGCGCTGTTGGCATCCAGCGAACCGAAGATGTATAGATCATCTGTGCCTTCAACCGGAAGGTATTTCGGGGGCATTTCATTCCCGTCGGCATCGACCGGCTGAAAACAGAGGGTATTGTCTTTGCGTGATAAACGGCCGGGATTGAACAGATAATAGGTCCTTTTCATTTTCAATATACGATTTACGATTCAGGCTCGTCGATGAAACAAAAATCGAAATAGCTGCAGTTTTTGCAGATGTTCATTCTGACTCTTTCCGGGCACTTTTCTGATGAAAGAATCCGGCCGATATTGCCGCATATCTCATCAAGTTCACTCCTGTCGCGATCGCTCAACAGGACTTCGGTTATCTGGTGGAGCCGCGGGTACTCGAGTAAACCGGTCACATTTCCGATGCCGTTTCTTTCCATCACCATCATATAATACTTCAATTGCCATTCATGCACCGGTTCCATCTTGTCGGATTTCTTTACTTCATGGATCACACGGTTTTTGGGATCGTAATAATCGATTTTAATACCGTCGATCTCTATCTCTTCGTATTTTTCCGACCGTTGCGGATAAGCGGTTTCGTGAATCAGCTTCCCTTCGTACACCAGGTCTGAGCTATGTTCCATATGGATTCCGTTGGTGAAAAGCCATAGTTTCCGTTGGCAGAGGAGGTAGTAGCTGATATGGGTGCCGGTAATCCTGGTGTTAATTGATTGCATATTGGGTGTTTAAAAATCAGGGATTAAAACTGCATAAGGCCGGTTTCCCGTAATTATTATTTGTGTGAAAAGACTCTGTTGTGTCCATTTTTATGATCGGGAGTTCGAAAAATATCTTAATGGCGGGTCGTTATAAGAGGATGAATTTTCGGATCCTGGTTTTTTTATAATTGTTAGGTACTTACGAGACTTTATTATTTGCATGTTTTTATGTAATAGGGTATGGTCGTTTGCATATACTTTGCTTATTCTGATATTATTCCTTAATGGTTCGGATATTATACAACGCTTATAGACCCATGATTTGAATAATCGTAAAAAGCACTTGAATTTGGTATGTTAGCGCAAAAAAATGCTAAAAAACGAAAGCATCATTTACCTGATTTCTTTAAAATATTGAATAATAGTGATTAATCGGTTTTTCAATTTTTTTTTTGTTTGCTTTTATTCCATCGTATGCATTGTTATTTCGTCCCTGACGGGACTTCTGTTATGTTGCCGTTAACCGTTTGGTCTCAGCGCTCCTGTCGCAAAAAGAATCAGGTCTGATAAAGGCAGCAACCGGGAACGGGTTGATCATTTTTCCATAGTCACAGATTATACAACATTCAATTTGCAAAATGTAAATTACAAAAGCGCAAAAATACAAGATGAAAACATATTTATGTGCTGCGCAGAATGGATCATAGTTTCGAGTTTGTAAGCAGGATCCCTGTTCTATGACGATCGCCTGGGCGAACAGCCATAACCTGGTATAACAGAGGGAAAAATAGTTGATATAGGCGCCGGTGATCATACCTTTCATTAGAAAACAAAAACAACCAGGATTAAAACAGGAATCCGAACAGCCACAGGGGGATCACATTATCGTAACCGGTCTCTATTTGGTCCTTGATGATAAATCCGTTTGGTTGGCCTTGGATCTGATGCTGCGCCTTGTTTTTTCCCCCGATTTCGACAAGGTATTTCCCGTTCACCTGGAAATCGGCCCGTGGAGCAGCATGAACATTTTGATTGTATAGCTGTGAGACAAAAAAGGTCTCCCTGATATTTCCCATTTCCGTGTTTTCAGGCGCCAGGGAATACATCAGGTTGGTGTTACCGAGAAAAACTTTTTCGGGTTTATTCAGGTCGTTGATTCCTTTACCCGGGGGCATGAGCCTGGTCACTAAGCCTGCCTCGGAAAGAAAATTCAGGTACTTTTTCAGGGTATTCAGGCTGATACCCGTTCGCTGGCTGATGGCATTCATGTTGGGTTTGAACGGGACGGAGCCGGAGATAACCTGCAACAGTCTTTTCAACAGGATGATGTGTGAAGTGGGTATCGATTCGAACTGAGGAATATCGACTTCGAGTGTTACCTGAATGGTTTCATGAAGCTTTTGGTGAAATGATTTCAGATTTTCCAGGTAAAACGGGTAATAGCCATACTGCAGGTACTTTTTAAAATGTTGCAAGGGTTTGATGGCGCGATTGATCTCCAAGGCAGGTTCAATGTGGTTACAGAAGAGATCTTCAATCTGAATTACAGGCAGTGTGGCAATTTGGTCGAACCGGAGGAATTCACGAAAGGAGAGACCCGGCATTTCATACATGACAGCTCTCCGGCTCAGGTCGGCCTTGGCTTTTGTAAGATGTAACAGGGATGATCCCGTAAAAATTACTTTCAGTTCCGGGAAATCATCGTAGATGTTTTTCAATTCCACTGCCCAGCGAGGGTACCGATGCACTTCATCAAGGGCAAGTAATTCGCCGCCCTTTATCCTGAATTCATAGGCCAGATCATAGAGTGAATGATCGGAGAACCAGAGGTGGTCGAGGCTGGTATAAAGCGCCCTGTGATCAGGTTTGTAATTCTGCTTAAGGTACTGAAGCAAGAGTGTGGTTTTACCAACTCCACGGCAGCCCCTGATTCCGACGAACCGGTTCGACCAGTCGACCGATTGCATAAAGTCGCGCACCATCCGCAACGACGTCTGGCTGTACTTTTCGTAATACCGCTGGAATAAGATTTCCATCATAAATATATCAACACGTTGATGCAAATATACAATAAAAATGTCAATGCGTTGATATTTATTTTGATTTTATTAAAGACGAGTTGTCAACAAATAATTTTCGATGATTCCCATTCATGCCTATTTTATGGCTTCTATAAGCGTACTACCGATTAATTTACTTGTTCAATCAATGGATAGATAGATATATCAGTCAGATTACTTTACCACTAACTGGTTTTCATAATCAAATGCCATCATCATATCAATGAGCTTTTGCTTGGCTTTGTCGAGAGCATCAGCACTTTCGTTAATTGTAACTACATAGTTGGAACAAGGGAGTGTTACAAAAACATCGGCTCCGGCGGTTTCGTCAATGATGGGTTTAGCCTTTGGCTTTTCACCGTCTTCGATCAGTTTTGCACGGATAGCGCCAGCCAGTTTGTTGGCATTATCGCTGATCGCCACAGCCAGGGTTTCCATTAAACTGAAAGTTCGGGCCTGGTTCGAAGTAATACGCCAATTCAATAAGGCACTGGCTAAGGCAGGGATTACTTTCTCGCGCTCTTCTTTTGGTAGGACTAAGCATTTACCAAACACATTTTCACTTTCCACCCATCCTTTTGCTTTTAAGTCTTCAATTTTGTCTTTCGACAATTCGGGCTCGTGTTGGTTGGTGGAAACTGAGAAAAGCGTACGAAGATCGATAGCAATATCGTAAACGAAAAGACCACCAGTCCGAACATTATCAGGAATCCAATTCCGGCGGGGTAACGTACGATTATTAGTAGACAGGAATTCATCAATTTCAGCATCAGTCATTAATTTCTCTCCTATGCGCACATTTACCGGATGTCTGTCGGGTTTATCACTTCGGTCGAATGTAAGATTTTCTTTGTCTATTCCTGCAAGCAATGGATGAATAGGTCGCATTGCAGAAATAGACATTGGACTTCTACGTTTTACAGTGACACCATCTCCTGCACGCATCCAACCTCCAAGTAATTGATCAACAAACGTTGGATCACAAGGAGACCATGGTTCTTTGTTTTCCAACTCTTTCTTAGCATTCACGTTATAATTGAACGTGATGGGTGCCATTTGAACGTTTAAATTTGAGGTGAGTGAATCGAGAATCGAACGCTTTACTTGCTGACCACTTGAGTAAGCGACAACTCGATTAAACTGAGAATCGAAATAGGTTTTCTGACCATCTTGTACACAAAATACTGTGTGTTCTGCGTGTTTCAACGCTCTTAAATAAATGTAAGCATTCATCTTTTTTCGTTTTTATGATTTTTTATTTACTACTGCGTATTGAAAGCGAATTAAGGTTAAAAAGTAAGGTACATTATCGACTGGCATCGTGTGGATGATTTCAGCAATTTCGGCCAATTGATCGATTTCAGGACTTCCTTTGACAATATCAATTAATGACTCAATAAACTGCTTTTTATTCACCGATGCCAATAGATTAGATACCTCTTGGCTTTTTACCTTTTTTGCATTTTTATCGCTCAAGGAGTAAGCGTTGAGGGTAGTCGCAATCTTTTGCGCCTTGTCCCATAATTGTTCATTGTTCAACATAGCTAATAACCATATTTGATAAGTGTTAAAATTGATTGTTTTTTCTTCATCGGCAGGATTGTATTTTGGAACGACTCCTTTGTACATGCAGTCCCGGAACCCTTTTGGCTCGAGTGCATTTACACCAATTGCTCCCATTTGGCATGCTTTGGTAAAGCCTATTGCTGTTCCAAATAATTGCTCAATTTGTTCGCTTTTGGTTGTTCCAAAATACTTGTTGTAGAGTTCGTAAGGTTGTCGGATACGTGGTAAATCAAATGGAACAAAGCCCACTGTAATATTCATTTGTCCCAAACTATAAATGTACGCTGTTAACGTAGTTTCGGGATAACTGCGTGCAATACCAATAAGGACTTTTGTCCACAATTGGGTATTTACCTCCATGCCTCCGTCTTTCATTGTCCCAAACGGATTAAATGATGCTGTTGGGTATGCCGCATCATAGCTCAGTTTGTCGTAACGGTGCGCAATCCATTGCCCATTCCATGTGTTAATCTGATTCCCTCTTAGGCCGGGAGTGCTATTTAAGTAATCGCGATAAACCTGCCATCCTTCGAACAAATCGAGTAAGATTTGTTTGTTACTAAAAAGAAGGGACAAGCCGTCTTTTCCACTTTGTACTCCAATGCCAAAACCACTACCTATCCAAGACAAATACATTTCTTCTTTTTTCAAAGGCAAATCCATATTGGTAATTTGTCCAGATGTGGGTGCCGAAAAATCTAAAGTAGGAAAACCAATTGCAATACTTGCATCTGCTGGCTTTGTTTCAATTTTTTCGATAGTTTTCTCAAATCGTTCTTTTCTTTTCTCAACCGTTTCATAAGGTATCTGTCCTGTCCGCATCTTATCCCAGCTTATTTTAGGATTTTCTAAAGGCGAATTTCCAGCAGACATCATGTACTTGTTGTGGTTAAAGAAAAGCTCGTAATACTTTTCAATGAAAAACTCTTTTGCAGAGTAGTTACTTTGATACTTTTCGTTGTAAGAATTCAGAAAGATTTTTCCAATGTTTGCTGCTATCATATCTGTTGTGCTTTATATAAAATGTAATGAAACATTGTAGAACTCGGGTTTGGCAAAATCAACCAGAAACCCTAAATCCTTATCGTATGCTTTTGATGGAATGACAAAGGGTTTTGAGCCGTTGGCCAGTTTGTCTAAGCCTCGATAGGCCACCGATCGGTACGAAACCGGAATTTCCATCTTTGCCTGCTCTTCATAGAACGAAGTATCGTATCGGTCTTTGTCTGCTTCGTCAATACAGGCAACCGAATCAATATCCAGCGTTTCCAAAAGTGCCGATTTCGAGTTGTGCCAAAGCTCCTTGATCATCCATTTACCCTCTTTGAAAACGGCGTTCAAGTCGATGTTGACAAATTCGATAGAAGGATAAACAGAGTCAATCATTGTTTGCGCATCCCGTTCTTTCATCAAGTTGCCATTGGGCAAAGCTTCATATGTTCTTTGCAATACTTCCAAACCATATGGTAAAGCATCAGTTTTTTCGGTGGGTGGAGCCAGCACGTAAATGGGTTTGAAATGGCCAATGGTTTCGGTCGAACGTTTGCGGTTGATCCGCCCAAAGCGCTGAATCAACGCATCGATTGGGGCACACTCGGTCACCATCAGGTCAAAACTGATATCCAGGCTCACTTCAACCACTTGTGTTGAAACCACCAAACAAGCTTCGGTGCTGTTGTTGAAAATATTTCGCAGGTCAGATTCTAATTGGCTTCGCACTCCTCGTTTGAACCGGCTATGCACCAACATTTTGTCAACATGAGGATACTTTTCAGCTAAATCATTAAATAGTGACTGAGCTCGTTTCACTTGATTGCAAACCAACAGGATTTTTTTATTTTGCTTAATGGCTTCGTCAATAACGTTGTTCAACGATTCCATTGAACTGGCTTTGAAGATGATGTGCCTGTTAAATGTGTCTAAAACCTCATCGGGTAGTTTCACCTCGTAAATATTACTGGTACCTCCCAATATCTCAACCAATCGGTTGTACAAAACCGATGGCATGGTAGCCGTTCCGATATGAATGCGGCAACCAATATCGAAGAGTATTTCAACAATCTTTAAAACAATGGCTTGAGTTGTTTCGGAATATGTGTGGATTTCATCAAGTATGATATCGCAGCCTTTGATGTCGGCAATCATGGCTTCATAGCCTTTTGTTCCAAATACCAACGAAGCCATTTGGTGCGGAGTTAGCACTTTAACTGAAGCTCCAATGTGGCGCTGAAGTATCTTTTCTTCAACAGTTCCATTCTCCAACTTGATGCTTGAAGCCGCATGTAGCAAGCGAATATCGGCATCGGTGTTTTTCAAATCGGCTTTAATTCGTTCGTACATGGCGTTGATCGACGCTTGAAAAGGCAGGGTGTAAAATACACGCCCGTTGCAACGGCGAATCAGAAAGTCGGTTTTCCCGGCCCCAGTTGGAGCTGTAACCAAGGTGTGTTTGCGCTTATCATCAGTTGAAATCAACGATAAAGGATAGAGCTCACTTTTCCTGGAGTGGTAATAGCTCAAATCAGGTACAACAAATAGCTTTCGTTCCAATGGTTTAATGTAGTCGCTCATGGCGGAGGCCAGATGGTCGGCAGCAATCAAAACGCCTTTCCACTGGGAATAACCATACTTTTTTGATTGGCAATAATCAACCACTTCATAGAAACTCTCTTTGGCTTGATCAACAGAGATTGGGTTGGTTTCAATATTGAAATGTTCCAGAATCGACAGGGCATCTTTGCTCCAAAAATCAAAACCGTCGATGTGCTTTTCGAAAACTTCAGGTTCATTTTCATCCAAATCGAGCAAGCCTTTTCCACCCGCATCCTTGTAAATTGATTTGTGGTGTGCCACAATCATGTCAATTACAGGATATTTCTCTTTCTTATTCAACAGTGAAATAAAAAACAAGGAAGCCAATTCATGCCGGAATAAAAATCCAGGAGGACGTTGAAAGTTCTTATGCAATGTTCTTTGAAAAAGGGGACTCACCTTGCCAATATCGTGCAGGATAGCTCCTTTTCTTGCAATCGAGGTATCTAACCCAAGGTGCTGTGCTACTTTTTCGGCAAGCAGTGCAACTTCTGACAAATGCTGAAACAATGGAACTTGTCCATTCTCTTCCCCTTTGGCTAATATGTGGTCGAAGTTTTTCATTACATACCACTAACGGGTTTGCCTGAAATTTCTAACCATCCATACATGGGCTTCGCTTCATCGAACCGATTGAAACCTACCAAAAACGATTTTTCACTTTCGCCAAAACGCATTTCAAATCCGGTTAATTGATCAAATTCCATGTCACTCATTTGAATAATTTCCGGATCAGGAAAAAGCACATCCTCGTTTCTGCATAGACAAATGTGTTGCTTTACACTTTTAATGGCATCTTCCTCCTTTTCAAAAGCCAGAATCAGGATAGGGTCAATCATCACACCACGTTCAAGGATAGACTGATTGCGCACCATCATTTTAAGCTGGGTTTTCTTTTCCCAACCACGTGTTTGCGTTTGTTCTTGTTGTACACTGATTGATGAATAAGTCAACTTGTGCCGAACAATGGAATTAACTTCCAACTTTTGTCTTAATCCCTCAATTATTGATGGAGTCAGGAACTGCTGGCTAAATGTTTTTCCGTCCCTTACCGCTGTCCATGGTTTAATAAACCCGAATGGACCTGTATATTTTACTACATATAACATATCGGTCAATTATTTAATAGCGCCAAAACCTATTCCTGTTGAATTTCCCAACCCTACATTCCAAGCAAATAGCTTGGTTTCAGGTTTCCCTTTTATTAAAACCGGACACCAATTTGCACGGTTTTCAACACCTTTATAATTAATTTTTTTTGTCGATGATCCACCTGCGCTTCTTAAAAAGGAAATCTCCAATGTATCATCAATCATGCCCACTGCTTCCATTTTGGACTTTAATGTTTCCGTTAAAAACAAAGACGCCTTGGAATCGCTATACAATACATGCACGATATTGTTGTCTATCCTCCTTTTTATGAAGATAGGGCTTCCCGGATAGAAACACTCCTGGTTCGATAAATCAGGATCTTCCTGGATTATCAATTCAGCAACTGATAACCCTTCAAACATTGTCGAGTCTTTTTGTATTCCCCGAATCATTTTTTTTATCAACTCTGAATCAAATGCACTGAAAAAAAATGAACTTTCATTCTGAAAGGACAACCCATTTGTACTGATTTTCCCTCCGGCTAACCTGGAGAATGAATAAAGTGCCAACTTGCCATGTGCTTCATTCAATCCTAACCATTTATGTATTGTTCCGACCAGAAGATGTTGATGATCAAATGGTATAGACTGTTTGGTCGCTTTAATTTTTACATGTAATCTCATATGAATAATTTAGTAAAAGAAGATATAATATTATAAATCAATTTACCAGAAAAAGTATTTAAATCAACAATGCTACCCCCGGCATAGCGGAACCAATCTGCCATTTTTTGCAAATTCAAGTTTATCCCAAACATTTGTCTTCTGTTTACGCTATATTCATGCAACCACCTCGAAAATTCCGGATTGCCATGATTCAATACCCTGTATATCCAGGCGCTCAGCTCGTACAGGTAGTTGAGCGGAAGAATGTTTTCGCTTGAATTTAACAGCTCGAGTTGTAGTTTAAATCGCATGATGACGCCCGGTTTTCATAACAAAAAATTTCTCCTTAGTGATGTTATTTTAATCATCCTGAATGTTGCAAAGTTCAGACCTGGTACTGACAGTTACTGTCAACCCTGATAATTTTCAGAAAATCTTTCCTTTGATCTTTTGATTCAAAGCTTTTTTGAGCTTGGCGGGAGTGATGATCCTGATGTCGCCGGGCAAGCCCATGATAAACCGTCCGATTCCTTCAAAACTGCTCACCCAGCCTTTAAACTCAAAAATATTGTTCCCGCAGGCGCTGATGAATTCCTCGGCCATCGGGTACTCTTCCGTTAACAGGTTGGCCGCCCGCATCGTCATAAGCATCTTTACCCGGATCCTGTCGGGCCCGTGAATCCTGAAAACATCCATGGGCTCCGGTTGATGCCGGTCTTCAAATCTCCAATTCTGGGCTGTCATCCTCACCTCCATAATGCGTGCAGTCTTGAACAGTTTGTTCAATCCCGATTCATGTTCATAACACCAGATATAACCATAATTCAAGGTAAATTCAAAGGGTTCCACCACGCGGTCGCTCACCGTCCCGCTGTTTGACGACTGATAACCATGCAGGATCACACACGTTTTGCTCTCAATGGCCCGGATCAAGCGAATCACTTTCTCCGAGTTCTCTCTTTTGACTACCGGATACGGAACGCCTTTCAGATCGTATAACGCATACAGTTTAGCGGCTAAATTCTGTTTGATTACGGTTTCGTCATCAAGGGCCAGGATCGCCTTATTCAGGATCCATGACTCTTCAAGGGTAAAATGAAGGAGGTCGCCGATATCCTTCAGGTACGGACTATCCTTGTCGATTGAAACCAGTCCGTCGCGACGATTCACGATAAATCCTTCGTCGCTCAGGGTTTCCAGGTACCGGTACACCGAGCGTTCGGTGATTTCGAGTCTTTCGGCAATTTCATTCTTTGTGTACCCGATGCCCGATGAAAGCATCATGATGAGGCGGAGCAGTCGCTCAAGCCTGGGTTGATCAGCCATATCACTGAGTTAAATGGGTTCAGACATGAATTGGATATGTAAAAATAACCCATTTATAGATGCCAAGTCCTTTTTTGAAATATTTTTCAGGGAATTGTTATACTGTATCTCCGTGAAATCGGAAAGAATTTTCTTGCGGCCGGATCCGGAACCGGTAGGGCAAAAGGGAATCGGGACCGGCATAATCGACCCCAATGCGGGGGCCGGTCAGAATGGCTGAGGGTCTGATTGCAATGCCCCGGTCTTCGATCCATACAGCCTGAGAGGGGTTTTTGACAGAGTCGACCAGGTCGAGTCCGGAATGGGAATAATGAATTCCCAGCAGTTTCGCGACTTTGCCGGGTCCGATGCCGGCATTCGCGCCAAGGGTGGTTTTCCCGGTACGTTTGCACATTTCTGCCACCCCTTCGGCGGGTATGATCCCGCGTATCAGGATGGCGTCGGGGATCTCCTCCAGGTTTGTGACCACGTTGAAAAGAGAATGCACCCCGTAACACAGGTAAACGTAAGCGGTTCCTCCCTGCCGGTACATGATTTCGGTGCGGTCAGTACGCCGTCCGCCATAAGCATGCGATGCACGGTCGGTGATGCCTGCATAGGCTTCAGTTTCGCAGATCATGCCTGAAGAGAGACGTCCAGCAAAGCGGGTTATGAGGTATTTGCCCAGGAGATCGCGGGCGATCCGGATCACATCGGAACGAAGGTAGAAGGAGCGGGGAAGCATTTCAATTTACGATTGACATGATTTACGATTGAAAAATCACGATTCAGAGGAATTATTTTTTACAGTCGAAGCACGCGTAAGGGATAGTGACAAAAAATTCACCGGTTTCGGTGGCAATCTGATCTATTTTTTCCACAATCCTTTTGAATACCTTGTCTGCTGAAATTTCCGGAAGCAATGATTTCCAAGGGGGTAAGAAGGGCATCCGGATGAGGTGGTGTTGAAGAAAGGCAGCTCCGCCGGCAAAGCGAAGTTTAAAGTCGCCGGTCGTGACCGACCGGATGGTCAACCCTGCCTTCTCGATCAGATTTTCCAGGAATTCAACGGGCTTCCTTTTTTCAAGGATGTGGGCATGCATGTCGTGGATCGCGTCGTGCAAACCGAATTCTGACAGCGTCTCTTCAAAGATCCTGTAGAATTCGATCATGGTTTGCGGCAGATTTACCGTAAGAATGACCCGGGCGCCTGTTTTCGATACCCGGTAACATTCCTGTAGTGTTTTTTCCTGATCCTGAACGTTGTTGATGCCGTTATTTGCAACAATCAGGTCGAAAAAACCGTCGGGGAATGGCATTTCCTCGGCAACGCCCCGGATGATTCTCGCGTTGCCAATCTGCCATGCAGCGGCTTTTTGATGGATGATGTTCACCGCATCCTCAGCGGGATCGAGGCCATATACCTCTGAGGTATCACCCAGCCGTTCGGCAATTTCGAGCATCGGGAATCCGTTACCGCTCCCGATATCAAGCACTTTCATGCCGCTTCTCACGGGCATGGTTTCGAGAATCATGAGTCCGAAAGGCGCGGACCAGAGGGGGAGTTCATCGTTTATCATTGCCACCGGTATTTTCCATCCTGTTCTATTTTTATTTTCTCGTTATCGATCAGCCATTGAAGCGCACGCAGGACTTTATCTTCTCCGAGCGGTTCGGCTGCCATCATGATCTCCTCCAAGGTATAGGGCTGCGTTTTCAGCATCGGTTTGATCAGTTCAACGACGCGGTTGAATTCCATTTCGTTCAGGCTGACCTTATTCCGTTCGAGGCATACATCGCAGGATCCACAGCGTCGCGAACCAGTTTCACCGAAATAGGACAGCAGGGACTGGCTCCGGCAACGGGCAGTGGATTCGGCATAGGAGATCATTTTTTCGGTACGGAACCGGGACTCCTCCAGCCGTAACCGGTACGTTTCATCTGACAGGCTCAGGTCGGTAACGTTGACGCGCTCCTGGGTAAAGATCAGTTGGGGTTTACTGGTTTGAGGAACATAATCGACTAACTGCAGCCTGGCAAGGTAGGTCAGGTTTTTCACGACCTGATTTTCGCTGATGCCGCTGCGGCGGGCCAGTTCCGGTTCGCTGATCTTCACAAAATCGGTCAGGATACCGCCATATGATCTTAGCATTGTTTTTACAAAGTGGTCGTACAGGGCATTTTCTACCTGAAAACGATAGAGATCCTCTTTCTGTGCTTTAATATGGACTTTTGAGGGATTGTAAAAGGGTTCGGTAAGCATGATAAATCCCTCTTTTTCCAGAAATTTAAGGCAGTTGAAAACCACAATGGGTTGAAGCCTGTATTGATCGGCAAACAGTCCCAGATCGAAATCAAACTGCTGATCTTTTCCGACCCCGACGGGGATCTGGTAAAAGTTTCCCAACGACTGGTAAACATCCCTGATCGTCTGGATTCCGGGGAAGGCGAGGGCCAGGTTATTGCGTGCGTCGATGATATCGGCTGCTTCGTAAAGCAACACGGCGTATGCTTGTTTTTCATCCCTGCCGGCGCGACCGGCTTCCTGGAAATAGGCTTCGATGCAGTCGGGAAGATCAAGATGGATAACGAGTCTTACATTGGGTTTGTCGATTCCCATGCCGAAAGCGTTGGTAGAGACGATCAACCTTTTTTCTTCGCGGATCCAGGCCTGTTGTCGCTTGTCGCGGAGCGCCGGGTCGAGTCCGGCATGGTAAAAGTCGGCGCTGATCTTGTTTTTGACGAGGAATTCAGCAATCTCTTTCGTTTGGCGGCGGTTCCTGACATAGATGATTCCTGATCCTTTTACTTTGTTGACGATACGAATCAGCCGTTTCAGTTTATCTTCTTCCCGGATGACGAGGTAGGTCAGGTTTTTCCGCTCAAAACTTTTTTGAAACAGGTTTTCCTGTTTGAACGCGAGCTTTCGCTGGATGTCGGTCACAACCTTTGGAGTCGCCGTAGCCGTAAGGGCCAGTACAGGTACATGCGGGATGAGTTCGCGGATATCGGCCAGATCGAGGTACGGGGGTCTGAAATCGTAACCCCATTGTGAAATGCAGTGGGCTTCATCGACGGCCAGCAGGTTTACCTTCATCAGTCGTACGACTTCACGGATTCTCGGGGTGGCGAGTCTTTCGGGTGAGAGGTACAGGAATTTCAGGTTCCCGTATGTAGCATTGCTCAGGGTAATCTCAATTTCATGCGGATGCATTCCGGAATAGATGGCAGCGGCGGGTATGCCTCTTTTTCTAAGGTTTTCGACCTGGTCTTTCATCAGTGCGATCAGGGGTGAGATGACAAGACAGATCCCATCCCGGGCGAGGGCCGGAATTTGAAAGCATATCGATTTTCCACCTCCGGTGGGGAGCAGCGCCAGGGTATCCTTTCCAGCGAGAACCGACCGGATTATATCCTCCTGAAGAGGCCGGAAGGAGGAATAGCCCCAGTATTTAAGGAGGAGTTGTTGGGGGGAAAGGACCATCAGGAAATTTGTTTCACGTCATTCCTCAATCCTCCATACCGAGTCCAGAACTGTACCGTCGACCCATTTTACCACCGCGACGACTTCGTCGGTGAATTTCGGTTTGGCCGGAACCCCACAGATCTTTTCGGCTTCGGCTTTCAGTTCTTCTATGGTTTTTATCGGAAGTGAAGAGTTCTTCATTTTTTCGATCAGGTCGGTTCTCTGCGGATTGATGGCGATTCCCCGTTCGGTCACGATGACGTCGATGAGTTCACCGGGTCCGCAGATGGTGGTTACCTCGTCGCGGATTACCGGGATACGGTCGCGGAACAGGGGAATGGGGAGGATCACGCATTTGCCGAAGAGGGTATTCTGCCAGCCGCCGATACCGTGAAGCAGGCAACCGTCGGAGTGTGTGACCACATTGGCATTGAAGTTCACATCAACTTCGGTGGCGCCCAGGATGACGATGTCGACCATGGAGGAGAAGTTGCCTTTCCCATGGTAGTTGTAGCTTGTAAAGGGGCTGGTCCAGGTGTGCTGCGGGTTGTCGCGCATGGAGCGGACCCCGTCGAGGTCGAAAGTCTGACCATCGAGGATGTATTCCACGAGGCCTTCCTCGAGCATCCTGACGAGGTACTTGTTGCTGCCTCCCCTGGCGAAACGTGCTTTCCAGCCCCTTTCGCGAAGTATATCGGAGAAGTAGATCCCGATAGAAAGGGCGGTACCGCCGGCACCGGCCTGGAATGAGAACCCGTCGTAGATCAGTCCGGCTTCATCGCAAAAGCGGGCCGACCATTCGGCCAGAAGGAGCCGGTCGGGGCTTTTGGTGATTTCGGTTGTACCGCTGATGATCTTTTCGGGAATTCCGATCTTATCGAGAACAACCACGTAATCGACATAGTTGCCGTTGATCTGCCACGGGATGCATGGGAAAGGAACGAGGTGGTCTGTGACAACGATTACTTTATCAGCATATTGGGCATCGGCGAGGGCAAATCCGAGGGGGCCGCAAGCTGCCGGTCCATCGACACCGTTGCAGTTACCGAACTGGTCGGCTGTGGGTCCGGCAATGACTGCGATGTCGATATGGACTTCGCCATCCTGAACTGCCTGATAGCGACCGCCGTGGGAGCGGAGAACGCCCAGCCCCTTCATTTTTCCTGCAGAGGTGAACCGTCCAAGCGCTCCGTTCATCGATCCTTCGATGTGGTTGATGGTTCCATCTTCGAGGTATTTGGTCATGGGTTCATGACATGGGAAGGAGGCGGAGGGGTACCATATCAGGTTTTTGATCCCCAACTCATGGGCGATGTCGAAAACCTGGGTGGCCACCAGGTCGCCATTGCGGAAATGATGGTGTGTCGAAATGGTCATTCCATCCTTTAATCCCGATCTGATCAGCGCTTCCTTTAGTCCGGGAACCACCTTGTTACCATCGGCAGGGTAATCGGCACAGGATACCAACCGGGGCGCTGCGCGAAATCCTTCAGGCCGGTATTTCGCGATACCCATGTAAGGCACGGCCGGCACTCCGTTGATGATGGTCGGTACCATTCTTCCGGCCGCATTACGAACCATTTTATCATATTTGGGAAGAGACGGGGCATGCGCCGTCTTTACATCTTTATTGCTCATAGGTCTCCCTCCAGTTTTCAGCGATTTTATTCATTTTTATTGCGAGATTTATGGTATTCAGGGCTCTTTTTACAACAGGCGGATCGATCATTTTTGTACCCAGCGAAACCACCCCGAGTCCCTGTTCGTGCGCTTTATGGAATGCGAAAACGATTTTTTTTGCCCGTTCGATCTCTTCGGCCGTGGGAGCAAAAGTTTCGTGGATCACCGCGATCTGCCGCGGGTGGATGCATCCCATACCATCGAAACCCAGGGCTTTTGACCGCAGAACATTCTGTCGTAAACCTTCCATATCGGCCACGTCGGAGAATACGGAGTCGATTGGCTGAATCCCCGCGGCGCGTGCAGCGTTTACAACCATGCTGCGTGCAAAGAACGATTCGGCGCCCTCGGCGGTACGCCTCGTGCCTAAGTCGGCCGTGTAATCTTCCAATCCAATGGCCAGAGCGACGATATTCTCAGCGGAACTGGCAATCGAATAGGCATTGATCACCCCCAGTGCGCTTTCAATGATGGGCATAAGCCAGATTGACGATTGACGGTTGACTATTGACGATTGATTTGCGAGGATTGAATTGATTTTTTCGTTCACTGCCCGTACCTGATCAGGATGTTCACACTTCGGCAGGAGGATGAGGTTGACATTGTGGGGGATGATGTATTCGAGGTCTTCGAGCCCGCGTTCACCCTGGTTGATTCTGACCATGCGTTCAGCCCCGTAAAAGTCGATTCCGCAGAGGGCGTTCCGCACCATGAACCGGGCCTCATCTTTCTTGTCGGGTGCAACGGCATCCTCGAGGTCGAGGATGATCCCGTTGGGTTTGTGAATGCCTGCGTTGATCATCAGACTGGGGGTGTTCCCCGGAAGATAAAGCCTCGAAAACCTGCTGCGATCCTTTTCGGTGGTATAGCTATTTTCAGGAAGGAATGGCGGCAGCCAGCTTTTTTCGCAAGGTACCAGTTTTTTGATGGCTGCTTCGAGCCTGGCTGCAAGTACGAGCGGCAACGCCCCCGAATCCTCGATTTTAACAAGAGCATGGCCGATTCCGAAGAAATCCAGAATCTCAAGAGCCTGTTCCCGGATCACGGCTCCGTACATGACGGCTACCTTTGATTCAATCTTCAGGTCAATCCCACCCGATGTGGTGAGTTCCAGGGTGACAAAACAATCAGATCTTACGGTTTTGCCTTTGTTGCCTGTTGTGACAATTTCTCCCATAGTTTGAATTTAAGAATTTTGAGCCCCAAAGATAGGGAAAAAGTGGGCTGCATTTTATCCATTCATCCCGCCGGAAATCAGATATCGTAATTTTCTTTCCTACATTTGCATTGCAAATCCCATATACTTCATGGCAGCAAGAAAATCCGGCAGCCGTTCCGGAACCAGTAAATCACGGAGATCATCAGGCAAATCGCCAAAGAGGGGGAAAAGCCGCGGAAAGTGGTTTTCGGGGAACATTCACATTGCCCTCTTCCTGAAACTCTTGCTGGTTCTGGCACTTCTTTTCCTTTCCAGGATAATATTTTATCTCATCAACCTGAGTTATTTTTCCAGTCTCCCGGTTTCCGATGCCCTGAGGATCTTTGTCACCGGTCTGAGATTTGATATCTCGGCGCTTTTCATTATCAATGCCCCTTTCATACTCATGAATGTATTGCCTTTCAGGTTCAGGTACCACAGGATTTACCAGGGGATCGCCAACGGTTTTTACTATTTCATCAACAATGTGGCTTTCATTGCCAATTTTGTCGATTCCATCTATTTTCGCTTTACGCTGAAGCGGATGACTTTTGATATATTCCGGTATCTGGGTGTCGGCGGAGATTTCGATAAACTGGTCCCACAGTTTTTAAAGGACTTCTGGTATGTTGCGATCATCTGGATCGTGTTTTCCGGGGTATTCATTTATCTGGGAACGAGGATTGGGGTACGACAGGAACGTACCGCTGCGAAAGGCTCCGGTTTTTCTTTTTACTTCGTCAATATAATTCTTGCTGTCCTCATTCTGGGAGTCTCGGTGATCGGAATCCGCGGGGGATTGCAATTGAGGCCCATTGGGCTGGTGACGGCCGGACAATATACTTCGGGAAAGAATATTCCGCTGGTTTTGAACACCCCTTTTTCAATTGCGCGGACGGTTGATGGGGAGTCGCTGACCGTCAGGAAATGGTTTAAAAGTGAAGCGGCATTATCGGACATTTATAACCCGGTGCACCCTGGGATGAAGGGACAGAAAGAGCAAAAACTGAATGTGATGATCATTATCATGGAAAGTTTTTCACGAGAACACATCGGGATTCTGAACCATGAATATGATAACGGGAGATACCAGGGGTTTACTCCTTTTCTCGATTCCCTGATCCGGCACGGGCGGTATTTTGATGGGTTTGCGAACGGGAAGACCTCTATTCAAGGGATTCCCGCGATTCTTTCCGGGATCCCTTCACTGATGTATGAATCGATCATTCAATCGAATTACGCAGCCAACAAAATGAATGGTATCGCAGCCTTGCTGAAACCGAAAGGATACCGTAGCGCGTTTTTTCACGGGGGTACCAACGGAACCATGGGATTTGATTCCTATACCAAACTTATTGGTTTTGAAAACTATTACGGTCGGTCGGAGTTTAACAATGAGAAAGAGTACGACGGTAAATGGGGGATCCGGGATGAGTCTTTTTTTCAATTCTGCGCGCAGACTTTGAATGATTTTCAGCAACCTTTCGTCGCAACACTTTTTTCTCTTTCATCGCATCATCCTTACTACGTCCCCGGTAAGTACGCGAACGTGTTCAGAAAAGGGAAACTACCCATTCAGCAAAGTATTATGTATGCTGACCATGCCCTTGCCGGTTTTTTTCATCAGGCGAAAAAGAGCAAATGGTACGCGAACACCCTTTTCATAATTACGGCAGACCATACTTCGGAGGGGTATTTCCCTTATTATCAATCGGATGTTGGCCAATACGCAATTCCGATCCTGTTCTTTCAGCCGGGCACAACATGGCAGGAACAATCACCGGGGCCTGCCCAGCAAACCGATATTCTGCCGACAATCATGAACTACCTGGGGTATGATAAGAAATTTATAGCTTTCGGGACCGATCTTTTTGACCCGGTCGCACCGCGTTTTTCGGTTCACTATATCACCGGGCTTTACGGAATGATCAAGGACGGGTATTATATCGAATTTGATGGAAACCGTTGTACATCCTTGTTTTATCTGAAGGATGATCCCCTTCTGAAAAACAACCTTGCAGGAACGGCTAAACCGGTGGAAGGGCGGCTGATCCTGTTCTTAAAAGCGTATATCCAGCAATATAACAACAGGGTTATGGAGAACCGGTTGACCTGTGATTCATGACGGACCGGGCAGATAATTTTTGTGGAAAAGAACCTAATGTAATGACTGAATCCGGTTTGAAAAAGGTAGTGTTTGTGGTAAATCCCATCAGCGGGAAGGGTAAGCAGGGGGGGATTGAAACGTTGATAGACCGGCATCTCGATAAACGGTTTTTTGAGTATCAGGTAAGGTACACCACCGGTCCCGGTGATGCCACCGGGATCGCGCGACAGGCGGCAGCAGATGGGTACGATGTGGTTGTAGCCGTTGGTGGCGACGGAACGGTGAATGAAGTGACTACGGGATTGGTCGGGAGCGACACAGCCTTGGGGATCATACCGGCGGGGTCGGGGAATGGACTGTCGCGACATCTGAAAATCCCTCTGAACGGTGCCCGGGCAATCGAGGTCATCAACCGCATGAATGTTGTGAAGATCGATACCGCCACGATCGATGAGCATGTTTTTGTGAACCTGGCCGGGATCGGGTTTGATGCGACCATTGCAAAAAAATTCGGGGATGCCGGAACCCGGGGTTTTACGACTTACTTTAAGGTTACCACCCGTTCCTATTTCCGTTATAAACCCAAAAAATACATCCTGACCATCGATGGTAAAAGGATTGAACGTCGGGCGCTGATGGTCAGTTTTGCCAACTCGAGCCAATTCGGCAACAATGCCTCAATCGATCCCGGCGCCAGTGTCAGCGACGGTTATATCGATGTATGCATTCTCAGGAAAATACCTTTTTTCAAGGTTCCCTTTCTGGCCCCCCTGTTGTTCCTGAAAAAGTTTGACCGGACCCGGTATGTAGAGATTATCCGGGCCAGGGAGGTCGTGTTGAAGCAAAAGAGAAAACGGGTCATGCATGTCGATGGCGATACCCATAAAGCCGGTAAAGAGGTTATTATGAAAATATTACCACTTTCGTTAAATGTTGTTGTTCCCTAACATGTTATTTATGGAGGATATAACTGCAAAAAATATTAACACCGGGCTCAGGGCCACACTGACCGATTGGGGATTCAATGAAAAGTTCGCAACATACGTGGCTGATTTTTCCAGCCTGATAATTATTCTTATAGCGACCATCGCCGTTTATTACATCGCCAAATTCATTATAAACCGGATTCTGAAACGGATCGTGGAGCGTTCGACGGGGAAATGGGATGATCATCTTTACAATCAAAAAGTCTTTACCCGTTTGGCAATGCTTTTACCCGCCATCGTTCTTGAGGTATCGCTTACTCCCAGCATTTCACAGTATCCTGAAGCCATCCGGTATATCGGAATGGGGCTTCATCTTTACATGATCTTCATTGTGATTTTGGTCATCAATTCGTTCCTGAATGCCGTTTATCATATCTATGGTGAATTCGAAATAGCCGATTCCAAGCCTATCAAGGGGTATGTTCAGGTCGGGAAGATCATCACCTATGTCATCGGTGGAATTGCGATGATGTCAACCTTACTCGGACAGTCACCACTGACCTTACTTGCCGGGCTTGGCGCCATGTCGGCTGTTATGATGCTGATTTTCAAGGACAGCATTTTAGGATTTGTGGCGGGGATCCAGCTTTCGGGCAACAAGATGCTGCAGATCGGTGATTGGATTACCATGCCTAAGTTTAATACGGATGGTACTGTGTTCGATATCTCGCTGGTGACGGTGAAGGTGCGGAACTTCGATAATTCGGTCAGTTGTATCCCTACATATGCGCTGGTTTCGGATTCATTCCAGAACTGGCGGAGCATGGGTGATGCAGGTGGCCGCAGACTGAAGCGTTCGATGATCATCGATGCCACGACCATACGCATTGCCGATGATGTACTGACCGGCAGGCTGATTGACAAAGGTATTCTGAATGACCGTGTGTCAGCGCCCGGCAACCAGGCTACCAACCTGGGGTTGTTCCGGGTTTATGTTGCTGAATACCTGAAGAAAATTCAAAACATCAATCAGAATGCCTCTTTAATGGTGCGGATGCTACAGCCTTCGGAAAACGGCCTGCCGCTTGAGATCTATGGTTTTTACCTTCCACCCGACTGGAGCGACTTTGAAAATTTCCAGGCAGGTTTGTTCGAACATCTATATGCCCTGTTACCCGAATTCGGCTTAAAAGCATTCCAAAGACCATCGGGGAATGAGATTACGATTCTTCCCACCCGGTCATAAAATTATAATCTTCAGGAAAGGTCTTATTTCCAACCTCCTCCCAATGCAGAATAGAGATTCACTTTAGATGTGAGTTCGTCGCTTTGTGCCTGGGAGAGGCTGATTTGGGCCTGGAATAGTTTTTCCTGCGTGTTGATGACATCCAGGTAGCTTGCGTAACCCGCGTTGTAGAGTTGGTTTGAAAGATCGAATGCAGTTCGGGCCGCTTGCTCCGTGATAATCTGGCTGTTCACGATTTCCTGCATTTTCTGAACCTGGATCAGGGCGTCCGACACCTCTTTAAGGGAGGTCAGGATGGTTTTCTGATAGGTGTAGAGCATTTGTTCTTTCTGTGCCTGGGTCTTTTTAACATTGGCTCTCAGCTTTCCTCCGCCGAAAATAGGTGCAATCAGGTTCCCCACCGCGTTATAGATCATGGTGGTTGGAACGAAAGCCGATCCGATATTTCCGGAGATGCTGAGGGAGGGAAGCATCATGGCGCGGGCAACGCCGATGTTGGCATTGGCGGCGATGAGGTTCTGTTCGGCCATAATGATATCGGGCCGGCGGGTGATCAGTTGAGATGGAATACCGGGGGTTGTAATTTGTGGCGAATTGAGCTGATCGAGCATGGGCAAGCCCCTGAGGATCGGTTTAGGAGAGGTGCCGAGGAGGGTATTCAGATAATCCTCCTTCATCCCGATAAGCATGGTAAGTCGCGGGATTTCGGTTTTTGCAATGGCCAGTTCCGCTTCAGCCTGGGCAACCACCAATCCGGAAGCAGTTCCCGCGATCAGTTTTGCACGAACCAGGTCGAGCGATTTCTGGCGGATGATGATGTTATTCTCCGTGATCCTGACTTCATTGTCATACTCGAGCAGATCGAAATAAGCTGTAACAATCTCGTTAATGATCATGAGACGGACCGATTGCTGGTAGGCTTCCTGGGCAAAGAGGTTGGCACGGGCAGCTTCTTTGGAACGGCGGAGTTTGCCCCACAGGTCTATTTCCCAACTGATACTGCCCGTTGCCTGAAGGTAGCCGTATTCAGTGGCATTTCCGTTTGAATTCAGAACCTGCTGGCGGGTCCATCCGCCGGAACCGTTGATATCAATTTGGGGCCATTGTTGCCCACGCTGGATTTTAAAGTTGGCCCTGGCCTCTTCGATCCGGGCAAAGGCAATACGCAGATCGGGATTGTTTTGCAGCCCGGTATTGACCAGTCTTTGCAGGACTGTGTCACGAAACAGACTGATCCATTGAACATCGGCAAGGCAGTTGGTGTCGGTGGAGGGGGAAAACCGGTAGTTGTTCTCCTTCACAAAGGATTGCCGGGTGTATTTGGGACCCACCTTACAACCGGTGAACCCGCCCAGGATCAGCGCGAGGATCGCCGGGATAAAAAATTTCAAGTTTCTGGACAGCATATTTTTTCGGAATTTCAAAGTCATTTCTTCTTCCTGAATTTATTTTCGATTTTTCGAAATGCCACATAGAATGCTGGAACCACCATCACGCCGCAGATGGTGGCCATCAGCATTCCGCCGAATACAGAAGTGCCCAGGGCATGCCTGCTGGCGGCGCCAGCGCCTGAAGCGGTCATCAGCGGAACCACGCCGAGGATGAAGGCAAAGGAGGTCATGAGGATGGGTCGGAACCGGAGTTTAGCCCCTTCGATGGCGGAATCGATCAACGGGTGGCCGGCATCGTGTTTTTGTTTGGCAAATTCTACGATCAGGATCGCATTCTTTGCCACCAGTCCTATGAGCATGATCAATCCGATTTGAGCGTAAATGTTGTTTTGCAGCCCGCGTACCCACTGAAGGCCGAATGCTCCGAATACGCCGAAGGGAATGGCTAACAATACCGGGATGGGCAATAGCCAGCTCTCGTATTTCGCGGCAAGCAGGAAATAGACAAAAATAAAGCAAAGGGCGAAGATGTAAGGCGCCTGTCCGCCGGAGATCAGCTCCTCACGTGTCATTCCCGAATATTCGTAACCGAATCCATAGGGGAGTGTTTTTGAAGTAACCTCTTTGACGGCCTCGATTCCCTGGCCGGTTGAATACCCGGGTGCAATGCCCATGGTAAAGTCGGCCGAGCTGTAAAGGTTGAATCGTTTCACCACATCAGGACCTTCGGTGTTGGTAATTGAGACCAGGGTTCCGAGCGGAACCATTTTCCCTCCGTTACTCCTGACATAAACGTTATTGATATCCTCCTTGTTGGCCCGGTAAATCGCGTCTGCCTGGATGATAACCCGGTACGACTTCCCGAATTTATTGAAATCATTAACATAATAGCTCCCAAAGAGCGATTGGAGCGTACTGTAAATGCTGTTGACCGGGACATCCATGGTCTTGGCTTTCTCTTTATCGACCGTCAACTGGTATTGCGGGATGTTAGTCCGGAAAGCTGAGAAAATGTTGCTGAACTCTTTACGTTTTGAGGCTTCCTGGTAAAACCCGGCAATGACGCCGGTCATCTTTTCGAGGCCGGCCCCTGATTTATCCTCCATCTGAAGTTCAAGCCCGCCGGTCTTACCCAATCCTGCGATAGCGGGAGCGTTGAAAGCCATACAGATACCTCCCGGGATATGGTTCATTTGGGCCTGTAGCTTTTGAATGAGCATCTCTACATGGAGATTTTTATCTTCACGTTCATTCCATGGTTTAAGTTTTACGAAGCACATACCGTTGGTGGTACTCACGGAGTTATCAAGGATCGAATAGCCTGGTATCATCGAATATGATTCGACTCCTTCAAGATTTTCGAGAAGCGCTTCAACCTGGCGGGAAACGGCATCGGTCTTCTGAAGTGAGTAAGCTCTCGGGGTGTTGATGTTGATGAAGAAATATCCCTGGTCCTCGGAGGGTAAAAAGCCTGATGGTAAAAATTTCATGACGAAAACCATGAGCACCGCTATGATGGCCAGGAACATGATCGGGCGTGCAAGATGGTGGGTGAAACCGGTTACGATCCGAAGGTATCCACCGGTGGTTTTTTCGAAACCGCGGTCGAAGGCCCGGAAAAATTTGCCCAGCAATCCTTTTTTCTCAGTTTTCGGCTTAAGAAGGATCACGCAAAGGGGCGGTGTCAGGGTGAGGGCGAGCAACGCGGAAATGAGGATGGAGGAGATCAGGGTGAGTGCGAACTGTTTGTACATGACTCCGGTGGTACCGCCGAGGAATGAAACCGGGATAAATACGGCACAGAGCACCATGGTGATGGTCAGGATGGCGCCGGTGATCTCTTTCATGGTGTGTTTGGTGGCTTCGAGGGAGGAAAGTTTTTCTGAATCGATTTTTTCCTGTACCGCCTCGAGAACCACAATGGCATCGTCGACAACAATACCGATTGCAAGTACTAGTGCAAAGAGGGTCAGCATGTTGATCGAGAATCCCAGAAAACTGAAAGCAGCAAGGGCGCCGATCAGGGATACTGGAACAGTGATAGCCGGTATGAGGGTAGCGCGCCAGTCCTGCAGGAAAATGAACACCACGATGAAAACGAGGACGAATGCCTCGAGGAGGGTTTTCAACACCTCTTCGATGGAAGCGGTCACAAATTCGACTGTGTCAAGTCCCTTTTCATAGGTGATCCCTGCGGGAAACTCCCGTGCAAGCTGCTGCATCGTCTCATCGCATTTTTGCCGTACCTGAACTGCATTTGAGCCGGGTGACTGGTAGACCCCGATCAGCGGGGCGGTTTTGCCATTAAAACGGCCATTGGCGTCATAGGTTTTCATCCCCAGCTCGATGCGTGCGATGTCACGCATCCGGACCATCGAGCCATCAGATTTGGCTTTAACGATTATATTTCCGAACTCCTTCTCATCGGTAAGCCGGCCCTGAACCTTCAGCATGATCGACATTTCCTGCCCATTTGCTGCGGGTGATTTTCCGATCATACCGGCAGCGGCCTGAACATTCTGATCCTTAATGGCTGATTGAACATCCTGGGCAGTAATCCCAAGACCCGCCATTCTTTCAGGGTTGAGCCAGATCCGCATCGCATAATCATCGCCGCCGAACAGGTTAACGTCACCAACTCCGTCGATTCGCTTAAGCACGTTGACGACGTTTATATTCAAATAATTTGAGAGAAACTTGGTGTCGTATGCCGTGTCGTGGGAGACGAGGGCATAGAGCAGCAGAATGCTCGGTGATTTCTTCATGACGATGACCCCGCTTTGCGTGACTTCCTGTGGAAGCACATTCAAGGCACGCTGGGTGCGGTTCTGAACATTGACAGTGGCCATGTCGGGATCAGTCCCAACCTCGAAATAGACCGTGATATTACACGATCCGTCGTTGGCGCACTGGGAAGTCATGTAGGTCATGTTATCCACCCCGTTGATCTGTTCCTCGAGCGGGACAGCGACCGTTTTCTGAACATCAACGGCATTCGCGCCGGGATAATAGGCGGTGACCTGGATGGTTGGCGGTACAACATCCGGGTACTGTGAAATGGGCAAAACCAGCATGCTCAGAAGTCCGACCATGGTGATCATGATCGCGATGACCGATGACAGAATCGGCCTGGTTATAAAGGATTGGAGCATAGTTCGGGAATTTCGGTTTACGAATTGGGATTTTAATTATCAGTTACCGGAAACGGGATGTAATGGAACCGTGAGTGTGTCGGGAACCAGAACCGGTTGGATTTTCATGCCTTCCTTGAACTTCTGAAATCCCTCGAGCATGATGCGGTCGCCGGGTTTCAACCCGCGGATGACAATATATTTGTTTCCTATTCCACGGCCCAGTAAGATGGGTTTACGGTTGACGTTATTTCCCTTATCAACCACGAAAGCGAAAAACTTACCCTGGATCTCCGATGCTGCACCCTGAGGGATCACGATACCCTGATCTTCCTGATAGAGTACCAGACTGACATTGGCGAAATTTCCCGGTTTAATCAATCCGGATGGGTTTGGGAAAACCGCTCTGACAGCAATGGCGCCTGTTTGTGGATTTATCTGCCGGTCGATAAAATCAATTTTCCCGGTATGTTCGTACATCTGCTTATCTGAAAGGGCAATGTAAACCTGAAGAATGTCATTTTCATTCTGAATCTGTTTTTTATGGATATCATAAAAACGCATGATCTTAAGGTAATCGTTTTCGTTCATCTGAAAATTTACATAGATCGGATCAACTGCTGAAATGGTGGATAAAAGGGTAGACTCCCCTTTGCCCACCAGATTCCCGGGTCTGACTTCGCATGAGCCGATATAACCGGTGATCGGGGAGAGAATGGAAGTATAGGAGAGGTTGAGTTTGGCCTGTTCGAGGTTCGCCTTTGAACTTGAGACCAACGCACGGTCCTGCTGCTCTGTGGTGACTGCCTTGTCGTAATCGTTCTGGCTGATGGCATTGGTGGATAACAAGGGTTTCAGCCGGGCAACATCGAGCTTGGCTTTTTCCCAGGCAGCGATCTTGTTTTCCAGGTCGGCTTCTGCAAATTTCACATCGTTAAGGTATTCATCAGGTTCGATAGTAAACAACAATTGTCCTTTTTTAACGATGGAGCCTTCTTCGAAGGACCAGTTTTTCAGGTAACCCGCCACTCGGGCACGGATCTCAACCGTTGGAATGCCCACGGCCTGCCCGACCATTTGGAGAAAAACGGGAACCTTTGTCCCTTTAATTTCCATGACCTTGAAGGAGGGTAGTTTCTCCTGCTTTTCTTTCTTTGATTTACAGGAAGGAATCACGACGGTAAGACAACATAAAACTACCACCGCGGAAATGATCATTTTTGTGAATCGGTACATATGGAAAAATTTACAGTTATTGATTATTTTATTCCCAGCCAAATATAAATAAAAACAACACATTCAGTAATTGATCGAAAAAATATTAAGAGGCCAGGTAATATTTACGATTGACAAGATATACGATTTACGAATGAGGAATGTAATTCGGATGATTTCAGGATTATTTCTTAATTTTGTGGCGGTTATCAACGCTTTGTGTTGGAACAACAACACGGCTGTGGATTACAGCCAGATTCATTGACCCCTTAAAAAATTGAACTATGGCATTCAATCTGAGAAACAGGAATTTTTTAAAGTTGCTTGATTTTACCCCGGAAGAGATCAGGTTTTTATTAAATCTGGCTATTGATTTGAAAAAGGCAAAATATGCCGGTACAGAACAGCCCAGACTTCAAGGCAGGAATATTGCCCTGATCTTTGAAAAGGCCTCTACGCGGACACGTTGTGCTTTTGAAACGGCTGCTTTTGATCAGGGAGCGCGGGTGACTTACCTTGGACCGGAAGGCTCGCATATCGGCAAGAAAGAGACCATGAAAGATACGGCAAGGGTACTTGGAAGAATGTACGATGGTATTGAGTACCGTGGATTTGGACAGTCAATCGTGGAGGAACTTGGGAAATATGCAGGCGTGCCTGTTTGGAATGGTCTGACCAATGAGTTTCATCCCACCCAGATTTTGGCAGACTTCATGACCATGATGGAGCACTCGGACAAACCGTTGCACCTGGTTTCGTTCGTCTATTGCGGGGATGCACGCAACAACATGGGAAATTCGCTGATGGTAGGAGCCTCCAAAATGGGCATGGATTTTCGTGCCTGTGCACCGAAAAAATATTGGCCCGATCAGGAATTGGTCGACACATGCCGTGAGATCGCAAAGACGACCGGGGCCAAAATAACCCTTACCGAAAATGTTGAAGAAGGAGTGAAGGGCGTCGTTTTTGTTTATACGGATGTTTGGTTGTCGATGGGAGAGGCCAAGGAACTTTGGGATGAGCGTATCCGGGAAATGCTTCCTTACCAGGTGAATGGTTCCATGATGCGGAAGACGGGAAATTCCAGGGTGAAGTTTATGCACTGTCTGCCTGCCTTCCATAACAAAGATACAGAAGTAGGCCTTGACATCTTTAAAAAGTACGGTCTCGACGGGCTTGAGGTTACTGAAGAGGTATTTGAATCGCCTGCTTCCATTGTTTTTGATGAGGCTGAAAACCGGTTACATACCATTAAAGCAGTGATGGTCGCGACGCTGGGATGTTAAAATCCGGTCGGGGAATTAAAGTGCGATTACCTTTCCGTTCTCGCACAGCAGGGTAGGAGCCGGGTATTTTTCGAAAAAGGTGTAGTTATGGGTGGCTACCACCACGGCTCGTCCCGTACGGGAGATATCCATCAACAGACTGATAATTCCTTCAGAACTTTCAGGATCGAGGTTGCCGGTGGGCTCATCCGCGAGGATCACTTCAGGGTCGTTGACCAGGGCACGGGCAATAGCTACCCGCTGCTGTTCACCACCCGAAAGCTGATGCGGCATCTTCGTGCCTTTATTCCCAAGATTTACTTTAGCCAGAACCTCGAGCAACCTCTTTTGCATCTGCCGTTTATCTTTCCAACCGGTGGCCCGCATGACGAAAAAGAGGTTTTCGTTCACCGAACGGTCCATCAGGAGCTGGAAGTCCTGAAAAATAATCCCCAGTTTCCTGCGCAACATGGGAATATCGGTACGGCGGATCATCCTGAGATCAAAACCTGCAACCCGGGCAGTACCTATACGAACCGGCAACTCTGAATAGATGGTTTTCAAGAGGCTGCTCTTTCCGCTGCCTGTCTTTCCGATCAGATACAGAAACTCGCCCTTGCTGATCGTCAGGTTGACATTACTAAGGATCAGATTTTCGTTCTGGTAAACTGACAACCGGTCAAGTTCAATGATTCTGTGCGTGTTCATCCTGATTAAAGATCAATTCCGACAAAAATAAGGAATTGGTTGGAAAATTCCTGCATTACCGGTAATTAAATACACCGGGCAATTGGTCATGACCGGCTACAATTCAAGTTTACGTATTTTCCCGTATTCAAGATCCTTCGCAATCCGGAGAATCTCGTCCTGCCTCTCAAGCAGATTACAACGCGACAATGCCGTTTTCGGGTTGCTGATCTTGAAATACGCGATCAGGGTGAAATTTTCATCCCGGATCTGGATATAATCGGGAATTTTCTGGGTTCCCTGGATTTTAAGGATGTACATTAGGCAGCGATAAAGATCAAAGATCAAGGATCAAAGATCAAAAAGTGTTTCAGAGTTTACTCACAGGAATGTTTATTTTCATTGGTGTTCGTGATTGCTTCGCAATTCAGGGTTTCAGGGTTGCAGAGTTTCAGGGTTTCAGGGTTCAAGGATCAAAATTTTTCATTTTCACATTTCCACATCAGCACATTCTCAAATCTTCAAATCTTCAAATCGTTTTCCATTTTCCATTGTCAATTGTCAATTGTCAATTGTCAATTGTCAATTGTCAATTTTCCATTGTCCATTCTTGTCCGCTCTTCGTCCAACTATTTTACTTTCTCAGGTAACAATACGCCTTCAAGCTTACGATAATCAGGTTCATCTTTCAGAGAGATAAAATCAATTTTCAAATCGTCAACATAAAATGGATACAGAAGTGAAGGATTAAAGAAATAGACCTTGACGGTAGCTGATGGTGGCAGATCACGGGGAACGTACCAGGCGCAGGCGACGGGTGTCCATTTTCCGACAGGAACAAATTTTTCGAGGATGAATTGGTTGTAGCTCCGGCTTACTCCGTCCACCTGATAATCTACCACCAGCGTGGCATCGGTGACTTCTTTTGGCGTGAGCGCCTGCGCCCGGATCCGGATAAGACGGTTGTTACTTGCAAACAGCGAATCCATGCGGGTTTCAAGCCCAACGCTATAGGGTATTTTTTTATCAATCATGGATGACCGGTTTCCTGAGAATTTTTCCGAATCCGTACAGGTCTGCACGTTCATCCATGCACTGCCCTGATCCGCTTCCATATTATTGAACCTGGAAATGATGGAATGGATGCTCTCCTCCGGAATGTACACCTTGGCTTTTTGCCGGAAGGAGAAGAAGGAATCCCGATAAATTTCACCCGTGATGGTGTATGGTGGAAAAATCCACCGGGTATGCTGGTAAAATTGCATGAGATTCAGCGAGACTAACAGAAAGAGAAGCACCGTCAGCGAAATTGTGAGGATTTTTTTTGGGATCGATCTGAGCAGAAAAAGCAACAACAAAGCAATCACCACGTATAGGTCAATAAAAACCCGTTGTCCGCATTTGGAGGCATAATTCCAAACCCACCAGCACGAGGCCACGTAAATGAAGATCAGGAGAAATCCGGTGAGCCAGTAAAAGCGGAACCGGCTTTCGCGGAAAACACTGATCAGCCCGAAAATCGAGAGAAAAGCTACCGGGGTATAGAGAAACCAACCGCGGTTAAAACTGAAGAGGATGGAGAAGAAATGGGGTTTCAGGAGGTATAGTTTTTCGCTGCCGTAAGTATAAACGATGAAGTTTCCCGTTTGCAAGTACCAGAGGATCACCGGAACCAGCAAGAGGATCGTAACCTGTACGATCCCCCGGATCAGCGCCCATCGGTCGGCTGCCACACGACGGAAGGATCCGGTGAAAGTTTCCCGGTCGCCTGCAAGGAAAGGGATTAAAAGAATGATCAGGGCATTGGTCGGCCGGATCAGAATGATCAGGGTGAGCAACACACACGATTTCACAAACCATTTCGGATGGTATTCATGAAAGAATTTATAGGCAAACAGGGAGAATCCGGCAATCAGCGCAAATGAATAGACATGGGTCATCGAAGGCTCCACAATGGTAAAGAACGGGAGGTTGGTGCCAAGTGCGATTACGAAAGTCAGAAACGCTGCGGTTCGTTCATCCGATTTGAATTTCTGTAGAAGTTTCATTGTCCACCGGCATCCCATCCAGAGAAATAAAAGAGCAGATAGCGCAATGGCATATTGATAGGGCATTGAATACCCGTCGCGGGGAAAAACTTCAAGCCAGGCCATCGCGTGTCCGAGCAGGAAAAACGGAAGCCAGACCAGTGCCAGTCCGGGAAAATACTTGTTTATCCTTTGACCGTCAATTTCGTTTCTGAACTCCTTGAATGCCGATTTGTTGGAAGGGTAATACTGGTATTCGTATTGTTCGACAAATTTGAATTCGAAGTCATGGTAGATGAACACGGCCGGCAGATAGGCATAGTACCCTTTACCATCGCTGTTGATGATCCTGTCCCAGGATCTTTCAGGGGATTTCAATCCCAGGAAGAGGAACAGGTAAAGGACCACCAGGATTTCGGGGGTAAACCTGTAAATGTACTTCATGTCTGAATTTTCGGTTAATTCGATATGAACGGTTTAACAAGAATATTTTTATTGCTCCCGTTGCCGCATGGCTTCGAAAAGGATCACGCCGGTGGCAACAGAAACATTGAGTGATTCGATTTCCCCGAACAAAGGGATTTGTACGGTTACATCGGTCATCGGGAGATACTCTTCCGCGATGCCTTCTCCTTCCGACCCCATAATCAGTGCAAAAGGGCCGGTCAGGTCTGTTTTTGAATAATTCAAATCGCTTTTCTCAGTCGCGGCAATGATTTTCAAGCCCGATTCCCTGAAAAAGCGGATGGTGTCTTTTAGGTTGTTGGATCTCACCACAGGAAGTTTATACAAGGCCCCTGCAGAGGTCTTTATTGCATCGGAATTGATGGAAGCGGATCCTTTTGCCGGGATGATAACACCATGGGCACCGGCACATTCGGCGGTACGGACAATGCTTCCAAAGTTCCTTACATCGGTGATCCGGTCAAGGATGAGAAAAAGCGGGGTTTGCCCGCGCTCGAAAACGGCAGGAACCAGGTCTTCAGCTTTCTGATAGGTGATTTCGGATACAAAACCGATCACGCCCTGGTGGTTCTGACGCGACAAGTGGTTCAGTTTTTCAACAGGAACGAACTGGAACGGTATCTCCGTTTCTTTGATCAGCGCGAATAACTCCCTGAAAATTTCTCCTTTGAGGTTTTTCTGAAGCATTACTTTTTCGAACTCTTTACCCGACTTGATCGCTTCGATCACTGGCCGGAGTCCGTAGATATAGGTCTCCTTTTTCATGGTTTCTTGCAGCTGCGTTATGGGTTAATATTAATCGTCGTTTGCCCGTTCCAGCATCGATTTCGGAATCTCTTTTCCCGTCCGGGCTCCCAGTGTTTTCAGGTTTTCAACCCGGCGGATGAGGTTCCCCTTGCCGGCAGAAAGCTTATTCATGGCAGCGTCATAAGTCTTGTGAGTCGCTTCGATTTTTGAGCCGACATCTTTCAAATCCTCGAGAAATCCCACAAACTTATCATATAATTCCCCACTCTGCCGGGCGATCTCCTGGACGTTTTTATTCTGGTATTCCACCCGCCAGAGGTTGGCAATCATCCGTAAGGCGGCAATCAGGTTGGTCGGGCTGATGAGCAGGATACGCCGGTCGTAGGCATAATTCCAGAGGTTGGGATCATATTGCATGGCCAGCAGGTACGCCGGTTCAATGGGCATAAAAAGCATGACGAAGTCAAGGCTTTGCAGGGCGTACAAATCCTGATAGTTCTTGTTGCTCAAATCGTTGATGTGATTGCGCACTGCCAGCAGATGTTCGCGGGCGGCCTGTTCCTGAGCTTCCCGGCTTTCGGCAGAAGCATATTTTTCATAGGCTACCAGCGCAACCTTCGAGTCTATTACAACATTGCGCTCACCCGGATAGGCCACGATCACATCGGGCTGAATACGCCGTCCATGTTCATTGGTAAAGGATTGCTGGATGAAAAACTCCCGGTCGCGGGTCAGTCCCGATTTTTCGAGAATGGTCTCGAGGATCACCTCACCCCAGTTACCACGGGTTTTGGACTGTCCTTTCAATGCGTTGGTAAGGTTATTGGCCTCTTTGCTGATCTGGGTGTTCAGCTCAGCCAGATTCCGGATCTCTTTTTCAAGTGAAAACCGCTGTTTCGATTCCCGGTCATAGGTCTCTTCAACCTTTTTCTCAAAGTCGCGGATCCGTTCTCCCAGAGGTTTAAGAATCTCATCGAGCCGGGAGGTATTTTGTTCCGTGAACTTTTTGGTTTTTTCCTCGAGGATGTCGTTGGCCAGGTTCCTGAATTCACTCCGGAAGCGTTCCTGCAAGGTTTCAAGCTCACCCTTCTGCTCCCTGAGCTTGCTCTCCAGCGCTTTGTAATCGGACGACAATCCCGAAAGCTGCCGGTTCAGGTCAAGGATGGTTTGTTCTTTCAGGTTTAGCTGCTCTTCCAACTTTGAATTTTGCTGGTCACCCAGCCGGAGACGCTCGTCGGTTACCTGAATCTGCGACCTGGAATTTTCAAGCTCGATTCTCAACGAATCCAATTCGGCGCTGTTACGGGCGGCCGCATGCCGGGTCTGACGGATGAAAAGCGCCATAAATACGGAGAGGATGATCAGGAGCAGAATGAGCAGGATGACTTCGGTCATGTGGTTTGATGTTTGTTAAATCATTGAAAAATAATATATTATCAGGAAGCGCTCCAGGATTCAAAGTTATGATATTTCTTGGGTCTGAAATAAAAAATGTACTGAAATACCATTTACAGGTTTACGGAAGCAACCACCGGAAAATGGTCGGAAGCATAACGGCCATCCCGCGTTTCACGGCCGACCCGGTAATTGACGGCTTTGGCACCGTATGCCGTGAAGATGTAATCGATCCGCTCTGTAACCGGCTGATCGGTTCTGAATCCGTTGAAGGTTCCATCGGGGTCCATCGACATCCGCTGGTCAGCGGTTTTGGAGTCCTGGAAAATGGTTGTCAGTATCCTGACCGGTTCACTTTGGTTTTCGCAATTCAGATCGCCCATCAGGATCACCGGCAGCTCTGCCTTATTCATCTTTTTCACCTGGTCAATGATCATCAGTGCGCTGTTTTTTCGGGCAGTAATTCCTACATGGTCGAAATGGGTGTTTAATACCCAGAATTTATTTCCGGTTGCAATATCTTTGAAAAGTCCCCAAGTGCAGATCCGTTCACAAGCTGCATCCCATCCTTTCGAAGGCTTTCGGGGCGTTTCTGATAACCAGAACGCACCGGACCGAAGTAACCTGAAGTGATTCCTGTTGTAATAGATGGCGCAGAATTCACCTTTGGTTCTGCCATCTTCTCTGCCGACTCCGATACGGGCGTAACCCTGAAATGCAGCATCCATAAATTCCAGCTGTTGCCGGAGTCCTTCCTGTATTCCGAAGATTCCGGGTGAGGCTTTGTGGATCTGTTCACAAACCCAGGCTTTGCGTTCGGACCAGGCGTTGATACCATCCCCGTCGTTATCGTAACGGATGTTATAGGTCAAAATAGTCAGCGACTGGCTGAACAGGGTCAGGCTTGCTAAGGTAAGCAACGCAATCAGGATGGGTTTAAGCGGGCTCATGGGTAGGCGATTGAACAGTAAAGGTAAGCTTTTTTAGGTTTTCAATGATTACCTTTGCACTTTTGTACGATCATTCAGAGAATCGACATGCAAGCCGGAATCCTTTCAGACACCCACGGAACGGTACATCCCAGGATATTGGATTTCTTCTCCGATGTGGATGAGATCTGGCATGCCGGAGATATCGGGAGCGCTGCATTGCTTAGATCGCTTCAGGCTTTTAAACGGGTAAAGGCCGTTTTCGGGAACATTGATGGACAGGAAGTGCGGCAGGAATGCAGTCTCATTGAATATTTTGAAGCAGGAGCAATCCTTGTGATGATGACCCATATCGGGGGATATCCCGGTCACTATCAACCGGAAATAAGAAAGATCATCGATGTGAAACGCCCGAAACTTTTCATCAGTGGCCATTCCCATATTTTAAAGGTGATGTACGACAAAAAGTACGGATTGTTGCACATCAATCCGGGGGCTGCCGGGAACTCGGGGCTTCACCGCTCCGTGACAGCAGTGAAACTGGTTATCGACGGCAATGAAATGCGCGATCTCAGGGTTCTGGATCTGCCCCGTTACAGAGCATTTTAAGCTTAATCCGTTTTTTTATTGGAATTTTACCGCAGACGGTCAGCCGATTTCACCAGGGCTTCATCCTTTTTTATGGCCCGCGTGGCCAGAATCAGCATGGCGAGCGCGATGAGTGGAAGCAGCATCCCGAAGTAACTGTACTCGGGATCCACTTTCGTAATACCCGTAATGTGGGGAGCATAAAAGAAAAAGATCACCATGATCAATACAATGTTGGTGATCACATTGAATGCGCACAACCTGACCTGAAGCCATCTTTTTTTATAAGAGACGATGGTGATGATGGTCAAGAGAAATGAAACGACGACCAACGCCACAAGGGGTAGGGTAAAGAACGCGCTGAAAACGACCCTGGGTTCAGGATCGAGACTCCGGATTCCGTAAATGAACAGTTTGTAATTCCCTTCAAGTTCATTGAAAAATGCTGCCAACGGAAAGAAAAAGAGCAGCACGCAAGCCAGGGCGACAATTGCAAGGTACAATGTTTGAATGCGTTGTAACATGGAAAAGGATTTTTAAGAGAATGCGAAATTAGGAAAGAATTTCAAGGGAATGGTCCGGCTTGAAAAAAAACTTGCTAATCGTTAAATTGTTCTTATATTTGCAGCGATTTAAACCTCCGCAGTCTGATTCTGTAGCGACTACATTCCAATTTCTTTTTTTTTAAACTAGGTTGTGCTAAACTGACAATTTATTAATTAAACATTATCTTTATGTATGACATTATTTCCCTCGATAGCAAGGAGCTGTCGGAGATAAGAGAAATAGCAAGAGAATTCAATATTTCAAAGGTTGACAAACTCGAGAAGCAGGATCTTATTTACAAAATCCTGGACCATCAGGCACTGAATCCTACGCCGGAGATCCTGAAAGAGGAGAAGAAGCAGAAGGAAAAGGGATTCCGGGGAAGGCCCCGGAAGGATCAGGGAAATCAGAACCGTGAAAACCCGAATCAAAAAGTAAATCCGGTTGCCGAGGTACCTGCTGAGCCGAAAACACCTGTCACCCTAGCGGTGACTGATGATCCGGCAATTATAGCGCGCCCCGAAACTACGCGTCAGGTGCATGACCCCAACCAGGGAAGAGATCCCCGTCAGAACAGAAATAAAAGGCAGATGCGCGATAAAAAGCCCTATCGCAATTTCGGCGACAAGCCGGTTGCCGAACCCTTGGTGAAGATGTCGATTCCCGATCTTCCCGTTGCTGCAGAGGAACGGTTTGATTATGAAGAACCGGTTGAACAGCCTGTTGTCGTGTCTGAACCTGTTGAACAGCCTGTCGTGAAAACGGAGACCGAACCTGAGATTGCTGAGGATTCGAATGTTACTGCTGTTGCCGATGAGCGGAAAAGCCGTGAATTTCCGAGAAAGTTTCAGGAACGCCACCGGGAGGAATACACCTTTGAGTTTGAAGGGATCATCGTGAGTGAAGGCGTGCTTGAGATTATGACCGATGGTTATGGGTTCCTGCGCTCCTCTGATTATAACTATCTCAATTCTCCCGACGATATCTATGTTTCCCAGTCACAGATCAAGTTATTCGGCCTGAAGACGGGCGACACCGTTCGCGGGACGATCCGTCCGCCCAAGGAGGGTGAAAAGTATTTTCCCCTGATCAAGGTCGACCTGATCAATGGCCGCAAACCTGAAGAGGTCCGTGACCGCATCCCCTTTGATTATCTGACGCCGCTCTTCCCGATGAAAAAGTTCAAGCTGACGGGTCATCATGATGAGTCCATGTCGACCCGGATCATCGATATGTTCGCTCCGATCGGGTTCGGCCAGCGGGGTTTGATCGTGGCTCAGCCCAAAACCGGAAAGACAGTGCTCCTCAAAGAGATCGCCAACGCCATTGCCGCCAACCATCCCGATGTATACATGATCATTCTCCTCATCGACGAGCGTCCTGAAGAGGTCACCGATATGCAGCGCAGCGTCAAGGCAGAGGTGATCTCATCTACCTTTGATGAACCGGCCGAACGTCATGCACGCATCTCCAATATCATCCTTGAAAAGGCAAAACGGCTGGTCGAATGCGGTCATGACGTGGTAATCCTGCTCGATTCGATAACCCGGCTCGCACGGGCTTACAATACAGTTGCACCTGCATCGGGTAAGGTTCTTTCGGGTGGTGTCGAAGCCAACGCACTTCAGAAACCCAAGCGGTTCTTCGGCGCCGCGCGACAAATTGAGAATGGAGGCTCGCTGACCATCATTGCGACGGCGCTCATCGAAACGGGCTCCAAAATGGACGAAGTAATCTTTGAAGAATTCAAGGGAACCGGGAATATGGAATTGCAGCTGGACCGCAAACTGTCGAATAAACGTATTTATCCGGCCATCGACATCGTTTCATCCAGTACGCGCCGGGAGGACCTGCTACTCGAAAAAGATGTTCTGGGCAGGATCTGGATCCTCCGGAACCACCTGGCCGATATGAATCCGCTGGAAGCCATGGAATTTCTCAAGGAAAAGATGAAATTTACCGAAACCAATGAGGAATTTCTGATATCCATGAATGGATAAAAGATCCAATCACCGGCTGGTGAGCCGTTTTCCAAGTTGCTGCAGATCCATTCCGTCGTAATTTCCGGAGCTCATCAGCAAAAAAACACTGTTTCCTGTCGGCAGACTCAGAATCATTTCCTGTAATGCTCCCGAATCGTTGAATACCTGAAGGGCGCTGTTTGCAAATCCTTCAAAGATCTGCTCTTTGGTGATCGGAGGCAATCTTTTTAGCTGGAGCGCATGGGGATTGAAGTATACCATAGCCAGATCGGCCGCGTCAAGTGTGCCTGCGTAGTGCGGGAGAAATTCCCGGTTCAGGCTGCTGTAGGTGTGTAATTCAAGACAGGCTATCACCGACCTCCCCGGGAATTGTTCCCTTACCGCGGCGAGGGTTGCCCTGACTTTTGAAGGGGCATGTGCAAAATCCTTGTACACAGCCGTGGATGGATTTTTTGAGATGAGTTCCAGTCGTTTCGAGGCGCCCTTGAAAGTGGTCATGGCTGCGAAGAATTCATGTTCTTTCAACCCAAGTAAAGTACAAACTTTCAGCGCAGCGCTCAGGTTCATTAAGTTATGTCGTCCGAAGATCTGTAGCGGGAAAGTTTGATCTCCCAGGATCAAATGAGTCACACCGCCGGTGATCGCATGGGGTGGAACAGTATAAGGAAAAACCCTGATATCTTTTCTGATGGACCGGGATATTCTAATCAGTTCCGGATCATCTTCAGAAAAAATCAGACATCCTCCCGGTGTGATGAGATCAATAAATTTCCTGAACTGGTCGAGATAACAGTCGAAAGTCGGGAAAACGTTCATGTGATCCCATGCAATCCCGCTCAGAACGGCGATATCGGGAATATAAAGATGAAATTTCGGTCGGGGATCAATGGGAGAGGTGAGATATTCGTCCCCTTCGATGACCATGATTTTTGCATCATGACTCAGCCTTACCATGACTTCAAATCCATCGAGCTGCGCTCCCACCATGTAATCACAATCCATTCCGGCATGTTTCAGGGCATGGAGGATCATGGCCGTGATCGTTGTCTTACCATGACTTCCCCCGATAACGATTCTGGTTTTATTTTTCGACTGCTCATACAGGTATTCAGGATAGGAAAAGATTCTGATCCCGAGTTCCCTGGCCCTTATAAGTTCCGGGTTATCTGATTTAGCGTGCATACCGAGAATGACCGCATCGAGATCCGGAGTGATCCTTTCTGGGTCCCAACCCACCGTTTCCGGAAGAAGACCATAACCGTCAAGCCTGCTTTTTGATGGTTCAAACAACTCGTCATCGGAACCCGAAACCCGGTAACCTTTTTTATGAAGTGCAATGGCAAGGTTATGCATGGCGCTGCCACCGATGGCAATAAAATGAATTTGCATGGAGAAAATATTTGCGTCAAACTTAATGAATTAACATGAATCAAAATCATATAAAAAACTTAATAATTGTTTTGACCTTTTCTTTTTGTAAATTCACAAAAATTTTGACGGTTTTCAGAGATGCAGCAATTTATTGAGTCTCTAAATTCCCGGTTTAAAGAGAGCGGGGCTAAAGAAATGCTCTCATGGTTTTTGCAGGAATACCGGGGAAGAATCGCTTTTTCAACCAGCCTGGGCGCGGAGGATCAGGTTATCACCCATATGATTTCGACCCTTCCGGGGAAATTGTTTATTTTCACCCTGGATACCGGTCGTATGTTCCAGGAAACCTACGATCTGATTGAAGTAACCCGGAAAAAGTACCATTGTAATATTCAGGTTTGTTTTCCGGATGCTGCCGGAGTGGAGGAGATGGTAAAAACCCGTGGCGTGAACCTGTTTTACGAAAGTGTGGAAAACCGGAAAAGATGTTGCCATGTCAGGAAGATTCAACCACTGACCCGGGCGCTGCAGGGGATGAAAGTCTGGATTACCGGCCTGCGCAGGGAGCAATCGATTACCCGCTCCGATACCCCGCTGGTGGAATTGGAAACGGAGATGGACCTGATTAAAGTCAACCCGCTGATCAACTGGTCAAATGATGAAGTCTGGAATTATATCTCCCGGTTTCACGTACCGGTAAACGAACTACACCGGAAGGGTTACCCGAGTATCGGCTGCATGCCATGTACGCGTCCGGTAGCCCCCGGCGAGGATATCCGTTCGGGCCGGTGGTGGTGGGAGCTACCTCAGTTCAGGGAATGCGGAATTCATCGAAAATCAAAATAATCGATATGAATACAATTGATCTCGAAGAATTGGGTCGGAACTTCCGGGAGCGTTATGACACGCCGACACCCTTGTTTTCCGATGGCCCTCATGCAATTTACTGGCTCGGGTGGCCTGAAGATACAGCCTTCAGGTGCAATGCCTACCTGATCGCCGACGGAGATGAGGCGTTGATTGTGGATCCAGGCGGGGTTTCATCTTTCGGATTCATTTTAAACAGGGTTTCGCAGATCACCGATCCGCTAAAGGTGACCGCGATGATTCTGAGCCACCAGGATCCTGATGTTGCAGCCTGCATGGTTAACTGGCTGGACCTGAATCCTCAGATCAGGATCATCACCTCGGTCAGGACCAACCTGCTGTTGCCCCATTATGGGCGGAGTGACTATGAATTCATCAACATCAATGAAGATCCGGATTTTACGTTCAGCTCGGGCCGGAAGGTACGGTTTATCGAATCCCCGTTTCTGCATTTCCCCGGCGCTTTTACCTCCTTTGATGAAACTTCCGGCTTTCTGTTGTCGGGCGACATCTGGGCGGCCATCGACATGGACTGGCATCTGGTGGTCAGCGATTTCAGGAATCATGAACTGAAACTCAACCTGTTTCACCTTGACTACATGGCCGGGAATGTGGCTGTTAAGGGATTCCTTTCCAGGATCAGATCTCTGGATATAAAAGCAATTCTCCCCCAGCATGGTTCAATCATCCACGAAAGGTTTGTCGCGAAAGCAAAGCATTACCTGAGCGAGCTGCGATGTGGAACCGATCTGATATATCCCGATTTGAGATAATTTTTTTGTTTTTATGTTTTAACACCTGAATCATTATGAATGAAGAAATGGAACTCAGGATCAAGGCGCTGGAGCTTGAAAACAAGAAATTAAAACTGGCATCACAACAATGGGGTCAGTTGCAGAAAATCTACCAGGAGTCGAACGAAAAGCTTAAGCAACTTGAGCAGGAACTGTCAGTCGAGAACATGAGGATTGGTAAGGCTTTGCAGGGTGGTGAGGTGATATGGTGGGATTTCGATTGTTCATCCGGGAACCTGGTATTCAGCGATCGGATCTCCGATCTGCTGACCGTCGGACCGTCCGGCTTACCTTCGACATTTAAGGAATATTCCCGGCTCATTCATCCGGATGATTATCAGCAAACCCTGTTGGTACGCGACAACCTGCTTAATGGCAAGGTTCAGAGTTATGAATCGGAATACCGGCTTACCGCTCAGGATGGAACCTGGAGGTGGTACCTGGATAAAGGGAGCATTGTGGAAGCGGATATTCTGGGGAATCCGAAACGGTTGTCGGGTGTGCTGATCGATATCAATGAGCGCAAGAAAAAAGAAATTCAGCTTTTCGAAGCCCGGGAAAAGGCAGAGGATGACAGTCGTACGAAAAGCCGTTTTCTTGCCAATATGTCGCACGAAATCTATACTCCGATGGCCGGGGTGATCGGTATGGCAGAGATTCTGAAACAATCGAAACTGACCCACGAACAGGAAGAATATCTTGGCGTTCTTGTGAAATCGGCCACCAACCTGATGTCGATTCTCAACGACATCATCGAATATTCGAAGATTGATGCAGGCCATTTTGATTTTCATGAAAAACCATTCAACATTCATCAGGTCGTCGAGGAGTTGACCTGTTCAATGCTTAGCCAGGCAGAAGAAAAGGGAATTGAAATCCTATCATTCCAGGACCCGAACATCCCGGCCGAATTGATCGGAGATCCGGTCAGGTTGCGTCAGGTGCTGAAAATCTTTGCCGATAATGCCATCAAGTTCACGGAAAAAGGTGAGGTGCACATTGAAGCGGAATTCGTGGAATGGGATGAGGAAAATGTCACCGTGAGGTTTAATATTTCGGATACAGGGATCGGAATTTCTGAAGAAGGGCAGAAAAAGCTTTTCACCTCCTTTGCGAAACTGAATCCCGATGAAACTCAGAAATACGGAGGCGGAGGATTGGGATTGGCCATCGCACGGCGTATTATCAGCCGGATGGACGGGCAGATCCATGTGGAGAGCAAAGCCGGAGAAGGGACGACTTTTTCATTCACGGTAGTATTTGAACGTTACCGTGATGCCGAGTCGGCCGATCCGATGAAGGACCTGCTGCGCGGGGTGAAAATTCTGCTTGTCGATCCCTCGCAGGCAAGGCGCCGGATTTTTGAAGCCTACTTTGAGCGTTGGGATGCGGAGACAAAATGGTGTAGTACGGCGGCAGAAGCTTTGAAAATGATAACCACGCAGGCCAATCTCTCGAAACCTTTCGAAATTGTCATGCTCGATTATGAGATCCCTGACCTCGACGGGTTGCAATTTGCGGCCTCTGTCAAAAGTGATCCTCTGGTACAAAAATCAAGGATGATCCTGGTTACTCCGGCTTCGGTGAAGCTTTCAAAAACGGAACTTATCTCCGGAGGGATCCAGGCAGGTTTGTCACGCCCGGTGATCCTCTCCCGTTTGAAAAGCAAGCTCAGAGAGGTTCTGATCAATACGCGGAGGGCGGATGAAACAGGTGCCGACGACGATATTCACCATGTGGATGATGCACGGCGGGTTTTAAATATCCTGCTGGCTGAAGATAATCTGATCAATCAGAAAGTAGCCCTGGTGACCCTGCAAAAGATGGGACATCAAACCGACCTCGCTGAAAACGGAAAGATAGCGGTTGAAAAAGCCACCAGCCAAAACTATGACCTGATCCTGATGGATATCCACATGCCAGAAATGGACGGGTTGGAGGCGACCCGCCAGATCCGGCAGTATGAATCGCAGCACACGGGATCAGTTCCGGTTCACATCTGTGCCATAACTGCAAATACTTCGCAGGAAGATGAGGATCTGTGCTATAAAGCGGGAATGAACAGCTATATATCAAAACCGTTCCGACTCGCCGAACTGATGAAAGTACTGTCGCACATCTAACTGAACCGGATGGCCTTTACCGGTGTAATCCTGGCAATGACAAACAACGGGATAAAAAATATCAGATAACAGACCACCAAAGTTCCCGTATTCAACAGAATAATATTGAGGAGATCAATGTTGACGGGAACAACAGAAACATAATACGATTCTTCAGATAGCTTAACCAGCCCGTATTTTTTCTGGATAAGGCAGAGGACCCATGCAATGGCATTCCCCCAGATCATTCCCCAGGATATGATATAAAAAGCATGGTACAGGAACATCTTCCTGATTCCCCTGTTACGCATGCCCAATGCCTTCAGTAACCCGATCATGCTGGTACGTTCCAGGATCAGGATCAGCAGGGTGGAAATGATTGTGGTGGCCGATACCAGAACAATCAGGATGAGGATGATCATCACGTTAATATCCTGAAGTCCGAGCCAATCGAATATCTGCGGATATATCATCCGGAGGGTGGAGGCATCCAGGCTGAACCCGACCTGGTGATAAATTTCCGGGCCCATCCGGTCCATATCGTTGAAATTGTTCAGAAAGACTTCAAAACCACCCACCTGTCCGGGACTCCAGTTGTTCAGTTTCTGGATATGGTAAATACTTCCGATCACGTAAAGTTTGTCGAATTCTTCAAGGCCAGTGTCGTAAATTCCGGCGATCCTGAATTTTCTTCCGAGGTTAGAATTCCCGGAGATGAAATACATCCGGAGGTCATCATGGAGTTTTAAGTTCAGCAGATCGGCCAGTTTCCGGGAAAGGATCACCTCGTCGGAACGGATGGTGTCGTTGAACCTTGGAACGGTTCCTGCTGCCATTCTGTTTTTGAAAAAGGACCAGTCAAAATCGCTCCCGACCCCTTTTAATACAACTCCCTGGATTTGATCGCGGGTTTTAATGATTCCTGCTTTGGTGGCAAATACCTGAAAATGCCGGATATCTTTCGACGCGCTGAACTTACGGCAAAACGGCTGATTCCGTTCAATGGGCTGGGGCTCAAAATTGGAATTCTCCGAAAACCGGGTTATCTGAATATGGCCGCTGAATCCCACGACCTTTTCACGGATTTCATTCTTAAATCCTGTGAGGATTGCAATGGCGATGAACATGATGGCGGTTCCCAGAGCGATAGCGTTCACGGCAATAACCACGAAAGTCCACGAAAAATTGGCTTTGCTGTTCGAAACGAGGCGTCGTGCCAGAAAAAATTCAGTATTCAAGGATTCCAGATTACCGCTCCGGCAAAAGTAACTAAATTTGATGAGTGAAACGCTTACCCGGGAACCATGGTTTATCACCTGAAACGTCTTCTGATCATCCTCACCTGCCTGACAGGTACGATCTCTTCTGCTGCCCAGGTTTTTCCGGGTGCAGCCCGGGCCGAAATCGTAATCCCCCTGCTGAAAGGCAAGCTGATCGGGATCGTCGCCAACGATGCTTCTGTGATCCCGCTGATTGTCAATGGCAGTGATACAGCTATGCCTGCGTTGATCAACACGGTAAAATTTTTCTCTGATTCTGGAATCCGGGTGGTTAAAATATTTTCGCCGGAGCATGGATTCGGGGTGACCGTTGAGGCCGGAGGAGTCGTGGCCGATGGTGTGGATCCCGTTACAGGAATTCCGGTAGTCTCGCTGTATGGCGCCCACAAAAAACCAACACCCATGCAACTGGATGGCCTGGATGCCATGGTCTTTGACATACAAGATGTGGGTGTACGGTTCTACACCTACATTTCCACCCTGACCTTCCTCATGGAAGCCTGCGCCCAAAAAGGGCTTCCGCTGATTGTTCTGGACCGGCCAAATCCCAATGGTTTTTATGTCGACGGCCCGGTAATGAAACCCGGATATACCTCGTTTGTAGGAATGCACCCCGTACCGGTCGTTTACGGAATGACCATTGGAGAATATGCGCTGATGGTTAACGGTGAAAAATGGCTTAGCGGAAAAGTAACCTGTGACCTGACCGTGATCCCGGTTGCCGGGTATACCCATCAGACCAGGATGAAATTCTTAAAGCCCCCTTCACCGAACCTTCCCGACAGCAACGCCATCTATCTCTATCCTTCGCTGTGTTTTTTTGAAGGAACCATTATGAGTGTGGGACGCGGAACGGATTTCCCTTTTGAAGTGTTCGGCCACCCCGCCTTTCCCGATACGACCTTCAGTTTTTTTCCGGTCAGTGTTCAGGGGAAAGCTGCGCACCCGCCTTATGAAGGTACCCGATGCCGGGGAACCGACCTCCGGGATTATTACAAAATAAATCCCGGGTCGATGGGAAGGATCCAACTTGGCTGGCTGATCCGCGCCTATGAATTGATGAAGGGAGAAGGGAACTTCTTTAACGATTATTTCGACAGACTGGCAGGCAGCGATGTCCTCAGAAAGAGTATCATCAGGGGCAAAAATGAAACAGAGATCCGCCGGTCATGGAAAGCGGATCTCCTCAGATTTAAAAAGATACGGTCGCGGTATTTGTTGTACGCGGATCAGGATTGACGGCCGGGATATACTTTGAGGCCTTCCTCCAGGCATTTCATTGCCATCTTCAGATCACCTACATTCAGAACATAGCTGATGCGGACTTCATTTTTTCCCCTTCCTGCAGTGGAATAAAATCCGGTAGCTGGCGCCAGCATGACCGTCTGGTTTTCAAAATTAAAGTGTTCAAGAAGCCATTGGCAGAATGTATCGGAATCATCGATCGGCAGTCGTGCCACCGCGTAAAAGGCTCCACCCGGGTTTGGACAAAAGCATCCTGCCATTTTGTTGATCGATTCAACGACGATGTTTCTGCGCTGGACATATTCCTCAAGGACGTGTTCAAGATAAGCGGGAGGCGTATTGATCGCCTCTTCACCGGCAATCTGACCAAATGTTGGCGGGCTCAGCCTGGCCTGGGCAAACTTCATCGCGGTGGCCATCACGGTTTTGTTCCTGGAGATCATGACGCCGATGCGTACGCCGCAGGCACTGTATCGTTTGGAGATGGAATCGAGCAGTATCACGTTGTCATCGATGCCTTCCAGGTTCATGACCGAGTGGTGGCTCCTGCCATCATAACAGAATTCACGGTATACCTCGTCGGAAAACAGATAGAGATCGTGTTTCTTTACGATATCACGGAGATTCAGCAGTTCCTCCTGTGAATATAGATATCCGGTAGGATTGTTCGGATTGCAGATCATGATGGCTTTGGTGCGTGGTGTGATCGCCTCTTCGAACGCGCTGATGGGCGGAAGGGCGAAACCATCGTTGATGAATGATTCGATGGGCTTCACCACGACACCGGCTGCAGTTGCAAAACCGTTATAATTGGCATAAAATGGTTCCGGTATGATGATCTCATCACCCGGGTTCAGACAGGTAAGCATGGCGAAGAGGATTCCTTCGGAACCACCTGTTGTGACAATCATCTGATCGGGATTAACCGCAATACCCAGGCGGCTATAATATTCCGTCAGTTTTTTACGGTACGAAAGGTTTCCGGCGGAATGGCTGTACTCAACGACTTTTATGTCGGTATGCCGGATCTTCTCCATGACATTCGGAGGTGTTTCTATATCTGGTTGCCCGATGTTGAGATGGTAAACTTTGACTCCTCTTTTTTTTGCCTCATCGGAGAAAGGCACCAGTTTACGGATGGGAGAGGGGGGACAGGCTTGTCCGCGGTTTGAGATTGTTGGCATATGGATGTTTTTTAAAGCGAAATGCCAGCCTCATGGCCGGCATTTCAAACAGAAATTCCGGATGGGTTATTTGCTAATAGGTACAGCGGTCTGATCGGGATTCTTCTCAGGTGCCGTGGTAGCCGGCTTTTGTGTAACCGTACCTTTGATCTGGAGAACTACCCGTGAAGTCTTGGCATTTGAAGTAACCGTCACGGTTTTATTGATCGGTCCCATGTTCTGGGTGTTGTAAGTAACCTTGATCACATCGCTTTTCCCGGGTAAAATGGGTTCCTGTGGCCAGGTCGGAACGGTGCATCCGCACGATGACTGCGGGCGCGAAAGGATCAAAGGTTCCTTACCGGTGTTGGTAAATTTGAATTCACAGGTGCCGTTGGCGCCCTGAACAATGGTACCATAATCATGCACGGTTTTAACAAAAGTGATTTCAGCTGCATTCGGGTTAGCCGGCTGCTGGGTTGCATCTTGGGTGTAGCCGGTCAGCGTCAGCATGCTCATGAGTAGGAATGAAAAAAGCATCTTTTTCATAATCTGTTATTTATAGAATTGAGATTTTTATTTTTCTGCAAAAATATAAAAAAAGCATGGGTGTGGTTACAAAATGGAATAATTTTACACTTTAAACCGGTGACATGAAATATCTTTTAAACGGTTTGGCGCTGATTTTTCTTTTTATGATTACAGACTCCTGTCGTACCGCACAAAAACAAATGTCCACCGGTACTTCGGCGCCCGGTCCCGAGCTGATCGTTTACAAAACAAGAAAGGATTATTCAAAGAATGTTCCGGTGATCCTGAATGCCGACCGGACTGCTGTTGAATCTTATCCGGGCATTCGCGACATTTATTACCAGGGACAATTGGCTTATCCCACACAGTTGGAACAGGGTTACCTGCTCGACAACAGAGGGATCAATACCGGTGTGGCCTTTCTTAAAATCACCTACGAAGCCTATGCGGTATTATCTGCGACGCCATCTTCTTCTGAACTTTATAAGATGATCGAAGACAAGGACCCTTTGCTCGAGATGTACTCCGGTGGAAATCGAAGCCGGTGGACCGATCCTGTTGCGGAACTGAATGCGTTGATCAGAACCGGTTCGCTGGACAGGCTAACACGGTTGAAATAGTATTTTAAAAAGTTTTACCTTTGCACGATTTTAAATCTTTACTTCTTGACCGACACTGTTCAAAAAATAAAGGAAATCGACGGGAAACAACTCTACCAATCCTTTTTAGCCGGAGCCCAGAAAATCTTTGATCATCAGAAGTTGCTCAACAAGATCAATGTTTTTCCGGTTGCAGATGCCGATACAGGAACCAATCTTGCCTCGACCATGCGGTCGATCATGGACGCCATCATCCCGACTGAGAATCCCAAACAGGCTGCAGTTGCATTGGCCGATGCCGCCCTTACCGGCGCCCGGGGTAACTCGGGGATAATTTTCGCCCAGTTTCTGTACGGATTCAGCAATGAAATAGCAACAAATCAGCCTCTCGATGTTCAGTCGTTTGCGGAGAGCATCAAGAAAGCAGTGGCATACGCTTACGATGCAATTGCCAATCCCGTTGAAGGTACCATCCTGACGGTTATCAAGGAATGGGCCGACTATGTTTATTTATTGAAAGATCGCATCGACGATTTTATAAAACTCCTGGTGGAGGCTTATAACAAAGCACTTGAGGCGTTATCGGCCACCACCCTGAAGCTGGAGACGCTGGCGCGGGCTCACGTGGTGGACGCCGGGGCAAAAGGATTTGTCTACTGGCTTGAAGGGATCAAGGACTTTTTTATCCGGGGTACCGACCATGCCGGAATCGCACAGCTAGCAGAATCCGCCGCGGCTGATCCCGAAGTTGAGATGCCACATGATGTAATCACCTTCCGGTTTTGTACCGAAGCGCTGATCTCCGGAAAACAACTTGACAAACATAAGGTCAGGAATTATATTCAGCATTGCGGCGATTCGCTGGTAGTTGCCGGAACTCCTGAAAAAGTGCGCGTGCACATCCACACCGATTATCCTGCTGAAGTCTTTGCTCAGCTGAGGAAATTCGGCAGCATAACCTACCAGAAGGTCGACGATATGGTCATGCAAAACGAAATCCAGAACAACCGGAAATCAAACATTGCCCTTTTAACCGATTCGACCAGCGACCTGCCCAAAGAGATCCTCGATCGTTACCAGATTCATGTTGTTCCCCTTTCCGTTCATTTTGGTGATACCTACTTTCTCGACCGCCTCACCATTCAGCCGCCCCAGTTTTACTCAATGCTCGAAACCAGTGAAATACCGGCATCTTCGGCACAACCCGCATCAAAGGAGTTTCAAAATAAATTCGAATACCTTGCAACCCATTACGATTCTATATTGGGAATCCAGATAAGCGGCGCGATGAGCGGAACCTTCTCGAGCAGTCTGAAAGGATCAAAGGGTGTGACTGAGCGCACCGGGAAAAGAATCGATCTTTTTGATTCCAAAACGGTAACCGGCGCCCTGGGCCTGATCGTGCTCCGGGCTGCTCAATCCATTGAATCGGGCGCCACCCATAACGAACTCCTCCCCAAAATCAACGATTGGATTTCCAAATCGATGGTCCGGGTCAGTGTTACAACCCTCAAATACATTGTCAGAAGCGGCAGGGTCAGTCCGCTGAAAAGCTTTATCGCAAGAACACTGGATCTGAAACCGGTGATCACCATCAATAAGGATGGGAGGTCAGAGCTGCTTTCGAAGTCGTTCTCCGAAAAGGGCTGCATGCGAAAAATAATCAGTGACCTTGAGGGAATAATTTCAAAACAAAAAGTGTGGGGATATGCCATCACCCATGCAAATAATAAACTTACTGCCGGATGGTACGCTTCAGAAATGAAAAGAATAACCGGAATGGATCCCGCCTTTATCGACAATGCATCACCGGCACTGGTCGCCAATACCGGATCGGGTGTGGTCTGTATCTCTCTGCTTTTTGAATAATACATCCTGTTTATGATTCTCGATATCGCCCTGATCATCTTCCTGTTCATGACTGTGGTCTTTATTCTGGCCCTGATCAAGAAAGATAATTCCATTGTGGATGTTTTCTGGGGCATTGGATTTATCATCATCATGATCTACTCCCTGATCCAATCGGGTGAAGTTGACCTGAGAAAAATGATCGTAAGCCTTCTGGTATTTCTCTGGGGATTAAGGCTTTCCTATCATATCATGATGCGCAACACCGGCAGAGGAGAGGATTTTAGATATAAGAACTGGCGAAACACTTGGAAATTTTTTATCATTCGCAGTTTTTTCCAGATTTTTATGTTGCAGGGACTGGTCATGCTGATCGTTTCCACTCCGATTTGGTACATAAACATGCACTCAACCGGTCTTCCCGGTATCTGGGATATAATTGGATTATTCATATTCGGTACCGGTTTTATGACTGAGATGATTGCCGACCATCAATTGGCCCTCTTTAAAAAGAATCCCGCGAATTCAGGAAAAATTATGACAACCGGACTGTGGTCCGTATCACGTCATCCAAACTATTTCGGTGAGGCGTTGGTTTGGTGGGGGATCAGTTTTTATGCACTGGGGCTTCACAACGGGTGGTATGTCCTGATCAGTCCGGTCGTGATGACGCTTCTGCTCCGGTTTGTATCGGGAGTTCCGATGATCGAAAAGAAATATGAAGGCAGGGCTGACTGGGAAGCTTATAAATCAGAGACTCCTGCATTTGTGCCCTATATTAAAGGACTTTAAAATTCAGTTATGATTCATCCCGCGTTATTTAATCCAAAAAGTATTGTCGTTGTAGGTGGTTCAAATGATATTCACAAACCCGGGGGAGCCGTCCTCCGGAACCTGAAAGAAGGAAATTTCAAAGGGGATTTATTCGTTACCAATCCAAAGGAAATCGAAGTTCAGGGTATCCGATCTTACCCGGATCCGGCGCAGTTGCCCGATGTCGACCTGGCTATCTTTGCCATTGCAGCAAAGTATATCCCCGCAACCATGACCCTTTTGGCGGAGCTGAAAAATACCAGGGCGTTTATTGTGCTTTCTGCTGGTTTCAGCGAGGAAAGCAAAGAGGGAAGAATTCTTGAGGAGGAACTTGTTGAAATAGTCAACCGCTGCGGCGGTGCGTTGATCGGACCGAATTGCACGGGAGTTCTGACCCCGAATTACCATGGCATCTTTACCAAACCCATCCCGAAACTGGATCCCAAAGGTTGTGATTTTATTACGGGATCGGGGGCGACCGGATGCTTTATCATGGAAGCCGGAATCTCCAACGGGCTGACATTTTCGCAGGTATTTGCCGTGGGAAACAGCGCCCAGCTTGGGGTGGAGGAGATTCTTGAACACCTTGACCTGAGTTTTGACCCGGAAACCAGTTCACGCATCAAGTTACTTTACGTAGAAAATATTTCAAAACCCAGGCTGCTGCTCAAGCATGCTTCCTCTCTGATCCGCAAGGGATGCAGGATCGCTGCCATTAAAGCCGGCGCCTCAGAGGCCGGAAGCCGTGCTGCCTCATCCCATACCGGGGCACTTGCCAGTCCCGACGTTGCTGTTGACGCTCTGTTTCGTAAGGCAGGAATCGTACGGTGCAATGGCCGCGAAGACCTCATCAGTGTTGCATCGGTGTTCAATTATCCTGAACTGAAGGGTAAGAATATGGCGATCATAACCCATGCCGGAGGTCCGGCTGTAATGTTGACCGATGCCCTGTCGAATGCCGGACTGAATGTTCCGCACATCGATAACCCCGACTCAAAGGAATTGTTGACACAGCTCTTCCCGGGTTCCTCGGTCGCCAATCCCATCGATTTTCTCGCAACAGGAACCGCCTCTCAATTGGGAACCATTATCGATTACACCGATCAGAAGTTCGACGACATCGACGGGATGGCGGTGATCTTCGGAACACCCGGGCTCAATCCGGTCTTTGACGTTTATAACCTTCTGGACCAGAAAATCAGTTCGGCCTCTAAGCCCGTTTTTCCTGTCCTTCCCTCCCTGCTTACCGCCCGCGAAGAGATAGCTGAATTCGTGGCACACGGAAGGGTATTCTTCCCCGATGAGGTTGTTTTCGGCAATGCGCTGGCCCGTGTATTTCATACGCCCCCTCCCTGTCCTGAAAATCCGGTTCTCCCGCCAACCAATTACCAGAGGATCCGGAAAGTAATTGATTCGCACCCGGATGGATATCTTCCGCCCGCGGCGATCCGTGATTTGATGGATGCCTGCGCCATACCGAGAGCAGGGGAGAAGGTCGTTTCGAACGCCTCTGATGCGGCTGCTGCAGCAGCAGAACTGGGATATCCGGTAGTCATGAAAGTTGTCGGACCGGTTCACAAATCGGATGTGGGTGGGGTTGTACTGAATGTACGGGAAGAACAACGGGTTATTGAAGAATTCCAACGCATGATCCGTATTAAGGATACTACCGGAATCCTTATCCAGCCTATGCTTTCAGGGATAGAACTCTTTACGGGCGCAAAATTTGAACCGAAATTCGGGCATCTGATCCTTTGCGGAATGGGTGGGATCTTCATCGAGGTGCTGAAAGATGTTTCAGCGGGATTATCTCCGATCGACCAAAACGAGGCTCTTTCGATGATACGGCGGTTGAAAAGCTACCCGATCATCCGGGGTGTCCGGGGCCAGAAAGGGGTGAATGAAGCATTGTTTGCTGAAATACTGCTCCGGCTTTCAGCCCTGCTGACTGCAGCGCCCGAGATCACAGAACTTGATTTCAACCCTTTACTTGGAACTGAAACCCGGATCGTTGCCGTCGATGCACGGATTAACCTGAAACACTGATCCTCAACCCAGCCCAAGCTGTCTGAAAAACAGGGTTACCAGCCCCGGTTTAAGCGCTACGGTGAATACAAGTCCGAATATCGCACCCCATAAATGGGCATCGTGACCGATGTTGTCACGACTGTTTTTACTCATCCAGTACTCGTAAGCAATGTACAGCACTCCAAACAGAGGAGCCGGTATTCCGATTGGTATGAAAAAGAAAAATATCTTTCCGGTCGGATACAGGAGAATGCTTGAAAACAGCACGGCGGATATGGCGCCGGAGGCCCCGACTGCATTGTAAAAAACATCGTTTTTATGCTTCCCGAAAGCGGGTATCACCGACAAAATTAATCCGAATACATACAGTAGGATGTAATAAAACCCGGCTTTATCGGGAAAATATTCTGAAAATTTTTTTTCGACAATCGCACCGAAAGAGTACAATACCAGCATGTTGACCGCAAGATGCAGGTAACCTGCATGTACCAGTCCGTAAGTGAAAAACCGATACCATTGGTTGCCGTGCTTCACGTCATAGGCGTTGAATCTTAATTTTGCGAAAATCGATTCATTGCTCAGGGCGTACACCGAGATTGCAACAGTAATAAACATTATGGTGTAGGTAATAGTCATCCAGTTGCAGTTAAACAGAATATTATTATCGGGAGGTTTCTATCTGCTGATCCTTAGTGAAATCGATTTCAGATCCCATTACACTGTGCGGGATAAGGAACACAATTAAAAGCACGATCGATGCAAGGACCGGCCAAAATCTGTTATTCCGTTTACGGTGTAAGACCACGAGGGCAATTACCCATAATACAAATGCAACCAACGATTTGTTGTCGGTCAGGTCATTGCCAAAAGGCCAACCGGTCCAATAAGCTCCGAATGAAAACTTTTGTACTACAGGTCCCAGAATCATCCCCCCGACCAGCAACGTTAACACTGTAATCCAGGCATACAGGTATGTATTCCGGCCTTTGAAAAGAACCATCAGCCCGGTAAAAGTCGAAAACAGCATCGCGAGGAAGATAATGATGATATGGGGGATTAGCACGCTTGCAGGCACTTCGCCTTTGTAACGCAGAACGGCGGGTTGTTCGTTCAGCGCAAACCTTTGATCGCCTTTGACCAGGATCACTTCATACATGATCTTGCCTGCCTGGCGCAAATGGGGAAGATAACCGGTAAGCTGTTCGCCGGTGCGAATCATGGGCGCAGTCTGCCAGGAATCATAACTTTTGAAGCGCCGGTAACGGATCTCTCCTTTAACTGTGGTATCGCTGACGGTTATCTGGACCGGGGCCTGATCCGCTCCGTCGTATGTCCGTATCAACTTGTACTTTAATTCCTGTTCACCGATGGTAATCTTGCCTTTTATGGGATAGGTCGGCCCGGTCATTCGCTGATAAACTGCGATGAAAAGGGTAAAAATAAGGGAGAATAAAAATATTAAGATCGTTTTCAGTTTTTGATTCATTGTTTACCAAGATTGTGAAGAAGAATGCAAAGATAACTATTTGACATTGTATTTTGTCAGAAGTTCATATACGGATTGATGAATATTTGTGCGGATGTTCAGCTCCGATAATTTTTGGTTCCCGGCCGACGGATAAACGCGGTTTGACAGGAAGACATAAACCAGTCCGTTGCAGGGATCGGCCCATATGTATGTGCCGGTGAACCCCGAGTGTCCGAAGCTGTCGTGCGATGCCAGGTTGCACGCCGGACCGTTGTCCACGGATTTCAGCATGGGTTTATCGAAGCCTGCGCCCCGGCGGTTTCCGCTTCCGGGGAACTGGTAACGGGTAAATTCATCTACCGTTTCAGGTAAAAAATACTGGTGACCCCCGTAAGAGCCTTTCCAGAGAAGCATTTGCAGGATTACGGCCAGGTCGTAACTGTCGGAAAAGAGTCCGGCATGCCCAGAAATTCCACCCATCATTGCGGCTCCGGGGTCATGAACATATCCCTTGATCAATTGGTTCCGGAATACAGTATCATTTTCCGTCGGGATCAGGTCGGTTTGAGGCAGATACCTGAGAGGATTGAATCGCATGGTCTGAAGTCCAAGCGGTTTATAGAAGTTCTTTTGCAGATAAGCTTCAAATGGTTCCCCGGTAATGTTCTCAACCATCCGCATCAACAGGTAAAAACCCAGGTCGCTGTACTTGTAGCTTTTTTCAGTTCTAAGCGGCGAGCTGACAATCTTTTGCAGGATCAGGTCGGGGTAATCGGCTCTTATGTACAGCCGGCTGGCAACCGGCCAGGGAAATCCGGCTGAAGAATCCGGTTCAAAGACCAAAGGATCCGGGCTGTTGCCTGCCATAACCTCTTTGTAAAACGGGATCCAGTCCTGTAAACCGGCCTGATGTGACATAATTGCACGTAGGGTCAGTCCCGATTTATTGCTTCCAGCAGTTTGCGGCAGATACCTCCCAAGCGTGTCGTCAAGCCGGCATTTCTTTTCATCGCACAACTTCATGACCGCCAGCGTGGTTGCTGCTACTTTTGTGACAGAAGCAAGGTCGTACAGATTCCTTGTATTTACCGCGACCGTGTCGCCGTAACCGGGATGACCGAATGCTTTGTTGTAAAAGATCTTTCCATCCTTGGCCAACAATACCTGGCAGCCGGGATAGGCATGGGATGCCAGGCCCGATTCTGCAATGGAATCGATGATCTTCAGAGCTTCTGATGGTAAACCGAGCTCTTCGGGAAGAACAGTGGTCAGTCGCGTCTGTTCCGTCTCTTCCCCATTGCCTGAAGAAAACCCTCCGGCTGTTACGGGCAGCTTTCCCCGGGCCGGGATTCCGCCAAATAAAAGAGCCGCCGCCGACTGTTCCGTAACCTCATTATCCTGGTAAGCAACCAGAATCGCTTCTGAACGTGCCAGCCCCCTGAAACGGGATAAGGAATAAGGCGTGCCAAACACCGTCACGATCGTTCTGTTCAATTGCATCAGGGTATCGATCAGATCGATGGCGGATTCAGTGATCCCGTAATTTTCGGCCACATTGCTTGTAATATTATGTACCCCTGCGATCACAATATCCATATCATCCAATTGCTGGCACAACCGCTTACGCACCTGTTGATCCGGATTCCCGGGTATCGAAAAAATAAACAGGCGCCCATAGCTGGCCGCTGATTTCTGAAAGATGGTTTCTGCCGAGTCACCAATGGATACTACCGCGATTTTTCGCCGGTCCAGTCCTGTGATTGGGATGATCTGAATTTCATTTCTGACAAGGGTCATCGAGGCGGCAGTCAGTGTATTGATCAACGCTTGTTCCCGGGTCCCGTTCAGGTCGGCATAAAGGTGATGCAAGTCGACTGCCTTTGCCCGGTTAAGTCCCATATGGTATTTGAGCCGGAGCGCTTTCCTGACTTTCTCCTCGATGAGTTGACCGGAAACGATCCCGCTATCCATCGCGACTTTCATGGCCTTGACCGCGAAAACCGCATCTTTGGGAAGAAGCAGGAAATCATTACCGGCCAAGAGCGCTTTGATCTCAATTTCTCCCGGCTGAAAAAATTTGGTGACACCCTGCATGTCGAGGGCATCCGTAAATATGTATTCTTTAAAGCCCAGTTTATCGCGAAGCAGTTGTGTTACGACAGGATAGGATAACGTAGCCGGAGTGTTGCGGGCTGTATCGTAAGCGGGTATAAAAAGATGTGCGACCATTATTCCCTGAAGCCCTTTTTTAATCAGTGATTTAAACGGGTATAATTCGACGGAATCAAGTCGCTGAACCGAATGGCCAATCATAGGAAGATCTAAATGTGAATCGGTCTCCGTATCGCCATGTCCGGGAAAATGTTTGGCAGTGGCCAGGATCCCCCCGTCCCGGAGCCCCTCCATGTAAAGGATGGATTTACGGGCAACGGGTTCCGGATTTTCGCCAAATGAACGGAATCTGATAACCGGATTGGATGGATTGTTGTTGACATCGGCCACCGGGGCAAAATTCACGTGAATTCCCATCCTGTGGCAACTTTTCGCGATGTTGCGGCCCATCCGGTAAAGCAAAGAATCGTTATCCACGGCACCCAGGGCGATCTGGCGCGGATATGAAAGACAACTGTCGAGCCGCATACCGAGTCCCCACTCGGCATCGGTCGCGACCAACAGGGGCGTCAGGGAAGCCGCCTGAAACCGGTTCGTCAGCATTGCCTGTTGAAACGGGGTCCCTTTGAAGAAACAAACACCCCCCGGATTGATGAGCCTGATGATTGTCAGGAGGCTGTCGTTGTATATTGAGTCCTTACACGAATAGGCACGGATGATCATCAACTGGGCAATCCGCTGCTCCCAGGTCAGGGAGCGGTAAACGGAATCGACCCAGGCTGAATCAGGCTTTACGGCCGGCATGGCGGGCCTGATCATCACAAGAAGAAAAAGAAAAATCAGATACCGGGAGAATTTCATGATCACCATTTCTTTGAAAAGAAGCAAAAGAAATAAAAACAATAACATCCCGGGTAAATCTTATTCTTTTTTATTAACAGGCAGGAATTCCACTTGGCTAATTAATTTACCTTTGAAACTCCAAACCATTACGCAAATGCTTACAACCGAGGATCTGGAAAAAATTTCCTGTCAGGTCAGACGTGATATTATCAGGATGGTGTCGGGTGCCGAATCCGGACATGTGGGAGGGGCGCTGGGCGCTGCCGATTTTTTGGTAGCGCTCTATTTTAAAATCATGGAACCCGATTTTTCACGGTTTACCCCCGACGGTATCGATGAGGATCTTTTTTTCCTGTCAAACGGGCATCTTTCAGCGGGGTGGTATAGTGTTCTGGCACGTTATGGCTATTTTGACCCGTCAGAATTGGCTTCTTTCAGGAAGTTGAACTCGCGTTTGCAGGGGCATCCCTCGACGTCCGAGGGGCTGCCGGGAATCAGAATGTGTTCGGGGTCGCTGGGCCAGGGATTGTCGGTCGCCATCGGCGCCGCCCTTTCCAAAAAACTTAACCGGGATGAGCATCTGGTTTATTGCCTGCTGGGCGACGGTGAATTACAGGAAGGTCAGAACTGGGAAGCGATGATGTTTGCCGCGGCACACAAGGTCGACAACCTGATTGCCGTGATCGACTGCAATGGAAAACAAATTGAGGGCCCGGTTGATGAGGTTATTTCGCTGGGCAACCTGAGCGCAAAACTGGAAGCATTCGGATGGAATGTTTCCAAAATGTATGGCAACGACATGGAGGATGTGGTCAGCAGTCTGAAAAAAGCACAGTGGTACACGCGTCAGGAACAGCCGGTTATGATCATCATGAATACCCACATGGGCTATGGTGTCGATTTTATGTTGGATCAGCACCAATGGCATGGCGTGCCCCCGACACGTGACCAGGCAGCGGCGGCACTCCGGCAGATCCCGGAAACCCTGGGCGATTATTGATGAATACAAACCTCAAAAATACCTCGAAAATGAATTCGGGTACAAGGATTCCGTCCGGCTGCAGGTTCCTGTTGATCCTGCTTTTTTGTTTAATTGCTCCTTGGGTTTTATTTGCCCAGAAAGAACCTGTCAAGCCGAAACCAATCACCCGCATTCTATTTGTCTTCGACGCTTCACAGAGTATGTACGGCCAGTGGCAAAGCGATACCAAATTTAACATTGCCGTTAAATTGTTCTCCGGCCTTCTCGACAGCTTAAAAACCCAGCCTAACCTGGAACTCGCGCTGCGCATGTACGGCCACCAAAAACAATTTCCGCCGCAGGATTGCAACGATACCCGGCTTGAGGTGCCTTTCGGGAAAGACAATATCCCGAGGATCAAACACGTCCTGCGAACAACCATTCCGAAAGGTACCACCCCGATCGCCTATGCCCTTTCACAGGCTGTAAAGGATTTTACTCCCTGCGACAATTGCAGGAATATCGTGATCCTGATTACCGACGGCATTGAGGAGTGCAATGGGGACCCGTGCGCTGTATCGCTTGAACTTCAGAAGAAAGGGATCATGCTGAAACCTTTTATCGTCGGAATCGGAAAAAACTTTCGCGATCAGTTTGAATGTGTCGGCACTTACTTTGACGCTGCCAACGAAAAAGAGTTCAGAACTGCGCTGAAGGTCATCATCTCCCGGGCCCTGAATCCGACAACCATCCAGGTTAACCTGCTCGACAGCTACAGCAAACCAACCGAGACCAATGTGAATATGACCTTCTACGATATGTTGTCGGGGCTCCCGAAATACAACTATATCCATTCATTCAATTCGAAGGGGTTACCCGATACACTCGATGTGGATCCGCTGATCGGTTACCGGATAACAGTCCATACCATTCCTCCTGTCTTCAAGGACAGTGTGAAACTTACCCCGGGTAAACATAACATCGTGGGGATCGATGCCCCCCAGGGATACCTGACTTTCAAAGCAGCCGGCAACAGCAGCATCAAGTATCTTCCCTGTATCATCCGTAAAAGCGGAAATCAGGAGACCATCAATGTTCAACAGTTTGATCAGACTGAAAAATACCTGACGGGATTGTACGATGTGGAGATCCTGTGTCTTCCCCGCATCCGGGTTACCGATGTAGATATCCAGCAGAGCCATACTACTACCGTCGAGATCCCGCTTCCGGGAATTGCCGTGATCCAGAAATCAACCAACGGTTATGGATCGATTTATCTGGAGCAGAACGGGAACCTTGAATGGCTGTATAACCTGCGCGATACCCCGCAACAGCAGGAAACACTGTACCTTCAGCCCGGTTCCTACCGGGTGGTCTTCCGGTCGAAATACCAGAATAAATCTTCCTATACTACCGAAAAGACCTTCCGTGTAGAACAGGGTGAAACGGTGAATATCAAATTGTTTCCATATTGAGCGCAATCAAATATTTATGAAAGAATATATCAACACGGGTTCCAAAGATACCCGTTCGGGTTTTGGCGCAGCCCTCCTCATCCTGGGCAGGAACAACCCCGATGTGGTCGCGTTGTGTGCTGATCTTACGGGTTCCTTAAAGATGGATGAGTTTGCAAAAACATTTCCCGATCGTTTTTTTCAGGTCGGAATCGCTGAAGCCAACATGATGGGGATCGCGGCCGGACTGACCATCGGTGGGAAGATTCCCTTCACCGGAACATTTGCTAACTTTTCTACCGCCCGGGTCTACGATCAGGTTCGGCAATCCATTGCCTACGCTAATAAGAACGTAAAGATATGCGCCTCTCATGCCGGTCTGACGCTGGGCGAAGACGGCGCCACCCACCAGAGTCTTGAAGATATCGGATTGATGAAGATGCTTCCAAACATGACCGTTATCTGCCCCTGCGATAACAACCAGACCCGGGCCGCCACCCTCGCGGTAGCCAACCACTTTGGCCCGGTGTACCTGAGATTCGGACGACCGAAATGGCCGAACTTCACCGATCCCGACCAAATCTTTGAAATCGGGAAAGCCCTGATTTGTAATGAAGGCACGGATGTTACACTGTTCGCGACCGGACACATGGTTTGGAATGCCATACAAGCTGGAAAAATGTTGGAAACCAACGGCATTTCAGCAGAGATCATCAATATCGCCACCATCAAACCCCTCGATACTGCAGCAGTGATCCGGTCTGTCCAAAAAACAGGCTGTGCAGTCACAGTAGAAGAACATATGCTACAGGGTGGAATGGGTGATTGTATTGCCCAGACTCTGGTCAGGAACTTTCCCGCCCCGGTTGAAATGGTCGGGGTTAACAATCAGTTTGGAGGCAGCGGAAAACCGGAAGAATTGCTGAAGGCCTACCACCTCGATGTTCCCGATATTGTCGAAGCAGCTCTCGCAGCAATCCGGAGAAAAGGAGGCTGCTAACCCTGGTGCTGCGTCAGATCGTTGCGCGTCATCAGGATGGGAATGTCTTTATCAATGTAAAGGGGAACCGTTTCAACCATTACATTGCTCGTGTCGAGCCCGAGTGACCTTACCTCCGAAATCCCGAACTTCTTGAAAATGGCATAGAGGTCCATGATAAACTGCTCCCGGGGCGGGAAGTCGAAATCGTAATTCTGGATCCGGTCGATGACGATAAAGCGGAAATCGGCGGTTACATGATGCTTTCGCAGGGATTTGTAATGACTTACCATGTCGATCTCGCTGTTATGGGAGAGCTCTTCAAGAACCTGCCTGAAAAAGAGGTTAATTCTGGGCTGAACCTTGAACCCGATCTTGAAATCTACCTTGATCAGAATGCCTTCGATCATCTGTGTGACTTTATATTCCAGCACATGCGGGTCATCCAGGATATCGACATGAAGCAACCAGTAGGTATCAGCTCTCTTTGGCTGTTTATTCAGGATCGAATAGATGATCTTCGATTCAATGTCGCTGGTTTTATTGGCTTTCGTCAGGAATACCAGGTTGGTTGCATATTTCGGAACGCTTTCGTCCTGACTGAGGTCCCGGATGATATCGAAAAAGGTGTCGATTTTAATGAATTCGATGAAACTGTTCTTGATCTTCCGTCCGTTGTACCACACCCACATGATGAGGAATAACAATCCTCCGACCAGGATAGTGAACCACCCTCCGTGCATGAACTTGTTCAGGTTGGCGAACAGGAAAGATCCCTCGATCGACAGGTATACCATCAGAAATACGACAATAACGTAGACCGGTACCTTCCGGTAATAGAGAAAAACACTCAGAAGCCCGGTGGTCATCAGCATGGTTATGGTGATCGAGAGGCCGTATGCTGCTTCCATGTTGGAGGAGCGCTGAAAGAAAAGTACCACGAAAAGGCAGGAGAAGTAGAGAATCCAGTTGATGGAAGATATATACATCTGCCCCTTGATGTTGGTGGGGTAGTTGATCCGGATCTTGGGCCAGAAATTAAGTTGAATGGCCTCGCTGATCAGGGTGTAGGAGCCGCTGATCAGCGCCTGGCTTGCAATGATGGCAGCCGCCGTCGAAATCATGATGCCGATGAAAAGAAACCAGTGTGGCATGATTGAAAAGAATGGGTTGGTCCACTGGTACATTTGATCCGAGTTCATCAGGATCCAGGAACCCTGCCCGAAATAGTTCAGCAGTAAGGAGATCTTAACGAAGATCCAGGAGACGCGGATATTAGTCAAACCGCAATGGCCAAGGTCGGAATACAATGCCTCGGCGCCTGTGGTGCAAAGGAACACTGCCCCCATCAAAAGGAATCCGTTGGGGGTCTGGGTGAGGAACATATAGGCATACTGCGGATCAATTGCTTTCAGAATCATCGGGAATTTAAGAATCTGTACGATTCCCAGGACGCTCAGCATCGTGAACCAAATCAGCATGATCGGGCCGAATGATTTACCTACTGCCATGGTGCCGAACTTCTGGATGAAAAACAATCCTGTGATGATGGCGACCACAATGGGTATGACCGGTACGCGGGGATTCAGGATGGAGAGTCCTTCGATGGACGAAACGATGGTGATCGAAGGGGTGATCACGCCATCGGCCAGCAGGGTGCTGCCTCCGATAATGGCCAGTATATAAGCCCACTTTGCCCGTTTCCGGATCAGTGCGAAAAGCGAAAAAATTCCGCCTTCCCCGTTGTTGTCGGCCCGCAGGGTGATGACGATATATTTAAGTGTCGTTTGTAACGTCAGGGTCCAGAAAATACAGGATAATCCTCCCAGGATGAATTGGGTAGTAATGGTTTCACCGCCTGCAACAATGGCCTTCATCACATACAGGGGCGAAGTCCCTATGTCACCGTATACAATTCCCAACGTGATCAGCAAACCTGCTGCCGACAACGCCTGGGAATGGTTTTTTAGATTGGGATGCCGCATGGTATTTCAGTTTTACCGGTCAAAAAAAGCGGCTGCAAATGTACTATAATAATGACCGGATTGATGTCAGAGTCTCGTTTTATTTTTCAGTGATCGCGGCGGGTAAGAAGGACCGGTGTCTCTTTATCGATGTAAAGCGGCACCGTCTCCACGGTCACATTGCTCGTATCCAGCCCGAGGGATCGTACATCGCTGATCCCGAACCGCTTCAGAATCGCGTACAGATCCATGATGAACTGCTCCTTGGGGGGGAAGTCAAAGTCGTAGTTCTGAATCCGGTCAATGACCACGAACCTGAAATCACTCTGAATATGGAATTGCCTCAGTGAATCATAATGACTCTGCAGATCAATCTCGTTGTTGCGGCTCATCTCTTCAAGTACTTGCCGGAAGAAGAGGTTCAGCCTGGGTTGAACCTTGAAACCGATCTTAAAATCGACCTTGATCAGCCGGCCCTGAATGAAGTGTTTCACCTTGTACTCCAGAATGTGAGGTTCGTCGAGGATATCGATGTGGAGCATCCAGTAAGTATCGGCCCGCTTGGGTTGTTTGTTCAGTATCGAATAGATGATTTTCGACTCGATATCGGTCTCTTTGTTGGCCTTGGTCAGAAAAACAAGATTTGTAGCGTATTTCGGAATATTTTCATCTTTCGATAAAGCATTTATGATCCCGATATAATCTTCAATTTTCAGGAACTCAATGAAACTGTTCTTTATCCTCCGCCCATTAAACCATACGTACATGATGATGAACAGAATGGCACCGATCAGAAAAGTAATGTATCCCCCGTGGGTGAATTTATTGAGGTTTGCAACCAGGAATGAACCTTCGATGGAGAGGTAGAGCGCCAGGAAGATTCCCAGCAGATATTTTGGTACATGCTTGTAGAAAAGGTAGGTCCCAAGCAGGATGGTGGTCATCAGCATCGTGATGTTGATGGTCAGCCCGTATGCGGCCTCCATATTCGACGATTTCTGAAAGAACAATACGATGAAGACACAGCAAACATAGAGGATCCAGTTGATGGTCGAAATATACATCTGACCTTTGATATTGGTCGGGTAGTTGATTTTGACTTTCGGCCAGAAATTCAGGGAGATCGCTTCACTGATCAGGGTGAATGAACTGGTTATCATTGCCTGGCTCGCGATAATGGCCGCAACCGTTGCGACCACGATGCCGGGGATCAGAAACCAGGTAGGCATGATAACGAAAAATGGATTGGTCCATTCGTTTACATTGTCGAGATTCAGGAGGATCCATGAGCCTTGCCCGAAATAGTTGAATATCAGGCATGTTTTAACAAAAATCCAGGTAGCCCGGATGTTGCTTCTGCCACAATGTCCCAGGTCGGAGTAAAGGGCATCGGCTCCGGTGGTACAGAGAAAGATGGCGCCGAGTAACAGGAACCCTTTGGGATAAGATTCCAGGAATTGAAATGCATGGATGGGGTTGATGGCACCAAAAATGGCAGGATACCTGATAACCTGGTTCAAACCGAATGTTCCGAGCATGGCGAACCAGATAAGCATGATCGGGCCAAAAGATTTCCCGATCGACCGGGTTCCGAACTTCTGGATCGCAAACAACACGGTGATGATCATGATGGTGATGGGCACGACCGGGATCCTGGGATTCTCGATCAGCAATCCCTCTACCGCCGAGATGATGGTGATCGCCGGTGTGATGATGCTGTCGGCCATCAGCGTACATCCCCCGATCATGGCAAAAACGAAGGCCCATTTCGCACGTTTGCGGATCAGCGCGAACAAGGCAAAAATTCCTCCTTCCCCATTGTTGTCGGCCCGGAGGGCGAAAATGATGTATTTCAGTGTCGTTTGAAGCGTGAGCGTCCAGAATATACAGGAAAGGGCGCCGGTAATAAAAGTTGCATTGATTTCGTTTGCACCGGCAACAATGGCACGCATCACGTAGAGTGGAGAAGTACCGATGTCGCCGTAAACTATACCTAAAGTTACAATCAGCCCGGCAGCGGAAATCTTTTCGATACTTTCTTTTTTCCGGGAAGAATCCATGGCTGGATGGTTATTGTTTCTTTTTCAACAGTTGCTTTATTCCGCCAATCAGTATGGGTAACAGTGAGACAAAGATGATGGTAAGAATGGCGATCGTGAAGTTGTTGCGTACAAAGGGGATGTTACCAAAGAAATAGCCCCCGAGGCAGAAAGAAAGCACCCACAACACGTTCCCGACGATGCTGAACGAAAGGAACCGCAGGTAATGCATGGTGCCGACACCGGCAACGAACGGTGCAAATGTCCTGATGATCGGCATGAACCGTGCAATGATGATGGTTTTTCCCCCATGCTTCTCGTAAAAGGCGTGGGTCTTGTCAAGATACTCCCTCCGGATCAGACGGTAATTTTTCTCATACACCTTGTGCCCCAGGAGCCTCCCGGTCCAGTAATTGGTGTTGTCACCACCGAATGCAGCAGCAAGAAAAAGCGGAATCAGCGCGGTGATTAAAAGCGGATGACGCTCCATGGCGGCAATGGTCCCCGCGGCAAACAACAGCGAATCGCCGGGTAAAAATGGGGTCACCACGAACCCTGTTTCCATGAAAACAATAATGAACAGGATCAGGTAGGTCCAGGTCCGGTAATCCGTGACCCACTGCTGTAAATGAACATCAATGTGGAGGATAATGTCAATCAGCTCCTTGATAAGATCAATCATCTATACAAAAATGGTTCGTAAAACAAAAAAGAGAATACCTGACAGTAAAATTGTGACCGGCAAGGTTATCAGCCATGCCAGCGCTATGCTTTTAACCGTTCCCATCCGCAGGTTCTGACGGCCGCTTCCGGCGACCATCGTACCGGCAACCCCCGACGATAAAACATGCGTGGTGCTGACGGGAAGACCCAACCAGGAGGATGCCAGAATAGTAATGGTGGCTACGAGATTTGCACTGGCGCCCTGCGCATACGACATGTGGGTTTTCCCGATTTTTTCTCCGATCGTTACAACAATCCTTTTCCAACCGATCATCGTTCCCAGTCCAAGAGAAATTGAAACAAGCAAAATCACCCAACGGGGAGCGTATTCCGTATTCGTTTTAAAATCCCTGAGATTTGATCTTATAATAGAGATCTGGATTCCTGATATGTTTGAGCCCGGATACGTCTGGATTTTTTTCAACAGCATTTCTGTTTTTTTTGATACAAGAATGATGCATTTTCTGATGTTAAAATGATCCTCATGCTCTAGATCATCAAAAGATCTGATCCCCGCAAGTTTCTGTTTGATAAAAGTCAGATTGGAAAAAACAGTATCAAGAGCGGATTGTTCAGTGATGGAAAGTACCTTTTGATCTATTTTTCTTAAATTCCATTCAATCTGCTTTGTTTCATAGAGTAAATTTTCAGGATGTTTGGATCGATCGACAGAGAAAAAAACCGGTGAAAATGCAATTAGTATTAACATGATTAAACCAACACCTTTCTGACCATCGTTTGAGCCATGTGCATAACTGACGCTGGTGCATGTCAGTACCAGGATACTTCTGATCCACATGGGGGGTGGTTTTTTTGAGGTGGGTTCATTAAAAATCTGGTTATTATGAACAAGTTTTCTGAGAATAAACATGAGGATAATCGCTATTGCAAATCCTAATACCGGAGATATGAACAGGGAAAGTCCAACATCAATGACTTTTCCCCAATTTAATGCTGAAGAATGTGACCCCGGAATTAAATAATAAGCAAGTCCAACTCCAAATATCGATCCGATCAGGGTATGGGAACTGCTGCAGGGCATACCGATATACCAGGTGGCCAGGTTCCAGATAATAGCGGTAATTATAAGTGGAAGGATCATGGATAAACCGTGCAGCAGGTTTTTATCCACGAGCAATTCGACTGGCAGCAGGTTGACAATTCCCATGGCGACTGCGATACCCCCGACATTGACCCCGATGAAATTCCACAAACCCGACCATACAACAGCCGTGGTCGGTTTCAGCGAATGTGTGTAAATCACGGTCGCAACAGCATTGGCCGTGTCGTGAAATCCGTTGATGAACTCGAAGGCGCATGCCGCGAACAGGCATAAAATCAATAGAATAGTATAAGTCGTGTCTAAACCAAACATGCAGCTATCAGATTAGCGAAAGGATCCTGCAGGATCAGCCGGAAAATTAAAAAGAAAAAATCGTCCGACAATCAATTGTTAACAATTAAGTGAAAGTATCCGGCTTTCTTTTTTCATGTGATTCGATGATCCTGAATGAATCCCGGAGCAGGAACGGAGTCAGGATGGTGGTGACCAGCGCCATCAGGATAAGGATCGAGTAAATCGACACGTTGATGAAACCTTTTGCCAGGGCGATGTTGGCTATCACCAGTTCCATAATCCCACGTGCATTCAGCCCGATGCCGATGGTTGCCGATCGCATGTGGTCGAATCCGGCAAGCCAGCCCCCGAGGTATCCTCCGAATATCTTGCTGACAATGGAACCCGTGATGACGACCAGGAGCAGGGTGCCATATTCAAACGACTGAAAATGGAATGAAATTCCCATCGTGGCAAAAAAGATCGGTGCCAGGAACCCCATTGTGATGCCGGAAACACTTTTCTTTACCCGGTCCAGATCATGGGCGGCCAGCATACTCCTGGGAAGCAGAATGGCGCCGAAAAACGCCCCGACGATCAGATGTAGTCCCAGCAATTCGGCAATGCTTGCAAATACCAGTACAAAAAGAATGATAAGGGCAAAAAGGGATTCCTTACCCCGGAGATACCCGAAGAACTTATTCATCCGGGGATTGACGACATTCACTTTCCGTTTTGCCAGCTTGAACAGCCGGTACGTAACCATCAGAATGGCCGTAAAGAGCCCCACCTTTGCAATGGTTATCAGGATCGACAACGTCAGATCACCCAGTCCCCGGTTGGCCGCGTTGAAATCGAGGATGATCCCAAGGATCAGCAACGCCAGGACGTCGCTGAAAATCGCGGCAGAGATGATCCGCTGACCAACGTTGGTCTGTAACTTCCCCAGGTCCATCAGGATCCGGATGCTGACCGGCAAAGCGGTAATGGCCATACAAAGTCCCAGGAAAATGGTGAAAATGTTATTGAAATGGAATGCGATACCAATCAGCAATCCCGTGACCATCGGAATCAAAAAGCCTAAAAGGGCTATCCAGATATTTTTGCCCCGTATGGAATTCCGGATCTCCTCCACCTCGATCTCCATACCTGCAAGAACAATCAGCATGAATACACCGAGTTCAGCAATCATATGCATCTCGCCGGTGTCGGGAATGATGTTGAGCAACGACGGACCCAGGACGATACCGGCTATCAGCTCTCCGATCATCGATGGCTGTCCCAATCGCTCCGAGATCTCACCAAATACCTTGGCGCACAACAGCAGAATCAATAAATTGACAATGAAGGGGAGTTGACTGTGTGCCAGATGCAGCATAAGGTACAGCGTGGGCAGATTCAGTACAAAATTAAATTCTTTTTCAATATACCAATGCCATCTCCGTGCGTTGAAGCGGTTTTCACGGATTGGTTAACTTTGCGCCATGGATCTGACCTCAATCGTCTATATCGGGCCATTTCAAACAAGCTATCTCGAACTTACAGCGGTTTTCTTCGGACTCCTGAGCGTGTGGTTCATGAAGAAGGAGCGGGTACTTGTCTTTCCTTTCGGTATCATTAATGTACTGATTTATGTATATATTTGTTTTGATACGAAGCTTTATGCCTATGCATCGATCAATGTCTTTTATTTTATTATGAGTGTTTACGGGTGGTACAACTGGACAAGGAAGGATGCGGATGACAAGAGGATCAAAATCAGTCAGTGTTCGCGAACCGAAATGATATTCAATACGCTGGCCATTGTCCTCTTTTTCTTCCTGATCCGGTTTGTCCTCAAAGAGTACACCGATAGCCGGCTTCCCGATTGGGATGCCTTTACCACCTCGGTGTATATCATTGCGCAATGGCTTCTTTCCCGAAAAAAGATTGAGAACTGGCTCCTTTGGATCCTGGGCGACGTGATTTCCATCGGGTTGTTCGCTTCACAAAACCTCTATTTCAGCAGTCTTCAGTATCTCGTGTTTACCATCATCGCTGTTTTGGGCTTCCTTGAATGGCGTATAAAACTGATCAAATGATCCGTAAAATTGCCATCACCGGACCTGAATCAACCGGAAAATCATTACTCGCGGAACAGCTGGCATACCGTTACCAGACCTGCTGGGTTCCTGAATTTGCCCGCAATTACCTCGGGACACTGGGAAGACCTTACCAGGAAGCGGATATTCTGACCATTGCACAAGGGCAGTTGCACGCGGAAGAGTCGCTGTTCCATGAGGCTTCGGAATACCTTTTTTGTGATACCGAATTTTTGGTAACAAGAATATGGAGCCTGGTCCGGTATGGCCGATGTAATAAGTGGATTGAAGACCGGTTTTTTAACCACCGGTACGATCTTTACCTGCTGTGCGATATTGATCTGCCCTGGGAATTTGATCCGCTTAGGGAGCACCCCGACCGGCGAAAATTCCTTTACGATTTTTATACAAAGGAACTGACGGATGCGAAATTTCCTTTTGCCGTTGTCAGAGGAAGTGGCCCCGATCGGCTGAACCATGCCATTCATATTATTGAAACATTTAATTTCTAAATTCAATTCATTTACTGACATTTGCGGATCAATCACACCCCGATGAACAGAAAGATCAAAGTCCTCTTTATAACCCGATGGTATCCAAATCGTTACGATCCGATGCCGGGTCTGTTCATTCAACGGCTGGCCGAAGCCCTTACTCCCTGGTGCGACCTCGCCGTTGTGTGTGTCTTCCCGGATACGGAATGTTCACAGAAAAATGAAGTAGAATTCAAAATCGAAAATGAAGTCAGGGTCTTACGGGTCTATTTCCGGAAAAAATCCGGTGAAACCCGCACACTACAGACCTTTTTCGACCTTGTTCGTTATTACCGTCTGTTTCTGAAAGCCGTTAAAAGCATCAACGCGTTTCAGCCGGATCTCATTCATGGCCACATCATGACCCGCGCGGGCTTTGTGACCTGGAAACTCAGCCGGCGCATGAAAATTCCTTTTGTGATTTCGGAGCATTGGTCGCGTTATTATCCCAAAAACAATTCCTACCACGGGTGGCTCAGAAAATACTTTACCCGGTTGATTATCGGTAAAGCGGCTGCCGTGATCTCGGTATCGGAACCACTGATGGATGCTATGAAAAAACACCGGCTCCTTAATCCGAATTACAGGCTCCTTCCCAACATCGTGGATACCACCTGTTTCAGACCCGGAGCTCCTCCTGTAAGAGTGTCCCCGAAAACGGTGATCCACATCTCGTGCTTTGACGACCGGTCGAAAAATATCTCCGGATTTCTTGAAGGGGTTAAAAAAGTCAGAGAAAGAAGGCAGGATTTCAGGTGTCTGGTTGTGGGAGATGGCCCTGACCGGATCTGCCTGAAAGATTTCTCAGAATCACTGAACCTTCGGGAACCCGATGTGGTCTTTACCGGTTTACTGACAGGTGAAGATCTGGCTTCAGTCCTCCGAAATTCCGATCTTTCGGTAGTGACCAGCCATTATGAAACTTTTGGTACTGTTGTCATCGAAAGCCTGGCATCTGGCGTTCCGGTCTTATCAACCCGGGTTGGCATTGCATGTGATGTTATAACTGAAGAAAACGGACTTCTCGTTGATACGTCTGATCCTGAAGCTTTTGCTGATGCACTGGACGGGATGCTTGACCGTTGCCGTTCGTTTGACAAAGAAAAAGTAGCCGCTTCTGTGGGCAGGCGATTCACCCCGGAGGTTGTCGGGAACATGCTCGTTGAAATTTATCAGGGTCTTATTGACTATAACCCGTCCACTTCTAATCCATTATGAGAGATCGAGAATCACAAAAAAAGATATACCCCCTGCAGTTTGCTGTAATGTGCAATGGCACCGCTTTTCAGAAATGGCAGGCCGATGCCATTCAGGAGCTTCGCAGTCATGGTCACAAGTTAATCCTGCTGATCAGGGATGCACGCAGCATGCCTGACAGAAAATTGCCAAAACGAAAGCCCAAAAAGAAGTTTCGGACCTTGCTTTTCAGTGTTCTGGAAAACAGGATGTTTAAACCGGAGGCCCGTGAAATGGTTGATTTTTCAGCAGAACTGGAGGGGATAATAACCCTTCCCTGCGGCATTAGGACCAAAGGATGTTCCGAATATTTTTATGACCCGGAAGTTGAAGCGATCAAAACCTTTAACCTTGATTTCATCCTCAGGTTCGGATTTGGAATCCTCAGGGGTGACATCCTGAATGCGGCGAAATTCGGGGTGTGGTCGTTCCACCATGATGATGAGATGGCGTACCGGGGGGGGCCGGCCGGTTTCTGGGAGATCCTGAATAATGATAATGTGAACGGAGCCATCCTCCAAAGACTGACCAACCGCCTTGATGCCGGAATGATCCTCAGGAAGGGTTATCTGAAAACCGTTCATCATTCCTATAAAGGGAATATCAATCAATTGCTTTCCATTTCCTCCTCATGGCCTGCTCAGGTTGCCGATGAGATTACACGGTTTCCGGCTGATTTTCAGGAGTTAAGTCCGACGGATGCACCGATTTATAATATTCCGGACAATCTGACCATGATCAGGTTCCTGTTCAAGTTGTTCTTCAACCGGGTACGGTTTTATTACAAGGAGTTGGTGGCTGCAGAGGTTTGGAATGTTGGACTGATCCGGAAGCCCGTTCATGAAGTGGCGCTGGAAGGAGCCAAACTGAAAAGCTCAGATATTCAATGGCTTCGTCATTTTGGCGAGACAAAATACCTGGCAGATCCTTTTGGATTTATCGAACGGCGAAAACTGCACATCATGGTGGAAGATTACAGTTATTCCAAACAGAAAGCTTCCATTTCGGAAATCATCTACGACCTGAGCCGCGACAGTTTCTCCGTTCCAATCAGGGTTATTGAAGAGGATGAACATCTTTCATATCCCTGTATTGTCGAAGACGACGGCAATATATACTGCATTCCCGAGTCGTATCGTGCTGCCCAAATTGTACTCTACAGGCGTAATTACTCCGAAGAGGCTTTTATGGAAGAAACTGTGCTCCTGTCAGGCATTGAAGCCGTTGATCCCACCATATTTTCCCACAATGGACTGTGGTGGCTCTTGTTTACGACCAAGAAATTCTCCACAACCCATCTTTTCGTCTATTACGCTGAGAAAATCACTGGCCCCTTTCTGCCGCACCTTCGTAATCCGGTTAAAATCGATATCCGTTCAGCCAGACCGGGGGGCTTCCCTTTTTATTATGAGGGGAATCTTTACCGCCCGGCACAGGATTGTTCGCTGACCTATGGAGGCAGTATCGTGATCAACAGGATCGTAAGGCTCACACCCGATGAATTTACCGAAGAGATCGTCAACCGGATCGGCCCGGTAAAAGGCACTCCGTTCGACAAAGGTTTACATACCCTTTCCGGTGTCGGGAACTTTACCCTGATCGACGGTAAAAAATACCGGATAAACCGGTTCTTTTTTATGAGTCAGATGAGTGAAAAACTAAAAAAGGATTATTCGGAAAATGCGTGATAAAATTCTCGGTACCATAGGGACCAGGACGATCGTCGCAGCCATTACCTTCCTGGTCTGGATCCTGAATGCCAGACTCCTTGGGCCCGAAAATGTGGGGACCATCAGTCTGATCGTTTTTTCTATTGCCATCCTGCAGCTTCTGACCAATTTTTTCAGTGGTGCAGCATTGATCTATTATGCCCCCCGCGCGGGTGTCGGCCCGCTTCTTTTTCCGGCCTACATTTGGAATGTGGCTATCAGTTTTCTCGGAATCGTTTTATTATGGCTGCTCGCCAGGATCAATCCGGCTTTCGAACTGATCCCCGGAAACTTTCTTCCGGAAGTTTTTTTGCTCACTGTGATCATCTCCTGCACATCCGTGAATTTTAACCTCATGTTGGGTCTTGAAAAGGTGAAACAGTTCAACTACCTGAGTTTGCTTCAGGTAGCCCTCCTGGTGCTGATCCTGATGTTTTTCACCCTGTTCCTGAACTACCGGGAAGTCAGGGCCTATATATTTGCCATGGGTATTTCGTGGGTGGTGACTTTTATTGCAGGAATCCGTTTTTTTATTCCGCTGGCCGGGCGAAAGCCGGTTTCTTCCCGGAAGTCCTTGTTTCGCAATATCCTGAGGTTTGGTTCCTTTGTTCAGGTTGCCAATATTTTTCAGACTTTTAACTACCGCCTGAGCCTCAAATTTGCAGATCTGTTTTTAGGCAGGGCCGCCGTGGGTATTTTATCCGTCGGGATGGCCCTTGCCGAAGGACTTTGGATTATCAGCAGAAGCATTTCGACGGTACAATTTTCAAGATTGAGCAATGAACCTGACTTCGGCCGGTCGGTGAAAATCACACTGATCCTGACAAAAATCACCGGGATCGTGACCACCGGAGCTATGATCCTTTTACTGTTGATCCCCGATTCCTTTTTCCAGGCGATCTTCACGCATCAGTTTGCCGGGTTGAAAGTGATTATTGTTTCATTGTCATTCGGGATCATCATCCTGAGCGTCTCCATGATCCTCAGCGGCTTTTTTTCAGGGATCAACAAACCGTACCACAATACAATCAGTTCGGCGACCGGCTTTGTTTTTACCTGTGTTTTGGGATGGTTGCTGATACCTGCCTGGGGGCTTGCAGGTGCCGGGATCGCGGCCAGTGTCTCTTATACTGCAGCAACCCTGTATCAACTCCTGGTCTTTATCAGATTAGCAAAACTGAAACCATCCGACTTACTTCTGAAAAAGGCTGAAGTATCGGAGTTTGTTGGCGAACTTCGGAATGCAATGGTGAAAAACAAGTGAATTTTCCTGCCTGTGAATCACCATTACCTGTGGAAAACTTGATTAAAAAATTACGGTGGAAGCAATTTCCGGCTTGCACCGTTCCTGTATCTTTGCGCAAAATATGGATCCGGTCATGGGAAATGAAGTTGCTTATTCTGACGAGAGCATCCGGTCGCTTGAATGGAGTGAACACATCCGGCTCCGGCCCGGGATGTACATCGGTAAACTGGGTGACGGTTCTTCGCCCGATGATGGGATCTATGTTATGATCAAAGAGACCATTGACAATTCTATCGATGAGTTCGTGATGGGTTATGGCAGGATTATTGAAATCACCATAAAAGAACAAACCGTTTGCGTGCGTGATTTTGGACGCGGAATCCCCCTGGGAAAACTGGTTGACTGCGTATCCCGAATCAACACCGGCGCCAAATACGATTCAACGGTGTTTAAAAAAGCCGTTGGATTGAATGGTGTAGGATCCAAAGCCGTGAATGCACTCTCCTCGTACTTTAAGGTTCAGTCAATCCGGGAAGGAAGAACCCATATCGTTGAATTTAGCAGGGGTGACCTGACCTCCGATGAACCGGAGAAGCCCAGCGAACTCCGCCCGGGTACCATGGTGACATTTATCCCCGATGAAGAGGTATTCGGGAAATATCATTTTATCCCGGAGTACGTGCAGAAGATGCTTTGGAACTATGTGTTTCTAAACAACGGACTGACCATTATTTTTAACGGGGAGCGATTTCATGCACAGAACGGGCTGCTCGACCTGCTGAACAGTTATATCGATACACCAAAACTCTACCCGGTTATCCATCTGCGCGATACCGACTTTGAATGTGCATTCACCCATTGTGAGATGTATGGCGAGGAGTACTACTCCTTCGTCAATGGCCAGCACACAACACAGGGAGGCACCCACCAGGCCGCCTTCCGCGAAGCCCTGGTGAAAACCATCCGCGAATTTTTCAAAAAGGATTTCGAAACCAACGATATCCGGGCTTCACTCGTTGCGTCACTCAGCATTAAGGTTCAGGATCCGGTGTTCGAATCCCAAACCAAAACAAAACTGGGTTCCGTGCACATGGAACCCGACGGAATCACCATTCGGAACTATGTGATGGATTTTGTCAAAAAACAACTCGACGACTACCTTCATATGAATCCGGAGACGGCCGACGCCCTGCTTCGAAAAATTATGCAGAGCGAGAAGGAACGTAAGGAATGGGCGAACATAAAAAAGATAGCGAAGGAGAGCGTCAAGAAAGTCAGCCTTCACAATAAAAAGCTCAGGGATTGCCGCATACATTATAACAACCATGATGACCGCAGGCTGGAATCCACGATCTTTATCACCGAAGGCGATTCGGCAAGCGGTTCCATCACCAAGGCCCGCGATGTAAACACCCAGGCCGTCTTCAGCCTGAAAGGAAAACCCCTCAATGTTTACGGATTGAGTAAAAGGGTGGTTTATGAAAATGAAGAGTTCAACCTGCTTCAGTCTGCCCTGAATGTCGAAGAAGGTCTCGAAAACCTGCGGTATAACTACGTGGTGATCGCTACAGATGCCGATGTCGACGGAATGCACATCCGGCTTTTACTCCTCACCTTTTTTCTGCAGTTTTATCCCGACCTGGTTCGAAACGGACATCTTTTCATCCTTCAGACTCCCTTATTCCGTGTCAGAAACAAACAGAAAACAATTTATTGCTACACGGAAGATGAAAAGAAGACCGCCCTGGAAAAACTGGGTTTAAATCCGGAAATCACCCGTTTTAAAGGTCTGGGCGAGATATCACCCGATGAGTTCCACCATTTTATTTCAAAAGACATCCGGCTTGACCCGGTAATCCTGAACCGCGACTCTGCCGTGCTCGATTTATTGAACTTTTACATGGGTAAAAACACTCCTGAACGTCAGAATTTTATTATCGACAACCTGAAAGTGGAATCCGATATCATCGGGGAGATCAGTGTCAACTAATCGGTTTTCCGGTGCAACGGGAAGATGGAAGAGGAAAACCTGAGGTTGCCTTCCCGGCGCCGGATCAGATCTTCCAACTCAAAAAGCATATCCTTGTTGACCTGCTCTGCCATGGGGATTACCCATTTTTTTGTCTCCGCGATGTACTTTTTGATGAATTCCTTATCGAAAATGTCAGGATGCAGATCGGTAAGATTGCTGATCCGGTCGGCACACTTTAAAATCTTCGCATTTTCAGATCCTTCAGTTAAAATTCGTTTTAGAAAATCATCCTTCGACTCTGTGGTCCGCCGGCTTACCTCCAACACCAGATCAAGAACCCTTTGCCCATCTGTATCGAGCGACCTGATCTCATCGTACGATGTGCACTTGACATCCTCGAAAAGATCATGAATCACTGACGATTTTAACAATACGGGGTCCACGTAATGGTAATCAAGAAGAATTGCAAACGTTCCCAGGGCGTGTCGGAATTGATTACCACCAACATGCCTTTTTACGCCGCGGAGTGCGGTTGCTTTTTGCATGTAAGGTGCAATAACCATGTTGACCAGACGGTCTTTTTCAAAATTTTCCATATAGAAATTGAAATGCTTTACCTGTGTTTTTAATGATATCGCTTGCAATCAATGCTTCAAACCCTTCCTGCTGTAATGCCAGATCACCCGCAAGCCCATGAAGATAGACACCCAGCCGGCAAGCTTCAGATCCCGGGTATCCCTGCGCCAACAATCCCGTGATAATTCCGGTCAGGACATCTCCCGAACCTCCTGTGGCCATGCCCGGATTTCCGGTTGAATTGAAAAAGCAATTTCCTTCAGGGGTGGTAATGGCAGTATGGGCTCCTTTCAGAACAACAAAACATTGAAACCTGACTGAAAAATCACGTTGTTGCTGCTGTCGTTCAAAATGGTTTCCGGATGCTCCTGCAAGCCGCTCAAATTCCTTTGGATGTGGTGTGATCACCGATCCTGGCCGGAGAAAACCCAGCCAGGTCTTGTTCCTGGAAAGAATGTTGAGTGCGTCGGCATCAAAAACAGTCGGGACGGCGCTTTCCTGAATCAGCAGTTTGAGCGCACGGGCGCTCTGTTCATCCGTGCCGATTCCCGGACCAACGCCGATAGCCTGAAAAGCTGAAAGATCGGGTACCGTGCTGAAATGATCCTTCGCAGCATCAACCGACAACATGGCTTCGGGAATGGCGGTCTGAATAATGCCGGTACCACCAGATGGAACGTGAACCGTTACCAGGCCGGCTCCCGATCGCAAACAGGCGCCGGCTGCAAGAACCGCCGCCCCCATCTTTCCGGTTGAACCGCTGATTAGCAGCGCATGCCCAAAATTTCCTTTATGACAAAACTTCCCTCTCCGGCGAAGGATAAGCCTGACGTCCCGGACTTCCGTCATATAATTCGTTACCGGTGCCTCATTCAGAAAAGTTGGATGAATCCCGATATCAAAAAGCTCCCAATGCCCGACAAATGAATCGTTTTCAGGGAAGAAAAATGCCAGTTTCGGCGGAGCAAACGACAGGGTGTACGTTGCCCGGATGACCGCAGGATCCTTCAAATCACGCATTGATGTATCGCAAAAAAGTCCGGATGGTACATCGATGGAAATTACCGGTACGGCCGTTGAATTGATATGATGAATAATCTTTTCAGTAAACCCCTTAACTGACTTTGATAAACCGCTTCCGATGATGGCGTCCAAGATGATACCGTTAGGTTCCGGAAGCGGAAGAGATTCGAGAGCAGTGAGAAAATGACAGATTCCATCCGGTATTCTGTTGAAATTGGTCCTGCACGATGGAGTCATCCGGTCCAAAGGGCCGGTTATGAATATCTTAAGCAAATAACCCGATTGCAGGAGCATCCGGGATATGGCAAAACCGTCGCCGCCATTGTTTCCGGTTCCGCAAAAAACCTGAATCGGAATTTCGGTTGAAAAATTCGATTTGATCCATTGAAAACAAGCCGTCGACGCCCGTTCCATCAAGTCGATGTCGGCGATCGGTTCATTTTTTATCGTGTATTCGTCAGCCTGGCGAATCAGCGGTACAGGTAATACTTTCATCTTAGCGTATCATTCCCCAAAAGGGCAGACTGGCAATGAGGCCAATCGCCAGTAAAATCACAAATGCAAAAATGATCAGGGATATGATTAATCCGATCAATGCACAGATCCTTCCGGTCTTAACATTATTCAATGAACTCTCGCTGTAAACACCCGGATACTGGTAATAAATCCGGGTCTCCTTGTTGGCCAGTACCAGGGCCACAATGGCCAGTATGATGCCGACAAAAGAGATAAAATGCCACCAACAAAGTAAAATGGAAGCGATTCCTAGAATCAGTACCATGTTGGCATTGGGCAGATTTTGTCTGGGTTGCTGAATTATGTCCTTACTGGGAGCAGCGGTACGGGCAGGTTCATTTTGATCTGACATAGGAAATAAAAGAGTAAAGATAAATCATTTCATTTTAATCCGCATGTTCACGCAGGAAATTCTTTTCCCGGAACCCGGAATTTCTTTGTCCCCATTTCCCTTTTGAACCGGGTTACCTGAACACCGATGTTTCAGCTCAGAAAATTTTCAGATTGTTGAGCGCTTTTTGATATTTCCTTGCATTCTGAAGATGCTCGTCGAGGGTACGTGCAAAACGATGGTATCCCGACAGATCTTCCCGGGCACAAAAGTAAAAGTAGTCATGTTTGCCGGGTCGGAGCACCGCATCGATCGATGCAACCGACGGCAGGCATATCGGACCGGGAGGGAGTCCGGCAAACCTGTAGGTATTGTAGGGCGAGGAAATTTCAGTGTGACGCTTCAATATCCGTTTTATCGAATAATCCTTCCAGGCAAAGATTACAGTCGGGTCAGCTTGTAAGGGTATACCCCGGTGAAGCCGGTTGAGATAAACCCCGGCAATGATTGGTTTTTCTTCATTCTTGTTGGATTCCTTCTCCACAATCGAAGCAAGTGTTACAATTTCGGATATGGTCATTCGCAGGGAGTCGGCCTGCATTTTCCGTTGTTTCCTCCAGAATCGTTCCTGCTCCCTTTTCATTCGCGCCAGAAATTGAGAAGCTGTGGTCGTCCACCAGAATTCATAGCTGTCGGGGATGATCAGAGCGAAAACTGTTGCAGGTGTTACGCCGTAACCTGCAAGCAATTCATTGTTGCTGAAAACCGCCGCCAGTTCAATAGAGTCACACTCCAATTGCCTGCCAATCCGGCCGGCAAGATCCATCGGTGTTCGGATATTCTGAATCGTGATCCGGACCGGGGTCTGCTCCCCTGACCGGAGCATGTTGACCAAATCGTTATTGGTCATCCCATCCCGCAACCGGTATTTTCCCGGTTTTACTCTGGTTACATAATGTTTTCGTTCCGCCAGCCACCGGAAATTTCCGGGCGACTTCAACTTGCCCTCATCCTGTAGCAACCTGATAACATCCCTGAAACCGGATCCGCTGGGAATGTAAATAAAAGCCTCTTTTTTCCCCTGCAAACGGATGACCGATGTAAATGTCCGGCAGTAAAAATGTATTGCCGAAACAAGTACCACCAAAACAGTGGTGAGAACCAGAATAATCGGACCCAGTCTTGGCAATCGGGACCGTTCAGGGTGGTCGCGGTCAATGGTCGTCATACGCATGTTCCTCACGGATCAATTGAAACTGGATCTCAATGGCCCAGCCTTGTTCCCGCCTGATCCAATCCTTTCGCATACCGCATTTTTTAAATCCGGCCTTTTCAAATAACCGGATACTGGCCTCATTATCTTCTGCAATGTTGCAAAAGAGTTGATGTAACGGAAGTTTTGTGAATGCATACCGGATCAGAACCGATAAGGCATCGAATGCACATCCCTGTTTACGGTGTGGTTCGCAGATTAAAATTCCCACTCCGGCCCGCTGGTTTACGGGATCAAATTCGAAAATATCCAGCGTTCCGATGGGTGCTGGCATACCCACTTCGTTTGGAAAATCGATCATGAGCCTGAGTTGACGGGTTGAAAAGATATCCTGACCGGAGGCCAGAATATATTCCTCAATCTGAAACCGGGAAAAGGGGATCAGGGTATTGCTGTAATCCCATACCGAAGGGTCATTTTCCCAGGTGTACAGGATTTCAATATCGGCGGGCTCCGGCGCTCTTAAGGTAACAAGATCACCTTTCAGTAAGGTTTTTTTCATCTTCGGGTGATTTAGGTTTCCGGTGCATGTGTGTCGAATTCTTCGAGATGCTCTGTTTCGAATGATCCCGTGAAAACAAACCTTGCCGGACCCTCCAGCCATACCTCACTGAAACCCGAATCCGTTCTTGAGAACCTTACCGACAATTCCCCACCAAGCGTCGTTACCCGGTATCGCCCGCTGTTCAGGGGATTGAGAGTCGCTGCAACGATGGCTGATGCAGTGACGCCGGTGCCACAGGATAACGTCTCGTTTTCAACACCCCGTTCGTAAGTCCTGACAAACAAATGGTCATTTCGGATCTCTGCAAAATCCACATTTGTTCCACCCGGTAAAAATCGAGGGTCATTCCTCAGACTTTGGCCCGCATCGAAAACCTTGATATCAGATACCCCTAATACTGGAACGACAAAATGGGGTGAGCCGGTATCGGTGAAAAATCCGTCGGAATAGCTCACTACAGGCGATGGATCCGACATCCGGAGATGAACCTGTACCTCCGGGCCGTATTCTGAAGGGGATTGCAAAACTGCAATGTGTTCTCCGTCGATTGCGTGAAACCGGATGCAGTCCCCGGCAATTTTAATAAAATGCGCAAAGGCGGCAATACACCGTCCCCCGTTACCACACAGAGTACTTTCCCTTCCATCGGAATTGAAATAGGTCATACCGAAGTCATAACCTCTCTGTTCCGAAAGCAGCATGAACCCGTCGGCGCCGATGCCGAGATGCCGGTCACATAAACGGGCGACCGTTTTTTGTCCGGGAATCCAGCCGGTAAACCGGTTGTCGATGATGATGAAATCATTCCCGGCGCCATGATATTTGAAAAAGTCTATTTTCATTGCTTAAGCCGATGCAAAACTAAAGAAAACCGATTAATTTAGGTAACTATATACCAGTTTAGACTAATTTCCGAGATCAGTTACTGCGGTTTGCTTTTTTTCGGCTTGGTCTTGCGTTTCGGCTTGGGATTGCCTTTGGTTGCGGCCTTCATTAGTTCTTCAAATGTTGCGTTAACTTTTAAGCTCTTATCTTGTTTGTCCTTCGTTTTCATCTGTAACCCTTAATTTTACTGCTAAAATACAATATTTCCTGCATGATAACAACTATTTGTTAATATCTTTTTTTTACAAGTCTTGTCGTATTCTCCAAAATATCACGTATATTTGTACGTCATAAAAACAAGATCATGAATACGAGTATAACAAAATTAGAGGAAAAAATCGTTGAGGTCGAGAGACTTCTTAATGATTATAAAACGGCATTACGTGTTCTACGTTCTATTGAAAATGAGGATATTACCATTACTGCACCGTCCATTAGAAAATCAAGAAACGTAAAACGAATTACCGTAAAGGACGAGGTATTGAACGACATTAAAGAAGCAGCTACTGATGTTTCCACAAACGACTTGATAATAAAGTATAGTGAAAGATCTGGAAAAACAAGGAAAGGTGCATCAAATACAATATATCCGATATTGTCAGGACTTTCAAAGGAAGGGAAAATCGAATCATACAAAAATGACCCTTCAATGATTGGTAGCTTTTGGAAAATTAAGCAATGAAAATATTTGACTTTTTCGAAAACTTTTATTATATTTAGTCATATAATAAATAAAGGAACAGTTGCCGCTGTTCCTTTAAAGATTGTTGTGGGGGCGTCTGCTGGTTCAGAAAATAGCCTAAGATACTGTTAACAGGGGTTCAACTCCCCTCGCCTCCACTTTTTTAATAATGCAAAGATAATATAAAATTACAAAATGTCAAGTAAATGTTTCTAACACGCTTTAAAACATTACTAAATATTGGGTTTCCCGCCCGATGGGAGTTAACAGTAGGGTAACAAAATATCTACCCTTTAAATGGTTTCCTAATTGTCCCATTAGCAAATAAAGAAACCATATATTAGCAACCTTAAACAATGCCGGTGATCATTATAGCCGGCATTGTTATTTTTACAAAGGTATAACATTTTTCAATCCTTTATCAAATCCTGGTATTTTATCCTTCCCTCACAGTTGCTTAGAAAGTAGTTAAACCTGTCTGATTCTGTTGTTTTCCGTGTGTTATACCTTTGTGCAAACTCAACCAAATATCTATTGATGTGCTTTTCTGAAACATTGTGATAAATTCCAATAATGCCACGCTTAAACAAACTCCAGAACCCTTCAATTGAGTTTGTATGGGCTACTCCATTAACATAATTATCTTGAGCATGATTAATAAATAAATGTTCGTATTCGCTTGATATACCTCTGTATGCATAATGTTCATCGGTGATAACTATACTGCCCTTTTTTACTGAATTTTCAATCAGGGGTATTAATGTTGTTCTTTGTGCATTGGGTATTTTATACGCAACGACACGGCCTTTACGTTCCAATAGTCCGAACATTACCGTTTTATCCTTAACGCTTCTTCCTTGTGTTCTGCCTGTTTTCTTACTGTTGTGCTTAAACCGATCCTTACCACCTACGTACGTTTCATCTATTTCAACAATATTACTCAGTAGTTCGGGGGCCTTATCAATCAGCATTTCACGGATTCGATGATTAATAAACCATGCAGTTTTCTGAGTTACCCCGACATCCCGGCTTAACTGTAATGAACTGATACCTTTTTTATGTGCAGTAATCAAATACATTGCCAAAAACCATTTTGACAAGGGTATCTTGGTATTCTCAAAAATTGTCCCGACTGTAACAGAAAATATCTTCTTACAATCTTTGTTAGAACATTTATAAGATTTCCCATTTTTCAGCTTGTATACTTTATCACAGTTGCAGAACGGACATACAGGGACGCCGTTCCATCTGAATCGCTCTAAATATTCACGGCAAATCGTTTCATCACTGAAATATTCCCGTATATCATATAGGTTTTTAAATTGTGTTTCTGCTTTCATTTAGTTTATAGTTTATAACTTATAACTGTTAAGTCAAAAAAATATATCACTTCTTTGGAAGCGTAGGGTAAATAGAGGTATCAACAAACTGAACGCCATTAATTATAACGGGCTTCATCTTACCTTCCTTTATCATTTTATATATATACGAAGGGGTAACGCTGTTCTTAACCGCAAAGTTTTTAATAGTCATCAGATTGTTAATTTCTATTTTCATGCAGCAAAGATAATACATTAGTTTATAGTTGTCAACTAAAAACTGAAATATTTATTAACAAACTAAAATTTTTACTATTATTGTAAGGTAAATGTAAACTATAAGTTATGGATTCTCCATTGAAAATCAAGACAATAGAAGTATTGACTGAAAAAATTAATAGAAGTGGTATTCATTTTTCAGCTATAGCTGAACAAGTTAAGTCATTTTCTGAATTTAAAAACGTTGATCAATTAGAACTATCTGAACAAATTCATCGTCTAATCGCTGGGAATATTAAAAGAAACGGCAAAAAATCACCGTTCAAGAATGTTTTAGGCAAGAAAGGACAGGTTAAAAACGGTTTTTATAAGATTAAGACACAAAAAAGATCAGAAAAAGAAAAAATTGCCAGCTCAATTGCCAACAAAATGCCGCTTGAACATATTCCAATTAGTACTGTTTACATAGGGAAAGCCGGTGAATTTGCCGTGACAAGTCAATTATTATTTAATGGATTTAATGCCGGAATTATTGCTGTTGATGAAGGAATTGATGTTGTGGCTATGAGAAATAATGATTTATTCTATTTCCAAGTAAAAACAATTGTTTTGGATAAAAATAGAACACTATCCACAAAGATAAAATATTCAAGCTTCTTAAAATATGATAAAAATAAAACATTTTATATAATTGTATTTATGCATAAAGTTACATCAGGTCAAATCGTCAACGACCTAATTATATTTTCAAATCAGGATATCCGGGATCTTATTGCTAAAAAAGTTTTATCCGTTAGTAAAGAAAGCATTTCCTTTATTTTTACCATTGATGGCGATAACATCATGTTAAACGGGAAAGAAAACGTTTCACTCTATCTGAATGAGTTCTCCAGGATTAACTAAAATACACCATTTTGGGGGGATGGTGAAGTATTACTTATGCAGAGATCGTTCGTTGTGTGGCTTCTTTTAAAGCCATTTTTTCTAAATTTTTTAAAAAATGAATAATACTGATTATATGACAGAATCAAAATATATCACCGTGAAAGGACAAATGGCAGACCATGAGTTTGTATTTTTTAATGCCGATGATCATGTGTTCGAAAGTCCTTGCTTATTAATTCTATTTAGCCGACACGTGAACAATCAGAATATCGAATCGCCTTGTTTTCTCCCAGAAAAGATATTTATTGTAAATGATTTTAATGACTATCGACGTCAGTACGAGATTGATAAATGGTATTTATTATCATTCTTGCATCTTGGGGTTCATAATAAAAGCACACCGATGAAAATGACACACACTGAAATAATTGAAGATATTAAAAAAATAAATAAGCACATAGAATTCAGTGCGGTTCCTTTATGATCTCTTTTGCTACCTCCCGCCATGAAGGATTCTCTACAAATCGATCATCATGCTTACCGGAATTTCTTAAGTCTTCCAAAACAGATGGCGGAACCATAGACTTTAAGTACTTTTTTGAAATCACTCCCGAAAAAACCCAGTCAGCATATTCTTTTGCCAGTTCAATTTTTTCAACACATATATCATCAAAATGTGCTAATGTTAAACAATGTAACCTGATTATCTTGGGATTAACCGTATTCCCGTCACATTGCGGGAATTGAATTGTTGGAATCATATATAACTATGTTAATTTGTATTATTATTAAAAATGAAAATTATGAGCGTATTTACTACCTTAACAAGAAATAATGGAGCAAAAATTACATTATCAGCACTGAATATTGTAATGATTGAACCAGATTCATTGCCACACCGCCAAGGAACAAAACTAACAATGAACATTAATGATTCATCTGGACATCCATTAGAAATACATGTTCAAGAACCATATGATTTTGTTGATAAGTCAGTTAAAGAGTGTTGGAATTTTCAATAATTACACCTCTCTTATGCTTCAACGGCAGTTTTAATAACAACCGCCGAAACATCTATTTTAGAATAATCCAACATTTGTTCTGCAAGGGATATCACTTTCTTTGCATCATTATACATTAAACCATCTAATTTGGTTATGATATCACTTGCAATCCCTTGCACCTCTTCATCCGACAAAAAATTTAGCTTTTCTTTAATATCGCTCATAGTAGGTTGAATTATAGTAACATACCTGTTTTGCCCCGTTTTGACGAAAAATAGTGCGTATGGGATTTAATTATTCCGCACGTACGCACACAACAAACAAAATTTTTGTTCAAACTCATATATAGTTACCTTAATTTATTACTTTTGAGGCAAGATGCGCCTTGTTTTTTTTTGTTCGCTGTTCCTTTACTTATCCGTGGGATGGGCCTTCTCATCACACGCCCTCAATATGGAATCCCGGCAGGTAACCGATTCCGTTTCAACACCCGACTCCTGCTATCAAAAGGATATCTTTGATGTTTTATTCCCCCAAAAAAAGATCAACACCCGGATTCCTTCACGAAAAGTGCGTGCCATCATGATCCCCATCATCGGATATTCACCGGGAACAGGATTCCAGCTTGGAGCAGGTGCTTCCCTGTCATGGCCCATGGGGAAAAACCCTGCCACCAATTTATCGGCCGGTTCAGTGCAACTGACCTGGACTACTGAACGGCAGCTTATCTTTCAGGTACGGTCAAATATGTTCCTGAGCCGTAACAAGTGGTTTATTAAATCCGACTGGAGATGGTACATTTTCAATAATCCAACCTACGGCCTCGGGACAGGTCCTTCGGCCAATATCCCTGAAATTCAGGGACTTGTGATTTATCAGCCAGCAGAATCGGTTTACGCGGGAGGTTCCTTCCCCATGAAATACAACTGGATTAAATTTCATAATATTCTATTCAGAGAGATTGCCCGGTATTACTATTTCGGACTGGGTTACCACTTTGATGACTATTACGACATCCGTGATGAAAACCTCATCCTTGGTGAATACCAGACCCGCATTACTCCTCATTATTCCTACTCCTTGAACCATGGTTATAATCCGACCCAATACACGTCCAGTGGGTTGAGCCTCAATTTTGCATATGATTCACGTGACAATATCATCAATGCCTACGAGGGAGTCTATGTCAATGTACAGTATCTTGCAAATTTTACGGAAATTGGCAGCACGAAAGACGGAACCCGCTTATGGACAGAATTCCGGACCTATATCGGACTTTCGGAAAAGATGCCACGTCACCTGCTTGCACTTTGGCTTTTCGGCAGTTTTAAACTGTCGGGGAGTACCCCTTACCTGAATCTGATGTCAAACGGATTCGATCAGATGAATTCTTCGGGCAGGGGATATGTTCAGGGCAGATGGCGCGGCGACGATTTTATATACGGCGAGGCCGAATACCGGTTTCCGATATCCCGCTGTTCGCGTATTGTCGGAGGGGTGCTGTTTGCCAACGTCACAACCGCATCAAACCGTGATATGAAAGTTCCGCTTTTCGGCTACCTGAAAGTCGGATGTGGATTTGGATTTAGAATCATGGTAGGCAAGAATGACCGGACTAACATTCTGATCGATTTCGGGTTGGGACAGCAATCCTTGGGAATGTACCTCCAGGCGCAGGAAATCTTTTAGGAAAATGGATATGGTAAATCTATGAGTTCGCGAATCAACAGCCTCATTCTCTGTTTATCGGTTTTTTTTCGGTTTCCATCGATAAATTATTTTCTCCGGCACCGGCAACGTGTTATTTTTGCCTGTCAGTTAATTTTAAATACCAATTACCATGGACCCCAATGATGTAAAAAACGATACAAGCCGGAACATGAAAAAATATACGCTGGGCGTTGTTGTCATCGTGTTTGGCTTTCTTTTGCTTTTAGTGAATACCGGCATTCTGCCCTGGGATTTCAAACATGTGATTTTTTCATGGCAAATGTTGCTGATCGGCATCGGAATTATCAGCCTGCTGAACAGCGAAAGCCGGACTCCCGGTACCATCCTGATTCTGATTGGAACCATCTTTATAATTCCCCGTATTTTCGATCTCTCCTTTAATGTTTGGCACCTTTTCTGGCCGGTGCTCCTGATCGCCATCGGTGTTTTAATCCTTACACGCAGGATCCCGCGCCAACAGTGGAGATCACCAAAGAAAAATATTGAATCCGAATCCCTGGATGAGGGTTATATCCACGAAGAAAATATTTTCAGCGGCGGTAAGCAACGCTTCATGCACCAGGTTTTTCGCGGTGGTCATATCAATTGCATCTTTGGAGGTTCAGAAGTGGATCTTTCACAATCAACCCTGGCCGAAGGTGTAAGTGAATTGGAAATCAACGCCATCTTTGGCGGTGTTACACTGATCGTGCCGGCTGACTGGAAAATACAGTCTAAAATGACCTCCATACTGGGCGGATTTTCTGATAAACGGGCTTATATCCGTGAAGCATCAGATTCCTCGCGGATTCTGATTATAAAAGGAAGTACCATCTTTGGAGGTGGAGAAATTAAGAATTTCTGATAAACCGACAGGAAACCCATGCAACATCCTGTTTTTATTAATAAAAGATCCGTTTCCGTTTATTTTGGTTTGTGGGCTCTCATCATGGGAGTCCACTTTTCTGTTTTTTATTTCATATACCTTTTCCCCATTGAAATAACCATTGGTGATACACTGGTTAATAATCTGTTTTTTTGTATCATCGGAATTTCCATGTGGTTCGTGGTACGCTATTCAGTGCCCGATAAAAAGAATATCTGGAATGTCGTTTTTAATCATGTCGCCTTCCTGACGCTGACCCTCGTGGTATGGATCGGGCTTTCAATTACCATCCTGAACGCAATTTTTGGCAATAACAAAGTTTATGGAGAATTGCTGCTGAACTCCATTCCCAATAAGATTTTCACGGGAAGTATCTATTACGTTGTAATCGCACTGATCTACTACCTTTATATTTATCAGGTGAACCTGCAGGAAAAGATCAAAGTCGAATCCCGGCTTCGCGAAGTGTTGAAAGAGACTGAACTTACCATGTTGAAATCACAGATCAATCCCCATTTCTTGTTTAACAGCCTTAATTCAATCAGTTCTCTTACTATTACCGATCCTGCCAAAGCGCGCGAAATGGTCATTAAACTTTCTGATTTTCTGAGGTATTCCGTGTCGAAAGGCGCCGGAACCTTTACCTCTCTCGAAAATGAAATTTCCAATATCCGCAGATACCTTGAGATAGAAAAAGTCAGATTCGGGGATAAACTGAATTTTTCTTTCCAACTTGAAAAAGAGGTGTGTGCCGGACATCAGATTCCGGTAATGCTCCTTCAGCCCCTGTTTGAAAATGCAATAAAACATGGTGTTTATGAAAGCACCGAACGGGTAAATATTGAAATGGATTGTGAGTACAAAGATGGATTTCTCGAATTGAAAATTGTCAATGATTTTGACCCTGAGGCCCGTGCCCGAAAGGGAACCGGTCTGGGATTGAATAACATCCGGGAAAGACTCAGACTCCTCTATAAAAATGATCAATTACTGAAAACACGCGTTGAGGGTACCAGATTTATAGTCCTGTTAAGCATCCCCTCGGCGGACAATATTGAAAAAAATCATAAAACATGAGTATCCGAACCATTTTAATCGATGATGAACAACCCGCACGGGAGGTCATTAAATATTATCTGAAAGACTTTGAAGAGATAGAGATTATCGGTGAATTTTCAGATGGCTTTACCGGACTGAAAGGAATCCAGGAACTTAAACCCGATCTGGTTTTCCTTGATGTTCAAATGCCCAAACTTACCGGTCTCGAACTGCTGGAACTGCTTGACCAACCGACCCAGATAATCTTCAGTACCGCTTATGATCAATATGCTATCAAAGCTTTTGAAATGAATGCCATTGATTATCTGCTGAAACCTTATTCGAAAGATCGGTTTGCCCAGGCGCTTCAGAAAGCCATTGCCATAATCGGATCGGGGCAGAATTCCCCGGCTCCGGTTCAGAAACTTGTGAAAACCCTCGATGAAAACCCTGAATATCTGCATCGGATCGCTGTGAAATCAAGGCACAAAGTAAGTGTGATCCCGATTGAGGATATCGTATACCTTGAAGCAGAAGGTGATTACGTGATGCTTCATACAAAAGATTCCAGGCACCTGAAGGAAAAAACGATGAAATATTTCGAAGCCCACCTCGATCCTTCAAGGTTTATCCGGATTCACCGTTCATACATCGTAAACGTACAGTTCATCGACCGGATTGAATATTACGACAAGGAAAACTATGCAGTTCTGATGAAACAGGGAGCAAAGCTAAGGGCATCGACAACGGGATACAAGATTCTGAAGCAAATGCTGAATATGTGATTTATCTCCTTCCGCCTTTTCCGCCACCTCCGGATTTGGCCCCTCCGGATCCCCTGTTGATGCTGCCGCGACTTTGTTGAACGTTTTTGTTGTTCATCTCACGCTGAGAACTACGATCCCGCTGTTGCAATTGCTGATCCATCTGTTTCCGGTCAAAATTACCCTGTCCTCCTCCCGGCGCTGACTGCCCCGAATTCCCTGTGGCTGACGGAGGTTTGGTACGTGTGTTCTGCTTCCCTGTCGGGGATGATGGATCAGCAGGCTTCCAGCTCTTTCCGTCGTGCTGTTCCCAGTCCTTGCCATTTTTTCGGTAAACATTTCCATCTCCGTCGGTGTATACATTATTCCGGGTATCCTTTGCCGTTGGAGCCATCTGGCCCTGCCTTCCCTGAACGGATGTGCCTGATCCTCCTGAAGTCCGCCCACCGGTTGGTGGTTTTTCCATATTTTGATTGGAAGTGCGTCCGGCAGGGTCAGTATTTCCCGGATTCCTTGAAGAAGACTGGTTCACCGGCTGCATTCCCTGCCGTTGGTTATAGATATTTGTCTGATTAAAGGTGTTCCTGTTGTAATTGTTTACATTGATATTGACATTCGTATTCCGCACATAAACAGGTCCGTGCCCGTAATAATGATTGTAATGCATGGCATAAGGAGGATGGTACATGGGAGGTCCCCACCATCCGCCGTAATACATGGGGCCTCCAAACCCGACATGAAAACATCCGAATGATACACCAAACCCGATACTCCAACCGGTCCAGGGATTATAGTTCATGGAGAACCCCCAGGTCACCGGCCGGGGATAATAATAAGGACCGTACCATCCGGGATAATAATAACCTGTGCCGTAAACAATGGTCGGCCCATAAACGTAACACCCCATGTAACCGGGCAGATATCCCATATAAACCACGGTGGGCTGAACTTCATAGATATATACATATTTCACATTGTATGCCGGGTCATCAGGTGGGATTTTCTGAATTTCCGCAGGAATTTCCGTCGCGACACTCCATGGCCCGGTAGGTGTCTTTCCGGTAAACCAAACTGCATTCTCACAAACATAATAGGTTTTATTGGAGAGAATTACGGTCGAATTTGTGTTGGCTGCCCGGTAAAGTAAAGTACCTTTGATTTGCTCAAATTTGGGATCCCCGTCGTATTTCACCGTACAGGTTGCAGTTTTGCGATCAACCGCGGCAGTCTGGGGTATCTGGGCATCCATGATGGCTTCGCGGGCAGCCTGTGTACCTGGAACGGATGCCAGTACAATGTCTTTCTCAGACCCTTCAGGAATTTTGGCAAAATCTGAAGGCAATTTATCCGGTGCAAGATACGACCAGGGACCTGTCATAGCCCGGGCCTGATACCACCTGCCTGAAATCAGAACGTAATAGAGCTGGGAATCAATGGCCATAAAAATATTGTTGTCGGTATTGGTCATATATAATAACTGGGTTCCGCTGATCGGTGAAAAAGAGGGTGCACCGCTCGACTGTAGCAACTCTGCAGGATGGGTCCGTACCACAATCCGAACAGAACTATTTTGCGTGGTGCCCTGCTTTCCTGAGGATGAAGCAATTGCTGAATCACCCTGCGCGGCTTTTTTCTGAAGCTCTTTTTGCAACTTCTTCAGATCAGCGGGAAGATCAGTCACAACCGACCAGGCGCTTCTTATAACATCATTGGTCTTGTACCAGGATGTGCCACCGTAGAAATAGAAATGTTTATCGACAAGATACTTGACTACCGTGAAGGGTGTATTAATCGCGTACTCAATATTCTTATTGTCGGTGGGTTTGAAAACCGGATCACCTTCAAAAAGGATCAATACTGAAGGCTCCGTCATGAATATTATTTCAGGTGGCGTATCGTTGAAATGCTCTGCATTATTTAGAGTGGAGGAACCATCTTTTAAGGTCGCTGTAAGCTCGTCCATCGTCATTTGGAACGTCCATTTAGGGATTTCCCGTTCCAAAAGGGCTTTGAATTTGGCTGTAACCTCTTTTTTAACCGTATCCTGACCAGGGAATCGCGTGTTCAGCACCTTAGCCTCCAGCAGGGTGATCTGTCGTGTTTCTCGGTCCGAACTGATGGTTGCCATGATCCATACTGCACCAAAAACCGGAGTTGCGCCGTTCCTCGATATCTGGACAGCCGACCTGACGTAGAGCTTATTCCCGGTCAGTGAATCAGGTTGGGGCTGATATAGCAAAAGTTTTCCTTGATCATACCGGATCTCCTTAGGCCAGGAATTCTGAAGAACAGAGGGTACAGACTGGGGTGATTTTGCACTGGTTGATTGGGCCTGGTTCAGGGAGGGGATAAAAAACAATATTGCAATTAGAAACAATAAGGTCATCTTCATCTTTTTCATGGTGCTGATTTTTTGATATTTTGCTGTTCGTCAATGGGTCATATTCTGGAGTTTACCAGAAATTATCTGATTGTGTGTATCTTAATGAAATTGGTGCCTCCCGGCTTGTGCGCCGGTATCCCCCCAAGCAGGATAATTTTATCGCCGGGGGTAATCAGATTTCGGGTACGAAGATTCTGCTCCGTTACTGAAACCATCTCTTCGAAAGTGTCCGGGTGGTCCTCGATAAGGATGGGTCGGATCCCCCATAACAGGTTCAGGGCGTGATAAACATTCCGGTGCGCGGTAAGTGCGTAAATTGGAACGACAGGCTTCTCGGAGGCGACAAACTGGGCGCTTCTACCGCTCGCCGTGAGAACAACAATACAAGCCGGATTCATGACCTTGGCGATCTGGTTTGCCGACCGGCTGAGCGCAGTGATTTCAGTGTGATCATCAGGAGGATAAGTCCTGAAATCAATTTTTTCTTCCACTTCCTGGGCAATCCGCGCCATCATTTCCACTGCCTTCCCCGGGAAAGCTCCCATGGCTGTCTCTCCGGAGAGCATAATGGCATCGGTACCATCGATTATGGCATTTGCCACATCGCTTGCTTCAGCGCGGGTTGGCCGCGGCTCATGGATCATACTTTCGAGCATCTGTGTCGCGGTGATGACAGTCTTTCCTTTTTGGTTACACAACCCGATGATCTGTTTCTGAAGCATGGGTACCCGCTCCGGACTTATTTCAACTCCGAGATCGCCCCTCGCTACCATGATCCCGTCGACCACCCCCACGATCTCCTCAAGGTGGTCGATGGCCTGTGGTTTTTCGATCTTTGCAATAACGGGCTTTATGAAACCTTTATCGGTGATATGTTTGCGGAGAATCAGAACATCTTCAGCCGTCCTCACGAAACTGAGCGAAATCCAATCCACATCCTGGCTGAGTCCGAATTCGAGATCCTGGATGTCCTTATCGGTCATGGCTGGTAATCTTAAATTCAGATTCGGGAAATTGACTCCTTTCCGGTCTGTCAGAACGCCTCCTTCGGTGACGCTGCAGATCACATTCCGGTCAACGATCTCTTCCACCCTGAGTTCAAAAAGGCCATCCGCAAGCAATACCTGCATTCCTGGCAGCGCTTCAGCGAAGAGAAATGGATAGTCGATCGGAACAGAATCAGGGCTCTGGTCGTAATCCCCAACCGATACGAGCCTGATCCGGTTTCCCGGCGTCAGTTCAATCTTTCCCTGGGGTAAGATACCTACCCTGATCTTGGGCCCCTGAAGATCCTGAAGAATGGTAACCGGTTTGTTTAACTCCCCTGAAATGGCTCTCAGGTGACTGATGACCCTGGCATGACTTTCATAACTTCCATGAGAAAAATTTAAACGTGCTACATCCATGCCGTTTTCAATAAGAATACGGATCATCTCCGGCGTCGATGTCGCCGGTCCGAGAGTAGCCACTATTTTAGTGCGTCTCAGCCAGTTTTGCATTTTGTCCTTTTTTTGGAACACGAAGTTAAAAAAAGCGTTGAGCCCGGAACCATTATTTTCACATTATAGCATGCCTATAATAAAATGGTCTCTCCGTACATGGGCACGATGGGTTTGAGCCCGTAACGATATCGGATCAGATCAGCAAAAACCTTTCTGGCGTGATCTTCACCATGGGTCAGAACGACTCTGGGACGGGCAGGCGCAATGGCATTGAACCATTTGAGCAATTCGGTTTGTCCTGCATGTGCGCTGAATCCTCCCAATTTGTGAATCTGAGCCCTGACCCGGATTGTCTCACCGAAAATTCTGACAGATCTCCTTCCATCGACAAGTTGACGCCCCAGTGTTCCTTCGGCCTGGTATCCTACGATCAACACAGAGGTTTCGGGTCTATACAGATTGTGACGCAAATGGTGCTTTATCCTTCCTGCGTTGCACATTCCCGATCCCGCGATAATCATACAAGGACCTTTAATTTCATTTAACATCCTTGATTCCTCGGGCGTTGGGGTCGGCCGTATGTAACCTTTATCCCGCTCCATTGCCCCGGAATTTAGGAAGTTCAGCATCTCATCGTCAAAAAGTTCCGGGTGATCCATATAGATTCTGGAGGCTTCAATGGCCATCGGACTGTCGATGTATATGGGAAACCTTGGAAGTTCTCCTTTTATAAATGCTTGCTCCATGTAGTAAATCAGGTCCTGGGTGCGGCCGATAGCAAAAGAAGGAACAAGTATCTTCCCACCTGTCTGGATGGCATTCCGGATGATTTCTACTGCTTCTTCAAGGGTATCATCCAGGGGTTTGTGATCCCTGTCACCATAGGTCGTCTCCATGATCAGCATATCCGCCTCAGTGAACGGTTCCGGATCTCTCACGATGGGCATTCCACGTCCGCCAAGATCACCGGAAAAGATCACCGTTTTATATCTTCCTTTCTCATTGACCTGCAATAAGATACTCCCTGAACCCAGGATGTGGCCTGCTTCATCAACTGTAATATGCATCCCTTTTGTGATCGGAAACTTCTTGTGGTAGGGCATGGGCTGCATTTGCCGGATTACAGATTCCACATCCTCCTTGTCAAATGAGGCAACCACGCCGGGTTTTCCCTGACGGGCCAGCATCCGGTTCAATTTTTCAAGGTCACTGTTCTGAACTTTAAGTGAATCCTTCAGGATCAGTTCCGTGAGATCGATGGTGGCAGGGGTTCCGTAAATGGGTCCCTTATAACCTGCCCTGACCGCAAGGGGTAACCTTCCGCAATGATCCAGATGGGCATGAGTAAGTACAATAGCTGATAAATCTTCATAATTGACTGGTGGGGCCGACTTATTTGCCTTCTCTGCCTCCTTTCCTCCCTGGAACATGCCGCAATCCACCAGGATGTTGCCTGAAGTAGATTCGCAATGATAAGAAGTACCCGTAACGCCACCTGCCGCCCCGTAAAATGATATTTTCATAGCCGGAATATTTGTTTTGTTTTCTAAAATCAGCGGATAAAGGTACAAATTTCGGAAATCGTTACCTGATTTTAATGTTCGGTGCCGGTTTTAATGAATCACATATGGAAGTTCCCTTCCGACTGTTATGACGGGTAAAGAATGAAAAATGACCGGGTCACTTTGATGAAAAACGACCGGTGCAAAAAAATGAATGGCTTTGAAAAAAATGCCCGTTCAGGGGCATCTGCCGGATCCGCTTGGAATCCTGGTGGGATGTGAGGGATTCGAACCGCTTTTAGAATAGGCTTATTTTACTGGTGTTTCGGAGTGTAGGAAACTTATTTAGGCAGTTTCTTGGGCAGTTTTTTTTGATTTTTTGTTGTGACCCTTTGTAGGTCAGTGTACCTTCCTGTTTCACCCGTAATTTCCTGTCAAATGTATTCATTTTCCCATCTCCCCGGACAAAAAAATCATGCCCAAAAATCCCATTTTAGGTTAATAAATTCAGTCCATGACTATTAACAATGACCCCTCCTTTTTGGGCCTCACCAGCCTCTGAAATGTTCATAACTTAATTTCCAGCGGTTTCTTTTCACCCCCATTTTTTTTCTTCCCTTGTAACCGTTTTACGGCTAATTGGTTCCCTCTGTTGTTATTTTTTCACAGGTATAAAACAGGTATAGTTTAGGTTACTATTTTCCTAAATTTCAGTGCGTTGTTAATATTTTATGCCTGCTCGTTGGCGACCGGTTTAATACTTTTGCGCCTCATTTAATCCGTAAAAATTATGAACGAAAAGTTAATTTTAGAAAAGCCTGTGACGGCCAAATACATCTGCAAGATGATTGGCGTAAGTCGACCGGCGCTCCATCGTTGGAGCAAATCGGGAACCATTCGCGCCCACAAAATCGGGGGTAAGCTTTTTTTCTTTGAAAGCGAAGTCATGGAGGACCTTCGCAAATGTTAATAACAATAATCCATAATGAAAACAACAATTTATGAAAGTCAGAAAAGAATCTGTCGCGGAACTGAAAAAGCAACTGCCACATGGAAGCGCTAAGGTGATCAAATCGCGCCTGGAGAAAAACGATCGCCCCTTTACCCTGCAATACATTTATCGCTGTCTTAACTCCAAACGACCGGATTTCAATCCTTTTATCATCTCTGAGGCTATAAAGCTGGTCAGACAGTATGCCAAAAAGGTGAACAGCATCGAGAAAAGAATCAAAAAAATCAACAACGCAAGCGTATGAAAACATTCTCCTCGATGTCCGTTCCGGACAAAACCCTCACCAAAACGTCCTACCTGAGAAACCTGGCCTTTATCAACCAGTGTTTACAGTCGGACAATACCCTCACACCTGAAAAGACAGCCAAACTTCACAAAGAGGCTGCCCGCCTTCAGGTACTTCTCGACGTGCTCGATGCTGAACTGCTCAGTGAATAATGGAAGGGAAACCAAATGATCCTGCAATCCTCCATAGATGAAGTCCTGAGCCTCGATGTCACCGATGTTATCGGAAAATATGTTAAACTGACCCCAAAGGGCAATAACCACCAGGGAATTTGCCCGTTTCACAGTGAGAAGACCCCGAGTTTTTCTGTTTCACCATCCAAAGGTTTTTACAAATGCTTTGGCTGCGGGAAACATGGCAATGCCATCGGTTTCGTGATGGATTACAAGCAAATCGACTTTTTATCGGCAGTAAAGGCAATTGCCGCCGATCACAATATAACCCTCCAGGAACAACCCCGTTCGAAGGAGGCCACCATAAAGTTTAATCGAAACGAACAGCTTTATGCTGCAAACAAGATTGCGCTGGACTGGTTCCGGGAAAACCTCACCTCAAAGGAGAATGAAGTGGCCCTTCATTATGTGCTGAGTCGCTGGAACCAGGAGAGTATAACAGACTTTGGAGTTGGCTTTGCCCCCGAAAGTTGGGATGGCCTGAAAAATTACGCAAAATCCAAGGGTGTAACCGAGGATATTCTGCTCGAAACAGGGTTACTTTCTGAGAGCAAAGGCAAAAGGTTTGATTACTTCCGTGGCCGGATCATGTTCCCGATTCTTTCCGCCACCGGTCGGGTGGTTGGTTTTACCGGCCGGAATTTTTTCGGCAATAACGATGCACCAAAATACTTCAACACCCCACAAACGGGAATCTACAACAAGGGCAAGATCCTTTACGGCCTTCAAATGGCAGCAAAATCGATCAGGGAGAAAGGATTTGCCTATCTGGTTGAAGGTAACGCTGATGTGATCCGGTTGCACCAGATCGGAATGATCAACACAGTCGGTTCCGGTGGTACCGCGCTGACCAGGGAACAGATTGCAGAGCTGAAGAGCCGCTCTGCATCAGTCACCCTCATTGGTGATTCGGATGGCGCCGGGCAAACCGCGGTCTTAAAAAGTGGCAAACTGATCATTGAGTCTGGCATGTTTTGCAACGTGATTGAGCTTCCGAAAGGAGAAGAGAAACAGGACCCGGATTCCTTCTTCAAGGATGGGGAGCAGTTTGACCAGTACGCCGGCGAGCACCAAAAGGATTACATTATCTGGCAGGCAGAATCACTTAAAGAAAAGTGCAAAAGCCCCGATGAAAAATCTAAAGTCATTGATGAACTGTCGTGGCTCATCACCCGGCTGCCGGTCTCTTCGCACACGCTTTACGTCGAACAGCTGAGCGTGAAGATTAAACCCAAAAAGGCCTGGGAAGACAGCATACGCCGTTTCCTTGCTGATGAACCCGGTCAGGAGAAGAAAGAGCCCGAGAACGCCATTCCTTCTCATGTCATCCTGTCGGATTATGAGAAATATGGCTTTTACCAGGACCACAACTGCTATTACTTCCGCACTAAAAACGGCCCGTTGCGTGGATGTAATTTCATCATGGAACCCTTGTTCCATGTTGCATCGGTTCTGAACAGCAAACGAATATACCGGATCACCAACGAAAACCGCTACAGCCAGGTGATTGAACTTCTGCAAAAGGACCTGATCTCTATCAGTGCCTTCAAACTCCGGGTTGAAAGCCTGGGGAATTTCCTGTTTGAAGGCACCGATTCCGATCTGAACAAACTCAAGCGGTTTCTCTATGAAAAAACCGAAAGCTGCATTGAAATTACTCAGCTCGGCTGGCAAAAAGAGGGATTCTGGGCCTGGAGCAACGGTATTTTCAACGGGGAGTTCAAAGAGACCGACGCTAACGGGATCGTGGTTCACAAAGGCAAAAACTACTACCTTCCTTCATCCAGCGGGATTTACAAATCCGAGGAAACCCTGTTCGTTTCGGAACGCAGGTTCCGGTATTCACCGGGGAAGATTTCAATGTACGATTATTCCTCCCAACTGCTGCAGGTATATGGCGACAACGCCATGTTCGGACTCTGTTTCTATTTTGCCACCCTGTTCCGTGATCACATCGCGGGCCAGTTTGGCTTCTTTCCTATCCTCAATCTTTTCGGCCCCAAGGGGGCAGGAAAGACGGAACTGGCCATCAGTTTACTTCAGCTCTTCGGCAATCATGCCAAAGGGCCGAATATCACCAACACCACCAAAGCGGCGTTGGCTGATCATGTTGCCATGTTCTCCAATGCACTGTGCCACATTGACGAGTATAAAAACAACCTGGAATACGAGAAAATTGAATTCCTCAAAGGGCTTTGGGATGGAACCGGTCGGACCCGGATGAACATGGACAAAGACAAGAAAAAGGAAACCACCTCCGTCTATGTCGGGAATATGGTTTCCGGGCAGGAGATGACCACAGCCGACATTGCCCTTTTTTCCAGGATGATCTACCTGTGGTTCAATAAGGTCGAATTCAATGATAAAGAAAAAGCAGCTTTCAACGATCTGAAAGGGATCGAAAAGCAGGGACTGACTCAGCTCACGCATCAGATCCTGCAGCACCGTTCGAAATTTACGCAGCAATACCGCGAAAATTACGACCTGGCATCCGACGAATTAGCCAAAATGCTCAACGGCCAGGTAATCGAAGACCGTATTTTTCGCAACTGGCTGGTCATCATTGCAGCCTATCGAACCTTGAAGGATGATATCAAAGTTCCCTGGGAATTTGACGAGCTGCTCAGAATCGCTGCTGGTAAGATCATTCTGCAAAACAAGGAGACCAAAACCAGCAATGAGATTTCGATCTTCTGGAGTATCGTAGAATTTCTGACCAATGACGGGTTGATCAAGGAAGAGGTTGATTTCAAGGTTGATTTCGTCACCAGGTTAAAAACTGATCTGGTTTCCACGGAATCCCAATGGACAAAGCCCAAACACATACTCTATCTGAACCATTCCAGGATATTTCAGCTATATCGTGTCCATGGCCAGAAAACCAAGGAGAACATCCTTCCACTGAAAACCCTTGAATATTACCTGATGAACTCGAAGGAGTACCTGGGAAGGAAACACTCCGTCAGTTTCAAAGTTGAAGAGAACCACCGGGTTGTTGAAGATCAGGATACAAACGTATCCATGGATGGCAACCAATTAAAGAAAACCACCCGTCGGATAACCACTGCACTGGTTTTTGATTACGACTTACTGAACATCTCTATTTTGAATATTGTTGATAAACAGGAGATTGACCCGAATACCGGGGAACCACCCGAAAATCTTCCATTTTGAAAAAAAGAAAACACAAAAAGTTTAACGCAAAATCGGCAGCTACACCAGCTACAATGACTACAAATTTTAAAATACTATAAATGTGTAAATTAAAGACAACAATGAATGAAAAGACTCAGCTAACTGAAGCTACACTTAACTACAGCTCCTACAAAAAGCTAAGATGTAGCTGAGATTTATCGTGTCTTGAAATGCTTATCTGTTTGATTTACAGATTGATAATTGAATGTAGCTGATGTAGCTGCTGTAGATGCCAAAATATATACCCTGGCTGAGAAAACTGAAATTTTTTATGAACCATCCCGAACCCATCACTGATCAAAACGGCTGGAAATACTACGACCATCTTCCGCAGGGCTACCGACTGGCCGTGATGGATGATTTCCATAAAAACGGTTCAAAGAAAATTGGCATGGAATACTTGATACAGCGGGGTGACCAGCAGTATTTTGAAATCCATGCTATCAGACAGGAAACCCGCTCCATCAGCCTCAAACCGTTCCTTGACCACCAGATGGTTTTTGTTAAATCTGAATGACCTTTAATCCGCCATACTTGAAAACTACATTTGCCCCATGAACGAACAAGACCGACCGACAATCACCATAAAACTGAAGCCTTATCTCCAGGAGTATCTGCTTTGCTCGCTGAATACGAACCGGGCATCAAGAACCAATCTCATCGGCAAGCTGTTAAAGCCATTGCTTGAGATCCGGCCTGCAGGAAGCATGCCTGTTTTTCCCAAGGGTCCGGAATACATAACCTTTGTTTTACCCTACTATGAGGATCTTTGGGTGAAATCCAATCTCTGGGTGACTGAGCGTAACCAGGAGATTTTTGAAAGCTACCTTGAATGGCATTTCAAAGAGCTCTTCTTTCACTATATGGATGACAAGGTCCGGTTCTACAAATCTTTTAAAAAGTGCATCCTGCAATTCTGCTATGACCACAACGTCACTTTTTCGTACCTGAACTATGAGCTGCTTAAAAAAGACTATTACCGGAAACGGGCCAGAAGAAAAACAGAAAAAAGTTGCTCAGGTTTTGTCTCTGAGATGTCCCCGGATTGTCACTGCATTTTTCTAACCCATAACTGACATGGGAAATATCTCACGGCATACCGGGAAGAACCTTGGGGGACTAAACCAGGTCAGCTGGATCTTCCGGGAAGATGTTTCGTTTTTTACCTTTAACGATTTGAACCTTTACTGCTCGGTTATCCCGAAAATCGGAGGATCATGGAGTTCTATATATGGTACCCCGGAGACGGTTCAACTTGAATCAGAGCAGCAGGATTCTCCCGCTGGAATGAAATACATCTATAAACTAAAGATGCTGGTTCCCAAAGACCGTGCCCCGGTCGAATCCGAATTATTTCGGATGACCGCCCGCCCCCTGATCATGAAGTTGACAGACAAAAACGGCACGATCCGCATTTTTGGAACCATGGAAAGCCCGATGAAACTGACCAGTAAGCTGATGAAACCCGCTGCCATGGAAACATTCAATGGTTATGAACTGCTGTTTACAGGAGAGTTTACCAAACCTGCCGGATTCCTGCTGCCAGCAAACGGAATCATCCCGGATGAAGATGACCAGGATTGATCCCCGTTAATTTTCAGTCCTTTATTTGCCGGTCATACCATAATAATATTGTACTCTCAAACAAAGGGTACAATGAATCCCATCCTGACAGAATTACTTTCAAATGCATGGTTGATCAGCAGCGAACGAAAGTCTGCTTATGCTTCCCTGCTTCTTTCGTTGATGAAAGGGGAGAGTCTGTCGGATTCGGATTCTTCTTTTGCAAGGGAAAGAAACCGCTCGTTTGTCATCTGTGGCAGTGCAGAGCAGCCGCAAAGGTTTGGATATACCGATGCTTCCATTCCCGAAGGGTCGGTCGCCGTTATCCCGATTCGGTCGGAAATCCTCAAGTACGATCAGCCTTGCGGCCCCAGGGGATCGCAGTCGATCCTTGGTGATGTGAAGCAGGCCGACCAGAATCCGAACATCCGCAGCATCCTGCTCATTGTGGACAGCCCCGGCGGCCAGGTCACGGGAACGGACCTGCTGGCCGATGCCATCGCCAAATGCGAAACACCTGTGGTGGCTTACATCGAAGGGATGGCAGCCAGCGCCGCTTACTGGATCATTTCCGGAGCCAGGCGGATCATCGCCAGCTCCGATCTCGACCGCATCGGTTCCATCGGAACGATGCTCCTGGTCGAAGACCTCAAGCCTGCCCTGGAAAAACTGGGGGTGAAATTTCATGAAATCTATGCAAGTCTCTCGACCGATAAGAACCAGGATTTCAACCAGGCGATGGAAGGCGACTACGATCCGCTGCGCAAAAACATGCTGGATGTGATCAACGGGAAATTCCTTTCCATGATCAAGACAAACCGCCCAGGGCTGGACGAATCCACCCTGACGGGCAAGAGTTATTTTGCGCAGGAAGCGATCCGGCTGGGACTGATCGATGAGATCGGCAGTTATGAGTCTGCTTTGGAAGCTGCATTCTCCTTCGGTCCAAGTCCGCTAGTGCAAGCCATATCTAACGAAACCAAAATTCACCAAACCATGAAGATAAAGCAGACCTGGAAAGCGATCCAGGGATTTTTCAAACTCGATCCGGCCACCCTGGAAACCCAGGAACTCTCGGTCGACCAGATGCAGCAGCTTAACGACAAACTCGACAGCATGGCCCAGACCAACGAACAACTGGAGCAGGCGCTGCAAAGTGAAAAGCAGGCTCATGAAGCTACCCTGGCAGAGCTGCGCGAGCTTCAGGCCCAGGATGCCACCCGTGAGACTGTGGCTGCAAAGTTGTCAGATTCGTTCCCTGGGGACGGAAAGGACCCGGTGGTATACGCACACGACAAAATTGCGGATGAATTCTGCGCTCAATAATATCTTTTAACCATCAATACCCACAATCAAATGGCAGAATCAATTTCATTGGATCAACTGAAGGCGGCCTTCGGGACCTATGTCGGCACGAACCAGCGGGATATTTTGCGGCTGCTGACCCAGCCCACCTATTCCGAAACCTTTATGACCACCAAGCAATCGCAGGATCTGGTTTACCGTGCCACCAAGGCGGTGATCTCGGACCTGGTACAGGGCTTCCAGGAAGGGTGGACGCCCAAAGGCAAAGCTGCCTTCACCCCGGTGGAGATCATGCAGCGCCGGCACAAGATCGACCTGTCGTTTTATCCGGACGAGATCATGGATTCATGGCTCGGCTTCATGGGTGATGAATCGATCGACCGCAAGGCGTGGCCGATCTCCAAATACATCATCGAGCAGCTCATCATTCCGAAGGTTGCCGATAACCGGGAACTGGCCCTGATCGGCAAGGGGACCTATGTTGCCCCGGTGGAAGGGACCGCCCAGGCACTCGGCCTTTCGATGGACGGGTTTGTCACCATTCTCAAGCACAAGCACACGGCGGGAAATTCCAACATCAATTTCATCCCGTTGGCGCCGCTTACCGTCGACAATATCTTCGATCAGCTGGAATCGTTCGGTGACCAGGTCGGCGACCTGTACAAGGATATGTCGATGAACATCTTCCTTTCCCGCAAGTGGTTCTCAGCTTACCACCGCAAGCGCCGGGACCTCCATGGCACGGATACGAACTACGACGGCTTGAAGACCATGCTTGAGGGAACCAACCTGACCCTTACCCCGCTTCCTTCGATGGCCGGGGAGAATGTCATCTTCACCACCCCGAAGGAGAACTTCATCCGATTGATGAACCGCAACAATGGCGCTTCCTCCATTTCGGTGGAGAGCGTTGACCGCCAGATCAAGGTCTTCGCTGACTGGTATGAGTCCGTTGGATTCGGCATCGAAGAAGCTGTATTCGCATTTGTTCCTGCAACTTAATACACACAATTATGTCTGTACCACTTTTTGACCTTTTCAAGCCCACCGTGCGCAACGCCGGTGGCGGCGGCGGGATAAAATCCGAGATCATCCTGATCATGGAGAGCGATATCGACTGGGCCACATTTCCTGCCCGGGATGCTGACGGAATAACCATCACAGCAGATATTCCCTTGCTGACCGGCAAGTTCATGCACAGCTTTTACATGACCCAGGGAACCATCAAGCCATCCCAGAAGAAACTCAAAGGTTCCAATCAGGACTGCGGCGGCTACGAGATCGGGGTGGAAGGTTTCTATCCCGGAATTGAAAAAGCCGTGCAGAAATGGATTGCCAATTTTGGCATCGACTTCAAGGGGATCGTCATCATCCAGAACTGCGCATCAGCAAAGCGCTACCTGATCGGGGAACCCTGCAACCTGGTGCATCTCGAAACCATCGAGACCACCTGGGGCGAGGAGATCGACAAGGACAAGGGACACAAGTTCGGTTTCCAGTGCAAACAGGGATCACCGATGGCCTTCTACGAAGGCGACCTGCTGATGGATCCCAATCCACCCACCGGATAACAAAGAAGCTCTTGTAGCGTGTTTTCATAGGTGTTAGTTGAAGCCTGTCGGAGTGATCCGGCAGGCTTTTTTTGTGATATATAAGTAATTGCTATTTTTTGTTACTTTTACAACATTGATATTACACAGATCGCTGATTTCACTAAAACTATAAGTAAAACGGACAAGCACAAATAGCATTATGAAAGAAACACTTATTTCTGTATTAAAGAAACAAATAGAAATTGGCGATAGTTTATCCAAGGATCTCGAGAGTATATCTAATTCAGGTGAATTAGAGAGTTTCTTAACTGACTATGAAATATGGAATAAAACTAATTGTGAAATATTAGAAAAAGCATATGTTCACAAACAACTTTTCCGGATGTATTCAGGTGTAAATTATCTTGGAAATGTTTATGCTGACAATACTCATTTTCAGACTAATAGGAACAAGGTTCTATATTGTCTACCAAAACAACTTGTCCATTTAAATACTGCACTTGCACATACACAAGATATTAAAAATACGGATTTACTTCCCTTAGATGAACAACTTCATAATTTAGATCAGAGACTTGCAAAAATTGTTAACATGAAAAAGCTATTTTTAAGTCATTCGTCAAAAGATGAACCAATTATTAAACCCTTATTAGATTTAATCGGTGATATTGGGGTTCAGGATTATCAAATTTTTTATTCATCACATCCTGCTTATGGAGTTGGCCTTGGTGAAAATATTTTTGAGAGACTAAAGAAAGAGTTGGGAGGAGATGTATTTGCGCTATTTCTTTTGAGTGATAATTTTTTCAAAAGTCCCATTTGTCTTTGTGAAATGGGTGCAGTATGGATAAAATCAAACAAACAAATCCCCATTTTAATCCCGCCATTTAATTTTGATGATGTCCAGGGTGTATTCCCTAATTCTCTTGGTTTTAAAATTAATGACAAAAACCAGCTCAATTCTTTTAAGCAGGAAATAGAAACTTATTTTGGTTTAACGCCAATTCATTTGACAAAATGGGAGGAAAAAAGGGAGGAGTGTCTTGTTAAACTTAAAGCACTACTTCCATAATTATCTTTTAATAAACTTTTGATTTATCAAAGGTTGCATTCTATTTTCAATGATCTTCATGTCCTTTAACCTATGCAATTGCAGCTCTAATTTCGCTGCATGGATCATGAAATCTATACCTGGTTGAATTCCGACCAGGATTATCCTGAAGGCCTTTTAATCTATGACCGGTACTGCCGGAATGCCAACCTGGGCCGGATCCTGCGCATAGGGGGAGCAACCGGCAAGAACCGGTTGACTCTGGCCTACCAGTTGAGCAAAGTCATCAGTCCGCTTATTTCCCATCTTTCCATCCAATCTCCTGAACCACAGGAGCCGGAGAAAGACAAAGTCGTAATAAGCATACCAGCTATCCGGATTGAAGATCTCCGCCAGCAGCAGAAGATGATCTACAAGATGCTGGATAATCTTCATGCTATTCTTGAATACAGGTCTGTCCAGGAAAGAAAGGAGATCGCCTTTCAGATCCTTGACCTGGATGATCAGCTCAGGGACCTGGCTGGACAAATTGATCACTATGAAAAACACGGGGTTATCCCGGTAAGCCAGGGCCAGGAATCAAAAAGGAGAATTTCAGAACTCAGCGATGTCGAGCTTTTTCAATGGCAAAGCAACCTGAGAACTTACGTTACCCGGTACAAAAGACTGGTAGCCGGTTCGAAAACTCCTGAATCGCTTTCCCGAAACCAGGAACTGCTTCAGCAATACCAGGATGAACTGGCCGAAATCACCAAACGACTGCAACGATGAGCCTTTTCTCCACCACTGAACTTACAAGGAAAAAGGATGAAAGAGCCGTCTCCGGATCAGTTCTTACTGCTGGTACAACCTTGCTGACCATTGGCAAAGCCAATGCAAAGCTGCACCAGGTGTTCGGGCAGGTTGCCCCGGATCAGTCGGTGCATTACGTTTCCTTGGGGGATTGGTCAACGCATGACCTGTTGTTCTTTCTACTGGAACAGACCGGCCCTGCCCGGGTATATTTCACAACCTGGGCGATCTCTGAGTATGCCATCCGGCAGTTGTACCAGTTCATCGAACATGGATTGATCCTGGAGCTGAAGGGGATCTTCGACTACCGCAACGGCATTAGGAAGCCTGCCGAGCTTCAGTTCCTGCAGAAGATTACAACCGATATCAAGGCGGCCAAGTGCCATGCCAAGGTGACCGTGATCGAGAACGATCACTGGGGGATCAGTGTGGTGGGTTCGGCAAACTACACCCGTAATCCCCGAATTGAAGCAGGGGTACTCTGCTGCGACCGGAAGGTTACGGCGTTTCACCGTGACTGGATATTGCATGAACTTTCAAATACAAGCGTCTTCAATGGAAATGAATGAATCCATGCTCAGCGACCTGGAAACGTACGCTTCGTTGATGTTTTCCAAAAGCGAAATTGCTGTGATCATGGAGGTGGATCCCGGTAAGTTGTCCGACCTGATCGGCGATCCGCAAAGTTCGGCCGGAAAAGCATTTCAGCGCGGCCGTCTCAAAAGGGAAGCGGAACTGCGCAAGGGCATTTTTGACCTGGCTCAGAACGGTTCTTCGCCGGCACAGACGCTTGCTTTGAAACTTGTCGAAAACGCCAAAGCCGATGACGTATGAAAAGCCTGATCTCAGAAACCACCATGGAGCGCATCAAGCTCTATTACCTGTCGGAAAATGTAGAGCTTTCCGAACATGATCAGACGCTGCGCGAGCGTTGGGAAGCTGCTTACTCGATGCTGATCAACCAGAACGGCACCAAACGCGAGGTGGTCAAAATGCTCATGAAGGTGTACGACATCTCCGATGTTCAGGCATATCGCGATGTGTACAATTGCACCCGCTGTTTCGGCCCAATCCGTGGGATGGACCGGTATGCCCTGCGTGACATGGTCACCCAGTGGGCAATTGAAGCCTACCGCAAAGCCTCGGTGAAGAACGATTTCAAGGCCATCGGAATGCTCCTGGACAAGATCATCCGGGCCAACAACCTGGACAAAGAGGACCTCGAATTGCCTGATCCTTCCAAGATCCAGCCTCCGGTACAATTGCTGTCGATCAACTACAATTTCCTGCATTCAGAGTACTTCAACCTGATCGATCCCAAAGCTCAGAAGGCGCTCCTGGAGCTGAACGAAAAGGTTATGGCGCTGATCGATGCCTCGCCCATTGCCGACTACAAGAACATCCTGCTGGCTGAAGAACCTGCTATTCAAGATGCCCGAGAATAAAGTACGACCGGCGCCCTACCTGAACGATCCGCAGGTGGCCATCCAGCTTTCTCACAGTCCGCACAAAGTGTTCATCGGCGGCCGCGGAGTGGGCAAGACCACCATCATTGCCGAAGATATCATCCGCTATTTTATCGCCATGCCCAGGGGAAAGATATCTCTGAACGGATTGACCTATTTCCATATCCGGACAAAATCGCTGCCGCCGATCATCGACCACTTTGAACGACGCGGTCTGTACCGGGGCATTCACTATTTTGTCGGGCACCGGGCTCCAAAGAGAAACGAATGGCCGGAACCTTATGCGCCGCCGCTTGATTACTCCAACTGCATCCATTTTTACAACGGCTTCGTCGTTGAGTTCAACTCCTTCGACCGACCGGAAATGGCCCGCAGCGGTTCATACGACGGGATGATCTTCGACGAATGCACGAAGCTGAAGAAAACCGCCATTGAATCCGATGTGTTGCCGGCCAACCGCGGCAACCGGGACCGGTTCGGTCACCTGAGGTTCCACCACGGCACTTTGTTTCTCGGAACCATGCCGCTGACACCCGACGGGGACTGGGTATTCGAATACCAGGAACTGGCAAAGGATATGCCTTCGAGGTACTGCTACCTGGAAGCATCTGCCATGCAGAATATCAAAATCCTGGGAAAGATGTATTTCCGGGATCTCAAGCGGGTTCTGCCGAAGATTGTGTATGATCTGGAAGTTCTGAATATCCGCAGGAAACAGAATACCAACGGCTTTTACCCGCTTTTGAAAGCCTCCGAACATGGATACTCCGATTCATACCAGTACGATTATATCGACAAAGCAAACCTGCCTGCGGCCGGGAACGTCTTCGACTGCCGGGCAGACAAAGACTGCATCGGAAGCGAACCGCTCTATGTCTCCTTCGATTTCGGCACTTCGCAGAATTGCATGATCGTGGCGCAATGGGACCGGGTGCTCAATGAAATCCGCATCATCCGGAACTTCTTTGTTGAGAATGAAACGCTTTCTGTTTTAGTGCAGCAGTTCATCGATCACTATAAATGCATGCCAGTCAGATATGTTTATCTTTACGGCGGCTCAGACGGGAATCGCAAGAACGATGCAGCTTCGCGCAACTCCTACTTCGATGATGTCAGGGAACAGATGACCCATTCAGGCTGGCAAGTCCAGCTCAGGGCAGAGCTGTATGAAGCGCACCACATGGATAAGTTCCAGTTCTGGTTCAAGTTCCTCTCGGGGGAGCACCCGGGACTTCCCGCCTTTCGCATCAACATGAACAACGCCATGGAGACTTTCTTCTCCATGGACAATGCCCCCATTCTTCCTCAGGAATTCAAGAAAGACAAATCGTCCGAGCGGCGCAAAGATCAGCCCCGGTGGAAAGCCACCGACCTGAGCGATGCCGCAGACAATTTGTTCTATTGGCTGCTCAGCCCGATGATAGGGGAGCAATATCCTGCCAATGAAATGATCCTGCTCCCCGGAAGATAGGGGAGCGGACTTCGCCCACCGTTTTTCGATCCGATTTTTACATCTACATTATTAGATATGAGTCCTTAATTCATATATCCCGGACTTTGCGCCCGGTGCAATTGTATTTTTCGATAGGGCGGGGCGTGCACTTCGTGGAGATTTTGTAACTGCAAAAGGGAATATTTACCCGTTTGTAGTTACAAATCAATATAATAGATTTTCTGTTTTGTAGTACGCCAAATGGGCGGACTGCTTTTCTTTGTAGGCGCCAAGAAAAGCAGCAAAAGAAACGCCGGCAGGAATAAAACAGCGATATCCTGCCAGAAATCGGCGTACTTTTTTCTTTGGCGGCCAGGGGCAAAGCAAAAAGTACCAAAAAAGAAACCCGACAGTGCCCTCCTTCCTAAATCACTGTGGCGACCGCCCCTTTCTCCCGGCCAGGAAAACATAGTTGCGTTCCTGATTACCCGCCTGATGGCGCATGCATGCGTATCCCAGCGTCCCAATTGATGTTGTTTAGGTTTTTCTTTTAGGGTTTCCGCTTTTGACACGCGGTTATCCCTTGCGGTCTGGACTGCTGGCCTGCAGGTTATCATTGCTCGCCGGCTTGGGCACCGGGGTATCTTCCGGATCGGAGAATTGATTTTGCTATCCCTTGCTTTCCCTTTTTGGATTGGTAACTCACAAACATTCACGGACTGGTTTCCCGGTCTATATCGTATGCTAAGCTATGAGCCCACTCCTGGGTGAAAAGCGCTGCTCATTCAAGGATTTTCCCGGCATATCCTCGCTATGCTCCGGTATTCCAGTTCCTCCTTGAGTGCCCCTCCATGGTCTTCATGACACTTGCCTACATAAACACCTAAAAAACAACAGTCATGAAAACATTTGAAAAGAATTACATCGCAAAGGGAAAGAAAATCAACGGAATGCAGATCGTAAGGATCTCGATCAAGGTGGAAGATATCCTCCAGCATGCCCACGAATACAAAGGCGAACAGTATCTCACCTTCGAGGTGGCCAAGCTTCAGAACCCGGACAGCTTCGGAAACGATTACACCGTGTATGTCAACAAACTGGTGGAAACCGAAGAAAAACCCCAGAAAACAGCCCCCAAAACCGCTTCACCGGAAGAAAAACCCCAAAAAAGCGCCAAGAAAGCGGCCAAGGCAACCAGGGAACCGGCTAACGATGAGATTCCCTTCTAAAATCCGGGAGAAAGGAGCCGTGGTCGCCACGGCTTTCTTTTTGGTCGTAGAATAACTGCCCATGCGTAACTTAGGACTTCAAATTAGGAATTGGGGAAAGTCGAAAGAATTTTGTATTCTTGCAATCAAAGACCCATTATGGCTAAATTGAGTTTGCTTTTTATTCTTGGTACAGTTCTATTTTTTGGCTGTCAGAATAACACATCTGATGGAGTCGTTATAAGAGATAAGACTGAATTCAAAGCTAAGTTGGATTCCCTCAGATTTTTCGATTCTTTAGTGGACATAAAAAAGGCAGCAGATAATAAACTTGCGCACAAGTTTGCAGATAAGGCATTGTCTCTGGCATTATCAATGAATACTGAGGAAGCATTGGCTAAGGCATTTATAATAAAGGGAATCGCCTATAAGAATTATAAAAGCGATTCCAGTTTTATTTTCTATTCGAAAGCCTTAAAAATTGTCGATAAAAATAATTTTATACATCTCAAGGCAAAGCTATATTATAATATTGCAATGGTATATTTGGCTGCTGTTGATTATAAAATGGCTGTAATTTTTCTCGATTCATCCGTTAATAATTCAAGGAGATGGGGTGAATTTCCCTTATTATCAAATGCATACAATGCTCTTGGAAATATTAAGAATTCACTTCTGGATACGACTGAAGCCAGAATAATGTTTGATTCTGCATATTTTATTGCAAAAAGAAACAATCTGTCAAGCCAAATGGGGGTTGCATTGGCAAGTCGTACATTATTTGAAAAGGATCCCGAAATTACGGAGAAAAACTGGCAGGATGCCATTAAGTTACTCAGCCGGCACCTTGGTAATGAGGAACAAATATCTCTCATTCAAATTAATTTGGGACTGATGAAGGTAAATCCTGATTCCGCGATTGCCCATTATCGGTCATCTCTTGATGTGGCAAAATCTGGAAATTTCCCTGAATTGGAAATTGCGGCATTCAATAATATGGCTTATAGTTTGCTTGAAAAAAACGATTTTCAGGGAGCTGAAAATTGTTTGAAAGACCATGCAATCCCTATTGCTCAAAGAATTGAAGATTTCGATTGGTTATCAAGTTTATTTGATACCTATGCCGATGTCATGTTGGCTCAGTCGAAGATATCCAAAGCATTTAAGTATGAAAGACAATCGCTAAAGATGCGATTGGAGGCCAATCGAAAATATGCAAATGATCAAGTAAGATTGTTGTCGGTTTTGTTAGATGTGAAAAACAAGGAGCTCAGAATTCAATCCAATGAAAGCATTATTCGAATGAAAGAAAATAGAATTCGGCTCGCCCTTTTTTTATTTGGGTGTGCGATTTTGATTCTATTGCTAACAATCCTATTTTACAGCTGGCGTTTGCAAAAAAACAAAATTCGATATCAGGACTCACTTTTGAAATCCGCCAATAAGTTGATTGATCTCGAAGAGAATCAAAAGGGAAAAATTTCAATGGAGTTGCATGACCTGGCAAATCCCTTTTATATTGCTATAGTCAAACAGATTGATCTTGCAAAGATCAGCGACCCATTAATTGAGCGGGAACTTAAAGAAAAGTTGTCAACCTTGACAGAAGGGATTCGCGCTATCTCTCATAGAATTGATAATAGCTTCATTGGTCAAATACCGCTACCAGATTTAATTTATGGCCTTACTAATGATGTTCAAACTATTTCAGCAGTTCCAATTCATTTCAGCTGTATAGATTATCAAATAAATTTGTCATATGAAAAGACGATGCATGTATACAGAATTATTCAGGAAATTCTATTTAATGCTATGAAATATGTAACAAGCGGTAAAGTTGAGATTGAACTTGCCGTTGAAGAGAATCACTTGTTTGTTTTTTATTCCGATACAGGCCCGGGAATGGAATCAGGATTTCCGGTAAAAAAAGGATTAGGAATCTCAAATATCCATGAGAGAGCTAGGATTCTGGGGGGGAAAGCAATCATGAATTCGGAAGTTGGGTCCGGCACTCAATGGAATATTTCAATCCCATTAAAATGATTAAAGATTAATAAATATATCCCGTATGATACGATTGTTCGTTATCGAGGATCATTTAATGGTGATCCTTTCGAGTTTTAGGTTCCTTTTCAGACCTCAAAGGGATGGCATCACAATTTCTGGATCGGCGGAATCAATCGATGATGTGATATTAAAAGCTTCACCACTGGATTTTGATATTTTTATCCTGGATCTTCATATCCCGAATCATCAGCCAATAGATAATGTCAAGAATTTAAAACAACACTTTCCTGACAAACCAATCATTATTTATACAGGAGAAAAATCTGCCATCTGGAAGAGCAGAATGTTTCATGAGGGTGTTTCAGCATATATCACAAAAGATTCGACCAGAGAGGAGTTAAAGCTTGCCATTCAAAAAGTAGCGCAGGGAGAGCGGTTTAATGTATTTATTCAGGAAATTTCGAAGAAAAACTACAATCCCGATGACTCTACCATAGATAATCCGAAGTTTACTACATTGCAAAGAAGTATTCTTTCCTATCTGGCAAATGGATCAACCCATAAGGAAATTTCTGATAAAATAGGAGTCAGCCGGTCTATGATCGAAAAGATATTGAAATCCATGAGAGAATCCTTCAAAGTAAAGAATAATCTTGAATTGATCAAGTTGCTCTCCAAAGCAGGCTCAGTTTAGACTCAAACCTTTCTTGACATCGATTTTTCAGAATTTTAGAGGCGATTTCACTATTCATTTAATTTTCGTTATTCAATCGCCGCTTAAAAAGTGGCGACGAAAAAAGTATATCTTCTTGTGATTCTGCAAGAAAGGCTTTCCATGACTTTTCCGATACACAATTGTATACCATTCAAAATGAACAAATGATACTCAGGTCTATATATTTGAATAACATACCCTTAGGATGATATTTGTCTTTTATTAATCCTAATACAAACAGGCATGAAAAAAGTATTAATTCCAGTCTTCGTGATTATGATGGTTTTAGTTGTAAAAGCCGTAAATGCTCAAGTCATTCCCACCTATCCGATACCGTCATTTAATGTAAAGGTTATTGGGTATGCAAATTTCCGCCAGGATTACCATTCTAATTCAAAATCAACAAGGGAGAAGCGAAATGTTCAGGTGAATATCACCTCCGCAAATCCTTATGGTTGCACTGCCACGGTATGGATTTACAGTCTTGATCACACAACTGTGCTTGGCCCATTCACGGTAACATGTGGTCAGACATTGACAGTGCCAATCGATGACCGGCAATGGGGTGTCCTGGTAGAAAGTGAAGAAGAAGTTGTCGTTGATGTTTGGATTGAGACCGGGGATAGTAGTAATATCCAGGGGGCAACAAAGAAAAGAAAGAATCATACCATCAAGAGTACTATGCATTATGTGAATTTGGCTCAACCTCCTATGAGGATTAATAAATTCTATAAGAAATTTTATTATCAGTAAAACCTATCGCATTAATCATGCTAAAAAACAACATTGAGTTTTTGGGGAAAAACAACTATGAGTTTTAATTCCCATAGCTTCGGGCATACTCTGCTATGGGATATTTTTACGATTAAAATCCTGTCTTTAGGCCCGACAAGCCAGGGGAGTCTTTTATTAATTTTTACTTTTCTGTTTACAAACCCATCATCAAAAAAATTTGATATTATGAAAAAACTATTCTTACTTCTTGTTTTGGTTCTTTTCTCGACCATATCATTTGCTCAGGGATCGTGGATCTACCCTGAAATCTCAGCCAACATGCAGATTATAGACAATAATACAGTAGCGCCGGCCGGAATTTTCGTATATGTTGAGGTACTTACCTCCGACGGCAACTATTCAACTTGGTATAATACGACTTATCCTATTCCAATTACTGTTGCACCAAGTTCATTCTATTCAACTTTTCAATCGAGTAGTACAGGAATTGCTGTTTGGAAACCGAGTCCAATGCCAATGAATTACTATGTATTAAATTTCCGTTGTGAAAAGAGGAATGGTTCGTTGCTTTCCAGAACAAATGTATACAAAGTAGCACAGCTGGATGCCAACAACAATCTAGTAGTCAGCAGTACAGTTGTACTAACTCTTCCTTAGCACCTTCTCTTCAAAACAAGGAAGGTTGTTGTTTAATCACAGCCTTCCTTGTTTAAAAATGTATTTTCATGTCCTTTAACGACATGCATCAATTTGCATTGGTATTTTATCAATACATGTAACTTTATTGGAGAGATACTGGAATTTAGAATCATAGAATCATTAAATTTGACTTTAAATTGATAGACAGTTCTGATAGACAGTTCTATATATTGTAAATGAAAAAAATAATCATCTTCGGTTCTATTATTTTGCTTTCAGCAATTTCAGTTTTCAGTCAGAATAAAAGTTCAACAAACAATTCTTATAAAACACAATCTAATTGTTTTATCGAAAACAAAGGCCAGATCATTGACCAGAACAATAAGCCCAATGATGAGGTACTATATTTATTGAAAATACCTGTGATGAATGTTCAGTTGCGTAAGGGCGGGTTCAGTTATGATCTTTATCAAATATCGAATACTGAATTTTTGCAGCCAGAGGCTGGAGCTAGTGATTCAAATCAGGATAGAATTCATGCTATATACAAGTTTCATAGGATCGACTTCAACTTGGTTGGTTCAAATCCCGATTGCGAAATCATTGCTTCTGGGGCTTCTGCTGAATTTTGGAACTATTATACCACTGGAACACCCGACGAAGGAGTTATGGATATTCGGTCATTTAAAACCGTGACCTATAAAAATATCTATCCCAACATCGACCTGGTATTCATTGCCGATGAACAGCGGGGATTCAAGTATACTTTTGTGATTTATCCAGGCGGATCGCTCTCCTCTATTCAGATGATGATAATAGACCCGGAAATCGAAATTGCCGCTTCCGGTTCATTGAAGTTATCAACCGCCATAGGTAGATTGGAAGAGGAAATTCCGAAGAGTTTTTACCGATTAAATGATGTGACGACAGATGTGAAATGCAGGTTTTACCATATCAGTCAGAAAATTTATGGCTTCATTACAGATCAGAAGTTGCCTGAAAACTCAACTTTGCTGATTGACCCTGTACCCCAACGATTATGGGCAACTTACTATGGCGGAACCGATTTGGATTATGCTGTATCAATGTCATTGGACTCAAATGGAAATATTATCATTACAGGAACGACCAGTTCCGCCAATAATATAGCAACCAGTGGCTCTTTTCAATCGATATATGCAGGGAATAATGATGCATATTTTGCAAAATTCAATCAGGAAGGACAATTGTTATTCGGGACTTATTTCGGAGGGCCCGGGAATGACGGTTCCAAATATTGCTGCATTTCTGGAGACGGGAGCATTTATCTTACCGGATCAACAACCTCCAATGTTAATATTTCTACACCCGGCGCATTTCAGCAATTTAAAAATGATACTACTGATGCATTCCTCTTGAAGTTTACAAATTCAGGTCAGCGAATATGGGGAAGCTATTATGGTGGTTCAAATGTTGAATCTGGAAGTTGCTGTTGCGTTTCAGGTGCCAGTCTGTACTTTTGTGGCACCACAAAATCTCCAGACAATATCGCAACGACAAATTCACATCAACCAATATTTGGCGGTGTGGAAGATGCTTTTCTTGTGAAATTTGACACATCAGGTTCCCGCATCTGGGGAACTTATTACGGAGGGAGCAGTGTGGAAGCCGGATTGTCTTGCCGGATTATTAACGATACAATGCTTTTTCTAGCTGGATCAACCATGTCATCTTCCAATATTTCAACACCCGGATCGCACCAGCCGTTATTATCTGGAATGATTGATGCGTTTTTTGTTCGATTTGACACAAGCGGCCAAAGAATCTGGGGAACGTATTACGGTGGTTCACAAAGTGAGGGGAATAGCAGGATCGGTTCAGATAAGTACAACAGATTGTACTTATCAGGCGGTACAGGATCATTAAATAATATTGCTACACCGGGGAGTTTTCAAACCTCCTTAGCTGGTTCTACTGATGGTTATCTTGCAAAGTTTAATCTGGATGGTCAAAGGATATGGGCTACTTATTACGGAGGAATGCAATCTGATCTGATTGCTGATATTGCATGTGACGATAGTGCTTTTGTTTTTGTTACAGGTTATACATGGTCAGATGTTGGAATTTCAACACCAAATACATACCAACTTAATAAAAGTGGTTTTAACGATGCTTTTTTAGCAAAATTTGATTCAAATGGCCAGAGAATTTGGGCTACCTATTACGGTTCGGGAGGTTATGATTATGGAACTGCTGTTTCCACTTATGGAGATACTCAGTTTCTATTAGGTTATACTACTTCTTTGGATAGTATTGCAACACAGAATGGCTGGCAGTATCTTTATGGCGGCGGCGGAATGGATGGATTCCTGATTAAAGTAGAGGATTGCACCAAGCCAGATAATGCTCAACCAATAACTGGCCCTGCCGATGTTTGCAATAGTGCAACTGTCCAATATCATATACCCATAATCAATTATTCGACCTCCTATATTTGGACTTTGCCCGCAGGCGCTAGTATTTCAAACGGGATGAATTCGAATGTAATTTAGTGTGGATTTTTCCTCTTCAGCGGTTTCCGGGTTATTATCTGTTAAGGGGTTTAATGACTGTGGTCCGGGAGACAGTTCGTCTCTTTTTGTCAATGTTCACTCAAGGCCGGTACCGATTATAACAGGCCTGGATTCATCTTGTTACCATTCTATTGAGATTTATTCAACCCAATCGGGCAAATCAAATTATCAATGGAATAAATCCCCTGGTGCCCAAGTTATTTCCGGCGGGACTTCCAATGATAATCAGGTTCAGGTGAAATGGCTCAGTCCTGGGACACAATGGATAGAAGTAAATTTTACAGATTCAAACAGTTGTAATGCACTTACGGCCACACATTTTCCTGTAACAGTAACTCCTGGCGACTCTGTCATTGTTACCATATCATACTCAACCAACTCTGTTTGTTCAGGAACACCGGTAACTTTCACGGCTGTGCCGACCAATCCGGGAACCTCGCCCGTTTATCAATGGAAGGTGAACGGAGTCGGTACGGGCAGCAACAGCCCGGTGTTCGCCTATGCTCCGGCCAACGGC
>SACF01000166.1 GCA_009928665.1 Alphaproteobacteria bacterium
TCTCCCGTAGAAATAATCGATACCACCGGCTGATCAAACACCGGCACCATAATCCATCCCAACGCTGCCAGAATCCCCACGTCCACAGAACGGAATCGGTGACCTTTGGCAAATATCAGCGCCCCCTCCTCTACATCCTCCGAGGGTCCCATCATTCCCTGGTTAACCGCTACCGGTCGATGGATGGCCAGGGTCTTTTCATCCAACTTTTCCGTATGCTCTACCATCACCACGCCGTCGGCACCGGGAGGCACCATGCCACCGGTGGGTACGTATACTGCCGTGGATTCTTCCAAAGGCCGAGTCCAGGGTTTGCCCATCTCCACCTCTCCCGCCACCTGCAAAAACAAGGGGGAAGTTTCTCCCACACCCACCGTCTCTCTAGCATGAACTGCATATCCGTCTACTACCGAACGGGAAAAACCGGGAATGTTTTCCCGGCTCACTATGTCCTGCGCTAGATATCTGCCCACACTATTATGGAGAGGAATTTCCAGGGAACGCCAAGGGTTTCCCCCAAAATGTTCCATCAGCTTTTCTCTGGCCTCTGTTACCGTATCCACTTGTAATAGTCTCATATTCTCTCTCCTACCATATCAATTCTCCGGCAATAAATCGCCGGGTCAGGTCCTCCTTGGGATTTGTTAGCACCTGTTCGGTGAGCCCCTCTTCTATCAACCTCCCTTGGTGCAGGAACATGATTCGGTCACAAACTCTTCTGGCTTGCACCAAATTATGGGTAACAAATAGAAGGGTGGTATTCTCTTCCCCGTTGATTTTCATCAGCATTCTCTCGATTTCACCGGTGGTGGCCGGGTCCACATTGGCCGTGGGTTCATCCAGCAATAGTAGCCCGGGACCAAAGGCCAAAGCCCTGGCCAAAGCCACTTTCTGGGTCTCTCCTCCGGACAATTTCCAACTCTTTTGCTTTCGAAGTCCGGTCAAATTCAAATCTTCACATAATGTTGATACCCTTTTTTCCCGCTCTTCCTCAGAAAACCCCCTTATTTTCATAGGGAAAGCAATATTTTTTTCCACAGTGGTGGTGATTAAATACGGTTTTTGAAATACCATGGTGATATGGGAAGAAACCTGTGAGAATGTCTCCTTCTTGGCACCATAAAACACCTGCCCCCCATGGCCGGTATCCAATCCGGCAATGATGTTCAGAAGAGTAGACTTGCCCGCCCCGTTGGAGCCTACAATGGCAGTACGGGATCCGGCTTGGATTTTCCCGGAGGGAATATCCACTACCCGTCGTTCCATATAGTCTCTGGTGAGGTTTTCCAATATTAATTCCATATCAACGGGACTCCCTTTCCTGAAAATTGTATAGCACCGTGGTGATTAAAAAGGCAATCACCAGGAGTATAATACCTACCGCAATGGCCCGGCTATAATCTCCCATGGTTTTTAACTCCGTAATATAGGTAGTCATCACCCGGGTTTTTCCCTTGATGTTGCCGCCTACAATCATCACCGCCCCCACTTCCGAAATAGCTCTGCCGAACCCAGACACCAAGGCGGTGGTCAATCCCACTCGCATTTCATAAATCATCAGCCATAGTACCGAGGGCCCTTGAGCTCCCAGCGTAATGGCCAATCTCCGAACCGTAGGCGCCTTTTCTTTCACCAAATTGTAGGTCAATCCCATAATAATGGGGGTCACCAAACACACCTGTGCAATCACCATGGCCGTAGGGGTATAGTTTAGTTGTAAATGACCCAGCGGACCCCTTCTCATCAGAACCAAAAACACAAAAAGTCCCGCAATAACCGGGGGCAAGCTCATAAAGGTA
>SACF01000167.1 GCA_009928665.1 Alphaproteobacteria bacterium
TCCGGAAGCCAGTATCATGGCGAAAAAGATTTGCGGTAATGCGATAAGTGGTTTGATTAACACCGCAATTTCATAAGATGCCATAAGAATCAATCCTACTACTAGAATTTCCATAAGCCCTTTTTTGATATAGAGCCGCTTATTCTTAATGGTTGCTTTGTGGTCAATTAATATGATGGCGCCCACTAGGCCGATATACGCAATGAGGGGATAGAATGGGCTCAGGGCATCCACTGTTATCCCTAGAATTGCCCGATAGGCGGCTTCTATGCCGATTAACAAGAAGAATGACCTTAGGATATAGACTAGCTGGGTACGGTATGTACCCATAATGGTCTCTTCCGTTGAAGGGATTACCATATCATCCGGTTCCAGAGACATGTTCCCGAAAATTTTACGTAGCTCCTGACCACCTACAAAAAAAGTGACCGTGAGGGCTATCGTGGTGGTTCTACTCAATAGTTCAATCAGTGGAAATTCCGGTAACCCCGGAGCGGCCACACCGGTTTCCACCATGATATATCCCATGGCTAATCCAAAGATGACAACAATCAATATGGGCGAATACCTGGTTCCCGCTACCACAGTTCTGGAAATCAAAACCATGGGTATGACAAGGAAAATGGAGAGCCAAATTTGGTCCAACATTTGTATATGGGCCAATTGCTCAATTACGTTTTCCATAGATACCTCCTTCGTCCAAAAAAAAATAATTTCGACCATTCTATCATAGGGAATGGTCGAAATCTACATTATTGTTTCAATTCGTATGTTTCAATTCGTCACTTATACTTTGGGAATCTCTCCCACACTCTCTAATACCAATCTTGGACGATACGGATACTGTTCCATAGATTCCAAAGAAGTAACACCGGTCAACACCAGACATGTATCCAATCCACTCTCTATTCCAGCGATAATATCGGTATCCATCCGGTCTCCGATAATGACGGCGTCCTCAGAATGAACGCCCAAAATTTTCAGGCCTGTTCGCATCATTAATGGATTTGGTTTTCCAACATAATAAGCGGTTTTCCCGGTAGCCGCTTCAATGGGGGCAACCAAAGCTCGACATGCCGGAATGATTCCTTCTTCCGAAGGTCCCGTCAAATCATAATTGGTTCCAATCAGCTTGGCTCCTGACATTACCAACCGAACTGCCTTCGTAATGGATTGGTAATTATAATTGCTTCCCTCTCCCACGATGACGTAATCAGGATTTACATGATTCATGGTAATGCCCGCATCATGAAGTGCGTTGAGCAGCCCCGACTCGCCGATAACATATGCGCTGCATCCCGGGTTTTGTGTACTCAAAAATTTAGCGGTAGCAAGTGCGCTGGTATAGAAATGGTGCTCATCTATTTCCATGCCCATCCGCCGGAGTTTTTGCTGAAGCTCTTTGGGTGTAGAACTGCTGGAATTAGTTAGAAACAAGTAATCCTTGTTACTATCATGAAGCCATTGGACAAACTCCTTCACTCCGGGTAGCAACCGATTTCCATGATAGATTACACCATCCATGTCGCAAATAAATCCCTTTTTATTTCTTAATTGTTCCATCTTTTTCTCCTTCTCTCCTGACTATTCCTGCGCAGATAGCATAGCGTCGATGGCTTCAAAAGCCCAGGCGGTTAATTCGCTCAAGGAAGGATGTATAATCATGGAATCCTGAATCAATTCATACGTCCCAAGAGAAGAATCGAATCCCAAATTCATGAGATACACGAAGGGCTGAACCAATACTGCTGCCTGAGGCCCTACGATATGCACTCCCAATATTTTTTTGTCCAT
>SACF01000168.1 GCA_009928665.1 Alphaproteobacteria bacterium
TACATAACTCCTGCTAATGGATACAAGATCAAGGTTTCGAGTGTTTTGGATCCCTTGATCAATTCTGAAAATGATTTCAACATTGCGGCCAGCGGCGGAGGTACAATCACGCTTTCATCACCAGCTGGTGGCGAAACCTGGCTGAAAAATACGACACATGCCTTATCCTGGATTAAAACATTTTCTGAAAATGTCAAGATTGAACTTTGGAATCCGGTATCTGCTGCCTACGAGTTGTTGGCGTGGTCGGTGGGTGGTACCAGTTGGGATTGGTATATTCCGCATTATATGACCTCATCGGCAGGATACAAAATTAAGGTATCAAGTACACTTGACCCGATGATCAGCCAGGAACATACATTTACGATCGGAACGAGTGCGGGTGGGAGTGTTGTTATTGGCACACCGGCAAATGGAAGCACGTATGCACGGAATTCAAAAATGACGATAGCATGGACAACGACTTTCCCTGAAAATGTCAAGATAGAGCTTTATAATCCGATTACCGCAGCGTACGAGTTGTTGGCGTGGTCGGTCAGTGGTACGACGTGGGATTGGTGGATACCCTCCTATATAACTCCTGCGGTGGGTTACCGGGTTAAGATATCCAGTACTTTGGATCCATTGATTGCGGATGAACACATGTTCGCTATTGCACTCAGTGCCGGTGGAACAGTATCCCTGACCTCTCCGACCGGTGGAGAGACCTGGGTACGCAATACAAGCCAGATAATTACCTGGACCAAATTCTTCACAGAAGATGTAAGGATTGAGCTTTTAGATCCGACGACAGCAACCTGGGGTACGCTGGCATGGTCGATTGGCGGGAGTTCCTTTACGTGGTGGATTCCTAACTGGCAACCGGCAGCCAACGGGTATACCATGAGGGTATCGAGCGTATTGGATCCTTCGATCCGGAATGAAGTTACCTTTAATATTACCGCCACGGCGCCCGGAGGTACATTGACGATAACAGCCCCGCTAGCAGGAACGACCTGGGTGCGAAATACCAACCATGCAATAACCTGGAGCAAGAGTTTCAGCGATGATGTAAAGATTGAGTTATACAATCCGTTCAACGGAGGCGGGACTTGGGAAGTGCTGGCCTGGTCGGTGGGTGGTAACTCCTGGGATTGGTGGATTCCCAATACCATGTCCGCCGCCACCAACTATTTTATCCGGATTTCCAGGGTTGCAAATCCCAGCCTGTTTGATGTACAACAATTAGCAATCGCAGTGAGCACTGGGGGGACAGTTGCCTTCACCAATCCGTTAGGTGGTGAGAACTGGGTGTTAGGTACGACCCATATGATCACATGGGGTAAGCTCTTCCCGGAAAATGTGAGGTTGGAGCTTTTCAATCCAACAACCGCAAGCTGGGGTGATCTGGCCTGGTCGGTCGGAGGCACCTCCTGGGAATGGTGGATCCCGAATTATTTCACACCGGCTTCAGGATACCAATTGAGGGTGTCGAGCGTGCTGGATCCAACAATTTTAAATGTAGTATCATTTAACGTTGTACTTACAGCAGGAGGCACGGTAACTCTAACGAGTCCGAACGGTGGTGAATGGTGGGGTGTGAATACAACCCATCCGATCACCTGGACCAAGACGATTGCCGAGGATGTGAAGATCGAGTTGCAGAAGCCGGATCTTTCTTATGAGACGCTGACTTGGGCAACATCAGGTACTTCGTGGAGCTGGTGGATACCGAATTACATGCCGGAAGGTACGTATAAGATCAAAATATCAAGTGTGCTGGTTCCGGGAACATTCGATGAGAGCGATGAT
>SACF01000169.1 GCA_009928665.1 Alphaproteobacteria bacterium
TCCATTAATCCGACTTCCTACCTTGGAAGGATTGTCGTCAATGGCCGCCACTACTTTCTTTCCGTATTCCGGGTGCTGCTTGATTTCCCGAATCATGGAGGCCCCCGCATCTCCGGCGCCCACCACCATAACCTTGGTTACATTGCTTCCCATCAGGTTATGCCGACCCAAGCCCAACACGGTGCTGTTAAAAGCGCCGGGTGTCCGAAGGCTACGCAGCATACGATATGTGATTCGGGATCCTCCCACAAGTACCATCATCAAAAGGCCAGCGATGATGTATATACTTCGAGGCACCATTTGCTGGGTAAAGGCGAAAAAGGCCACCACCAATAGCTGCCCCACAATGCAAGCCACTACCACCTTCATCAGCTCCTGGGTTCCTGCATACCGCCACATGCTGGTATAAATTCCGGCCAGGGCAAAAACCACCAGTACGATGAGGGTGATGGGAAATAAGTTGGAAGCATACACGGCAAACCACACCTCGAACTGATTGCCGTTGACATCAAATTCAAATCGCAATAAGTATGCGCTAATAAAGGCAACATTGATAATGATGGCATCCAGCACCACCAATAAAGCAATTCGAATGGCCTTTGCCATTTCCATCGGTCCCCGGTTCCTTTTCCCCATGTCTTTCTTTCATCCTTTTTCTACAAATTTATAATGTTTTCTATTGTTTTCTACAATTACCTACCATGTATGTTTCCTGCTACCATTGCCCTTTCCAACCATCTTTTGATCCCGGCTATTATGCTAGATTCCACTAGTTCAATTTATCGTAGGCATCCGAGTCTACCGCCATATCCAGCAATTGCTCCGATTCTCGGGTCTTTTCCAGAGAAACCTCCGGCTCCGGCTTATCCGTTTGATAGCTCACCTTTTCCTGCCGCAAAAAATCCTTGATTCGATCCACATGAATGCACATACCAAAGTTCAAAGGGCTGACTCCACTGTACATGCCATAAACCACTCCGTTGGCATCAAACACCGGGCCCCCTTCCTGCCCTCGAAAACCCGGGGTGGACATTTCCGCTCCCACAATTCCCTCAGGGCTTCCCACCAAACGAGTCACCATGCCATCCGACGGGAACCGAGGCATAGTAGCCCGACCTTCCTTGGTCCATTGAATGTCCTCCCGGTCTACATCATATCGATAGTTTCGAAATTCCGGAAAGGGAAATCCCAACCGACACAAGCTTTTTCCCGGTTTCAGCTCAGAACCCACTCCTGCCAATACCGCAGACTGGGAATATCCGATTTTTTCAAATCCCTCAAAGTGAACTAGGGCCAAATCCAACTTGGGGTGCATTTTACATTGAACCCCCTTCACCACATCCACACAACCCACAAAGTTCACCTTCAGCTGCACCACCGTTTCTTGCTTGTACTGATACATTTCTTCCAACTGACGGACCCCTTCTTCCAGGTTAAATCCCTGAGGGATGGTTTTTTTCTTCTCCAAGAATTCCGCGTACTTCTTATCGATGGTGCCGGCATCCAGAATCATCTTTGCCACACCTTTGGAGGTGACCGCCCAACCATCTTCGTTGACAAAAAACAAAGTGGCGGAACCGGGAATCACCTCCGAACTGGCGTATCTTCTCATTATGGTAAAAATAGGGCGGGTATAGGCTCCCGCCTTCTCAATGGCTTCTACAAACATGTTTTTCCTCCCATCATACTGGGAAAATTATATCACACAAAAGTTGAAACAAAAAGTTGAAACCCTGTTTAATCCCCCTTCTTTGGGGAATATATGCCTTATCAAAAGGGGTTTTTTATGA
>SACF01000170.1 GCA_009928665.1 Alphaproteobacteria bacterium
CCTTACTCATATCCTTGTTCTCCTCCTAAAAATTTCCGGGGTTCCGTCGAACTGTTGATATCCTTTGGAACCGGGGAAGGTCGTGACAGCATGGTTCCCATGCCTTTGTCTGAGAACAGCTCCATAATAATAGAATGGGGCACCCGTCCATCGATAATCACCGCCGTATCCACGCCGTTTTTCATGCCGTATACACAGCTGGATATCTTGGGTATCATTCCTCCGGTTATGACCCCGCTTCGGATCAAGCTGGGGATTTCTTCAATGGATATTTTTTCCATCAAGCTCTTCTCCTCTTTGTCTCGAAGTACTCCCTTAATATTGGACATGTAAATCAGTCTTTCCGCTTTCAGCGCCCCAGCAATGGCAGCGGCCGCCGTATCTCCATTGATATTATATGCCTGGCCCTCTCGATCCACTCCCATCCCAGCAATCACCGGAATGTAGTTTTCACGAAGGGCCGTCTCGATGATTTCCGTGTTGATTTCCACAATATCTCCCACATACCCCAATTCTTCCTTGCGCTTCTGCTTTTGCGCCAGAATCATCCCTCCGTCACATCCACACAATCCCACCGCCTTACCGTTGTTTTTAAGTATCAAGGAAACCAGATTCTTGTTTACTTTCCCGCAAAGCACCATCTTCACTACTTCAACCGTTTCTTTGTCGGTACAACGAATCCCGTTCACAAACTGGGTCTTCTTATTCAGCTTTTCCAGCATATTGGTAATTTCAATTCCTCCGCCATGAACCAACACTACACGAATCCCCACTGCATTTAAGAGGATAATGTCTCGGATAACAGATTCCTCCAACTCCTTGCTTAACATGGCATTTCCCCCGTATTTCACCACGATGGTTTTGCCATAGTACTTCTGCATATAGGGCAAGGCTTCTGCTAAAATTTTCGCCTCGCTGATGACCATTTTTTTCTTTCGCAACATGATTTTTCCCGCCCCTCTTCTGTTTTTTTCAACCATTCATTTTCGGAATATCTATACAAAGGAATCTACGACCGATAATCTCCATTGATACGAACGTAGTCATAAGTCAGATCACATCCCCATGCCACACCGTTTCCCGGGCCCTCTTGTAACTCCACCAAAATTTCGATGCGATTTTCTTCCAGAATGGCCCTGGCCTTCTCCTCGGAAAATTCATGGGTGGCTCCGTTTTCACAGACTCTTACCTTCCCCTTATCGGAGGAAAACGAAACCGATGCATGATCCAGGTTGGCCTTTTGCCCGGAATACCCAAGGGCACAAAGAACGCGCCCCCAATTGGCATCGGCTCCGAAGATGGCGGTTTTCACCAAGGACGAAGAAATCACGGATTTCGCTAGTGCGTTGGCACTCTCTTTGGAGGAAGCCCCCACAACATGACAAGTGATTAATTTTGTGGAACCTTCTCCGTCTCCGGCAATCATTTCAGCCAATTCCTGACACGCCTCCAACAGACCTTTATGAAATGCTTCATAATCCAAAGTCCCTTCTTCGATGGGATTCCCACCGGAAGCGCCATTGGCCATGATTAACACCATATCATTGGTGGAGGTGTCCCCATCCACTGAAACTTGATTGAAAGTGTCCTTTACCACATCCCGCAAACACCTTTCCAGGACTCCCGCTTCCACGTTGGCATCTGTGGTGAGAAAACATAACATCGTGGCCATATTGGGATGAATCATTCCGCTTCCTTTGGCCATTCCCCCAATCATCACCGTTCCTTTTCCCAATGATACGGTTTTCGAAACTTCTTTTGGCATTCGGTCCGTTGTCATAATGGCC
>SACF01000171.1 GCA_009928665.1 Alphaproteobacteria bacterium
TTTGCCCATACAAGTCAACGACCCGAATGTCGTGATGAATTTAGTGTATGTAGATGATGTCGTGGCATCGTTTATCGACAAACTGAAAAACGGGAAACCTGATGCTGAGATTTATTCGGAAGTCACTCCGGTACACACTCTCAAATTGGGTGAGATTGCAGATATGATCAATAGTTTCAGGGCAAGCCGGGAGACTTTACAGATACCTGATATGGGAGACGGATTTACCAGGAAGTTGTATTCCACCTACCTGAGCTATCTGCCCGAAGACCAGTTCAGTTACCTGCTGAAAATGAATGTTGATAACCGGGGATCATTTACCGAATTTTTGAAGAGTCCCGAACGTGGTCAGGTGTCGGTCAACATCTCTAAACCCGGTATTACCAAGGGTAATCACTGGCATCATACCAAGAATGAAAAGTTTCTGGTCGTCAGCGGCAAAGGCGTTATCCGCTTCAGAAAGATAAATACAAATGAGGTAATTGAATACTATGTATCAGGGGATAAATTAGAAGTAGTGGATATTCCGGTAGGCTATACCCACAACATCGAAAACCTCGGAGATGCAGACATGGTAACGGTCATGTGGGTGAATGAGGTGTTTGATAAAGAGAGACCGGATACGTTTTTTATGGAAGTTTAATCAAGTCACCGGTCACCGGTCTCCGGTCACCAGTCTCCGGTCGTATGACAAGGGACTGGCGACTGGTGACTGGCGACAAATTTATAATGAAAAAACTAAAAGTACTTACAGTCGTTGGCACCCGTCCGGAGATCATCCGTTTATCGTGTGTGCTTCAAAAATTAGATGCCAGTGAAGCGATTGAACATACGCTTGTGCATACCGGTCAGAATTATGATTATGAATTGAACGAAGTGTTTTTCGAAGACCTTGGATTACGGAAACCGGATTATTTCCTGAATGCAGCGGGAAAGAACGCGACAGAAACGGCTGGACAAATATTGATTAACATCGACCCGGTATTGGAAGCCGTACAGCCAGATGCTTTTCTGGTATTGGGAGACACCAACTCCTGTCTGTGTGCCATCGCAGCAAAAAAACGTCATATTCCTATTTACCACATGGAGGCCGGAAATCGTTGTTTCGACCAGCGTGTGCCGGAAGAAAGCAACCGGAAGATTGTGGATCATACGGCCGATATAAACCTGACCTACAGCGATATTGCCAGAGAGTACCTGCTGGCGGAAGGATTACGTCCCGACAGGGTGATTAAAACGGGCAGTCCAATGTTTGAGGTGTTGAGTCAGTATAAGTCGAAAGTCGAAGGTCAAAAGTCAAAAGTCTTGAGTAAGTTTGGGTTGAAGGAAGGGGAGTATTTTGTGGTTTCGGCGCACCGGGAAGAAAATATAGCTTCAGAAAAGAACTTTTTCAATCTGGTAAAGATACTTAACCAGGTAGCGGAGCACTATAACATGCCAGTCATTGTTTCTACCCATCCCCGTACCCGCAAAATGATTGAAAAACACGGTATTCAGTTTCATGAACAGGTGAAGTTGATGAAGCCGATGGGACTGAGCGAATACATTGCCCTGCAGGTGCAATCCAAGGCTGTGTTGTCCGACAGTGGAACCATCAGCGAAGAGTCCTCTATCCTGAATTTCCGGGCATTAAACATCCGTGAGGCGCACGAACGTCCCGAAGCCATGGAAGAAGCCTCGGTGATGATGGTGGGTTTAAACCCCGAACGGGTGATGCAGGGACTTGTTGAACTGGAGCAACAGAAAACAGGTGCCGAGCGCAACTTCAGACCCGTTGCCGATTACAG
>SACF01000172.1 GCA_009928665.1 Alphaproteobacteria bacterium
ACTTTCTGGAAATCCATTCCGCAGGAGTTCACGTGGACGGCGTTCAAGACTGCCGAGAATGAAACGAAGGAAACCGTCATGTTCCGTCTCGGACGCAAACTTGCCGAAAAGAAAATGGCATACTTTGTCACCCGTGCAATCAACATCGTTTCCGCCGCCATCGGCTCACAGCCTGCACTTGTTGTGAACAAAGGCACCGACAACTTCAACATGCTCGATATCATTGACGGCATGTCCAAGTTCGGTGATGCCGCGAATCGGCTGAAATGCCTTGTCCTGCACAGCGCGGTCGGGTTCCCGCTCATCAAGGATCAGGCCATGAACTACAAATACGATTCCGGTTCCGGAATTGTTATCTATGGCGGATCTCCGGCCACGTTCGGCAAGCCTTTGATTATCACGGACAACCCGGGATTGACCTATGAAAGCGGCGGCAATACCCTTTACAAGACCCTGTTCCTCACGGACAATGCAATCACCCTGTCTGACAACGGCGCGACTTCGGCCATCTTGCAGGATGTGTCCGGCCTTGAAAACATCACCTCCCGGTTCCAGGCTGAAGGTGACATGTGGAACTACGTCAAGGGTTATCAGCTCAAGAGTGCCGCGTCCCCGTCCGAGAACCCGGATGATGACACGCTTACCGATCCCCTGAATTGGGAGCGCTGGGTAAACAGCGACAAGCTGACCGCCGGTGTTCTGTTCAAGTCCGGTGCATCGCTTGCGGCTGTTACGCAGGTCACGAACGTCAAGATTGTTTCCTAAGCACTTACCGGGGCGTGAGCGGGTTGTAATCCCCCTACCGCCTGAGTTGCACTTACGCTCACGCCCCGGTTTATTAAAAAGGAAATTGCTATGAGTGCAAAAATTGCTTTATTGTATGACGGGGATATATTTCCACAGGCATTGCATTATGCACAATGCCACAGCATATTTGCAAAAAATATGTGTATAAGCCTTAAAACAAGAAGCTACACTCCCTGCCGTTATGATTTTACACATGTATTTGTAGCGGTGAAGGATGCTGACAAATTTAAGCCCGTCATTGACGGCTACAGGAAACATTTTCCAGTAACCATGCTTGATCTCATTCCTGACTACCGAAAGAAAACTCAGAAGGAAGTTTATTTTCTGTTGAAAGTGAAGGGCTACACAGAACCCTTTTCGGATGTGTTTGCAATGCAAAAAGGGTTAAAAGTAAGGGAACAGCAACGCATTGAGAGTGAAAAGAAGGCACAAGTGACTGCCGAGGAAGAAGCCAAAGGCTTATTTACCGATCCTAGCCCTGCTGAATCACTGAAAACAGGCGTGTTCAAGCCTGTTAAAAGGAGAAAATCATGCTTGTGACTATAGCGGAAGCTGACGATTATTTCTCCACAAATTATTTTTCTGCGGATGCATGGGAAGCCATTGATGACGATACTAAAGAGCTTCTTTTGGAAACCGCTGAAAACGACATAAACACATATCTGCGGACTACGGATGTGCATGAGGATTGTGTAACCACTGAAAAGCCCTATACACCTTACCAGCTTGCAATCTTTGAATGGGCGCTTTATTTGTACGCTCACAAAGAAGATATACAATCCTCAATGAACCAGAATACATTTGGAGCTACCGCCATACAGGTTGATGGAATAGGACGTAATGAGTATAACAATTATGCCAGCCAAAATCAGGATGCTTATAATACAATTATAAAAAAGAGTCCTGCTGGACGTTATTTGAACATGTTTTACACTGACATAAGGATTATTCGCTGATATGTTGGAACACCTCATAATTCC
>SACF01000173.1 GCA_009928665.1 Alphaproteobacteria bacterium
GTTTCAAGTCAATCCTCTCCTGAAGGCGGCCTTTTTCCCGGGAACCTTTGACCCGTTTTCATTGAGCCACAAAGCCATCGTGCAAGAAATCAGAGATTTGGGATTCGAAGTTTACATGGCGCTGGATGAGTTTTCCTGGTCGAAAAAGACCCAGCCGAGAATGGTGAGACGGAAAATTATGTCCATGTCCGTGGCGGACGAAAGACATGTATATCTTTTTCCCGATTCCGTGCCGGTGAACCTGGCCAATGAACAGGATTTGGCTCGACTGAGAGAATTATTGCCCCATCAAGAGATTTACGTGGTAGTGGGCAGTGACGTGGTGGTGAATGCCTCATCTTATAAAAAACCGGCTACGGAAGGCTCCATTCACAACTTTCATCATGTGGTGTTTCGCAGGGAAAGTGCCTTGGAGGGAAAGTGCGAGGAGAAGAAATTAAAAGCAGCCTACAAAGATATTAAGGGAGAAGTGGTGGAGTTAAAATTGCCGCCGTACCTGGAAGATATCAGCTCTAGCCGAATCCGTGAAAATATCGACTACAATAGAGACATTTCCAATTTAATTGATAATGTGGCCCAGAACTATATTTATGATAACAGCTTATATCTGAGAGAGCCTCAGTACAAGGTGATTATGCAGACCAAGGGAATTACCATTGAGGAGCGTACCGGTGGCAATCATCGATTACTGAAGGAAATTGATAATGAGTTATTTCATAATAGCCCGGCATTGTCTAAACTACGGGAATACCTGGGGCAGAAGGAAACTCACATTGTGGCGGTGCGGGATGGGGAGCACAATAGCCGTTTGGTGGCAGTGGGTGCATATCAAAACATTGATAAGATTGATTTATATAACGAGTTTAAGGATTTGGAAACCACGGCGCACCTTCGGGAAAATGCTGCAGGAAAAATTGCGGTCATCAGCTGCCTATATTTTGTAGAGGATTCGGAAATTCGAGATTTGCCACAACTTTTGTTGACAGAGGTTCTGGCAACTTGTCTCCGGGATGACTTTGGATTTTGCGTGTACCATCGAAGACAAAGCGGTCCGTTGAATAAGAAGGTGCTTCAGGTATTGGAGAGACAGGGATTTGTGAAGGCGCCTGCCAAAGAAGGCATGAATATATACAAGGTGGATATGAAAGCGCCAATCAGCCTTTTACAGAATATGGAAACCACCATTAAGGATCCCCTGAATCGAAATGAGCGTGTGCTGACGGTGATGGACAAGGCCCATCGAAATCTACAGACGGCGTTGACCAAGTTATACCCCGGAAACCTGGTCATCTCTTTCAATGCGGGCGTATTGCATCACAAGTTGGTAAAGATGATAACGGTAGATAATCAAGTTCCAGCAGAGCCCGCGCCAGAGCGGCGGTTGGGTCCATATATGTGCGTGCCTTTCGGCAAGATTCTTCGAGTGGCTGCCGTGCCCAATACGGTAACCAAAACCTTGCATACCGACAAGGTTTTCGAACCGGATATTCAAAGTTTTACCATCCAGGAATATCCCAACTACTCCCCCCTATTGCATCAGGTGAGGACCATTAAGTCCTTTGAAAGAAATGTGATTTTGGTAGACGACTTGCTTCATAAGGGATATCGAATTCGGGAATTGGACCCCTTGTTCAAGGCGGAAAATGTGAATGTTCGAAAGCTGGTGGTGGGTATTTTATCCGGCCGGGGAAAGGATTTGATGACCATTCAAAAAAGGAAAGTGGACAGTGCCTATTTCATCCCCAACTTACGAGCTTGGTTTGTGGAATCTTCCATATATCCA
>SACF01000174.1 GCA_009928665.1 Alphaproteobacteria bacterium
AGGAATCTATCTGAGCGGCTTCCAGGAGGTCAGCCCGGTGGAATTAAAGCAAAATACTTTTACCCTGCTTGAGAATTTCGACCAGGATAATCAGTATGGAATCTATCTTGAAAACTGTTCGGGATACAAGGTTTCGCTGAACAGTGTTTCCGGGAATAAAAATGTCGGCGGGGAGCAGTTCGGGATCATTGTCAACAACTCGGGGCCGGAAAACAACTACATCTACAAAAACTATTTTCAAAACCTCAAGGTCGGCATCCAGGGATTTAACATAAACAGGAACGACGATCCTCAGTCTCCGACTGGACTTAGGTTGATTTGTAATCAATTTGTCAATGCCGGATGTGCCAACGATTTTTTGATAAACGAGAACCTTGAAAATCCGGCATATCAGCCTGGTATTGCTTACAACCAGCGAAATGCGGCTAATATTTCGAACGGAACTCAGGAACCTGCAGGGAATGTCTTCACTTTTAGTCATGGTACTGACACAACCGTTGTAAATTATGATATAAATATTGATACAAGCGTTTTTTCAATATTGTATACCCATCACACATCTTCAAATCAATCAGGGTTAAGGTTAAAACCAGATAAGGTTTCAAATCCTAATTTAGTGACATATTTTCAATTTCCTTTTCCTGCATTTGACTCAACAGCAAGTTGCCCAAATGGTTTTTATCCTGAAGGACCGGTAGAAAGTATTAAGGAAAGAATTAATGAATCCGATTATAAAGCAGACAGTCTTTCAACATTATTGAAGATGTTGATTGATGCAGGGTCCACGGATTCGCTAAAAACCATAGTTGACTATAGCTTTTCAGCTCAATCATATGGATTGTATCAGGATCTGATGACTGCCTCTCCTTATCTTTCCGATACCGTTGTAAAAGCCTCTATCAAAAAGGAGGATGTTTTGCCCAATGCCATGGTCCGCGACATCATGGTAGCCAATCCGCAATCGGCTAAAAGCGAAGCGTTGCTGGCCACCCTCGATAACCGGTTCACTCCAATGCCCGATTCGATGTGGGTGGATATTTTACAGGGGATGGATATCGTTGGGGCCAAAGAACGGTTGGAAGATGAATTGGCGGGTTGGCTCCAACGAAAAGACCTTAATTTTAATGTACTTGCCGGTCAATATCTGACCGATACCATCCATTCATGGGCCCCCGACAGTCTCATTGCCTTCTACCAATCCGATGACCGGTTGTCTTCTCGATACTTGCTTGCTCAATACTATATGGATCATTCGGATTATGAATCGGCAAATGCCATCCTTCAAAGCGTACCATCAGAGTTTGAACTAACCGACCTGCAGGGAACAATTCATCAGCATGCTGTTTCATTGGCCACTTTGTTTCCACAATTGTTTGCCGATACCCTAGGATACCTGATCCCGGATAGCGCTCAAACGATTACCTTACAACAAATAGCGAGCGACAATTCATTATTCACTGGCGCATGGGCAAGGAATATCCTGATTTCCTGTGATCTGTTGGATTACTCGGAACCAATCGTATTTACTAACAATTTAAAGTCGTCACGAAAAGAAAAATACCACTGGAAAAGTTTAGGTTCCACTTTATCTGATTTCAGGGTTTTTCCAAATCCTGCCAGAGACTTTTTAATCATTGAGTACCTGAAAGACAAACCCTCAGATCAAGCAATGGTAGAACTTTTTGATATCAAAGGCGATCGTGTAAAATCAGTTTTACTGCAAGGCCGACAACTCGAGGTAATCATTCCTGTTGGCGACCTTATCTCGGGATCTTATCTGA
>SACF01000175.1 GCA_009928665.1 Alphaproteobacteria bacterium
GGATGGGGGAGAAGTGATTTACTCCACCTTTGATGAATTGCCCCAACATCACGTGAAGGTGGCGGAAATGGTGTTGGCCCGAGCCCAGCGATTGGTAGAACACGGAAAAGATGTGGTAATCCTGTTGGATTCTATCACACGATTGGCCCGAGCTTACAATTTGGTGGTGCCGGCATCCGGAAGAACCTTGAGCGGCGGGTTGGACCCCAGTGCGTTACATCGTCCCAAGAAATTCTTTGGAGCTGCCAGGAAGCTGGAGGAAGGGGGTTCCATTACCATATTGGCCACTGCGCTGGTAGAAACCGGTTCCCGCATGGATGATGTTATATTCGAAGAGTTTAAGGGTACAGGTAATATGGAGCTTCATTTGGACCGCAAGCTTTCCGAGAGACGAATCTTCCCGGCCTTGGACCTGAATCGATCCGGTACCCGGCGGGAAGACCTTTTGATGAACCAGGATGAGCTGGAAGCCGTATGGGCTATGAGACGGGCACTGGCCAACCGGGATACCCAGGAAGTGACGGAAAGCATATTGGATACTTTGATTCACACCAAATCCAACAAGGATTTTATTGAGATTGTGAAAAAGACCATGTTGGGGTAGTGGATTTTCCCGGAAAGGGGTATAATACAGTATGGATTTAAAACGAATATTCAGCAAAGACGCTTGTCCCACTAAGGTGGGGGGACAAGCGGTGCTGGAAGGAATTATGATGAAAGGGGAGCATCGAACCGCCATTGTGCTTCGCCTCCCCAATCAAAAACTATATATCAGGACACAACCACTTGCGCCAAAAAAGAAAATCACCAAAATCCCCTTTGTCAGGGGAGTGATGGTATTCGTGGATGCCTTGGTGGAAGGCACCCGGACTTTGATGTATTCTGCAGATATTCTGGAGGCCCATGAGGAGGAAGGTTCTACCACCTATCAAAAGAGCAAGTTTGACCTATGGCTGGAAAAAAAGCTTGGGGCAAAGCGGGCTTGGAATTTGATGATTTACGTATCGGTGGTGTTGGCTATCCTGCTGACGGTGGGGATTTTTATTATCATGCCCACTTGGGTTTTGGATTTGTTGGCCATGGTCACATCCAATGTGGTGGTGTTGAATCTGGTGGAAGGATTGTTCCGTATTTTACTTTTTGTACTTTACGTGCTGGCCATATCCCGGATGAAGGATATTCACAGGGTTTTTCAGTATCACGGAGCGGAGCATAAAACCATCCATTGCTATGAAGCGGGGTTGGAATTGACCCCCGAAAATTGTAGACCCTACTATACTTTACATCCTCGTTGCGGAACCAGTTTTTTGATGTTCGTCATGATCATCGCCCTGATTCTGTTTTCCTTGTTGGGGTGGCCCAACTTGTTTTGGCGTATCACATCCCGTATTCTGTTGCTGCCGGTAATCGCCGGTTTGGGATATGAATTATTAAAATGGGCGGGACGATCGGATAATTGGTTGGTGAAAGTACTGTCCTTACCGGGACTGTATCTTCAGAAGTTGACAACAGCAGAACCGGATACGGATCAGCTGGAGGTGGCCATTGCCGCTATGAAAAGTGCCTTGTCCGGGCCGGACGAACCTCATTACGAGGGCCTCTGTGATTTGGATGGCCAGCCCTATGTGGAGCCGGAGGAAATGGATACAACACAAGAAAAGCGAGAAGCGGAAAGGGAAGAAGCAGGAGATCAAGATGAAAATCAAAGAATTGCTTAGTTGGGGTGAACGAACTCTTGTGGAGAAGGGAAAGGAAAGCGCAAAGAA
>SACF01000176.1 GCA_009928665.1 Alphaproteobacteria bacterium
AGATCACCGAACCACCATTGAAAACATCAATATCAACTTTAATGATCCCCAGGCTCGCCTTCGCATGAAAGAGGTGCTCTCCCAAAAGACCAACATTACCCTTACCAGTTCTTTTGATCACAACCTGGAAATCGGCGGAGTTTCTACGGGAAAAGGAGATGCTGTGGGGAAAGTGGCAACTCTTCTACAAGTGAAGCCGGAGGAAATCATGGCCATCGGGGACAATCCCAATGATAAATCCATGCTCATGGTGGCGGGATGGCCCGTTGCGGTGGCCAATGCCAAGGACGAGGTAAAAGAAGTGGCAAAATACATCACCGGAAGTAATGACGAAGGTGGTGTAGGCCAGGCCATTCGGAAATGGGTATTAGACCCCATGAAAAAATAGAAAACGAGAAAACTCCGATAAAGAAATCGGAGTTTTTTAGTGGATGGAAAAGGAGAGAGTCGAATGGTAAATATTGACAATATAGACGGACGAGGCTACAATGGCGGTATGCAATATATGGTAATAATTACCAATTATGAAAGGAGTGTTTATGGCCACGGGGAAAGTTTTAGGGGACCAGGGAGAGAAAATAGCAATGGAATACTTAAAAAAGAAGGGGTATGAAATTCTGGCGGCTAATTATCGGGTGCGAGGTGGAGAGTTGGATCTGGTAGCTACCCAGGGGACACAACTAGTGTTTTGTGAGGTGAAAACCAGAAATTCCCTGAAAATGGGTCTCCCCATAGAAGCGGTAACTTGGGGAAAACAACGAAGAATTCTTCACGCAGCCCGCTGCTATGTTCTTCAGGAAGCACCGGTTCATAGTGGCATTCGGTTTGATGTCATTCAGGTGATGCCAGGGAACTGTCCACCGGTACTGCATATGGAAAATGCCTTTGGAGATGAAACATGATATCAGGAGTGAATACCGCTAGCATATGCGGATTATCCGGAGCTGTGGTTCGGGTGGAGACCGGCTTATTCCGACAGATTCCGGGCATTCATATAACGGGGTTGGCTTCTCAGACTATTGTAGAATCCAGAGATCGTATTCGTTCTGCGGTGAAACAATCCGGATATCGATTTCCGGAACAGAAGGTGGTGATTAATCTGGTGCCTGCTTCCCGGCGAAAGGAAGGCAGTCACTTTGACCTCCCCTTGGCCATGGGGATTTTAAGTGCGGCCGGGGTCGTCCATATGGGCGATAAAGAGCGGAGGGCTTTTATCGGAGAGTTGTCTTTGGATGGAACACTTCACCCGGTACAGGGGGCATTGCCGTTGATAATGGGCCTACGGGACGGGGGGATGGAGGAAGTGATTCTTCCCCGCGGAAATCTGGGGGAAGCCTCTCTGGTTCCGGGAATACGATTAAAAGGGTGTACGTGTCTACGAGAGGTGGTGGAGTTTCACCAAAGTGAAACAGAGAATTGGGATTTGCCGCCGGATAATATGAATCGAAGGGAGCCTTCGTATTCTCTAGACTTTGATGAAGTGCGGGGCCAGGAAACGGCAAAAAGAGCCCTTATATTGGCGGTGGGTGGCAGGCATCATCTTTTCATGATGGGGTTTCCGGGTTCCGGGAAGACTATGTTGGCCAAACGAATCCCAACTATTATGACACCCATGAATCGGGAGGAGGAATTAGAGGTCACCTCCGTCTATTCGGTAGCCGGCGAATTGAAAGAAGGCGCCTCATTGCTTCAAAGTCGGCCATTTCGATCTCCTCATCATACCATTACTCCCATCGCCATGGTGGGGGGCGGAAATCAACCC
>SACF01000177.1 GCA_009928665.1 Alphaproteobacteria bacterium
TCTTCAAATACAACTTGCTTTTTCGACTCTTCCGATTTACTTTTCATCTCTAAATCCTTTCGTTGATGGTTTTTTTTAGACCTATAATAATCTTCAACAAAGGATTTTTCTTTTCAAGCGCTCTTACCCGCTATTTACTCATGGTATCTCCTCCTATGAGTCCCTTTGTCAATAGATATGACGTTAAATTCTCAAAATTTTTATTTTCTCCCGGCAGAAAAACCGTTCAATCGCTTCACGTTCCATACGGGTTACTGAATTCCAGTCCCAGCCTCCTATCCGGGTCGGAAATATCTTCCGGCCCAGTATTCCTTATCCGGAAAAACCGTGAATAAAGGTTCCCTTTCTCCAAAAGTCGGCGAAGCGTATCACCATGGCATTGGCACGGGTTGGCCTGACGATTTCAGGATCATTCTGCTCACTGTTCATTTTTTCCTGTCGGTCTTTTTCCATCATTTTCGTTATCTGAAGCGGTGTTTTTCCCAATCTCCACAACGGGATTTTTCCCAAGGGTTTTTCCGGGTACCCACCGCGGTAATCATCATACGTCCGCTTTCTGGGGCCTCTTGATGATTGCGCCTTTTATTTCCTCTCCCAGAACGACATGCCTCCACAATGCAACGACCAGTTGCCTTGCCAGCGCGACAATCGCCTTTCGTCTGTTCCTGCCTTTCTTCTCAAGTTCAGGAGCCCATTTTTTCACCGCCCAGCAGGACGCCTGATGCCGCACGAAGAGCCAGGCCATTTCTATCGCCATTCTGCGGAGGCTGCTTCTTCCTTTTTTGGCGATGCCCTGGTCCCTGTCCATATTTCCGCTGGAGTAATGGCAACTGGTCAGGCCGAAATATGAGCCGAACGCTTTTCCATTCCTGAAGCGCCTGAAATCACCGATTTCCCAACTGAGATGACGGGCTATCGCCGGGCCGATGCCTTTGAAACTTATCAGACTCTCATATATGCTCTGCCTGCCTTTTTTCTTCTCTTCCTCTCTCTCCGCTTCCAGTTCTCTTTCTGTAAACTCTTCCCAGGATTTCCGATGCCCTTCAAAAAGCTTCAACTCTTCGAGAAAATTCGAAAAACGCCTTTTATCCGTGCGGGGAAGTTTTGAAATTTCGCCCGTCTTATCAAGCCTCTGCAGCCATTCCAGCCAACCTTTTGACGTCTTGTGGAAGCAGGGCGTTGGCAATTCAGTGCGTTCCACAATCGAAATCATCTGGCTGTTCAGCCTCTTTATTTCAGCGTTCAGCCTTTCACGTTCCCTCTCTGAACTCCTCTTTTCCTCCTCTTCAAGCGTCGGAATATACACCGATGGAACTTTTGCGCAGTATTGCTTCAGGTTCGCCAGAATTCTCGAGTCAAGACGGTCCGTTTTCACTCGTTTCCCGCAGGAATAAATCTCAAGCTTGCTCACTGGAACTATCGTCACATCCGCTCCTATTCCCATCATTATCCGCGCAGGGCTGAAACCGTAGCGCCCTGCCTCGTAATAAACATGCGCCTTCCTGCCAAGATCAATATGCTTTTTCAATTCCCGGTAGAATATCTCTTCCTTCCTCAAACCGTCATGATCCCTGTAGGCACGATAACTTAACGGCTTTCCAGCTCCGCTGTTCGTGCTTACCGCCCAGACCGTTCCACCCATGTCCACACCAAATGAAATCTCTTCAAATACAACTTGCTTTTTCGACTCTTCCGATTTACTTTTCATCTCTAAATCCTTTCGTTGATGGTTTTTTTTAGACCTATAATAATCTTCAACA